>NZ_JAQPCH010000022.1:0-2500 GCF_028464205.1 Maribacter sp. PR66
GTATATTTGCACCCGCTTAGTGAGGCACTGGGCGATGAATGGGTCGGGCGACCGGCACTTTTATTAAATGGTTCATTGAAATATTGTGGAGAGAATCGCGTCCTTTTAATGGGATGCGATGGTAGAGAATATAAAGAATTAGATCGAGAGAATCGGGGCCGGGGAGTCATATTTCGGAGGTCGTTGGGACGAGTAAACAAAGAACAACGATGAAGAGTTTGATCCTGGCTCAGGATGAACGCTAGCGGCAGGCCTAACACATGCAAGTCGAGGGGTAACGGGGAGCTTGCTCCGCCGACGACCGGCGCACGGGTGCGCACCGCGTATGGAACCTGCCCTCTACAGGGGAATAGCCCAGGGAAACTTGGATTAATGCCCCGTGGTACCATTTAACGGCATCGTTTGATGGTTAAAGCCTTCGGGCGGTAGAGGATGGCCATGCGTCCCATTAGTTAGTTGGTAGGGTAACGGCCTACCAAGACCGCGATGGGTAGGGGCCCTGAGAGGGGGATCCCCCACACTGGTACTGAGACACGGACCAGACTCCTACGGGAGGCAGCAGTGAGGAATATTGGACAATGGGCGAGGGCCTGATCCAGCCATGCCGCGTGCAGGAAGAATGCCCTATGGGTAGTAAACTGCTTTTATACGGGAAGAAAAAGGGGCACGTGTGCCCTGTTGACGGTACCGTAAGAATAAGGACCGGCTAACTCCGTGCCAGCAGCCGCGGTAATACGGAGGGTCCGAGCGTTATCCGGAATTATTGGGTTTAAAGGGTCCGTAGGCGGGCCGGTAAGTCAGGGGTGAAAGTCTGTAGCTCAACTATAGAACTGCCTTTGATACTGCCGGTCTTGAGTCATGGTGAAGTTGCCGGAATATGTGGTGTAGCGGTGAAATGCATAGATATCACATAGAACACCGATTGCGAAGGCAGGTGACTAACCATGTACTGACGCTGATGGACGAAAGCGTGGGGAGCGAACAGGATTAGATACCCTGGTAGTCCACGCCGTAAACGATGGATACTAGCTGTCCGGGCCCTTGAGGCCTGGGCGGCCAAGCGAAAGTGATAAGTATCCCACCTGGGGAGTACGTTCGCAAGAATGAAACTCAAAGGAATTGACGGGGGCCCGCACAAGCGGTGGAGCATGTGGTTTAATTCGATGATACGCGAGGAACCTTACCAGGGCTTAAATGCAGTTCGACAGGTCCAGAGATGGACTTTTCTTCGGACGGATTGCAAGGTGCTGCATGGTTGTCGTCAGCTCGTGCCGTGAGGTGTCAGGTTAAGTCCTATAACGAGCGCAACCCCTACCGTTAGTTGCCAGCATGTCATGATGGGGACTCTAACGGGACTGCCGGTGCAAACCGTGAGGAAGGTGGGGATGACGTCAAATCATCACGGCCCTTACGTCCTGGGCCACACACGTGCTACAATGGCAGGTACAGAGAGCGGCCACGTCGCAAGGCGGAGCGAATCTATAAAACCTGTCACAGTTCGGATCGGGGTCTGCAACTCGACCCCGTGAAGCTGGAATCGCTAGTAATCGGATATCAGCCATGATCCGGTGAATACGTTCCCGGGCCTTGTACACACCGCCCGTCAAGCCATGGAAGCCGGGAGTGCCTGAAGTCCGTCACCGCAAGGAGCGGCCTAGGGCAAGATCGGTAACTAGGGCTAAGTCGTAACAAGGTAGCCGTACCGGAAGGTGCGGCTGGAACACCTCCTTTCTAGAGATTGTCCCTCCAAGGGACGGTCCCCGGCGGCCTTCGAAGGTCCTTCGGTCCCGTTTTTTCGATTTATTTATGTTCTTTGAAAAAAATCTCCGCAATCATGATATATAACAAATACGGAGGCGCCTTAACTGGTGTTGAAGTAGGGACAGTCCCATAGCTCAGCTGGTTAGAGCGCTACACTGATAATGTAGAGGTCGGCAGTTCGAGTCTGCCTGGGACTACGAGCCCCTTTTTAGGGTGACGTTCATTGAGTATGAAGTATTGGAAATTCTGGAAGTTGAGTAGTGGTTATGGTCTAACTACTAACTACTATGTACCAACTACTGGTATATGGGGGATTAGCTCAGCTGGCTAGAGCGCCTGCCTTGCACGCAGGAGGTCATCGGTTCGACTCCGATATTCTCCACATGCCCTTTAGGGGCGACAGGTTCATTGACATATTGGAACAGGGAATACAGCGGCATGTGATGTTGTTGTATATACCTAAAAAGAAAGAAACACGAATCTTTATAAAGTAAAGAGTACAAGTAGAATAGAACAAAAGGAAAGGCGACAAGCTGGAAAAGGGCGTATGGGGAATGCCTAGGCTCTCAGAGGCGACGAAGGACGTGATAAGCTGCGAAAAGCCGCGGGGATCGGCACATACGATATGATCCGCGGATATCCGAATGGGGCAACCCGGCATGTTGAAGACATGTCATGCCGTAAGGCAAGCGAACCCGGTGAACTGAAACATCTAAGTAGCCGGAGGAAGAGAAAACAA
>NZ_JAQPCH010000023.1:0-2642 GCF_028464205.1 Maribacter sp. PR66
AGCGATGGTACTGGCCGAAATCCTACGGGTTTCAACCCGCACTAATCATACACGAACCGTTATGTGCAAGCTGAATTAACATCGCATTACTGCTAAACACAAATTCAATGAACAGATTTTACCTTTTGATTTTACTAATAGTTGGATGTTCAACCCAAGAAGAGAAATCTGAATACGAAAAACTTTTGGATTATGAAGGTACATACGAATATGTAAATCAAAACACACTTGATATTGTAGCCTCAGAACCTGACACAACACTCTATGCTGTTATTGATAAAGCAAAATATCCTTTAAATCATATTGCCTTAGATAGTTTTACAAATATTCAGGACATTCCAGTAGTTTTTAAAAGAGATAAATCTAACAAAGTCATAAGTTATAGAACCAGTGGACAATCTTTTGCACTTATCACAACTGACTTTGAAAAAATGGAAATGTTTCCACGAAAAGAACTTTTTTACAACGCTGACAACTACAGGTACGAAAAACCAAAAGAAACTTCAGATGGTCTAAAAACGGGACTTATAGAAGAAGAATTTAAAAATCCCGAACCAATAATCAATATGGTAAAAGAAACCATAAAGGGAGAATTTCCAGATGTCCACAGCATTTTGATTTATAAGAATAATAAATTAGTACTTGAAGAATATTTTTACGGTTACGATGAAAACACGCCACATCAATTAAGGTCTGCTACCAAGCCTTTCATTGGGGGAATTCTTGGCATTGCAATTGACAAAGGGTTTATTAAGAGCGAAAAAGAAAAGCTTCTACCCTATTTTAAAAGTAAGTATGATAAAATTGCCAACTTGGATGAGAGAAAAAAAGAGCTGACAATAGAAAATTTTCTAATGTACCGTCACGGTATGGACTGTGAAAATAATAACCCAGCAAGCAAAGGAAATGAGCAATCAATGATGCAAAGCAAGGATTGGGTTAAATACACACTTGATTTACCAATGGTGACAAAACCAGGAGAAAAATCATCTTATTGCACAGGATGTCCTTTGACTTTAGGAAGTTTGGTAGAGATTGCAACCAATGACCAAATTGAAACTTTTGCCAAAGAAAACCTTTTTGAACCTATGGGTATCTCTAATTACGATTGGACTTTTGAGCCAAATCAGGCAAGTATGAATACTTTTAGTCAAATGTCTATATCTCCACGTGACCTGATAAAATTGGCTAAACTATTTAAGGATGGCGGTATATGGAATGGAAAACAAATATTATCTAAAGAATGGGTAGATAAAACATTTCAAATGCAAGATGGAGATTATGGCTATCTATGGGAACATAAATATTTTGTAATTGATGGAAAACAATACAATTCATACTTAGCTTCGGGAAATGGTGGCCAAAAAATTAATATTTGGCCAGAACTTAATATGATTACAGTATTTACGGGCGGAAATTACAACTCATATGAACTCTATGGAAAAAGTACACCACCAAATGAAATGATACCTAACTATGTACTAAAATCCATAAAATAAAGCCAGCACATAACATCGGCTATAGCAAATGCGGGCTAAAATGGTAAAATGAAAGCAATTACAAAAAACAAACTAAATGCTAATCGGAAAGGTAATTGCCTTGAAATCCCGCACTTTCCATAGCCACAGCCGTTGGCGGTAATTTGAACGAAAAATGAAAAAAATAATATTAATACTTCTAATAGGATTGATTTGGATTCCTCTTTTAGCGCAGGTTAATCCAAATAATCATTATGTGAACGGCTATTATCGAAGTGACGGAACTTATGTAAAAGGGCATTATAGAACAAATAGAAATTATACTAATAAAGACAATTATACAACTAAACCAAATGTAAACCCTTATACTGGAAAGAAAGGATATATTGAACCTGATAATAATTATTTGCCATCCACAAATTATTACAATTATACGCCTCAAACAATTGATTTGCCAAGTACAAATTACACTTACCCAACTACAACTCTACCTTCGACAAAATACTCATATTCGACATCATCGTTTGATTATAACGAAATAAAAAAAGAACAAGAAAGGTGGATGAGAGAGGAATATCCGAAAATTAAAGCGGAGCAAGAACGCTGGATGCGTGAAGAATACCCAAAAATAAAAGCTGAACAGGAACGCTGGATGAGAGAAGAATATCCTAAAATCCAGGCTGAACAAAACAGAATTTTTAATAATTATAATTCTAACTTCTCATCTAATAACTATTACTCTGAAAGTTCAACTTCGGTTGCAATTAAATATCATCATCGTTACTCAATTGAGGACAGAAAAATAATTGAACTTGCTTTACAAAAATTGGGCTATTATATTGGAACAGCAGACGGATATTTTGATTCGAATACAATAAGTGGAATTAAGAGTTTTCAAAGAAATGCAAATCTGAAAGCTGATGGAAAAGTTGGACCAAGTACTTTGAATAAATTAAGTAATCAATTTAAATAAAAACTACCGCCAACAATGGCTATAAGTAATTGCTTATTCTCGCCTACTTCTGAAAATCCTCGCGGATTTTCTATTTGGTTTGTATTTGCTAAATTAGGTGCTTAAACACGCCACTAATCATACACAAACACGTTAGCGTAAATGCCGTTCAAATTTATTGGTTTCGGCATTTTTTGAATATGATGGTCGCT
>NZ_JAQPCH010000024.1:0-1925 GCF_028464205.1 Maribacter sp. PR66
GACGAGTGTGCGAGAACGTACACAGTATGCCATTAATGGCTTGCTTGTTTTATTGGGAATTCTCGCTATCGTTTACGGTTATTGGTTAGGACTAATTCTTATCGCCTTTGCCATCACATCGTTCTTGAAGATGCGTGGCACGCTTTCCAAAAAGCGCAAAAACCTGCTTGACATTATCATTTCATCTGTTGCCATCGTCGTTTTATTAGCAGAATACTGGCGACCATTGGGCTTTGACCGAAGCATTGTGATGAACCTAATATTTGTTTTCATTATCTGTTTTGGACTGCTCGGTGTGTTCTCGATTTTCAGGATATACTATGAACGTATTTTGCGATGGGCACTTCAGAATCGATATCTATTCTTAATCGTTCCGGTTACGGTGCTCACGTTGGGTATTATCATAATGCGCAATACGGGCAAAGAGTTTATGCCAGCGCTGAATGAAGGTTCATTTCTTTTGATGCCTACATCCCTACCACACGCAGGTGTAGAAGAAAACAAGCGTGTATTGCAACAGCTCGATATGGCGGTGGCAAGCATTCCAGAAATCGAAACCGTGGTGGGAAAAGCGGGAAGAACCGAAAGCGCACTCGACCCTGCCCCGTTATCGATGTATGAGAATGTCATTCAGTATAAATCTGAATATATGCGGAATAGTTCTGGCGAGCGACAACGCTACAAATTCAATGAGGATGGATTATTTGTACTGAAGAACGACAAATTTATCATCAACCCGAATAATGAGATAGATGAAGATGCAAACTATGACGAAGCATCGCTCAAGACTACTGCCACGCGCAATGATTTGATTGAAGATGAAGATGGCGAGTACTACCGAAACTGGCGACCGGACATTGAAAGTCCAGATGATATTTGGAACGAGATAGTTCGAGTGACCAAATTGCCAGGCGTGACATCGGCACCCAAGTTGCAACCCATCGAAACTCGACTGGTAATGCTACAAACGGGAATGCGGGCACCTATGGGCATCAAGGTAAAAGGTCCCGATTTAAAATCGATAGAAAATTTTGGACTGGAATTGGAAGACATTCTCAAACAAGCCGAAGGCGTTAAGGAACAAGCTGTTTTTGCAGACCGTATCGTGGGTAAACCGTACTTGCTCATAGATATTAAGCGAGACCAATTGGCTCGATATGGCGTGTCTATAATGGACGTGCAGGAAATTCTTCAAGTGGCTGTAGGCGGTATGCCACTCACACAAACCGTGGAAGGTCGTGAACGCTATGCCGTTCGGGTTCGGTATCCACGAGAATTACGGGCAAATCCAGATGACTTGCGTAATATCTATGTTCCAGTTGAAAAAGGAAGTCCCGTACCGCTGGGCGAATTGGTTGAAATTCGATACGAACAAGGTCCACAAGTTATTAAGAGCGAAGACACTTTTCTAATTGGCTACGTGCTGTTTGACAAGCTCGACGGCTTTGCCGAAGTGGATGTGGTGGAAAATGCCCAAGCCTTAATACAAGAAAATATTGATAACGGTTCGTTGGTCGTACCACAGGGCGTGAGCTATCGCTTTACGGGAACGTATGAAAATCAGTTACGGGCAGAAAAAACGCTGTCGGTTGTCGTACCGCTTTGTTTGCTCGTGATTTTCTTGATTTTGTATTTCCAGTTCAGGTCGGTTTCTACATCGCTTATGGTGTTTACTGCCATTGCCGTAGCTTTTGCAGGTGGCTTTATAATGATATGGCTGTACGGGCAAGATTGGTTTTTCAACTTCAGTTTTTTCGGCGAAAATCTACGGGATTTGTTCAATATGAAAACCATCAATTTAAGTGTGGCCGTTTGGGTAGGATTTATTGCCCTGTTCGGTATTGCAACGGATGATGGTGTCGTTATGGCCACCTATTTAGACCAATCTTTCAAAAGCAACGAACCAGACAATAAAAAGGGCATTC
>NZ_JAQPCH010000025.1:0-1269 GCF_028464205.1 Maribacter sp. PR66
TTTGTTCATTATTACGCTGTAGTTAAAAGTATCGTTATGTCTGCTCAGAACAGAGGAAGTTCCAGGAAGTGATCCTGTATGGACCCAATTGAAGTAATTAAAATAAGGCCGATTTAATCTGTTAGTTGGTAGAATATCCGGAACATTGGATCTACGGTCAATGTGGACAATAAACCTTGCCAAATCCTTGGCCGATGCAATCCAACCCCCATGGGCATCCATTCGGGTCACGTTCATATCATAGGGACTAAAGGAACCCTCCGTACTTGGATAATACACCACTTCATTTTCAATTCTTTCCTCCAACGTGTTGCCGCCAATTTTCATTTCCGTAATGCCCATGGGGGCAAGAATGTTCTCCTGAACATAGGCTTCATAGGTTTCATTGCTCATTTTTTCAATAACCCTACCCAAAACACAGTATCCAAAATTTAGGTAGTAGTAGTTTGGTGTCTCGTCGATCCTTCGGTTATCGATCATTTCAGAAAAAAGTTCCTGGTAGGATAGGCTGGGGTCGTCGAACATAATGTCGTACGGGTCGTTGGTCCAACCGGACCTATGCTCAATGAGGTCGTTTACTGAAATATCCAGTATGCCCGGGGAGTAGGGGAGTGTCCCGTATTCCGTACCCAATACGCCATCTTCCCCAAATACCTTGCTGCCCAAGGATACTTGCCCATCCTCACTGAGTTTTAGCATGCTGATAAAGGTGATGGGTTTTGAAATACTCGCAATCCTGAACAGGGAATTGTCTGTAACGGGAATTTGATTCTCCACATCCGCATACCCAAAGGACTTTACGTACACCAGTTGTTCGTCCTTGGTGATGGCGACCTGGAGCCCTGGCACTTGATAGGTTTCCATGAAGGAAGTGATTTGGGCTTCAAAATTCTCAAAACTGATGGATTCTTCCCCTTCTGTTTCTTCTTCAGTTACTGGTTCTCCCTCAGGTTCCTCGGTAACGGTATCCGTGGTGGTATCGGGGTTTTCTATTTGGGTAGTAGGGGTGTCCTTGGTTTCTGAAGTTTTACTACAGCTTACTAATAAAATTAAACACCCTACTAAGACAAGATTCTTCATATCCTCTTTTTAATTGATTAGGTCTTCGTAGTTCCAGTGTAAACAAGCTGGATTGGAATAATAATAATAATGGGGGAAGCATAAAAATAGGGAAAAAATATTTTTTGGGTCATCATTGTTCAATTGGTTGGTATTTGGGTTATCTGTAACCTAGGGATAAAGCTGTATTTGCATTTTTGGAAGAAAAAT
>NZ_JAQPCH010000026.1:0-1150 GCF_028464205.1 Maribacter sp. PR66
CGACCATCATATTCAAAAAATGCCGAAACCAATAAATTTGAACGGCATTTACGCTAACGGTCTCGTATAACCGTCAGTTACGGGTTAAATTAGAGATTATTTTCGGTTAAGAACTGGCGTTAGCAATTCCGAGTGGATTCGGACGTAGTCGAATCCGCCGTAATTGCGGTTATACATTGTTGTAAAACGTTTTTTTTCATAATGTTAATCGAAATCGCCCTTTTATATTCCGATTATAATATTTACCAAAAGAATCCGCTTTTTTAAATTCGTTCCACATTCCAATCGGCACTCCACTATGAATGTAATTTTTTGATTTAGTTTCTATTATTAAATAGCCTGTTTTGCCATCACAAGAATAATACTCTGCGTCATAAATCCAAGAACTTTTGCTTGTATTACAATTATCAGAAAACTCAAAGTCAGAAGATTTAATGACTTGCAATGCATTCTTATAATTTTCAAAACTGCCGTCAATTAAGCTACAATCTTTACCGCCACAAGAAATTCCAATGACTAAAATTGAGATTATGAATGAAAGTTTAAAAATTCTGGTCATTTTAGTTTGCTTTAACCCGATTAACCAAGTCTAAATCCTCTTGTGAAGGGGTAATTTTTTCATATTCATAGTTTCCTAATTCGATAGAGTTGTCTCTCATTACTAATGTATTTCTGTAGGTATCGCCAATATCATCGAAAGTGGTCTCCATTAAATTCCCATCTTTTTCTAAAATTTCCATCTCCAATTTCCAAACTTCATTTGCGTCGGAAAAAGTCCTTATTCCCAAAAGGTTTTCTCCTTTGTTGTAGAATGGTCCAAAATAGTGAGTGGCATCTGAACCTCTTACTCTAAACACAGCATATTCATAATCTTCTAGAAATTGTTTTTTGACAATCATTTTATTTCCAGGGATTATATAAACTTTAGTTAATTCACCTGTTTTACTCAAATCTTGATAGACTTCAATGTTTTTTGGACTATAGACAGTATGTACGCATCCTTTCAGTCCTAAAAAGAGCCAAAATGCTATAAAAATTCCAGTTCCTAGCTTACTAAAAAATGATTTCATTGGTTGGTTTTAAATGTTTTACAACGGTTCGTGTATGATTAGTGCGGGTTGAAACCCGTAGGATTTCGGCCAGTACCATC
>NZ_JAQPCH010000027.1:0-1090 GCF_028464205.1 Maribacter sp. PR66
CGGGGCAAAAAAGGGAAGGCCCCGAACCGATAATTATTTTTTAAGAGCACCGAAACCAAAACAAGGGAGTACGGACCGGAGAAAAAGAGACCCTTAAATTCCAAAAATAACCCCGCCCAATAAATTTGAACGGCATTTACGCTAACGGTTTTGGCTATGGTTTCGTTGCGGAATGGTTCGGCAGAACTATTCCGCCGTAAACCAAAGTTAGCAAATACGCAGGAATTTCTGATAGGAAATTCCCCCGCAATGAATTATAGCCGTTGTTGTGCTTTCGTTATTTTTTTATTTCTGATTCGATTGAAATATTAACTTTTTTAAGAAATTCCAATAATTCATACTCTTCGTCTAAACCTTCTTGTCTAACTGTAGTGTTAAAATCTACCCACCAAACAAATTCAGGATTCCTAAAAGATGTTTTATTATCTCTTGTTAGCTTGTTATAATCGACTATTTCTCTTTTTGATGCAATCATTGGCCAATAATATTCTCCTCTTAATTTTTCTATTACTTTAGTTGATTCGTTTGCATCGATAATTAATTCATTTATTGAAGACAACATATATCTTATGTCCTTATTTTGAATAAGATTTATTTTACCTGAATTTATTACTGAATTCAAAATACCAAGTTTAGGGTCATAGGTATAATTATAATTCATAACAATTAAGATAGTCTTCAAGCTATCATTGGAAATACTATTTAGCATATTAGTGTCAATTATCATTGATTTAATTTTCTTTCCTGCAACCAAAGATTTTTCGTGTTCAGCTATTATTATTTCCAGTGCTTTTATATTAGATTTTATCTCTGTGTTTAAATCAAAAAGAGCTTCTTTTTCAGAATCAGAGTCAATTCTTTTTTTGTTCCAATTACTAACTTGCAATGCGATTAATATTCCAATAACTACAAGTAAAATCTCTCCAAACGCATATTTAAGATACTTTCCAGTTTTTCCCTGTGAAAGCACATTTTGTCTAATTTTTCTAAAGAATTTTATCATTGGTTAGTGGTTTCTGATAATGAAGCACAACGGTTCGTGTATGATTAGTGCGGGTTGAAACCCGTAGGATTTCGGCCAGTACCATCG
>NZ_JAQPCH010000003.1:0-311016 GCF_028464205.1 Maribacter sp. PR66
AAAGTGCCGGTCGCCCGACCCATTCATCGCCCAGTGCCTCACTAAGCGGGTGCAAATATACGCACCGTTTTCGTTTCTGCAATAGCTAAAGCAAAAAAAAGTGAAAAATTTTTATTTTATTTTTTAAGTATCTATTATTCAATCATTTAAATTGGAAATAATTTTCAAAACGATGGCCAAAAACAGTAAGGCACTGTATATCAAATAGCTATTGAAAAGGCCTCAAAACTGAAAAAAAGTCAAGTACCTATCTAAGAGCTACTTAAAATTGTCGTTTTTTATGAAAAGAAGTTCCAAACGAGGCCAAATCGGATCACAAAATCGCGATAGGGATAATTTGGTGCCGCGTAAAAATTGTATCCACTAAAGGATGAATTGAAATGTTCGGCCTTTAAAAATATCCTGGTCTGCTGGATCCGGGCATTTATAAAGAAATCCAATAACGGAAAACCACCGAGCTCCTCGGTATCCTGAACAAAAAATTCGCCTAGAACAGGGTTATAACCGTTCATGGTATATTTTGAAAAATACTTCAAGGTGATGCCGGTTTGCAAATACATGGCCTTCTTGAAAACATCTGAGGAAAAATAGAGACTGTTCCTGGTAACCAATTGGGGAAGGTTGAGGACGTTGGATTCCTGGGATACCGTTTGATACATGACCGTATTGTTCAATGCAAACTTGCCAAGCCTAAATTCCTTGGTATACTTTAGCTTTATATAGGAAATGCCCGTGTCTTCCTGAAAGGGCCTGATGGTAGCTTGCTCCGCTCCTTCCGTCACTTCTAATAGGGGGTCTGCTGCGAAATATGCGTAATTGTCCAAGTTTGTGTATTTGGCCGATAAACTTCCTATCAATTCCGAATCAAAGCTTGCTTCCAAACTATTGACCCTTTCCTTTTTAAAACTGGCCGTATTCTGCCAGTTATAATTAAGGTATTCGCTTTGATACAAAAGAAAATTAAAATCGGGCATCCTAGAAGATGAATGCAAATGAACTTTGAACCGATTCCTATCGTTGAATCTGTAGCCCGCCGAAGCATCCAGAATATTACCCGATAATTCACCAGATAGATTGTATCTGAATGCACCTTCGAGTTCAAAACCACCGATTGTCTTTTCATAATCGGCACCCAAGGCCAATTCCGTTCCATTAAGTCGACTGCCGATTTCCTGTCCGCCTTCGGTAAAAAAAACACTGTTAAAAAAATAGTTGTAATGGAAAATGTTCACATTGCCCTGTAACCTGCCCAACGTCCTATTATAAAATTCAAGGCTCAACTGGTTGTAAGCTGTCTTTAAATTGGCCTTGTCATTTACCGGTGTCAGGATAAGATCTCCAAAATAGGCATCCCCAGAGGTTTGCAAAAACTGGTAGTATTTGGTCTCATATCCAAAAGTGTGGCCCAAGGACAAGGAAGTCTTTTCCACATAGCTGGAATCCCTGTTCCTTCGGATCAATTTATAGGCGTGTTCCAAATAATAGCGTTTACCGAGTACTACGTTATCGGCATCATCAAACCGAACGTCAACTTTTGGCCTATCACGAAATTCTGGATCACCGGCCTCAAACTGGAGCTCCTTTTCCAAAAGCCCACCGTTTTCTTGGGATTTGATATCCTGTGCGGCAATATGCGCCCTCAAAGTATACCTTCCGTTCCTAGATTGGTAATTTGTTGTGGTGGTAAAATTACCGGAACGAATCTGATTGGAGTTGTATTTGCCCAAGGAGCGATGTCCTTTGTATCCAATGGAGAAATTCAGTCTTCTAGAGGTATTGAAGGTAAGCATGGCATCCAATAACTGCCCCTGTTCCAAGGTTGTCTTAAACAGGATATCGGTCATGGGAGTGGCTACATTATAATAAGGTATATCCTCCACCTCCCAATAGTTAAAATGTTTTGCCTTGGCGCCTAGGTTTGGATACATAGTGGCCCTGTCAAAATCCATTCCGAGGCTATTGTATGTTTGCCCAATATTCGAAAACGGCATCAACTCAAAATCATCCCTTCTTAAATAGTTGTATTTGTACTCCTTTTGAATTGTCAGGGTGGTATCCAAAAAGGTCGTGTCCCTTGCAAAAGATATGATTTTATAGTTCTTTATGGTAATTTCATTGATGCTATCCCTTTTGGGTTTTTCCTTCGGCAGGGGCTTTTCCTTTTTTTTTTTCGAAAGGGAATCGGTTTGGGAAATGGAATCCTTGACTTTTACGGTGCTATCCTCTTGTTGGGCACGTAGGGAAAAGGTAAGACAGCCAAAGAATACTATGAGGAAATACTTCATGCGTACTTATATCAGGCACAAAGTTAATTTTTTTGTTCCTAACTAAATGTGAAAGTTTTGGGCAATAAAAAAGCCCCATTTCATGGGGCTTTTCCAAAAAGTTATTTTCCTTTATTCAAAAGGAACTACCTGATCGGAACTTTTGTTTGCTATTAAAACTTCATTTAAATCAATGACAGTTGTTGCAACACTCGAGCCAGGCTCATAATTAATGGCATCCAAATCACTAACTACAGCCGCTATAAAAGAAGGAATTACAGCAACCGTTCCAGGATCACCTTCATTGATGTTTTCGTTAAGCAAAATTTCATTTTCATCAATGACTAATTTTACTCCCATATCTACTAATCTGATTCCTTCTGCGATAAAGACCTCCTGACGTGTCCTATAAAGAAGTTCTAATCCTGCATCATCATCTTGCATAGCCGCAATGTCATCTGCCGTTAAAGAGGTTCCGGATACGGATGGAATATCAACATTGCCATCCTGACGGCTTAACACCAGTCCAGACCTACCATTAACAACGATTGAGGAATCATCGGGCCTAGATCCTTCATCCACCTGACTTCTCTGCTCAATTGAGTCATCAATACTACGTACCTCTCTTGTTGCAATCAAATCCAACAATGAAGTTAAATTAGTTCTTGCAGATGCGATATCATTATCCGCTAAAGCCGCTTCAGCCAGAATAAGATATGCCTCTTCCGCTTTCATATAATGTACGGGTGCATCTTCATTTGGACTCAAAAAAGAATATTTCGGATCTAAAAAATCCAAAGTTGGAAGCGGTTGTAAATCATCAAAAGTTGCCCTTTCATACAATGCATCTTCAAATGTATTACTCGGTCCATTAGATTCATCGAACCTTACAGTTCTATCAAAGGAATTATCCAAGGCCAGCGCCGCCGTGGCAGCAGTAACAGCACCCGATTGATTTCCTAAATAGTAATTTGCCCGTGCTTTTGCTAAATGATATTCCGGCTTAGCATTAATAGCAATGGCGGTATCAAAAGCGGATATTGCATTTAAATAATGCTGCTCAGACGTGACGGGTACACCTACAGGTTCAGCTGGAAGAGCGGAAAAATACATTCCAGAAAACAAATAGGCCAGACCCTCAAAGTAATTGAATTCTGCCTCAGTCTCCGCATCATAATTTGGATCACCAGGACCAACCTCATTGATACCAAAAATAGCTAATTCTCTTAATCTTTGAATATCACGTTGAGTATCCCTCATATCTGGATCGGTAATTTGAATTGCCAATCCATCCATAAATTGGTTGAAGAATGTTTGTGTATTCACATAATTATCAGAACCTAATTCAGCTAAAATCAACGTTTCCTGAAAAACTAGAGCCAATTGCCTTTCAAGACCAGAAAGCCATATTGTGGCCGAGTTTGGTTGTCCCACAACCGAAGCTTCAGAAAGATTGGGGTTTTCCACTTCCTTGAAGTCAACAACGTCCCCAAAATCACCAGTACAGCCAAATATTAAGGCAGCCGTAAAAAATATTATAAGTTTTTTCATCTTTCTCATCTATTTTTAAAATTCAAACCTCATGGAGGCAATATATGTTCTTGGAGCCGATTCAGTACCATAGGCGAAGCCACCACTTGCAAAACCATTCTGAGCTGTAATACCAGACCCTGTAGTTTCTGGATCGAAAGAACCAGCAGTCCAGTTGAATGGATTTGTAACGTTAATACCCAAACGTATATTACTGAATAAAGGCTTGGCAATGTCTCCCAAATTATAGGATGCCCCAATGTTTCTAACCTTCAAGAAATCATTGTCAAATACAAAGAAGTTTACGTAATTAAATGGAGAAGTAGTTCCAATTAATTCCTCGGGAATTCCAGTATTATCCGTGCCTCTCAAGTGTCTTAACAAGAAAGACAAATCTGTAATTTGTCCACCAAACTGATAATCAGCAGTAGCAAAAAGGTTAAAGTCTCCCCATGTGTAATTTATGCCCATTGAACCAAAATTTGGGGCAAAAGTATCCCCCAAGGCCGTGTTGGGCTCAAAAGCATAGGTGCCATCATCCTGCAATACAGCTGCGGTACCTCTTAAATAACCCAGACTTTGACCTTCTTCAACAACAGAACCTAAAACTGTAAATCCACCAACTACAAATGCAGGTGCACCACCAGAATCCGTAACTAAGTTTTCATTTGTATTATACGATAAGTTAATACTTAAGTTATGTTTTTCAGTTTGAATAGGGGTAGCTGTTAAAGCAAACTCATAACCTTTGTTCTCAACCTCACCAATATTTTGAATTTGATTGGCTTGACCTGAAGATGGTGGATCCTGTGGGGTAAACAAGGCATCTTCGGTAATTCCTATATATCTTGTACCGCTTAAGAACAATCGATTACTAAAAAAACCAAGTTCCACTCCAAATTCCGTGGTCTTAACACGTTCTGAAACCAATTCATCATTTCCTTGGTTATCAAACGTAAATGAAGGACCACCTAAAAAAGGATTTTGGGCAAACGTTCTATCCTGAGAGAAAGGTTGTGCAAAATTAGTAGCTTCACCGTAATTTGCCCTCAACTTAATAGTAGAAAGAATATCCTTAAAGCCAGAATTTATATAGAAATCATGGTCACTAAAGTTATAAGTTAAACCAATTTTAGGCAGCAATAAGGGATCGGTATTGGCTCCTGAAGCGGTATTTTGGTCCAATCGACCACCAAACTCTAAAAAGGCAACATCATAAATACCAATGTTCTCTAAAAAGTAAAGACCGTAATTGGCATTTTCCAAAACAAAATCAGAAAATGTTTGCTCTGAGAAATTATTCAAAGAACGTGTTCCATCAACACCTCCTGAACCATTCAACCTATTTTGTCTATCTGAAGTCCTAAAAAATTGACCTCCCAAAATAGAAACGAATGAAAAATTCTCCGTATTCGCTCTATGGGTAATATTTACATCAGTTGTTAAAGTAAAGGCAGACCTTAATACCCGTGTCAAAGCTCCTTGGTCCGTTGTACCCTCTGCAATAGACCCCAGTGCCACTTGTAACTCATTACTCAATAACTCTTCCTGTACGGTATTTCTATTGTCAATACCAATAGTAGCATTTACTTGAAGTGCATCATCAATATCATAGATGAATTTGTTGGAAGCAGTTATACGGTTTGTTGTATTAGTGATATCCACTAATCGACCAATATTTCTGACTCTGGCCAATTCGCCTTGCCATTCCTCATCCGTAAATTCGTCTGTGGCTCCACGTGCCGAGCCCTCTAAGTTGGAAAATCTCGAGAAACTCGTATTTGCATTATAATCAAGGTTTGATTCAAAATTCACGAAAGAAAAAGAACCTTGATATTTCAATTTATCGGTAACCTTGGCTGTAAGACCAAAAGTAAAAGTTCTTCTGATTTGTTCATTAATATCGTTAAAACTATCGTCTTTATAAAGACTACCTCCAAAGTTATAGGAAAACTTTTCCGAACCTCCATTTAAGCCCACACGATACTCTTGTGACCAACCTGGTTCAAAAATCGCCTCTGCAGTCCTATCGTAACGGAGAAAATCTGTAGTAGCTTTAATTACACCTACGTTACTTTCAAAATATGCTGAACTTTTTCCGTCTTTACCTTTTTTCGTAATAATTTGAATAATTCCATTTGCAGCATCCGCTCCATATAAAGTTGTAGCAGCACCTCCCTTTATATACTCAATTCTTTCAATTGACTCTACTGGAATATCAGCCAAAGCAGAAACGTTTGCCCCACCAGTAGCAATACCCAATTGAGGATTAGAGTTTAGATTATCAACACGTACACCATCGACAATAATTACAGGTGTCGCAGATGTAGCAGCTGAAATTGGCCCCCTAGTCCTAATAATTGCCGATGTTCCTGGCTGTCCGGAACTCAAACGAACTTGAGCACTAGGTGTAGTAGACTGAAGAATTTGGTCAATTTGATTTGCCGGTAATTTGTCAATATCCTCTGAATCCAAAGCATCTACCGTAGTAGATAGTTTTCTTCGAGCAATACCAGAACCTTGACCTGTTACAACAACCTCTTCCAACGCCTGGGCATCCTCTTGCATTTTTACATCAATGGTATTTCCTGCACCAACAACCCTTGTTACTGTTTTTTGACCGATATAGGAAAATCTAAGCTCATTACCTTCTTCGATAGTAATGGAATAGTTTCCATCAAAATCTGTTTGGGTACCATTGGTCGTTCCCACTTCAACTACGGATACCCCCGGCAAGGGTAGCCCTGTTTGATCGGTCACGGTTCCCGTGATATTTTTTTCCTGTGCATAGGAAAATGTTATGCTTAAAACCAGTAATGGCAAAAGCATCCATTTAAACTTCTGTTTCATAGATTTAGTTTTTGAATTAGCAGACGCCAAAACTCTTTAAAAAAAGGAACTATTCCAAAGTGATTCTTAACTCAAAAACTAAAACTGTTAAAATTGATAGGCAAAATTGTCATATTTTTATAACTTTTGCACTTTTTAACAATGAAATACCAAATATTTAACCTTTAAATTATTCTAATAAAACAACTAGTTTTGTTAATGAAATATTAATTATTGGAAAATTTTTATCTTTTTTTTAACGAATGTGGAGCTGATGAGGCGGGACGGGGTTGTTTGGCCGGACCAGTAACGGCGGCATCGGTGATTTTGCCTGAGGTTTTTGTCAATACATTATTGAACGACTCCAAGCTTTTATCCGGTAAAAATAGGGAACTTTTAAGGCCTATCATTGAAGCACAAAGCCTGGCCTACGGTGTTGCCCATATCCACCCCAAAAAAATAGATGAAATCAATATTCTAAACGCCTCCATCTTAGCCATGCACAAAGCCATCGGCCAACTAAGAGTGATACCACCGCATATAATTGTAGACGGTAATAGGTTCAAACCTTATGAAAATATCCCACATACCTGTATCATAAAAGGGGACTCTAAGTATATGAACATCGCCGCAGCATCGATTTTGGCAAAGACCTACAGGGACGACTATATGGATAAAATACACCAGGAATTCCCAATGTATAACTGGAAACAGAACAAAGGGTATCCAACAAAAGAGCATAGGGCTGCCATTAGGGAATTTGGAGTGACCAAATACCATAGAAAAAGTTTTAGACTGTTACCGGAACAACTTACGCTTGATCTTTAAAAATCCTAAATTTGCCAAAAGGCATTTCATGAAGGTAAGGCTACTGCTTGCAATTCTATGTTCCATCTTATTGATCAATTGTGCTACAGAAAAAGATAACAACGCCACCTCTTTGGCACTTATCCCGGAGAATGTCCCCATTATCCTAAAGATCAATGATTTGGATGTCTTCCTATCTGAAGTAAAAGGAAACGAAATACTTAAGCGTATTCAAGCTACCCAAAAAATTGGTTTGTTGGCAGACCGATTCAAACCATTAAAATTTGTCAAGTCCCCAATGGGAGGGTATCTAGGCCTTATGGAAGCCCAGGGCGAACCTTTGGATTTTGTCTACATCCCATTTGATAGCGTTCCACAAATTTCTTTGGATAGCACCTTGAACAAAAGTGTGGAAATTATAGCAAAAGGGGACTTTAACTACAAGAAATACGAATTGGATGGATCTATTTTCTATGCATCCGTTCTTCAAAAAAAGGAAGTTGTGGCATCTTCCCAAGCCGCCTTGGAAGCAGTTTGGAAGCAAATGGAAAATCAGAAACCCGTAAAACATCAATTCCTTAATTTCGATGCAATTTCGAATCCTACAAAATCGGCACAAATATGGTTCGACCTAAAAAACGCCCGAAATCTTTTCAATCAGATCTTGGGAAGCAAAAATGATACTCCGGAAAGTAAGTATTCCGATTGGCTTTCCTTGGATATATCCCTAAACAACGATGCCCTTTTACTTAATGGTATCGCCGTTGTGAACGACTCCCTAAAAAATTACCTTGGGCTCTTCACCCGGACCAGCCCGATATCCAATAAAACGAAGCTATTGGCTCCAGGCGGGACGGACTCCTATATTTCATATACGTTTACGGATTACAAAAATTTCAGCAAGAACCAAAAACGTTTTTTTGATGATATAGGAGAAAGGGATTCCATCTTTTCTGCTGTCGAGGAAATAGGAATCAGTCAAATGGGCGATGAAAAAGTTATCCTTTTGAATACGTATGGTACCGCCAATATTTTGGATTATATAAATCGGTTACAAACGAACTCCTTGGAATATCAGGGCAGTGAGATCAAGGAGTTAAAAAAAGATAGCCTTCTACTGCAAAGTTTCCATCCGTTGGTACAAGGTTTTGACCCCATTTTTGCCAATGTTCTAGAAAATACATTTGTTTTTTCCGCGTCCCAGGAAACCTTGGAAAGGTTTATAAACGCTAATAAATCTGGACAGACCCTTGACAAATCCTTATTGTTCCAAAATATCCAAGACCATATTACGGATGAATCTACCCTTTTATCGGTGGCGAGCGGTAAAGGTCTCGAGAACAATCTAGGGCAAACAGGGCTAGGTAGCCTAGCCTTCCTCTTTAATAACATCGATTGGGACGATTATTTATATGGCTCCCAAGTGGTCGCCGATGCCGGTTTTCTTCACACAAATTATTTTATAAAGAAAATAAATGCTTCCGGGAATACATCGGGCGCCATGGAAATGTTCAAGACACAACTGGACTCCGATATATTTCTAAATCCCCAGTTTTTCACGAACCATAGAACCAATAGAAAGGATATCGTGGTGCAGGACCAGGACAACGTACTGTATTTAATCAATAATAAAGGGACGATTATTTGGAGAAAAGAACTGGAAAGTGCGATCCAGGGAAAAATCCACGAAGTGGACATTTATAGGAACGGCAAATACCAATTGGCCTTTACGACCAATAATCGGTTTTACATCATTGATAGGAACGGAAAGGAAGTGGCGCCTTTCACCTTTAAATATGATGGCGGCAACCTAAACCCGTTGGCGGTTTTTGATTACGCCAATAATAAAAACTATCGCTTTGTGGTCACACAAGGTAGCAAGGTTTTTATGTACAATAACGAAGGGAAAATCGTCAACGGATTTAAATATACCAAAGCGGAAAACGACATACTTGGGGCACCTCAACACTTTGTAATAGGAACAAAGGATTATTTGGTGTTCAAGTTGGCCAATGGTAATTTAAAAATATTGGACAGAGTTGGACGGGAGCGGGTAAAAGTATCGGAGAAAATAAACTTTTCTGACAACGACGTAAAAGTTCATCAGAACAAATTTGTTGTGACCTCCACCGAAGGACTTATCTACGAAATCGATGCTCAGGGAAGAGTACAGAAGTCGGACTTACAACTAAATACAGACCATGGTATGGACGCGACTTCCAGGACCTTGGTCCTCATGAACGATAATTTACTGTCCATAAGGGGAAAAGAAGTGACGTTGGACCTGGGGGTCTACACCAAACCAACTATTTTCTATTTGAACGATAAGATTTATGTTTCGGTTACGGACATCCAAAATTTAAGGACTTATTTGTTCGATAGTCAGGCCGAAGCCATAGCCGGATTTCCTGTATACGGAGCCTCCTCTATTGATATGGCAGATATGGACAGCGACAACAAGCCAGAATTGGTACTTAAGGACCAAGACAACTCCTTAGTCGTTTACAAGATTCAGTGATACATTTACCTAAGTTGTCCGTACTTACTAAGCAACCAGTCATACATTTACAGTTGCTATTTACACCATTTTCCCATAATTTTAAATGAATCTCTCTAAGGGAGAATTCACTGTATAAGAAATTAATTAACACTATTATGAAAATCATGAATTTGTCCCAAAAGCTGGTTTTGGTGACGGGCATTTTATTTTTATGTACCGTTTCCTCCAACGCACAATTCCTTAAGAAGTTAGGAAAAACGGCAGAGCGGGCAGCAGAGAGGGCCGTTGAAAGAAGGGTCGACAGGGAGGCCACGGAAAAAACGGACCAGGCACTGGATAGCATCTTGGAACCGGGTTCCAAGAAAGGAGGAAATACCCCTGTTCCTAATGGCAGGAAACCCGAAGAAAGTACTTCTGAAAATGGGGATAGTTCAGAAAACGCCCCAATGGCTAGCTCGGAAGGGCCAAAGAGTCTGGAGGTATATAGTAAGTTCGATTATGTTCCCGGCGACGAACAATTGTTCTTTGATGACTTTGCCAATGACTTTGTGGGCGACTTTCCATCAAAGTGGAATACCAATGCGGGCGGTGAGGTGGTAACCTTGGGTGGCGACTCCCAAAAATGGTTCAAATTAAAGGCAGGATACCAAATATATTTTATTCCCAATGCTCCAAAAATCCCTAATGATTTTACCATTGAGTTCGACATAATTGGAATTGGAGTGGAAGGAGTTTCCTCCACGGCACATCTTCGTGTTGATTTAAGTGACAACGAAAAATTTGCTGAAGGTTCCAATTTCGTTCAAGCACACATTCCGTTTTGCCAATACACACCAGTGGGTATCACCTTTGAGAACAGAAAAAATGATAAAAGGGAAATATATAGTACCGTAAAGGCCGATATACGAAATGCCATCATCAATGGAGCACATATTTCCATTGCTGTTAACGATGAACGTTTTCGTCTATGGGTGGACGAAACAAAATATGTGGATGTTCCAAAAGCAGTACCATTAGGAAAATTGACCACTTTAAAATTTCATGCCAATAACTTCAAGGACAATACGGAACAAGTGTTTATAACCAATTTAAAAGTTGCCAAAGGGGGTGAGGACTTAAGGAGAAAGCTTTTGTCCGAAGGAAAAATATCCACCAACGCCATACTTTTCAATTCTGGTTCTGATCAGTTAAAGCCGGAATCCATGGGCGTCATTCGGCAAATATTCCAGGTATTGGAACAAGACTCCAGCATCAATCTTAAAATAGTGGGGCACACGGACAGCGATGGCGCCGAAGATACGAACATGAAACTTTCAAAAAACCGTGCCGAGGCCGTAAAAAGTGCCCTTGTTTCCGTATACGGTGTGGATGCCGGTAGGCTATCCACAGATGGCAAGGGAGAATCCGAACCCGTAGGAGACAATAGCACCAGTGATGGAAAATCACAGAACAGAAGAGTAGAATTTATTAAACTTTAAACACTAAAATAAAATGAAAATCAAGTTTCTTTTTTGCCTTACCTTCCTTTATGGCACTTCACTGACATTGGGCCAAAATGCCTGTAGTAAATACTATCCCATGGAAGAGGGCAGTACCTTTCAATACACCATGTACGACAAAAAGGATAAGGTAGAAGGTGTCACGGACTATGTTGTTTCCAACGTAGAAAATGATGGCGGAAATACCACGGCGACCATGAAACTTACTTATACTGATGACAAAGGAAAAAATGTCCTGGAATCTGATTATAATATCACCTGTACCGGTAACGGTGTCAAAATAGATTATGAAAGTCTATTCCCCTCCGAAATGAAAAAACAATACGAGGATATGGGTATGGACATGGAGATTACGGGTACGGATATTGAAATACCCAATGATCTTTCCGCTGGGCAAACGCTTGATGATGCAAACCTAAGCGTTACCATGGATATGGGTGCCATGAAGATGAAAATCAACGTGGATACCTTTGACCGAAAAGTGGAGAAAATGGAATCCGTTACCACGCCCGCAGGTACCTTTGATTGCTATTTGATTACCGAAAAAAGTAAATCCAAAGTAATGATGGCCAATGTGGAAATGAGCAATAAGGTTTGGATTTCAGAAGGTGTGGGCATGATAAAACAGGAATCCTACGGTAAAAACGGCAAGCTTATGAGCCGTATGGAGCTGACCAAGTACAGTAAATAGATTGGGCGTATAGCATTAATAAGAGGCTGTCTAAAAAGTAAATTCTGCTGTCAATTCGAGCGGAGTCGAGAATTATAGCTTATGGGTTTTAAATGCATCTCGACTGCGCTCGATGTGACTTATGAAGGGATTTGTGACTTTTTAGACAGCCTCTTTTTTCATTATCTGCGCCTCAAAAAGCTCTGCAAAGTGTATTAACAGCTTTTCCTTTACCTCATCCATATCCACAGTTGCTTTTCCCAATTCAACGTTCAAAGAGGTAACTGCCTTGTCCTTTATCCCACAGGGAATCATCAAATCAAAATAGCCTAGGTCCGCATTCACATTTAGAGCAAACCCATGCATGGTCACCCACCTACTGGCACGAACGCCCATGGCACAAATTTTTCGGGCGAAGGGCGTTCCAACATCCAACCATACCCCTGTTTCACCTTTGGAACGTTCGGCCTTCAAACCATACTCCGCCAAAGTGAGAATGACCATCTCCTCAAGAAGTCTTAGGTATTTGTGAATATCGGTAAAGAAATTATCCAAATCAAGAATGGGGTAACCTACGATCTGGCCAGGCCCGTGGTAAGTGATATCCCCGCCCCTATTGATTTTATAAAATTTGGCACCTTTTGCACTAAGCTCATCCTCGTTTACCAACAGGTTTTGGATATCCCCACTTTTGCCTAGGGTATAAACATGTGGATGCTCCACAAAAATAAGATGGTTGGGGGTTTCCAAAGCAGTCTCCTCCCTCCTGTTTCTGATTTTCAAATCCAATATTTGCTGAAACAAAAGTTCCTGATAGTCCCAGGTCTCCTTATAATCCTTGACGCCCAAGTCCTCCAAAAAAACGGTTTTGTTCATGGTGCAAAGATACGAATAGGAAAAGGTTCCTGCCTACTTTTCCAGTTCCACTTCAATATTGATAGACTCCGGATCCTTGAGCATGTCCAAAAAGTTCACCTCATAGATTAGGGTTTTCCCATCCATGGAAAAAGTGGCATCCTCCACATTGGTAGATTTCACTCTTTTAGGAAAGTGATATTTGAACGTGTAGGTGGAACCGCTCAAAAACATTTCAGTGCCTTGTAGGCTATCCAGGCTCTTTTGGAACAAATCCTGGTCCTTGATTTTAGCTTCTCGAACAAAACGGTCCCCGGTAAAGGAGTAGGAAACCTGGGTGGGATCTTCGGCAGAATTTTGGGGAATGGGCTGTTCCGCAGAGGAAGGACCAATTTTACTTGCCATCTGAAAGGCGTTGAATGCATTGTTGACATCGGATATATTCTTAAAATCCGAAAACATCTCAAAATTCATAGTACCATTAGGCCCGTCCACGAGCATGTGTATGCTAAAAGGTTCCAATTTTTTCAATTTTTCCTGTTCTTCTAAGGGCAATTGGGCAATACTATCACGTTTTTCACGCAAAAGGTCCTTGAAAACGATCGTGGAGTCCATAACCTCCTCCATTTTTAGGCTATCGTTATCGGGTAACATGGACATCATTTCGCTTCCATCAAAACCGATACTCATTTTCCCGGAGCCGTCCGCATTGAAATAAATTTCTTCGGTAAAATTACAGGCAACGAACAGGACCATTATCATAACTGACCACAATACCCTTCTTGCTCCCATATAAAGAAAGTTTTAGTTTGGATTGTTTAAGATAACCAATGCAGCGATAACCCCTGGTACCCAGCCACAAAAAGTTAATAACAGCACTATTAAAAAGGATCCGCAACCCTTTCCCAGAACGGCCAAGGGCGGAAAAAGAATGGCCAAAAAAACCCTAATTAAACTCATTTTACTTTTTGATTTTTGATTGATGTACCTATTAGTTGCTAAATTATCAGAATTGTTACGATCGCGTACCCATCCTTTGGTATCAAAAAGGATGAAACCTATGAAATTTAAATATTTGATTCCGATTTAAGTGAAACCATAACCCAAATATTTCGTAACTAGTATATTAAAAATACAAATTAGCAAAATGAATACTTTCAAGATTATAGCGCTCATTCTATTATTTTTCAATTGCACATCGAGCGAGAATGAATTTCTTACGCGCTCCGAAGAAATGCGTTCAGAGTATCAAAAAGAATTCAAATATTTGGCTTTGGGCGATAGTTATACGGTTGGAGAAAGTGTTGCGTCAAATCAAAGCTTTCCTATGCAACTATCAGAAAGGATTGAAAGTGAATTAAATACGAGTGTCGAAACAAAGATAATTGCGAGAACCGGTTGGAGAACAGATGACCTTCAAAACGGTATTTCGAATACAAGAATAGACAAACCTCAAGATCTGGTCACCCTCTTGATTGGCGTCAACAATCAATACCAAGGCAAACCTTTTGAACAATATAAAAAGGAACTTCCAGAACTTTTAATCAATGCCCTTGACTTTGTGGAAGGTGATGCCGAAAAGGTGTTGGTCATCTCCATCCCGGATTATGCGTTTACCCCATTTGGCCAATCTAGGGATGTGGACAAAATATCAAGGGAAATTGATATGTATAACGAGTTTGCCAGGTCCATTGCAGTTGAAAATAAGGTTCGCTTTATTGAAATTACGGATATTACCAGAATGGGCTTGGAGCAGCCCCAACTTGTGGCAAGTGACGGTCTTCATCCCTCCGGGGAGGCATATAGTAAATTTGTAGATCGCATCCTGCCTTTGGTGGAGGAACGTTTTAAAGATTAGCGCATTCTTACCTATATTTGCGCCTTTAAATAAATCGAAATGCAATTATCCGAACAAGAGGTCATTCGAAGAGAGAAATTGGGGAAATTAAGGGAATTGGGCATCAATCCATATCCCGCCGAGTTATATCCTGTTGACACCACATCCAAGGAAATCAAAAATGATTATGAGGAAGGCAAAAAGGTGACCATTGCGGGTAGATTGATGTCGCGACGGATACAGGGAAAAGCTTCCTTTGCCGAAATTCAGGACAGTGAAGGTCGCATACAGGTCTACTTCAACAGGGATGAAATTTGTACCGGGGAGGACAAGACCCTATACAACGAGGTTTACAAGAAACTGTTGGACATAGGTGATATCATTGGTATAGAAGGGGAACTGTTTACCACCCAAGTGGGCGAGAAAACAGTCATGGTCAAGAACTTTAAAATGTTAAGCAAGGCCCTGAGACCCCTTCCCCTTCCAAAACAGGATTCCGAAGGAAAGGTGTTCGACGAATTCAATGACCCCGAATTGCGCTACCGCCAGCGCTATGTGGATTTGGTCGTAAATCCCAAAGTGAAGGAAACCTTCATTAAACGGACAAAGATTACCAACAGCATTCGGGAGTTTTATAACAATCGAGGGTATTTGGAGGTGGAAACGCCCATTTTACAACCTATCCCGGGCGGTGCGGCCGCAAGGCCATTTTTGACCCACCACAATGCGCTGAACATACCGTTATATTTACGTATTGCCAACGAATTGTATTTAAAGCGATTGATCGTTGGTGGCTTTGATGGAGTGTACGAGTTTTCCAAGGATTTTAGGAACGAGGGTATGGACCGTACGCACAATCCGGAATTTACCGTGATGGAATTGTATGTGGCCTACAAGGATTACAATTGGATGATGGATACCACGGAGCAATTGCTGGAAAAAGTAGCCATGGATGCCAATGGGTCCACAAAAGTTACAGTGGGTAATCACGAAATCGAATTTAAGGCGCCGTATCCCAGAGTGCCTATTTTGGAAGCGATAAAAATCCATACAGGAGTCGATGTTTCCCAAATGGAGGAGAACGAATTGAGGGAAACTGCCAAAAAATTGGGCATTGAAGTGGATGACACCATGGGTGTTGGTAAATTGATCGATGAGATTTTTGGGGAAAAATGTGAGCACCACTATATACAGCCCACTTTTATTACGGATTATCCCAAGGAAATGAGCCCGTTGACCAAGGAGCATAGAACAAATCCAAGACTTACCGAGCGCTTTGAGCTAATGGTAAACGGTAAGGAATTGGCCAATGCCTATTCTGAGCTGAACGATCCAATCGATCAGCGCGAACGCTTTGAAGATCAATTGCGACTCTCAGAAAAAGGGGACGATGAGGCGATGTTCATTGACCAGGATTTTCTAAGGGCCTTGGAGTACGGAATGCCACCGACTTCGGGTATTGGAATTGGTATTGACCGTTTGGTGATGTTGATGACCAACAATTCCTCCATACAAGAAGTACTTTTCTTTCCGCAGATGCGGCCGGAGAAAAAGGCCGTTCAACTTTCCGATAATGAGAAGGCCATTTACGATATCCTTAAAAAGAAAAAAAGCATGTCCTTGGATAGCCTAAAGACCCAATCCGGGTTAAGCAACAAGGCATGGGACAAGGGAATCAAGGGTTTGACAAGTCAAAATTTGGCGAAGGTCCAAAAGGAAAACGACGCGCTATTGGTGTCCTTAACGGAATAAGAGTTTTTATTTTATAATGTAAATTCTTCGGAACAATTATTCTTAAAAATTCACATAAAAAATCATAGTTTAGACCCAACTTGAGAAAACCCATGGGACTAAGCAAAAAATGGGGGCTTTTTCTAGGCCCCCTACTTTTTCTACTTCTGATCAACCTTCCCGTTATTTTGATTTCAGAACGGGCAGATGCCGTCATAGCAGTCGCTCTTTGGATGATCGTGTGGTGGATTACGGAAGCGGTTTCCATATCCGTCACGGCACTACTCCCATTGTTATTGTTCCCTATCCTTAAAATCATTCCCATGGAGGATGTTGGCGCCAATTACGGGAGTCCGATCGTATTCCTATTTTTTGGGGGATTCGTCATGGCCCTGGCCTTGGAAAAAGTGAACCTTCATAAACGCATTGCTCTTTCCATCATCCGTATCACGGGCACCACACCCAACAAAGTCATTTTAGGTTTTATGATCGCCACGGCCACCTTGAGCATGTGGATCAGCAATACGGCCACTACCGTGGTCATGTTGCCCATTGCCATGTCCGTCATACAATTATTGATAGATGATGCCGACGGATTTACAAAAAGTGACCGCAATTTTGCCCTAAGCGTGATGTTGGGTATTGCATTCTCCGCAAATGCGGGCGGCATTGCCACTGTCATTGGAACTCCACCCAATTCGGTACTCATCGGGTTGTTGGAAAATGAATACGATATTGAAATATCCTTTTTGAAATGGATGGTCATAGGGCTACCCTTTTCGTTGATTATGATAGCCCTTTGCTATTTGGTTTTGGTAAAATTCATGTTCCCCAATGGGGCCCTGAAATTCAATGCCTCCAAAAGCATTATTGATCAGGAACTGAAAAAACTGGGGCCAACATCGGCAAAGGAAAAAATGGTATTGGTGATTTTTGGGATTACGGTTTTCCTTTGGGTTTTTAGGACCGTCATCAATTCCATTTTTCCATTTTTAGGCCTGTCCGATGCCATGATCAGTATGTTCGCCGCTATTTCACTTTTTGCGATCCCCTTCAATGTGAGAAAAGGCGATTTCATTTTGGAATGGAAGGATACCCAGAAACTGGCTTGGGGCATACTCATACTATTTGGTGGGGGATTGGCCCTGGCGGAGGCCATGTCCGTTACGGGGATTGTGGACCTTGTAGCGGGAACCATCGCCGAAAGTGAGATCAGTGCACTCTTTACTGCCGCCCTATTGATTTTTTTGATGTTGTTCATGACGGAACTGATGAGCAACGTAGCCCTTGTTGCCGTCTTGGCACCTGTGGTTGCGGGCATTGCCCTTG
This sequence comes from Maribacter sp. PR66, assembly GCF_028464205.1. Classification (NCBI taxonomy): domain Bacteria; kingdom Pseudomonadati; phylum Bacteroidota; class Flavobacteriia; order Flavobacteriales; family Flavobacteriaceae; genus Maribacter; species Maribacter sp. PR66. The sequence goes on from NZ_JAQPCH010000003.1 coordinate 17,852, forward strand.
GCTTGGGAATACCTATCGTACATTTATTGATACCCATTACCATAGCGAGCAGCTGCGCTTTCATGCTCCCCATGGCCACGCCTCCCAATGCCATTGTTTTTGCCAGTGGCTATATTAAAGTGCATGAAATGGCAAAGGCAGGCGTGATGCTAAATCTGCTTGCTGTGGTACTTTTAATAGGAATGTTCCAATTTATCCTCCCTTTACTTTTCTGATTTGCATCATAAAGTGGTGCATAGACCTGTAGAACACCACAAAAAGATAAAGCCTCTGCTGGCGCAGAGGCTTTATACCTAACTAATTCAGTCCCGATTGCTATTCGGGTAAAAATGATATTCCTACATAACAGACGCTGAAAAAACCAGAATGTTACAATTTATACCAATTCAATTTTCAAAACCATCTAAAGAAAATGAATTGTTTTCTTGGATTACGAAAAAGAAAAAGGTTGCGCAGCCGTAATTGCGGAACTTTATTATTTTGAAGTAAGGCGAGAAAAGAAACTTTTTATCTGATGGGATTGAATGTTGAATTGGTATTCGGCTTATGATTTCGTTAACAAGTCGTTAAAATAATTTTTCGGTTCTTTGAAAAATTGACCAAATTCAAAAAAAAATAGATGCATAAAAAGTTACGCTTCCCGCTACTAGCGATAGCATGTTTATTAAGTTACCAAAATACCGAAGCCCAAATTTTCAAAAAGAAAAAAAAGAAAACCGAAACCGCTGCGGAAAAACCCAATAAGGACAAAATCCAACCGTATGACAAAGTCATCACCAAGGAGGCGAAAACCGATGCAGGGCTCTTCGATGTCCATATAGTTGACGACAAGCATTACTATGAAATCCCGGATTCACTCTTCAATAGGGAAATGTTGATGGTGAGCCGCATTTCAAAAACAGCTTCGGAAATAGGTTTTGGTGGCGGAAAGATAAATACCCAAGTACTTAGATGGGAAAAAAAGGACAAGAAAGTACTGCTCCGCGTAGTTTCCCACGATGTAGTTGCGGCCGATTCCCTTCCGGTACATGAAGCCGTCGTAAATTCAAATTTTGAGCCGGTACTTTACGCATTTGACATCAAGGCCTTTAAAAAGGATTCGCTGAGTCCGGCTACGGTCATAGAAGTGGATGATATATTCACTAAGGACACCAAGGCCTTTGGAATGCCGGAAACCTACCGAAAACGATACAAGGTTTCACGTTTGGATGATGGCCGGAGCTTTATTGAAAGCATAAAAAGTTATCCCTTGAACGTAGAGGCCAGGCATGTAAAGACCTATTTGGCCGGGGAACCGCCCAGTAATGGTAGCCTGGGATCCATATCGATAGAAATCAACAATTCCATGGTACTCTTACCAAAGGAACCAATGAAAAGACGCTATTTTGACCGAAGGGTGGGATGGTTCGCCAGGGGCCAGGTGGATTATGGCCTGGATGCCCAAGAAAGCAAAACGATTACCTTTTTGGACCGATGGAGACTGGAAGTGAAAGATGAGGATTTGGAAAAGTTCAAAAACGGGGAACTGGTAGAACCTAAAAAGCAGATTGTCTATTATGTGGATAGGGCAACGCCAAAACAATGGGTGCCGTACATAAAGCAAGGTATCGAAGATTGGCAAGTGGCCTTTGAAGAAGCAGGATTTAAAAATGCCATCATTGCCAAGGACCCTCCAACTCCGGAAGAGGATCCGGAATGGTCCCCAGAGGATGTTCGGTATTCCGTGGTTCGGTATTTGGCATCTCCCATACCAAATGCCAATGGCCCGCACGTGAGCGATCCGCGCAGCGGAGAAATATTGGAATCGGACATCAACTGGTACCACAACGTTATGAGCCTTTTACGCAATTGGTTCTTTGTACAGACAGCGGCAATAAATCCGTCCGCACAAGGAGTGCAGTTTGATGAGGAAGTGATGGGTAGGTTGATCCGTTTTGTCTCTTCGCATGAAGTGGGTCATACATTAGGTTTGCCCCATAATATGGGTAGTAGTGTTGCCTATCCGGTGGATTCATTACGCTCGGCAAGTTTCACTAAAAAATTTGGTACGGCCCCTTCTATTATGGACTATGCCCGTTTTAATTATATCGCCCAACCCGGTGATGAGGGCGTTGCTTTGATGCCGGACATCGGTGTATATGACAAATATGCCATTAAATGGGGATACAGGCCCATTTTGGATAAATCAGCAACAGAAGAAAAACCCATCTTGGACCAATGGATTTTAGAGCGTGCGGGAGACCCACTGTACCGATTTGGGCATCAACAGGTGGGCGACATCGTAGACCCAAGCTCCCAAACGGAAGATTTGGGCGATAATGCCATAAAGGCAAGCGAATATGGCATTGCCAATTTGCAAAGAATCGTTCCCAAATTGATCGAATGGACCCAGGAAGACGGTAAAAACTACGATGACCTTGAAACCCTCTACGGACAGGTCGTTGCCCAGTACAACCGCTATATGGGCCATGTCTCGAACAATATAGGAGGGGTCTATGAATACCATAAAACCTATGATCAGGAAGGTGCCGTGTACACGCATGTAGATGCCGAACATCAGGAAAATTGTATGGAGTTTCTCCAGGAACAACTGTTCCAAACCCCGGAATGGTTATTGGATCAGGATATTTTTGGGAGAATCCAATATTCCGGTTTTGTGGAGCGTATCCGTTCCATTCAGGAGCGTACCTTGAACAATATCATGAGTCTTGGTAAAATGGCGCGTTTGGTCGAAAACGAGGTGGCCAACGGTACCGAGGCCTATACTTTGGTGGAAATGATGGACGATTTAAGGAAGGGAATTTGGTCCGAATTGTCCTCCGGAAGAAAAATCGATACGTACCGAAGAAACCTTCAAAAAGCCTATGTGGATCGTTTGGCCTATTTGATGACCGCGGAAGACCAGAAAAAACTACCGGACTTTGGCGGCTATAGAAAATCGACCGCCGTGAATACGAGTCAGTCCGACATTCGTTCCGTGGCCAGGGCAGAATTGAATCAATTAAAAAGGGATGTAAGAAATGCCATTGGCAGGACTTCCGATAGAATGAGCAGGTATCATCTACAGGATGTGGAAGAGCGAATTGACCACATTTTGGACCCTAAATAAAACATTGGGTTTTCGCCTTCATCGACGAAATACCAAAAAATCCGACGAAATTATTCGTTTTACAACATTTAGACATAATTTGACATCAAAAAAAGCCCGTTTCACAACAATGGGCTTTTTCGTACGTTACTATTTTATAGTTTAGATCAAAATTATTAAAACCCCCAAATCATGAATAATAAAATCAAAAGCCTAATCTACCTAAGTTGTTTTATCATTGCAGCCGTATTCTATCATTTTCAGATCAACGGGGAATCCAGTCAATTGCTCCCAAAAAATGCAGAAATGGCCAAAGCGGATATCGTTGTAGAACCGTTTACCGAAAATATGGCAACGGAAGCCGTACAATAAGAACACCTCAAAATACTATAAAAGCGCGACTTTTCCGGTCGCGCTTTTTTTATGCCCGATCTGGACCCATGTAGTTAAATTCCTCTTAAATGCCTCCTCCCGTTTAAACCTTTGCCACTCCCTTAGGTCTTAATACTAAAACCCATAAAATTTACGTGATGAGAAAATTAGTATTGGTAGCCCTTTTATTGATGGGCATTACCGCAATGGCACAAGAGAAAAATAGAAAAGAAGGCAGGAGACAGATGGGCGATTTCACTCCTGAGCAAATGGCAACCTTGCAGACCAAAAGAATGACCTTGGCCTTGGACCTTACAGCAGATCAACAATCCAAGCTACAGGAAATGTTCACAAAAAATGCAGCGGAGAGAAAGGCCAAGATGGAAGCCCACAAAGCCCGAAGGGAAAGCTGGGAATCTTTATCAGACGATGAAAAGTTCGCCCTACAAAACGAACGTCTGGATAACCAGATTGCCCATAAGAAGGAAATGAAAGCGATCCTTGATGACACACAATATGCCAAATGGGAAAAAATGCGTGCGAAAAGGGGAAAAAATGCAAAAGGAAAAGAACGTCAGCATAGAGCGCAAAAGAAATAGGTTGTTTAGTTAGTTGATTGTTAGGAAAAGACCTTGTTTTTACAGCAGGGTCTTTTTTTATGTGGATATTGAAAATCTATGGTTTGCGATAGTTCGAGACGGATTTAAAATCACTTTTAAAAAGAACTAGGTTTCTTATGGAAGCTAAAACTATGTCATAGGTTTTTAAAAAATGTAACAAAAGGGTTTAGTGTGCGTCCAATCATCAATTACATTCATCAATCAACCAATCGAACAATCATGATATTCACAAGAAAAAACAAGTCCAAGATAATTCTTGGAGCACTGATTTTTACTTCTTTATGTTTGCTATGGGAACACTTGAATGGTGGTGTGATCACGCACCATCTACTTGCACGGCAAGATATGCCGGGAATTTCCAATTGGTGGGGATTATTGACCCTTCCCACATTAACATGGATTTCCTTCTCCCTAATCCATAAACGACAGCGACAAAATCCAGAACTCGAAAAAACCATTATTAGGAGGTTTATTGCCGCATTCGTTTATGGGCTTATAGCATCCATATTATGGGAATTGAATTTAGATGAAATTCTCCCATTTTACATCCTTTTGCCTCTGCCCATTGCATTCTTCATACCACTTCATCGACCGGAATATCTACTGGGTTTTGTTCTTGGCATGCTTTTCACTTTTGGTGGTATACTTCCTATTTTGGTAGGCTTGGTCTTAACATTCCTGTGTTTTTTCCTTTTTACACTTGTGCGGATTTTAAAATCATTAATTTGAAATGAGGAAAGCCCAAAAATACGTGTATAAACAAAAAAGACAGAATGATGAAAGCAATAATCTGCCCTAAATATGGCCCACCGGAGGTTCTGAAAATCTCGACCCTTGCCAAGCCGATCCCAAAGAAAAACGAAGTATTGGTCAAAATAATGGCAACTACCGTTAATTCCGCCGATGTAAGGATACGGGGTCTTAAAGTTGATGGTCTTATGAAGTTGGTCATGCGTCTGGTCCTTGGTTTCAACAAACCCAGAAAACCGATTCTGGGGACGGTTTTTTCAGGAATCATAGAACATATTGGCACAAACGTCAGTGATTTCAAGGTAGGCGATAACGTCTTTGGAATGACTGGATTAATGTTTGGAACCAATGCCGAGTATATCGCCATCAGTGAAAAAGACAATATAACCTTGGCCCCGATGAATGCGACGCATGAAGAGTCCGCTGCCATTGTTTTTGGCGGGCAATCTGCCATTTATTTTTTGGAGAAAGGGGGCATCGCGAAGAAACCGAATGTAAAAGTACTAATATATGGAGCCACGGGTTCCGTAGGTGCAGCGGCCGTTCAAATCGCAAAATCACATAATGCCCACATTACGGCGGTGTGTAGCACCAGAGGTTCCAAACTTATGGAAAGACTCGGTATTACCAATGTTCTTTTTTATGATCAAGGGCAATTCGAAGAACATCGATCCAAGTACGATATCGTCTTGGATGCCGTGGGCAAGGCTTCGAAAAAACAATGCAAATCCCTACTCAAAGAAGATGGGGTGTTCAAGACCGTTGAAGGTTTGGAAGTGGCATCAGAATCAAAAAGGCAACTGGAAATACTTAGGGAACTATTTGAAAACGGCTGCTATGATGCAACGATAGACAAGGTGTTTCCCATGGACCAAGTGGTGGCAGCCCACCACTATGTAGACCAGGGCGGCAAAAAGGGCAATGTGGTGTTGACCATTGGTACGAACGATACTAATCCTTAAATCACAAAATGGAGTATTCACTATTCGGAAAGAATCATTAAATTGAAAGGGATAACAGTTTTACCAAACACCTCCTAAATTACCCGATTTGCTTTCTCACAAAACCAAACGAAAATTTAGCAAAATTCTATCATTTGGTATCATTTGGACCCTTTTGGGGTTGCTCTTCATGTTCATTGAACAAACTGCGGTTCTTGGAGCAGGTATCACTCAAAAAGAAGCCATTAGTTTAAATTTTCAAGTTTTCCTATTTGCGACCGTAGCGGTTTTCTTGGTCGGTTGTTTTGTTGGATATCTGGAACTGACCTTCTTGAACAAGTTATTTATCAAAAAAACCTTTTACAAAAAGGTCTTGTTCAAACTTGTCTTTTATCTGGTGCTTTTTTCCGCAATAATGATGGTTCTGTATCCTATTGCCTCCAGTATCGAATTACGGATTCCACTATTTTCAGGTGAAATTTGGCAACGTTATTTGGATTTTTTGGTCAGCACAGTACATATGAGTACCATGGTCCAACTATCGGCCTCTTTATTTTTTTCCTTAATTTATACCGAAATAAGTGATAATTTGGGGCATAGTGTCCTACGAAACTTCATCATAGGCAAATATCATCGACCCAAGGAAGAGCATCGTATTTTCCTATTTACCGATATGAAAGACTCCACCGCCATAGCGGAACAGTTGGGGACCAAAATGTACTTTTTATTTTTAAGGGATTACTACAAATCCCTTGAAGATGCCATTATACAATTTGGTGGGGACGTTTATCAGTACATTGGCGACGAAATCGTCATCACTTGGGAATTCAATGTCGGCTTACAGAACAACAACTGTCTGCATACTTTTTTCGAAATGAAAAATGCCTTGCGACATAAGTCCGATTTTTTCCTGAAAACCTACGGATTTGCACCCAAATTTAAGGGAGGAATGCATTTTGGGGAGGTCACGACCGGGGAAATTGGGGCGTTAAAAAAGGAAATTGTCTTCTCTGGGGATGTTTTGAACACTACGGCCAGAATACAATCCGCCTGCAACACCTTTAAAACCGATTTCCTTGTTTCCGATAGTCTGATCAAAAAACTGAATATTGACGAAAATTTTGTTATAACGGAAATTGGGGAGGTTACCTTACGGGGAAAGGATGCGTCCTTGTCCTTGGTGAAAGTGGAACAGGTTAAGCAGGAATTTTTATTATGAACAAACTTTTATTTGTTTCCTTTAAAACTACTTTAAAAACCTCACCTCCCAAGAGGGAAAAAATAGGAGTATATGATAAAATTCTTTAGAAGAACAAGACAAAAACTATTGGCGGAAAAAAAAGTGGGTCGGTATTTAGCATATGCCTTGGGGGAGATCGTTCTGGTGGTCATTGGAATCCTGATTGCCCTTGCTATAAACAACCGAAATCAGCGGAACATTGACGCCAAAAATGAGCAAACCTATCTCTTGGGACTACAGGAAGAATTCAATATTAGTAAGAACAAATTGACTGAACTCATAGCCGTGAACAGGGCGAATATAGAAAGTGCCGAAAAAATAATAGGGCTGATGAACCAAAAGGACTCCCTACCCCTAGAAGAGGATTTATCCCAATTGCTATTAAATACGTTCATTTCGGATGTTGCCTTTAACCCGAACAATTCCTTGTTATTGGAAATTATCAACTCCGGAAACCTAAAGAATATTTCCAATCCGGATTTAAGAATCATGCTCACAAACTGGATCGCCACCATGGAGGATATTTCCAGACAGGAAGAGGATTTGCGCCATGAACGCGAAAACCTCCTCGATATTTTTAGAACGGACCAGTATAGCATCAAGACCGTACTGCAACAAACAGGCGTCTTAACAAGCCTTAAGACACCTCCAGACGGTGAGAGGGTCAGTAATTTAGGGGTGCTGTCCTCACAGGAGTTCGAGAATAAGCTGCTTCTATTTATTGTGACCTGTCATGCTACGGAAGACAACCATTATTCGCCACTGATGGGGTATATAGACGACATCTTAGAATCCATATCGTCCGAAATTCAGGAGAAATGACCAATTAATCCAATTGTAATTTTTCCACCGCCTCAATGGTTTCGTCCAAATCTTCATAAGACAAGGCATCGTTCAGAAAATAACTTTCAAAAGCGGACGGTGGCAGATAGATTCCCTGGTCCAACATTCCATGGAAATATTTTTTAAATGTCTCGTTGTTTCCGGTGGCCGAAGATGCAAAATCCATCACCGGGCGGTCCGTAAAATGTACCGAAATCATGCTGCCAAAACGATTGATCTGATAGGGAATTCCTTTTTTATCCAGCGCTTTGGAAAGGCCGATGTGCAAATGGGCCGTTTTTTCCTGAAGGCTGGTAAATATCGCTGGATTGTTATTGAGTTCAGTCAACATGGCCAAGCCGGCACTCATGGCCAACGGGTTTCCACTTAAGGTACCGGCTTGATACACCGGTCCTTCGGGGGCCAAATACCCCATAATTTCCTTGCTGGCAGCAAAAGCACCAACGGGAAGTCCGCCACCAATTACCTTTCCAAAACACAAAATATCCGCCTTGATTCCCAAGGCTTCCTGGGCTCCTCCCCTTCCAAGCCTAAAACCGGTCATGACCTCATCAAAGATCAAAAGGATATCATTTTGGGTACAGAGTTCCCGCAATCCATGGATAAAACCATCGGTAGGGATGATGCAGCCCATATTTCCGGCCACGGGCTCAATAATGACCGCCGCTATTTCTCCTTTATTGGCGCTTATCAAATTGGAAACACTTTCCAAGTCATTATATCTGGCCAATAGGGTATCCTTGGCCGTACCTTGGGTAACACCCGGACTATTGGGGCTTCCAAAAGTAACCGCACCGCTCCCTGCCTGAATCAAAAAGGAATCGGAATGGCCATGGTAGCATCCGGCGAATTTGATGATCTTGTCCTTGCCCGTATAACCCCTTGCCAAACGAACGGCGCTCATACAGGCCTCCGTTCCACTATTTACAAATCGGATTTTATCGATATTGGGAACCATGGAAACGGCCAACTTTGCCAGTTCGGTCTCAATTTCGGTAGGCATACCAAAGGAAGTCCCTTTTTTTGTCTTCTCAATAATGGCATTTAAAACAGGCTCATGCGCATGTCCCAAAATCAAGGGACCCCAAGATGCTATGTAATCTATGAGTCGGTTTCCATCTACATCGTATAAATAGGCACCTTTGGCCTCCTTCACAAAAATTGGGTCGCCGCCTACGGCCTTAAAAGCCCTTACCGGTGAATTTACACCACCAGGTATGAATTGTTTGGCCTCTGCAAAAAGGGCACTACTTCTTTTGTAAATCATATTCTATCTATTTACGGAGGTGGACTTGACCAAGAGCTTTTGGCCAATGGACAGGCCGGAGTCCCTTAAATTGTTCATACGCATCAACTCGTCCACGGAAACATAGTATCTTTTTGAAAGGGAATACAGGGTGTCCCCTTTTTTCACAATATGAACGGCTTCACTTTCGGTAAGGACAACACGATCTTCTTCCTGGCCCGTATCCAAAACACCCCCGTCATATTTATAAAGCTGATGTTTTTCTATCAAATAAATCAGTTTCTGAGGATAACGCTTATCCGTTGCATAGCCCGCCTTTCTAAGACCGTGGGCCCACTTGCGATAGTCCGTTACCTTATAATCAAAAAGAAACGCGTACCGACTCCGAGTGGTCAAAAAAATACTATGGTCCCTGAAGGAATACATGGGATGATTGTATTTTCTAAAACATTCGCCCTTGGCATCGTCATCGTGGAAATCATAGTCTCCCTGCCATCCGGTATGACATTTTATACCAAAATGATTGTTGGTCTTCATGGCCAAATCCCCTTTACCATAGCCACTTTCCAAGAGCCCTTGGGCCAAGGTGATGCTGGCGGGAATTCCATAGGCCTTCATTTCAAATTGGGCGATTTCTGAAAAAGTAGCGATATATTCATCAATAGTTTCAATCCGAAACTTTACGAACTCACCCGAATCCTCAGGCATGCTGGGGTCCCTATCTGTAGCCGCGTTTGAAGGTTTCCCATGACTTCTCCTACTTTCGGCTTGCACCTGTTGGGTACGGTTTTTATCGGATAAAGATTTCTTGGATTTACACCCAACAACCCCAACGAGCAACAAAAAGAATATTATTATTTTCCTTCTCAAAATAAAATTAAGTTAAATTTTATAAGGTTTAAACATAGTTTTTCATAGAAGTAGTAAGCTTGCCATACAAAACCCCCAAGGAGGGTCATATATCCAACAAAGGTAAATTTTTCTTACGCAACACAAGGTTCATTCCGAAAATGCCCTGCAAGCCTCCGGTATGTATGGCCAAGATTCGCGTTCCCGGTGCAAAATTATCATTCCTTACCATATCCAACAACCCGTACATCATTTTTCCCGTATACACGGGGTCAAGAGGGATGCCCGTTTGTTGTTTAAACCGATTAATAAAATGTACCAATTCTTCATTTATCTTGGCATATCCGCCAAAGTGATATTTTTGGTTCAAGCTCCAATTCTCCTTTCCAGAAAGCTTTTTTATTTCGGCCGATAGAAAATCGCCCTTTAAAACAGGGAACCCCAAAACTTGCTGATTATTGCCCGACGCATTGATCAACCCCGCCATAGTACCACCTGTACCCACGCAAACAGAGATAAAATCGAATACCGTATCCAATGGATGGAGGATTTCCTCACACCCCTTTATGGCCAAGTCGTTGGTTCCCCCTTCGGGTATTAGGTAGAAATCCCCAAATTCATTTCGCAAGGAAATTAAAAACTCCGGGTCGTTTCGCTGTCTATAAATTTCCCTGGAAACGAATTTGAAACGCATCCCATTTTCATGGGCCCGCTTTAGAGTAGGGTTTTCAAGCCACGTATGCAGAAGTTCCTCACCTCGAATGATTCCAATGGCTTCCAAATTGGCGATTTTGGCTGCTGCCGAAGTAGCAGCGATGTGATTGGAAAAAGCCCCGCCGAAGGTCACAATCTTTGTGTGTCCAGATTCTTGGGCCTTTAATATATTGTATTTGAGCTTTCTAAATTTATTTCCTGAAATGAACGAATGTATCAAATCCTCACGCTTTATGGCAAGAACAACCTGCTTTTCCCTTAGAATTGGGAGTTCTACGTATTGATTTTCAACCTGCAAATTGATGTATTACTTATAAAAAAAGTATTTCATAAAAGTATAGGGCCTTCTATTCTCCAAATAATCCGGTTTATGCTCGTTCCTATATGCTTCACGTTCAAAACTTAGATTTTGGTAGGCCTTGTAGGTATCCAAATAGTACAGTGATCGAATTGCCCATTCAAATACATATAGCACATAAAACGGAATTATCAAAAGTTCCCGTTGTTGTCTTAAGTGAATTTTTTCATGATTGATCAAGTCCTTGTCGTTCTTGAGTGTATCATGTTTTAAAATAATGAATGGCCAAAGGGAGAGCCCCACATAGTTTTTATAAAAGAAGTGTTTAAAAACCAATATCATAGACCTAATTGTTCTATTCCAATCAAAGATACTTGTAAAAAATAAGGATTAAAAGGATGTCCTTTGATGTTGCCAACAATTGTACCGTTTTCCCAACCTATGCTAAATCTCCGTTAAACAAGGACATTTAAACCGTAAAGGTCACAGGTTATCAACAGAATTATTTTAATTTTATTCTAGATTGGACAACAAATTTGGGAGTTTTGAGGGTTGCATTTTAACGCATTTGATGAAAAAAATTATTCCGATAGAAGATGGCGATTTTTATTGGTCGGACGAAGGTTATAGGGTTTTTACACGACAGTATCACCTAAAGCGGGGCTACTGCTGCGAGAGTGGTTGCAGACACTGTCCGTATGGATACGACCCCAAAACGAACCGACAATAATCGGTTCTTCGGCATGATTTTTGAAGCTATTTTACAAAGAAATAATTCCATAAACAGATAAATCGATTGCTATGAAAAACTTAAAATTTCTATCGCTGATACTATTGGGATTGGTGTTCTTGAGCTCCTGTTCTTCGGTTCGGGTACTTTCGGACTACAACCAAGAAGCCAATTTTAACGAATATAAATCCTATGCCTTTTATAAAACAGGAATCGATAAGGCCCAAATATCCGATTTGGACAAAAAGAGAATCCTGTATGCCATTGAGGACGAAATGGCCTCAAGGGGTTTCGTAAAATCTGAAAATCCTGATTTATTGATCAGCATTTTTACAAAGGAAGAGGAACGCGTTGATGTCTACAACAACAACTTTGGTTGGGGTTGGGGCGGCGCCTGGGGCTGGGGACCTGCTTGGGCCTGGGGTCCAGGTTGGGGCTGGGGCTGGGGAGGCTGGGGCCCGAATGTTAGCACCCGAACCCAAGGTTCCCTCTACATAGACCTTATAGACACTAAAAACAGGGAACTGGTATGGCAAGGAAAAGGCGAAGGCACACTGGCCAATACGAAGAACATTGAAAAGAAAGAACAGCGCATCAAGGAGTTTGTTTCACAGATTTTGGAACAATATCCGCCCAACTCCGTGGCCGTTCGATAGGAATTATTTCTTTGGAAAATCCATGCCCTTTCCTGTAAGTGAAAGGGCTTTTTTTACGAAGTGATTTAAAATTTTTGGATTGAAGCGAAAATTGAAAAAGCTTAAACCACTTCTATAATAAAGGAAAGTGCTGACTATTCTTCGCCTCGTTCAACACAAAGGCACTTTTTACAGCCCCGATATTCGGTAAGGTAGCAATCCTCGTTTTTGCAAAATCATAGTATGCATCCAAGCTTCTTACGGTTATCTTCAGCAAAAAATCAAATTCTCCACCCACCACATAACATTCCGTTACTTCATTAAAGAGTGAAACGTTTTCCAAAAAATCGTCCATAAGACTTCCTTTTTGGGCATCCAAGGAAACAAAACTGAAAACCGTAATGCTAGGTTCAATTTTAGAGGTATCCAACACGGCCTTGTAATTCTTTATAAAACCCTCGGATTCGAGCCTTTTTATACGCTCGTATACAGGAGTTTTTGTCATTCCCAATTGGTCGGCAATCGTTTTGGCCACGGTTTTGGCATCCTTTTCCAAGATTTTTAAAATCTGTCTGTCAATGGTATCCAGTTTTTCCATGATAATTTTTCCTTTTATTGATAGTTCTCCATGCATCAAAAACCAACATTTTCCTATAATAATAACAAATAAAGGGAATATTCACGTAGATAATAAATTTTAACAGCTACTTAAACCTATATATACTAATTTTATTAGTACCCGGTATAAGAACTCGTTAAGATAGAATACCATGAACTACGAAAGCAATCCCATACTGGACAAACTGCCCAAACATTTAAAGCAGTACATAAAACCACAACATTATGAGCACTACACGGCCATCAATCAGGCGGTTTGGCGGTACGTAATGCGAAAGAATGTGGATTATCTCAGTACCGTTGCCCATGAATCCTACACGCAAGGTTTAAAGAGGACTGGGATTTCCATAGAAAGTATTCCCAATATGTACGGCATGAACCGCATTTTAAAAGACTTGGGCTGGGCAGCGGTCGCCGTGGATGGTTTTATTCCTCCGGCAGCCTTTATGGAATTTCAGGCATATAATGTTTTGGTCATTGCTTCGGACATCCGGCAACTGGAAAACATTGAATACACCCCCGCGCCGGACATAATCCACGAAGGAGCGGGACATGCACCCATAATTGCCAATCCAGAATATGCCGCTTACCTAAGAAGATTTGGGGAAATTGGTAGCAAGGCCATCTCGAACGCCAAGGATTTTGAGCTTTATGAAGCCGTTAGACATCTGTCCATCATCAAGGAAGCCAAAGGAACGACAAAGGAAGAAATAGTGAAAGCTGAAAAACGCGTGGACGAACTCCAACAAAATATGGGTGAACCCAGTGAAATGGCACTGATACGGAACCTGCATTGGTGGACCGTTGAATATGGCCTAATAGGTACTCTAGAAAATCCGAAAATCTATGGGGCCGGGCTTTTGTCCAGCATTGGGGAAAGTGCCTGGTGTATGACGGATAAGGTCAAGAAAGTGCCCTATTCCCTGGAGGCGGCCCATACCTCATTTGATATCACAAAACCCCAACCCCAACTTTACGTAACCCCAGATTTCGCCTTTTTAAGTCAAGTTCTGGAGGATTTTGCCAACACGATGGCACTTAGGACCGGAGGCCTGAGCGGAATTCAAAAGTTAATCGATTCCAAGGATTTGGGAACCATAGAGCTTAGTACGGGACTACAGGTATCCGGTAATTTTGAAAGTGTCATTTCACACAATGGCGAGCCTATTTATTTTCAGACCAAAGGAAAATCGGCCTTAGCATACAGGGAAAAGGAGTTGGTGGGTCAGGATACCATGCAGCATGAATCAGGGTTTGGATCTCCTGTTGGCAGGTTAAAAGGCATCAATATTGCCATTGAGGATATGAGCCCACGGGATTTAAAGGCCTACGCTATATATGAAGGAAATACGGTTACATTAGATTTTGAAGGCGGCATTAGTGTACATGGAAAAATCGTAACCGGCACCCGAAATCTGAAAGGACAAATTATCCTGATTACCTTTGAAAATTGTCAAGTCACGTATAACGGAAAGGTGTTGTTCGAGTCCAATGATTCTCTTTACAATATGGCCATTGGGGAAAGAATCGTTTCCGCTTTTCATGGCCCTGCGGATGTGAAGAGTTTCAACTTACTGGACCATCAATTGAGCAGTTCCATCTCCGAGACCGATAACAGCAAAGCTGATGAATTGGAAAGTCTATACCAGCAAATACGCGATTTTAGAAACGGAAAGAACACCACAATCTCCAGAAATAAGGTATTCCAGCAATTAAAGGAAAAATATCCTACTGACTGGTTGCTCTCCGTAGAACTCTATGAATTGGCGATGGGTAACCATGACCAGGGTTTTGCAAAGGAGATCAAGCAGTATTTGGAATCCATAAAAATGGAAAATCCCAAGCTGGGACATCTGATCGATGACGGCATTGCGCTGACAGACGCCCAATTCATTGAAAAATAAACTACCTCAGAACAAATTTACGAGACATTCGTAAGAAACGAACTTTTTGTTTCGAAGTAAGCTTCGGATTAATAAACCTGTTGGCGGGGCCAATAAAAAAAACCCTTGACCAAAGGTCAAGGGCCTTTAAGGAAAACACCAAACTAATTATAACAAGAATCTCATAAAGACCTCATGTGTTCCCTGCTCAAGACCATCGATAGGTCGCTGCCAGGCGTTCTCATAGGCATAGCCCAATTGGAATCCGTTGGAAACCTTAAAGAGAAAAAGTCCGCTTATGCTTTCATTATACCGATATCCGGCACCAAGGGTAAATCTCTCTGCTAGGTCCAAAAGACCTGTAAGTTCATAGGAAAGCGGAGATGCATCTACATATCTAATCATACCCAAGGCCTGCAATTTGGTACTTCCACCCAAAAGGAAATCGTAACCACCTCCAAGATAAGCGTGCATCCTGTCGGCGCCAAGAAATGCATTTCCATTGGCTTCCTGAAGCCTATCAGGTGTCAAAATCTTTGGCGCGGAGAGAGATATAAAATACTTTTCATTTTTTAGATAGATACCAGCACCTACGTTCGGTGTAAAACGGCTTTCAAAGTTCATCAACGATCCGTCCTGACCAACGCCGTAGGTCAAAAGTCCTTGTGTATTGGCATCGTAGGAGTTAGCGCTCGCCTTTAGTCCAAAATACAACTGGTTATCTTCATCAAGGTCGATGTGGTAGGAAAAGTCCACCGCCATCCAAGTTTGGGTCTCTATGAACGTTTTGTCGTTGAGGATACTCACGCCCAATCCTACCTTATTTCCTACCGGCATACCAAAAATGGCACTCTGGCTTTCAGGGGCCCCTTCTATACCCGCCCATTGGCTCCGGAGCCCGAGGACAAACTCCACCCCTTCGGAACTTCCGGCAAAAGCAGGGTTGTAAATGTTCATGTTATATCTGTAGAAGGTATAATTGGGATCCTGTTGACTCCAAGCCCTAACTGAAGAAAGCAGCACGAACAGGACAATAATTGAATTTATAATTCGTATCATTTTTACTTTTTTAATTTGTTAATAATTGATGAACAACCATCCTTGGATGGGTTTTGAACCATCGCCCAGGTCTATGACATACATGTAGGACCCTGAAGGGAGTTTCTCACGGTTGTCCTTGTAAAAACCCTCCCAGTTATTTTTATAGGAGTGTATGGCGAATACTTCGTGTCCCCATCTGTTGAAGACTTTCACCACGTTGTTGGGGTAGTTGTCGATTCCTGGTATGATCCAAGCATCGTTGTTACCGTCGCCGTTGGGCGTAAAAGCCTGGGCAGGTACCAATAATGGTTCTTCGTCCGTTGGGAATGCGTCATCGAAATCGGAAACGTCGTCGTTCTTTTCATCTTGGTCCATGGTATCGGGAATACCATCACCATCGGTATCCAAGGGGTTACTTGACGCATCTGTTGGATCTGTTCCTTCAATAAGTTCTACCTCATCAGAATATCCATCGTCGTCATCATCTGTATCCGCATTGTCGCCAATACCGTCTCCATCGGTATCGGTATCCTCGGATGCATCTTTTGGGAAGTCATCCTCTGAATCTAGAGTACCATCATTGTCGTCATCAGGATCGTTGGTATCACCAATACCATCGTTATCGGTATCCAAATCATAAAAAGTACCGTTCACAAACCCTAGGGGCAAGGAAAGGTTTCCAGCAGCGTCACGGGCAATACCATAATTCTCGTTAAAGAATACCAATTCTCCCGGAATCAATGGGGTAACTTGGATATTGTAGACCAAGCCCTGGCTTACTTCCTCAAGGGCTCCAATATCGGCCATGGGCTGTCCATTTCCGTTTGGAGCTATTATGACTGGATTTGGTGCCAGGTCGTAAACTGGTTCCGAAAACTGGAGCTGCATGGTAAACGGACCAAAGTATAGGTTTTCCGCGATGGCCAAACTTGGTTCTGGCGCAGTAGTATCAATGGTAACAGTGCTCCCGTCCGTGGTTGTCGTTGAAACAATTCGTTCCCTATTTGGATTTAGCGTAACGCTCAGGGTCACGGCTCCCTCATCATCATTTCCGTCCACTGTTACCCATGCTCGATAGGTGTTGATATCCACCGCTGTTGCGGCGGTTACCATTATCGTACTACCCATAAACTGGATGGCAGCTTCTTCTATTTCGCGATTGGTGACCAGTTCCACATATACCTTGTCCCCCACTTTGGCCAAATGGTCACGTGGATTGTCCGAATATAGGGTCAAGGACTCTATTTCAATTGCTTCGAGTTCATGGTTGGTGTTGACCACTTGTGCTTCCGGGTTGCCCAAATTATCTTGATAAACCAAGGTAACATTATAGGCAACACCGTTGACAAGTTCGTTATGACTTGATGATACCACTTCTGCGACCGCTGCCAAATCCTGTACATCCAGGATAAAATTGTTCTGTTGTCCAGCAATCGGATCGGCCAATTGTAGGGTAATGGGCGTGTTCGGATCTTCCAAAGCATCAAAAATCAAACGGACGCTGTTGGCCAGTGGGGCCTCGGGAAGCGTATAGCTGAGCATCAGTCGGTCATAACTACTTCCATTATCCGCAGGAGAAGGCATTATGGGAGGCTCCGTCTTGGTATCCTTCTGTTTGGTATCCGTGGAAGCACTCCCCTGGTTTCCTGCAACATCGATCAACATAACCGATAAGGTTATGGTTCCGTCACCCAAACCGCTAAGATCAATACCAGTAACCTGTTCGGTGGCAGTAGCTATGATACCGGAACCTGTAATTGTTTCCCCACCCCCATCACTACTTATCGTATAATTGTAGCTAGCACCTACCTCTGCCATGGCAAAGGTAAATGATATAGCATCGTCATTATCTGAAATAATGGGGTCTTGATCTATGGAGACGGTATAGCCTTCGGGGGCCGTATCGTCAACATCCGTTACCGTAATGGCAATGGCAAGATGTGTCAGGTTATCGCTCATACCACCATCATCCGCAGTTACCGTAAGTTCATAGACATTATCCGAATTATCATCCATCGGGTTCTCAAAATCGGCCGCTACGTTAAAGTGCAACACCCCGGTATTGGCATCAATGGTAAAGAGTGCGGCATCAATTCCGCCAATACTATATGTGACATTGGTATCGGCTGTACCTCCATCTCCATCCGTAGCATCAAAGTCGGCAACGAGAGTGGTATTCTCAACCGTGCTATAGGCCGTCGGGGTACCGATACGGTAAGCATGTATCATATCGTTTTGGTTGCCTACGATGTATAGTGCGGTCCCGTTTGTGTTAAATGCCAGACCCGTGGACCCAGTGTCCTGTGAGCCGATATGCAACGTGCTGCCCGAGGCGGAAGCCGTTGAAAGGTCATAGGGAGTCCCTAGGTTATATTCGTGCACCGCACTACTTCCGTAACCGACCACAAATAACTTGCTGCCGTCTTCGTTGAATACAACTCCACCAGGATTGGTTTCCTCTGCCGATACATTGAGCGAGGTGGTATAACTTGCTGTTGAAACATCAAAATTGGTGGCCAAAGCATATTCGTGGACCGAATCACTGACTTCACCAACCACGTAAAGCTTACTTCCTGTGGCATTGAAGGTAAGTCCACTAGGGGAAGTTTCTTGCCCGTTGACACTCAATCTTTCACCAAATCCTTGGTCCACGGCCGTACTCAGGTCGAATGCCGTGCTTAGATGGTATTCATGAACCGCATCTATACTTGAACCAGTGACAAATAAACGGGTGCCGTCAGAGCTAAAGGCGAAACCTGTTCCATTGCCTGCAACTGTCAAGCTTTGTACCACACTGGCCGTAGCTACATCATAAGGTATTGTTAAATCATATTCAAATAACTGGTCGCTGCCCGCATTGGTCATCACAAATAACTTTGTGCCAGTGGCATTAAAGGTCATATCCATCGGGGATGACATCTCGTTACTTACATCAAAGGTGGCAGTAACATCCAGATATTGCGCTATGGAAATATCATAGGCATCACCAAAACTAGGAGGATTATTCTCATAGATATCCGTCACTTGTAACCGTAACGGATGATTTGTGCTTCCATCCGAATCGGTGGCTATTACAGTCAGTTCGTACATATTATCGGCATTGGTGTCCAAAGGGTTCTCAAAATCAGGTGCGCTTTGAAACCGTAAAACCCCTGTAGCCGCATCGATACTGAATAGATCGTTATCCCCGCCACTAGCAAGGGCATAGGTAATCCCAATATCGGCAGCACCCCCGTCGCCATCATTGGCATCTGCATCAACAACTGGAGTTGTTGCATTTTCCTCAAAGGTGAGCGGGGCCACTCCCAAATCGAATTCAAATACTTGGGACTGCCCATAATTCAATACAAATAATTTATCCCTATCCGTACTGAAAAAGATATCTGTCGGCCTATTGGGCTGAGCCAGCACCAGACCGTTATTAGATTGTAATGTTGCCGTAGTGATATCATAAGGAACACCAAGATCGTAGCCTATGATATAATTGGCATCATTATACCCTCCTATATACATTTGGGTACCATTGGAATTGAAGGAAATACCATAAATACTCTGACTGAACCTAGCTGACAAATCGATGCTACCTAAGCTGGAAGCACTTGAAACGAGAAAGGGCGTGCTCAACTCAAACTGTAAAAGGGTTTCATCATGATTGACTATGTACAATCTGGTACCGTTGGGATTAAAGTCCAATCCATATACGTATACATTTCCAAAAGCGGTAACATCGAGACTATCCATACCGATGGTCGCTGTGGATAGATCAAAAGCCTCCGCTAGATCATAGGCGTAAATTGTCCTAGTGGCGCCGCTGTAGACATATAATTTAGATCCATTATCATTAAATGCCAATCCCATGGGATATAGACCATTGCCCGAAACATCCAATTCAAAATGAAAGGATGCCGTGGTAATATCAAATGGGGTGGAGAGCACATATTCGGTAATTAGATTATCATCGAACCCCAATGAAAACATTCGTGTACCGTCCGTGGAAAATTCAAGACCTAATTTTCTAAAGGTGCTTGTATTGGCATTTAAGTTAAAACTCGCGGAACTGGTGGCCCCCGCTACATCTTCCAGGGGCTGGGGAGCAGTGAAGATAGGGGGATTGGGCGGCGCAGCAACCGTCAATTGGTATTCGGCCCCATAGCTTGTCCCTACACCATTGGTGGCAAAAGTCCGCACGTAATAGGTACCGGGCTCCAAGGCAGGTGTATCTACTGAAAACGTACCAGCTCCACTGCCTTGGCTTACTTTGTTTTGGGCAAGGGTAGGCTCCGTAGCCGTTCCATATACCAAGCCCCTGTCAGTTACCGTACTGCCATTTTCATCGGTAACCTCACCTGCAACCGTAATCACACTTCCATTTAGCGAGGCATTCGTTGTGACCACAACAGGGTTGCCTTCAGTCACAACGGTTCCCCCTCCCTCCAGTTGAATGGAATAATTATCAAAATGTGATACGCGTTGCCCGGAAAAGCTGAAGTAACTATAGATAGCCGAAGCCGACGTAATACTGGCATTGGCCATTCCATTCAATTCAAAAATAGCATCCGCTTCCGCAGGTCGGATAAGGCTGCCATCTTGATTGGCCGGCCATATCTCAACCCTAAGGTCGTACGCAGTAATGGATGACCTTTCGATAGTAAAGACAACCCTATACCAGTCATCAGGTGAACCGTTGTTCAATAGGTCATTTATGCCGCTCGACTTCACAGCGGTTATGGAACCAGAGCTTCCGCTTCCCCAGCTTCCGCTGTAATCTGTGGTACCATTATGAAATACAAAACCACCGCCATGAACGGAAATTCCAAGGGCATCATTTGGTCTGTATGGATGGGCACTACCGGGTGCCGGGGAGGCTGGCGCAAAGCCCAATCCACTGTAACCGCTATTGTAGACACTTTTCACAAAACTCTCAAAAGTATATCGGCTGCCGACCGGTCCAAGACTATAGCCATCCTTTGTAGTAAAAATCGCGTTGGTTGAAACACTCCCCACGGTTATCGAGCCAGAGTTCCCTATCCCTCCCGAAGTGGATTCGGATACGTTGGCGACATCTGGTCCAGATTCATTAAAAACTGTGTTTAGTTGACCAGCGGTATTAAAGTTATAGGTTACAGTGGTCTGTGCATTTAATGCACACGGAATCAATAAAATATAAAGTGCACTAACAGAAAAAATTATTTTTCTTCTAATTTCCAAGTTTTGTAAATCCAAAAACAATGATTCTAATACGAATGGAAATTTTTTAGATTTGGTTGTTTTTTTCATGATTTTTTAAGATTTCTTTAAGTCAATTTTACTCCTCGATAAATAGGCCAATTAGAATGACCCAAAAACGGCTCAGGCTTCTATTCTTTTAGGGGTAACATTTAGTATTGAGAAGGGTTTATTGATAATAGTTCTTGTAAGAAAAACCTTTTGGTTGTTTTTAGTATTATCTTATCTAATGTAATCTTGGCCATTGTTAAATATTCCCCTCCAGTAATCCCCTAATGGGAGTAGAGCTACAAATCCAGACAATTTTCTCCTTTCAAGTGCATATTGATTAGATTCTAGATTTTGATTGTAGTGCTGTACTGTAAGCTATAATTGAATATTTTCACCAAATAAAATAAGGTATTAAGGTTTTGGTTCATAAAATTGCAGTGGGCACTTATGAGCGTTCAAATAGCACAAAAAAAGCATTGCAAATAGAGATTGTCTTGAATGGAATAATTTGGTCATACATAATTATTTTTTTAAGAATTTTCTTACTTCAAAGAGAAAGTTTCTTGATTATTCAGAAAAAATAATGTTGTATAAACGCATTTAACTATTGCAAATACTAAATATTTGTAGGTTTTTTCTTATTTATAAAAATGGTTTATCATAAATTATGAATTGTCAGTCTCCTTTTCAGGTGAAGAAAAAAACCTGAACTACTGGAACGAGCAAAGTTGCCCATGAAGCAACCTATACTCATGGTTAGACCTATACCGAAAATTTAGGGCAATATTGAGAAGTCACTGGGAGAATCAATGTTCCTATCTCCATAAACCAAATTCCAACCCAAACTATTGGTAAGTACATACATTTTTTGAAGCTCGCTCAACAATCTGTTTTGGGCATTGGTCTTCAAAGTAGAAGCCTCCACTTTCTTTAAAAGGGAATTACGCACATTGCGTTTAATGGTGTTATAGTCTCCTCCGTCAAAGGGATTCAGATAATCGGCAGTGACATCGTAATATTCAAAATCTGGGTTCAGCTTGATTTCGGGTTCCGGGATACCGGTTATTTTGAGGGTTTTATTGGGTTCGTCCAGCTCAAAGGTAACCTTGCTGAGGTCATAGGAGATGCTAACATCGGCATTTACAACCACCAATGCTTTCTTATCAGCTGTAAACAAAGGGCCAAACAGCTCTTTTGAATCCTTATAGTTATACACTTCCGCAAAGTGGCCTTCGGTTACTATTAGCTTGGAAACATTTTCAATTTGGGTTTGTATGAGCATGGAATTCTCTTCCAAAATAGCTTTGGAGGTCTTTTCGTCCTTGCAGGACCTGATGATGAAAACTACCGCCAAAGTTATCAGCACGCCGGCTAAAAAACGTTTCATGAAGAAGAATTTTCAAAATTCATAAAGGGATATCTCTGTTTAATATACGCAATTTTTTGGTCGAGCGCTTTTAGGAATTTCTGATGCTCCTCCGATTTTTTATCGAAGGGTCTGTGTGCCAAGCCTTTTTGGATTTCTGCTACCTTAGCCATCGCCTCACCTACTTCCTCCGAAATCCAAACGCTTCTAAACTTATCCCAGATATAGTCGATGGCCAACACATTGGGGTGTAGCATATCCTCTTTATAAAAACGATAGTCCCTAAGTTCATCCATCATGATTTCGTAGCTGGGGAAATACCCCCCCTAGCCCCCAAAGGGGGAACTCCAACCGTTGCGTGTATGGCTGATATGAGTACCGATTTACTTCGTTGGTTTTCAATAAAACCATCCTTTAAATGGCGTACGGGGGAGATGGTAAAGATAATCTGTGCTTCTGGGTTTACGGCTTTGATACTGTTAACTGTAGCGGTTATGGAAGTAACTATCTCATTTTCTTTCAGCAGTGTTTTTTGAAATTCGCGTTGGGGCACTTTATGGCAGTTGGCCACTAGAATATCTTTTTCTAAATGCCGATAGACCCAAGCGGTGCCCAAGGTAATCACAATGTGTGATGCTTCACTTACGTATTTGTTGGTCTCCAATACCGCAGAATTCAAACGCTCCAAAAGTACCTCCTTGTTACTTGAACTCAGTTCCGAATGTGCCTCAAAACATTGCCAACGTCCCTGGAACTGAAAAATATCCCTTTCCGTGTATTCATATTTGTCGACCGCTTTTTTGACAAGATTTTCAATGGCCACGGGGTGAAAAAGAATCCCAAAGGGATTTTGCAAAACCCGAAATTTGAAATATGCCAATTTATCCCCCATATTTTGGGAAAAGCAGGAACCCAACATCAAAATCTTGCAGGAATAATCAATAGGATTATTTGCTTTTGATAAAGGTATTTGGGTCTGGAGTTTCATTTTTTATAGTTTGATTTCCAATAGTTTGAACAGTAATGGAAATCCCAAAGGTCCTAAAAACCTTTGGGGTCTTTTTACTACTTATTGTTACCGGCCAAAGGACTCAGTTTATGAAAGACCTGATAGGGATATATTACGTAATACACTTGATCCTCGTTTATGGTATTTTCCCTGTTTTCCTTTGCCATTCTTAAAAAAAGTTCCGCCTCGTCTTTATTTCCCAATTTATAGTGAGAAATTCCTTTATAGTAAAGTGCATCGGCAAAATTTGTATATACTTTCAAACTCGTTTCGAAATATTCAATTGCCGATTCATACTCCTTTAACTCATAAGCAGCTACCCCTAAATAAAACCAATCCAGATAATGGCATGCCTCTTCGGGAGGTTCGTTCAGAAAATCTTTAAACTGCTGGTCCCTACTTTTAATTAGAAACTCTTTTGCTTTTATAAATTGGTTCAATTGTAGGTAGCTAATCCCAATATAGAAATTGTATGTGTGGTCCATTACATAGCGGTCACCAAACTTATTCTTAGCCTCCAAAAACTCTTGAATCGATTCCTCATACTCCTTTGAGAACAAACATTTCAAGAATGCGCTGTATTCCAAATACTTGACAGAATCATATAGAACGGCCTTCGCTAAGAAAGGTTTGCCCAATGAATACTTTCTTTCCTTATATAGTGGCATTGCCTTTTGCTGCCAGATGTAGGCAGTATCTGGCTTAATCAGCAAAATGGAATCAAGATATTTTTGTCTTTCTTGGGAATATACCGCTGATTGATTCGCTTTTGACCAATAGTCCTGCATTCTTAGTGAATCTTCATTGGAAATAGGTGGTGATTTCTCTAAAACAGATTTTTCTTTGCTTTTGGAAATAGGATCTGAACAAGATGAAAGCAGCAGAAGGAAAACAATCAGAATCTCATATTTCATTTATTCATTTTTTATAGGAAGATTATACTGAGCATTCTATTATTATTTTCCAATCTTTTCCATGCCCCCAAAGGTTTTAAAAACCTTTGGGGTCTGACTATTTGGGCTTGCGACTTATAAAAAATATTCCACAGCCTTCTCCAAAGCGTCGGGAATTCCTGCCGGATTTTTCCCTCCCGCCGTGGCAAAGAAGGGCTGGCCGCCGCCACCGCCTTGAATGTATTTGCCCAATTCACGAACAATGGTACCTGCATTCAGATTTTTGCTTGCAACCAATTCTTTGGAAATATAACAGGAAAGTAAGGCCTTTCCATCCTGCTCCGTGGCAAAAAGCAAAAATAGGTCGGATTGGTTTTGTCCCATTTCAAAACTGAGGTCCTTGATGCCCGCGGCATCCAGATCAAGCTTCTTGATTAGATATCGCACCCCGTTTTTCTCCTGTAGTTCACTCTGCAAATCGCCTTTAAGGTTTTTTGCCTTGTCCTTTAAAAGCGCCGCGATCTGCTTCCTTAAATCGGAATTCTCGTCCTGCAGACTTTTTACTGCTTTCACGGGGTCCTGCGGATTTCCTATTGCTTCGATTATTTCGGTCAATGATTTATTGCTTTCGGCATAGAAATCCTTTACGGCGTCACTGGTAATCGCTTCTATTCTGCGTATTCCTGCGGCCACCGCTCCTTCCGACTTAATTTTAAAATGCCAGATATCAGAGGTGTTCTTCACATGGGTCCCCCCGCACAATTCAATGGATTTCCCAAAACGGATGGTACGTACAGCATCGCCATATTTTTCCCCGAACAGGGCCATCGCCCCATTTTCCAAGGCTTCCTTTATAGGTACGTTCCGCTGTTCCTCCAGCGGCAACTGGCCCGTTATCCTCGCATTGACAAAGGATTCCACAGCCTCCAATTCCTCCTTGGTCATTTTGGAAAAATGGGAGAAATCAAATCGCAGGTATTTGGAATGCACCGCAGACCCTTTTTGTTCCACATGGGTTCCCAAGATTTCGCGCAAGGCCTGATGCAGCAAATGGGTGGCCGTATGGTTGGCTTCGGTACGTTGACGTTGTTTGCTGTCCACGACCGCTTTAAAAGTACCTTCCAATTTTTTGGGAAGGTTTTTGGCAAAATGTACGATTTCGTTGTTTTCCCTTTTGGTGTCAACGATATACACTACATCGCCATCGGGGGATTCCAAATAGCCCTT
Organism: Maribacter sp. PR66; assembly: GCF_028464205.1. Classification (NCBI taxonomy): domain Bacteria; kingdom Pseudomonadati; phylum Bacteroidota; class Flavobacteriia; order Flavobacteriales; family Flavobacteriaceae; genus Maribacter; species Maribacter sp. PR66. Next base: position 43,432 of record NZ_JAQPCH010000003.1, read on the forward strand.
GTCCCCTACTTGACCGCCACCCTCAGCGTAAAAGGGTGTCAGATTAAAGACCAGTTGATACTGCAACCCTTGTTTTTTGGACTCGACCTTTCTATGCTTTACAATTTTTACATCGGCCTCCAACCTATCGTACCCCACAAACTCCTGCTCCACATCAGACTGTAAAATCTCCCAATCGCCCTTAGAAGTTTCCGAAGCCGTTTTGGAACGGGTTTTCTGCTCCTGCATGGCAACACTAAAACCATCCTCGTCCAAGGAAAGTCCTTTCTCACTTAATATCAAGGCCGTAAGGTCTATTGGAAATCCGTAGGTATCGTAAAGTTCAAAAGCTTTTCTACCGTCTACCGTTTTACCCTTGGTTTTTTCAATGATGGTATCCAACAGCACCAATCCCTGATCCAAGGTTTTTAAAAAACTATGTTCCTCTTCCTTGATAACATTTTCAATGAGCTGCTTTTGTTCTGACAGTTCTGGAAATGCCTCGCCCATACTTTGGGTAAGTACGTTTACTAAGCGGTACATAAAAGGTTCCTTGGTCCCTAAAAAGGTAAAACCGTACCGTACTGCACGGCGTAAAATACGTCTAATGACATAGCCTGCACCTGTATTGCTGGGCAATTGCCCATCTGCAATGGAAAAGGAAACCGCCCGTATATGGTCTGCAATTACTCGAATGGCAATATCCGTAGGTTCGTCCTTTCCATATTTGGCATCGGTGATAATCTCTATTTCCCGTATCAGAGGTGTAAAAACATCCGTATCGTAGTTGGATTTTTTGCCTTGCAAGGCCATACAGAGTCGCTCGAAACCCATGCCCGTATCCACATGTTTGGCCGGTAACGGTTCCAGGGATCCATCGGCCTTACGGTTATACTGCATGAAAACCAGGTTCCAGATTTCCACGACCAAAGGGTGGTCCTTGTTCACCAAACTTGCTCCGGATACTTTCTTTTTTTCTTCATCGGAACGCAGGTCGACATGAATTTCGGAACATGGGCCACACGGACCTTGGTCGCCCATTTCCCAAAAGTTGTCCTTTTTATTGCCCATGATGATCCTATTGGCAGGAACGATCTTGTTCCAAATGGCATAGGCCTCGGCGTCCTTTTCCAGTGTATCGGCATCCTGGCTTCCCTCAAAAACGGAAACATACAGACTGTCCTTGTCCATTTTGAAGACTTCGGTCAACAATTCCCAGGCCCAGGTAATGGCCTCCTCCTTAAAGTAATCCCCAAAACTCCAATTGCCCAACATTTCGAACATGGTATGGTGGTAGGTATCCTTGCCCACCTCTTCCAGGTCGTTGTGTTTTCCACTCACGCGAAGGCACTTTTGCGTATCCACCACCCGGGTGTTTTTGGGTTCGTTGATTCCCAAGAAAAACTCCTTGAACTGGTTCATTCCCGCATTGGTAAAAAGGAGGGTTGGATCATCCTTTATGACCATGGGCGCAGAGGGTACAATTTTGTGTTTTTTACCTTCAAAAAATGTTAGGAACTGGGTTCGTATATCCTTGGAATTCATCTAAAATGCTAAGCTTTTACAAATTTTAACTGTTTGTAGAAAACAATTTTTATATTTGTTTGTTATGTTAAAATAAACCACAAAAATAGGATAAAATAGCTTCATGTCTAAAGTAAAGTACTATTACGATCCGGATACGCTTTCCTACAGAAAGATCGAGCCTGAAAAATCGAAGCGATACAGAAATATCGCGTTTTTCTTTTTAGGTTCCTTCCTTTTTGGAATGCTCGGGTTGATTTTACTCTTGAACACGAATGTTATAAATACCCCTCGCGAACTTTCCCTGCAACGGGAGGTTAAGAACTACGAACTTCAATTTGAGCTCCTGAACAAAAAAATGGAACAGATTGAAGATGTTCTGGCCAATATTGAGGATAGGGACAATAACATATACCGATTGTATTTTGAAGCGAATCCGATTCCAGAGGAGCAACGACGAGCGGGCTTTGGAGGTGTAAACCGATACAAATCCTTGGAGGGATTCAACAACTCCGAAATGGTCATTGCCACCACACAGCGATTGGACATCATTAAAAAGCAGATGGCCATCCAGTCCAAATCTTTGGACGAGATTACCAAACTAGCCGAAGAAAAGGAGAAACTATTAATGTCCATACCCGCCATACAGCCTATAAACAATGAGGACCTTACACGTATGGCCTCTGGTTTTGGATGGCGCTCAGACCCTTTTACGAAGGCACGAAAAATGCATTATGGAATGGACTTTACCGCTCCAAAGGGAACACCCATCTATGCGTCGGGCAATGGTGAAGTGACTCGGGCAGACAACAATTCGTCCGGGTACGGAAAGCATATCCGTATTGACCATGGTTATGGATACCTAAGTCTTTATGGGCACTTGAGCCAGTATAACGTAAAAGTTGGACAAAAGGTAAAAAGAGGGGACCTCATTGGTTTCGTTGGTAGCACCGGTCGTTCAGAAGCCCCACATCTGCATTACGAGGTTTGGAAGGACGGCGACCGTATCAACCCAATTAATTTCTACTACGGAAGCTTGTCTCCGGAGGAATTTGAAAACATGTTGAAATACGCCAACCAAGAAAACCAATCCCTGGATTAATGCAAGTAGAACTTCCTGAAAAAAGATATTACGGGATTGGCGAAGTGGCCAGGGCATTTGGTGTAAACACTTCTTTGATTCGGTTTTGGGAGAAGGAGTTTGACGTGCTACAGCCCAAAAAAAATGCCAAGGGAAACAGGAAATTCACCCCCCAGGACATTAAGAACCTGCAATTGATCTACCACTTGGTAAAGGAACGGGGCTTCACTTTGGACGGTGCCAAAATACACCTAAAGGAAGAAAAACAAAAGACCCTGTCCAATTTTGAAATCATTCAAAAACTGGAGCGCGTAAAGGCGGAGCTAATCAAAATAAAGGAACAGCTCTAAAAGCTGTAACAAAAGCTTTCTTTGGCATACTAACTGGATAACCATTATAAACACTAATACTATTGACAATGAAAAAAGGATTAATTGCCCTAATTGTGCTTGCCGTACTTGCCTTTGGAATCTACCAATGGGCGGTTGGTTTTAACAACACGGCCATTGCACTCAAAGAAACCTCCACCAAAACGTGGGCGAACGTGGAGAGCGCCTATCAACGAAGAAACGACCTTATTGGAAATTTGGTAAAGACCGTACAGGGAGCTGCAGACTTTGAACGCGGTACCTTGACGGATGTAATCGAAGCACGTGCAAAAGCAACCTCCGTGAACATTGACCCTACCAATATTACCCCGGAACAATTGGCGAATTTCAATGAGGCACAAAGTGGACTTAGCGGAGCCTTAAGTAGATTATTGGTCACCGTGGAACGATACCCAGACCTTAAGGCCAATCAAAATTTTCTGGAGCTTCAGTCCCAATTGGAAGGAACGGAAAATAGGATCAACGTGGCCAGGGACCGTTTTAACGCCACGGTTGAACCCTACAATTTGCACATCAAGAAATTTCCAAATTCGATTTTGGCAGGAATTTTCAATTTTGATGAATTGGCTTATTTCAAGGCCGAAGCAGGATCGGAACAAGCACCCGATGTGAATTTTGAATTTGAATAAAAGCCGATGTCCAAAGTAGAGGATTTTTTGACCCAGGGCGAAGAACAGGAAATTGTAGCGGCCATCTTGGAAGCGGAAAAAGAAACTTCTGGAGAAATTAGGGTGCACATAGAGGCGCACACAAGGGAAAACCATTTCGAACGTGCAAAGGAAATTTTCCACCTATTGAAGATGGACAATACCAAGGAAGGCAACGGTGTGTTGATTTATGTTGCCGTACACGACAAAAAATTTGTCATCTGCGGGGACAAGGGCATTAACGATGTTGTTCCCAAAGGCTTCTGGGACTCTACCAAGGACATCATTGAAACACACTTTAAAAAAGGGCAATTTAAACAAGGGTTGGTTGCAGGAATTTTGGAGGCAGGAAAGGAGCTAAAGGTACATTTTCCTTGGCATGCCAATGACACAAACGAACTGAGCAATGAGATATCTAAAGGCTAGCCTTAGATTTTTACTTCTATTTAGCTTTCTTCACTCGTGGAGTCAGTTTGAAATTCCACCAAAACCTTCATTGCAAACCAGTGTTTACGATTATGTGAACCTGTTGCCCGAAGGGCAGAAAAAGGCACTGGAACAGAAACTGATTCGCTATTCCGACAGTACGTCCACCCAAATCGTCATAACCATCATTGCTAGCACCGAAGGTGAGAACATCAACTATTTGGGTGCCCAATGGGGACAGCAATGGGGTATCGGGCAAAGTGGTAAGGATAATGGAATATTGGTCATTCTGGCGAGGGACGATCGTAAAATTGCCATAAATACGGGATATGGGGTAGAAGGCTCCCTGACGGATGCCATGTCGCGCCGCATAATTCAGAATATCATTATCCCTGAATTCAAGAAAGGAGACTATTATCAAGGCCTGAATTTAGGTGCAGATGCCATTTTTCAAGTCCTCAATGGCGAGTTCAAGGAGGACAGAACCTTTGACGAAACGAAGGGACCGCCGCTTTCTTCATTTTTACCCTTTTTAATTTTTCTAATCATTCTTTTCATTCTATGGAGCCGTAAAGGAGGAAACAATGGTCGCGGAGGTAGACGCCGAGGATTAAGCCCATGGGATGTCATTATCCTTAGCAATATGGGACGAAGCGGCTCTTCCGGGGGTGGTTTTGGTGGTGGAAGTTTTGGAGGTGGAGGCTTTAGCGGTGGATTCGGAGGCGGCGGATTCGGAGGCGGAGGTGCTTCGGGAGGTTGGTGATGTTGATTATCCCATCGGACATAATACAACTTTCACATATGAGCTAATGGCAATCAAGAATACATTAATTGTTTCCAAGTGTTATTCTTTTTTTAAAAGAAACCAACGAGCCATCAGAACTCATTCCTTCTACATATATCATTATTTTTTTTTGATTTTTAATTGGAACGGTAATGGTCGTTGGACCACTGGAATCAATTGATACGTTGGCCCTCCAATCGATGGCACCGTAGCTTTTATATATCGAGCTGGTATAATCGGGGTAATCTGGAGCAAAATATTCTTCTGGTTGAGCATATCCATTTTCAATCGCGAATTTGACAAATTTGTTCCTATTCTCCGGATCTACATAGTTTTTGTTCATTGAGATGGAGATAAAAGGTGGAGTCATTCTGGATTTACTGAAAGTTACAAATTGAACACTGGATAGTGGCAAGCCGATAACCTCGCCCGGTAATGTTCCCATTCCATCAATTATTATCGGAACTTTGATAAGCCCACCCAATCTATCTGGAAGATATACTCCTAATTTACCATTATTACCCCCAATGATAAAACCAAGCCTCGTCAAATAGGTACTTAGGGAAGGTGAACGCTTAATATCCAAATCTCCTATTACTCGACCTTCAACTTCTGCAGAAATTTGAAATTTATTATTTCGCTTCAAATTATCAGTGACAGTTACCTCGTCTAAAGAAATAGTCCGTTCCTCAATACTTAAGGGTTTATTTGTTATCGATTTTCCGCTATCGTCTTTGTTTCTTTTTACAGTTTCATGATTTAACCATTCATTTGTATTGGTTAACTTCTCAAAGGTATTTGTTAATCTAATTTCGGCCTTTGGTTTTCTAAGCTTTCCTCTTTTACCAATGAGACTGACTTGCAAAGAGTCGCCCTCAAAAAGCACCATATTTCCTTTAAAGGTTTTATCTTTCTGTAATTCATTAAATTCCATAACCGCAGATAATTTGGCAACTAGATACACCTGATTCTCTTCATTTAGATCCGCATCGATGATTTTTCCCTGAAAAGGGATGCGATTTTCCCTGTTAAAAGCAATTTTTGTATCTGTCAATTTTCTGGAATCCCAATTGTATTTTCCCCAACCTTCAATCAGTAGTCGAGTATCCAGTTCAAAACGCTTTTTTCTGTCCTGTTCTTCAAAAAAGTAATAGTCTTCAAAATGAAGGTTTGAATATGGTCGTACCAAAAATGAGGTAATGATGGAATTATTTGGATTATAGGCGGAACTCTCTTCAGGAATTGTAGAAATACTCACGTTGATTTCATTGTAAATATGCTCTGGCAATAATAAATTCAACTGTATCGAATCATTTAAAATCTTTGCACCATGTTCAATTTCCAACTCAACTATCCTTTTTTCACTACTACTGTGATTAAAAAACATTCTGCGGGCTATAGGTTTCAGGTCTTCATCAAAAAGCACGGCAGTTAGAACCCCAAACGGCAGGTGCTCGCGATTAAATGAAATTACAGGTTCATCTCGGCTGATTGCCAGGTCTTCCAAATGAAGAAATTCATCCTTATAAATCGCCATAGTATAATTCTCTCTGTATTTATCTTCAAATGTATCTTTAGAGCCAACCAACTTAATGAGCACCTCATCCTTGCCATTATTATCGATACTTATACTGATTTGATTTTGTAGGCCTCTGGAAGCGATTTGGAAATCGTAGGGAAGTCCGCTTTATCAAATTGCAAAGAATAGCTTTTGCCAGCTTCAACCATAAATCCGGCTTTGCCCATTCCCAATTCGTTTGTGGTAATGTTATTTCGGATTACCTTACCCGAATCATCAATCAATGTCAAATCATTGACCGCCAAACCTTTACTCAATCCATTATTGACCAATATGCCAATATTGTTATACGCCCCTTCAATCAATTGCCCTCCTTCTGGATATACCGAAATTTGAATTGTGGGCTCAGAACTTATTTTACTAACAGTATCATAGTTTACTAATTTAATTTTCTGGCTAAAAGGTGTCAACTTTTTAAAGTTAAGCATGTAGTTAGTCCATGCCAGAAGGGTAAACTCAGTATCGGTCATGGTGGAGTCAATGGCAAAGCTTCCTTGACCTAAACCATTTTGAATGTAAATTAATTTCCGCTTGACCTCTTCGCCTTCCTTATTGAATAATGCCACGTGTAAATTGCTTGTCAGCAATGAAGGTAGTCCTGTTTTCTGCTCCCTTACATAAGCTTTAAACCAGAGTCTTTCACCTTGTAAGAATGTGGTTTTGTTGATATGTAGATGGATGTTTTCAAATTGCTCAGATATATTATCTCCAACTTGAGAAATAATCATATTAAAGAAAAACAGAAAGTAAAACAATGAAAAGCACTTGTGCATGGTCTAATTTCATTGGAACTATAACAACAAAAAACGTGCCTGTCTCATATCATTTCTTCCGCATAAAAACGGTTATTGGAACACCCGTAAAATCAAATTCTTCACGAATCTTATTTTCCAAGTACCTTTTATAGGGGTCCTTCACATACTGTGGTAGATTACAAAAAAAGGCAAATTGCGGATAAGGCGTAGGTAGCTGGGTACAGAACTTGATCTTAACATACTTGCCTTTATGGGCAGGTGGTGGATAATTCTCGATCAAGGGAAGCATGACATCATTAAATTCCCGCGTCTTGATCTTTTTGCTTCGATTCTGATATACCTCGACGGCTGTTTCGATGGCCTTAAAAATACGTTGTTTGGTCAATACGGAAATGAACAAAATTGGGACATCCGTAAAAGGCTCAATAGCCTTTTTGATAGCTTTTGTGTATTCCTTTATCGAATTGGTTTCCTTATCGGCCACCAAGTCCCATTTATTGACCAGAATCACAATTCCCTTATTGTTCCTGGCGGCCAACCAAAATATATTTTCAACTTGACCGTCAAATCCACGCGTGGCATCCAATAGTAACAAACAAACATCGCAATGTTCAATGGCTCTTACGGAGCGCATCACGGAATAAAATTCCAGATCTTCCTTAACCTTCGATTTCTTTCGAATACCGGCCGTATCTACCAAATTGAATTCAAACCCAAAACGGTTATACTTTGTATCAATGCTGTCCCGGGTAGTTCCGGCAATATCGGTAACGATGTATCGTTCTTCACCAATTAGGGCATTGATAAATGAAGATTTTCCTGCATTGGGCCTTCCAACAACTGCAAATCTTGGAAGTTCACTTTCTTCCTTTACGGATTCAGGCAGTTTTTCTACCAAGGCATCCAGCAATTCTCCTGTGCCGCTTCCATTTATACTGGATAATGTATAGAAGTTGCCAAGCCCCAAAGAATAAAACTCGACGGCATCCTCTTCGCGCATGGCATTGTCCACTTTATTGACGGCCAAGAAAACAGGCTTGTTTACGCGTCTCAATAATTTTGCTACATCCTCGTCCATTCCGGTCACACCAGTTTCCACATCGACCATAAAAATGATGGCATCCGCTTCTTGTATGGCCAATTCTACCTGCTTATCGATTTCCTGCTCGAAAACATCATCGCTTCCCAGCACGTAACCCCCTGTATCAATAACAGAAAATTCCTTTCCGTTCCAGTCGCTTTTCCCGTAATGACGATCTCGGGTCACCCCGCTTACGGCATCCACGATAGCCTCCCTGCGCTGAATTAATCGATTAAAAAAAGTCGACTTACCCACATTAGGCCTTCCTACAATAGCGACTATAGCACCCATAACTTTTATTTGGGGGCAAAGGTAGTAATTAAAGTACTGAGAAAATTATAAGAAATTATTCCTCCCACTTGTAAAGAGGGATGACGTCCAATCTGCTTTTTCTGCCGGACATGTAAGGTTCGCCTATGCCCCTTACCCTTATTTTCTTTGCCGGGGAACCAAATGCCAGAATGTTACTTTCCAAATTTCCCACCACCAAAGAGCCCGCACCAACTACGGTATGATGTCCAATAGAAATAGAATCAATAACATTGGCTCCCAGACAAATGGCGGAATACTTACCCAAAATGAGATTTCCTCCCGTACACGTTTTTGGGGCCAAACTGGAAAAATCCTGCATGAAACCATCATGTCCTAAAGAACTATTGGTATTTAAAAGACAAAAATTACCTATGATGGCATTTGCATTTACAATGACTCCGGGCATTATTACGGTTCCTACTCCAATCTGTACTTCCTTACCCACCTCAGCACTAGGGTGAATAACTGTGACGTATGAAAAATTGGGTGAAATTTTATTGATTCGTTCTACCATGGAATTACGAATCCAATTGTCTCCAATTGCCACGATACCTCCACGGATCGTATACTTATCGATTAGAAATGGTAAATCAAATTCGGTTCCTAGAATCGGATATCCGTTCACCATGGCCCCTTTTTTCTTGAAGGAATCGATGAAACCAACCACCTTGTACTTACCTTCCTTTTCAATGCAATCCAAGACAACACTACCATGGCCAGAAGCACCAAATATGACTATATTTTGCATTTTATCGGTTTTTTTTGCATTTCATCGATATCAAAGATATGTAAAGATCTACACGATCTGCCAAAAAAAACAATTTTTTCGATAAGAGTTTTAATGCAGAAAGGAAGTATTATTGCTTCAATTAGAGTATGGAAGATGTAAAGAACTCCAGTATAGTGGGTTAGGAAAAATAAACTTTTTGTGTCAACAAATTAATTATTATAGCCAAATCGCTTTAGCTGCCTACTATCATTTCGCCAGTTTTTGTTCACTTTCACAAAAAGTTCAATATGGACCTGTTTATCAAAGAATTTTTCTAAATCCTTACGGGCCTCCATGCCTACCTTCTTTAAGGCACTTCCTTTATGGCCTATGATGATACCTTTCTGCGAGTCACGCTCTACCATAATCACCGATCGAATCCTAATGATTTCCTCGTCCTCCAGAAATTCTTCGGTTTCTACCTCTACCGCATAGGGGATTTCCTTTTTGTAGTTCATAAGAATTTTTTCACGAATGGTCTCGTTCACAAAAAAACGCTCCGGCTTATCGGTCAACTGGTCTTTTGGATAGTAAGGGGGCGAAGCTGGCAATAATTCCAAAATCCGTTCGAATACACCTTGAACATTAAAGTTTTGAAGCGCGGAAATAGGATGGATCTCAACTGACGGAAGTTCTTGCTGCCAATATTGTACCTGCTCCTCCAATAGTTCCTGGCTCGCTTTATCGACCTTGTTCAATAGCAGTAAAACCGGTATTTTAGAATTTTTAATCTTGTTGAAAAATTGCTCGTCCTTCAGTGCTTTTTCACCAATTTCTACCATGTACAAAAGTAAATCGGCATCCTCAAAGGCCGATTTCACAAAATCCATCATAGAAGTCTGAAGGTCATATGCAGGTTTTATGATTCCCGGTGTATCGGAAAGAATTACCTGAAAATCGTCCCCATTAACAATACCTAAAATCCTGTGTCTGGTGGTCTGTGCCTTCGATGTAATTATCGAAAGTTTTTCCCCAACGAAAGCATTCATTAGGGTCGACTTGCCCACATTTGGATTACCGATAATATTTACAAAACCTGCCTTATGTTCGTTCATTCTTTAATTTTTCAAAATAAATCCTAGAAGCTGCATTTACCTTGGGTGCCAACAAAAGTACCGCTATCATATTGGGAATCACCATAAGGGCGTATGATAAATCAATAAGATTTTTCACCAGTTCCAAAGAGGCCACGGCCGCAAAAACGATCATGACCACAAAATAGACATTGTACAAACGGCCGATTTTGGCATTGGTCAAATAGGAAAGACATTTTACCCCATAATAAGAATATGTAAAAAGGGTGGAAAGTGCAAACGCAGAAACTATGACCATTAAAAGTTCATCCCCAAAACCGAAAAGGGTCTTTTGGAAGGCGTTCAGGGTCATTACGATACCGCTGCCTTCCTCCAAGTAAGCACCGCTAAGAATAATGACGACCGCGGTAAAGGTGCATACAAGAATGGTATCTATAAACGGACCCAACATGGCCACCAAACCTTCCCTAATGGGCTCATCGTTTTTGGATTGCCCATGGTACATGGGAGCACTACCCAAGCCTGCTTCATTAGAAAACATGGCCCTTCGGACCCCTATAATTACAAGTCCCCAAAAACCTCCTGTAAAAACCGATTTAAAATTCCAAGCCTCTGATAGTATCATTTTTAGTGAGGGCAACACCTGTGAGGCATTCATAACCATAACAATGATTACCGCCACCAAATACACCATGACCATTAAAGGAACTATAGCGGTCGCTACTTTCGCAATCTTTTCCAACCCTCCAAAAATGACAAAGGAACTTACAATGGCAAGTACAAAACCAATAGTCAACTTCCAGTTGAATTCACTCATTTGGGCTATGGTATCCGAAGGATTCACCACGCTCATAAAAGTTTCCGTAAACTGGTTGGCCGTAAAAACACCTAAAAATCCAAAAAGACCGGCAAGTGCAAAAAATACGGCCAGCGGCTTATATTTCTTTCCAAGACCTTTTATAATGTAAAACATGGGACCTCCCTGTAATTTACCTTCGGAATCCTCCCCCCTGAACATGATGGATAAACTACAGGAATAGAATTTGATACACATACCAATTAGAGCGGTCATCCATATCCAAAACACAACGCCAGGACCCCCATCGTGAATGGCTATGGCAACCCCAGAAATATTTCCAAGACCTACAGTGGCCGCCACAGCAGCAGACAGGGCTTGAAGGGAACTTACATCCCCCTTTGCATTGACATCGTCATACTTGCCCCTGGTTATGGCCAAAGCATGCCCAAAATAACGATAGGGCATCAGTTTGGAATAGAGCATTAAAAACAATCCACCTCCAATCAATAAAACAAACATGGGCCATTCTGTTCCAGAAATTGCCTTGACCAAAAACTCGTTTAATTGCTCCATAGTTTCGAATGTAGCTATTTATGACGAAAATATCATTTTGAAATCTAAAAACGGTGTAACCACTGCCAATTAAAACTTTCTTTTTGATATTCTTCAAATCTAATTGGTTCTTATTTGGAATTTACCTGAAAACAATTGTATCTTTGTCGTCCACATCGCGGGATAGAGCAGTAGGTAGCTCGTCGGGCTCATAACCCGAAGGTCACTGGTTCGAGTCCAGTTCCCGCTACTAGCAAACAAAGGGCTTTCAAAAGATTGAAAGCCCTTTTTGATTTTCCACCTAAAACATACCTAAAACAATTCTGCTAAATTTCCCTTATGAAATCTACACTGGAAAATGTCAAATCATCAAGCAATTATGAAGTATTTGGCTTTTATCTATTTTCTCCCCTATCCACAAAAGGATTTTATTCTTAAGAAAGAATCTTAAAATACATTTTTTGAAATTAGTTTTAATATTTCACCCGCCACGGGTCAAAACATTTACCCTTGGAAAGTTCGTTTCCGATTTTTTGGACTCTCTGAATTTGTAGAATCCCGAATATTTTTAAGGATCAGTCACTTTTCACTTCGAAGAAGTAGATAGTTTTGCGACCCGCAAAACATAACCTGCTATCCGTTTCACGGATGCATTTTTTATTCAAAAATTCACCTTTCAATATTCCAATTGTAAAAATTGAATTTATCAGACAAATGAGATAAGATATTGAACCTATTTAAAGTTTTAGTTGATACTGTGGTTTAGAAGGGAAAAAGTAAACCTTGAGATTGAATATTTGTGGGAAGGGGAAGGAAAGTACTAAACAGCCTTGAATCTATTTGGTTATAAGTAATTAAGGTAAACGGCAGTACCACTAAACGACAATAAGCATTTACGTGTTCAATATCTGTTAATTCCTATATTTTAAATGACCCAAATAAATAAAAGCGTGGACATACCACGCCTTTATCTAAAAAAACTAACTCAACTAAACAACAATATTTCTAATATGAACTCTTCTGCCAAGGAACTTCTCCCCCTTTCTGAATGTGTTTCATTAAAAGAAAATTTAGTTCTTGATATTTTTCAATATCACTATCTATTCGGTTCATTTGTTCAAGAGGGTCTTCCTTTAAATTGTACAACTCATATCCTTGATTAGGAGAATTCTGTAATAACTTCCAATCACCCTTACGAAGAGCATAAATCGCTTGACCGCCATATTTTGTACCACCTTCCCTTCTTGTAAAGTAAAATGATCGGTCGGGTTCGAGTGAAGGTTCTGATTTTACCAACTGGGAATAAAAACTTTGACCCTCTATTTTATTTTTGGGTTTTACGCCTGCAATTTCAAGTAGTGTTGGATACAGGTCCATTGAAATTTGCACTTCTTCGGAAACGCTCCCTTGTCTTATTTTCCCAGGCCAGCTAATTGCCGTTGGGACTTTTAAACCACCTTCATACATACTTTGTTTACCATCTCGAAGCGGGCCATTATTTGCCTTACTCGGTAAATGTCCTCCATTGTCACTTGAAAAAACAATCAAGGTATTATCATATTGACCACTTTCTTTCAATGCTTGAATAACCTTACCAATACCATTATCCATATGTTCTATAAAAGCGACCAAATTAGCTCGAGTTTCCTCAATTCCTTTTTCCCTTTTCTTTACTTTTTCAAGCCAATCCTCTGGAGGTTGTACCGGAAAATGTGGCGCATTGTAGGCTAAATACAAAAAAAATGGACGATTATCGTCTGCTTGACTTTTGATATAATCTACGGACCAATCTGTAAAAAGATCGGTAGCATGACCTTTTGGGTCAATGACCATCGCATTCAAACGCATATAATTGATATCATGTCTACGATGATCCCAATAATCATCCATCATATCCCCTAGCCATCCATGGAAGAAATCAAATCCTCGTTCTATTGGTGTATTGGGGGAATCTAGACCAAGATGCCACTTGCCAATCAAGGCTGTAGAATATCCCACCATTTTAAGCTCTTCTGGCAACAGTGTTGCTTTTGGATCCAAATATCCCCAATTATTATCGGGATTAGTTCGAATTACACCGGGAACACCAACATAGTCTTGATAGCGACCCGTAAGCAATGCAGCTCGTGTTGGTGAACACACAGGAGCGTTTGCATAAAAATTGTCAAAACGCATACCTGACGCAGTAATTTGGTCGATGTTGGGGGTGCGGATATCTTTGGTGCCATAATATGATACATCATGATACCCTTGGTCGTCAGTTAAAATCAATAAAATATTAGGTTTCTCAACAATACCCAAAGAGTCCTGACCCGAAATATTACAACCAAACACCGAAGCAATTAATATGCAGAGGTATTTAAAATAGACCCTATTAAACATAGTGATATCTTGGATTTAAATTAATCACCTCTTTCTGCAAGTTGATCCTTCCCTTTTACCATTTTGTCATTATGGTCTTTTACTACTCGATTAATATTGGCAATTACATCCGGATTTTCCTTTGAAATATCATACTTTTCCGAAGGATCAATACTTAAATTGTACAATAATGGAGGATCATGTTCTGTTATTTCAGTACCATAAGCATCTTGAGTTATGAAATGAGCTTTAAAATCACCAACACGTACGGCATATAATTTATCGCCTCTATAATAGAACATATCCTTTCTCGCGCTACTCTCCTTATTAAAAAGCACGGGGGCAAGGTCCACACCATCAACAATCCTGTCCCGTGGTATATCAACGCCCGCTATTTTGCTAAACGTAGTAAACAAATCCATGGTACTGCCCAAATCGGTAACAATACCAGGAGCTATTCTACCGGGAGCCCAAAAAATACAAGGCTCTCGCATTCCACCTTCCCAGGTAGAACCCTTTCCATTTCGTAATAATCCGGCGCTACCACCTTCTTCGTTCATTATCAGCCAAGGACCATTATCTGACGTGAAAACTACAATCGTGTTTTTATCTAGTCCTGTCTTTTTTAATTCATCCAGGATTTGGCCAACACTATGGTCAATTTCCTCTACCACATCTCCATAAATTCCCCTTGGACTTGTTCCTTGAAAATCCTTAGAAGCGAACAAAGGGACATGAGGAAGGTTATGGGCCAGATATAAGAAGAAGGGTTCATCCTTTTTATCATTTATGAACTTTATGGCCTCCTCGGTGTATCGCTTTGTGATGGTATGTTGATCTGCTGGACGCTCGATAATTTCCGTATCCCTCATCAAAGGAACATTGAATGTATTGATGTCCTTTCTTTTCTCGGATTTCCAAAATTCAAAGTAACCTCCAGCTGACCTGAACGGCACTATATTGTCCATATCATTGCTATAGGGTATTCCGTAATAGGAATCGAAACCGTGGTTTGTGGGCAAATATTCTTCCTTGTGTCCCAAATGCCATTTTCCTATAGCTGCCGTAGCATAACCGCCTTTTTTCATCTGTGCTGCCAGAGTTACTTCAGACTGAGGCAGTCCATTATGGGAATCAGGAAAAAGTACACGATTTACGGAACTTGCCATTCCGCTTCTAACCGGAAGCCTTCCAGTTAACAATGCAGCCCTACTGGGAGTACATACACTAGCACCCACATAAAAATTGGTCCATTTTTGACCTTCATATGCCATTTGGTCAAGATTGGTTGTTCGAATGGTGGGGTGTCCATAGGAACTCAAATCCCCATAACCCAAATCATCTGCAAAAATGATGATTACATTGGGTTTTTCCTTCTTGGAGTTATTGCCCTGGGCTATAGCGATAGTATTGAAAATCAATATGATTCCCAAAACAAGATAATACCTTCCAGAGGATGCAAGAACTAAATTTAACAGCCCACCTAGTTTTAAACTATTCATAATATTCAAATTAAAAATTTATTAATAACCTGGATTTTGTTCTAGTACAGGATTTGCATCCAAATTCGTTTGTGGAATAGGGAACAGTATATGAAAGTCTTGCGCGTTCTTGCCTCTTGCCTGAGCCCTTGAAATCATAACGCCATGGCGAATCTGATCCTCTCTAGAATTTCCTTCAAAATAAAACTCCCATTCCCGCTCATTCAAAATGGCATCACGTAAGGAATCTTTTGTGAAACCTGATAATGTCAAGAGAGATGCCTCGGCACGATCACGCACTTCATTTATCAAATCAATAACCTCTTGGGAAGGTCCTGAAATTTCATTAAGGGCTTCCGCTCTTGTCAATAGGATATCCGAGTAACGAATTACCGGTATGTCATTACCTGCGTTCGCACCTACTGCATTTGGATCCCAAGGCAGTTTAAATGGATGTGTTTGGTCATTTCCAAGACCTTGAACGACCGTACCGTCTGCTAAGGTGTATTCCCTGATCATTTGAGATACCCTAGTGTCGGACGCCTCAAATGAATTTACAAAATCGTCAAAAAGATACGTTCTTGCGGCAAAAACGGCATTATTAGAAAATGGTCTGGGGAAAGCTGGTGGAAAAATCAAGGCATTGAGTAAATTACTTGCAGTACCTGATGTAGCCAATTTAGGGAGTGTCCAAATTAGTTCTGCATTACCCTCATTTTCTATGGCAAAGACATCACTGTAATTTGGTAAAAGAGCGTATTGACCCAAATCTATTACCTGCTCAGCAGTATCCGCGGCTTTTTGCCATTGCTTTGTGTTCAGATAATATTTCGAAAGTACAGCTAGTGCAATTCCTTTAGATGCTTTACCAAAGGCTTCCGGTTCCAATGGCAATGTTTCTATGGCAGCGATTAGTTCTTGTTCAATAAAATTTCTAACATCTTCTTCACTAGCCCTTGGCTGTAAAGGGTCATCCGTAGGAGTTTTGTACAATGGCACCCTACCGAATAGTTTGTATAATTCAGAATAACACCAACCTCGTAAAAAATGGACCTCCGCTTCCGTTGTTTGAATAAAGGCATTGGAAAATGCCTCATTTTCCAGATTGGCCAAAACTAAATTAGCATCTCGAATTGAATTATAATACGTATTCCACATGGTCAGAAAATGATCATGATTACTTGTCCATGTATAGTTGATGTATTGTACCCACAATTCTTCTATGGATCCACCAGCTCCCCAAGCTTCACCAGTAGTCATGGTGCCCATATGGTATGGCGCCCAAGCTGCAACTGCACCTGAACGATGCGCATAGGTATATGCAGAATTCATTAATGAAGAAATTCCTTGTTCTGTGGTAAATAGGGTAGTTGGTGATAACTCCGAAAAAACTTCTTCATCCAGGCGTTCTGAACAACTTAACGTACCTATGCAAAAAAGAACGGCTATGATTTTATTTTTATATGATTTCATTTTTATATTTTTTTATTAGACCTTAAAAGCTAGCAGACAAACCCATGAGATAAGTTCTGGCTAATGGATAACTACTGTAATCCACCCTTACATTACTACGTCCAAATGAATTTGCCTCTGGATCAAAACCTATGTAATCAGTGATAGTAAAAAGATTTTGACCTGTTAAATAAACTCGCAAGGAGCTTAGGAAATCTATAGATTCTGTTGGTACATTATAGCTAAGCTGAACGTTTTTGAGTCTTATGTAAGAAGCATCTTGAATAGTAAGAGTATTTACTTTGCTTGGGCCATAGGCATTCGGGTTAGTTGCTGATGGCCATTTTGTATCGGTATTTTGAGGCGTCCAACGATTTAAGATTGGTTCCGATAAGCGGTTTCTTCTAAAGTTTGCAGGATAAATAGATTCAATTAAATTGATGTTTATCAAATCAACTCCAGATTGACCTTGGATAAAAAAATCCAGTTGTAAATTCTTATATGAAAAAGAATTTTGAATTCCATAAGTAAAGTCCGGATAAGGATTCCCGATGATCGTTTGGTCATCCGGATTTATCACTCCATCGCCATTACGATCTTCAAATATCGGAAAGCCTGGTTCAGCAGTTGGTTGAGCAGAATTGGCAATATCATCACCTTCTTGAAAAATCCCTGTAACTACATATCCATAGTAAGATGAAAGTGGAGATCCTCTTTGAATAATTGCCGTATTTCCCACGGCTTGAATATTACCGGTTACAATACTTTCAATTCTTCCTAAATCTACAACCTCATTTCTAATAGCGGCAAAATTCAAGGATGTACTCCATTTGAAATTATCATTTATGATGTTCGTAGAATTTAAAAGAAATTCAAATCCATTATTTTTAACCTCTCCTACATTACTTAGGACAGAGGAATAACCAGAAGCGCTCGGCAATGGAAGGTTGAACAACAAATCCTTAGAGCTTTTGGTAAAATAATCAATGGTTGCGCTGTAACGTCCTCCTAAAATTCCTACATCCAAACCTACATTAAACTGTTCTGTAGTCTCCCACTTTAAATCAGGGTTGGCGATACGGCTTGGTATAATTCCTACTTGTGCGGTACCATCAAATATGACCTCCGGTCCTGTACCAAATGTTAGCTGTGAAGCATAATTTCCAATTTCCTGATTACCAGTCTGACCCCAGCTAGCCCTTAATTTTAATTGACTGATATTATCGGGAATGAAGTCTTCTTCTTCCAATTTATAACCTACTGCAACAGATGGAAAATATCCCCATTTGTTATTAGCTCCAAACCTAGATGAACCATCAGCACGAACGGAGCCTGTCAAAAGAATTTTATTGAACAAATTATAATTAACACGCCCCAAATAGGAGAGAAGCGTGTTTTCTTCCTTGCCACTATTAAGATTGTCGGTATTAGTATTACCCAGTGCAAGGTTGTTTGTAGTCAAATTATCAGTTGGAAAACCACTAATATCACCTGCAAAAAATCTGGTTGCAAATTTTTGGTAAGTTGCCCCTCCAAGAATAGTAAGTGCATGATTTTTATTAAACTCCTTATTATAAGTCATTGTGTACTCGAACAAATAATTTGATCTTTCCAAAGTATTGATAGCAGCAATACCACCTGCCGCACCTCCTCGTAGAGTATTTTTATTGTTATATATATCCCTACGCGAATTTTGCCTATCAGTTCCAAAATTAAATTTACCGGACAGTGCATCTGAAAAGTTATAATTTATAAATGCACTGCCAAACGTACGGTTTGTCTCGTTTAAACTGGTTATACCTCTTATTAGAGTTACCGGGTTATTTACAGTCAAATTCGAAGATTGGGAAAAAGAACCATCTGGATTAAAAATTGGCTCGGTAGGGTCATACAACAAAGAAGCGTAAATTGGACCAGCATTTTCATTTGTGTTTAAACCATCTATACTGTTGTTATCCTTGATTAAACTTGTATTAAAGTTTATCCCTATTTGTGCTCGTTCTCCAATTTTAGTGTCTAAATTTATTCTTCCAGTATACCGCTTAAGACCTGAATTTTCTACGACACCTTCTTGGTCAAAATAATTCATTGAGGCATAGTACGAAGTTTTCTCGTTGGCTCCGCTAACGGAAAGTGTATGATTGGAAATAGGAGCAGAACGAAAAACCTCATCTTGCCAATCAACCCCAACACCTATGCTTTCTATATCTTCACTTGAAAAAACCGTATTATTTCCTTGCGCTATTGATAAATCATTTATTGCACTAATGTATTCAGCAGTAGACAATACGTCCAATTTTTTTACTACACCCTGAACACCACCATAAACATCATATGTAACGTTAATCCTTCCTTGCTTTCCTTTCTTAGTAGTAATTAAAATAACCCCATTTGCACCCCGAGATCCATATATAGCGGTAGCAGATGCATCCTTTAAAATCTCGATAGATTGTATATCTGCAGGATTAAGAGCATTTAGAGGGTTTCTAGGACTTTGATTGTCACTTACTTGGGCCACGCCTCCAGAACCCAAATTAGGGCTATTGTCAATAGGAAAGCCATCAATTACATATAGTGGTTCATTACTTGCATTCAATGAATTTGAACCCCTGATGCGTATTGCTAGTCCTCCACCGGGTTCTGAGCTCGCTTGATTAATTTGTACCCCGGCAGCCCTTCCTAACATTAGTTGGTCAACGGAAGCATTCGCTCCAGGATTTAAATCATCAGGACTAAGAGAGGCCACAGCCCCTGTTAAATCGCTTTTCTTTTGAGTTCCATAACCTACTACCACAATTTCATCTAAAGCAGCAGCACTCTCCTCAAGGGTTACATTTATTATTGATTGCCCTGATATTGCAATCTCTTTAGTCGAAAAACCAATATAGGAGAAAATTAAGGAGGCATTTTCATTATTAACATTTATACTATAATTACCATCAAAATCGGTCTGGGTTCCATTAGTGGTACCTTTTTCCACAATATTTGCTCCTGGCAAAGGAGTCCCTAAATTATCCAATATTGTACCAGAAACAGTAAAACTTTGGTCCTTAATATCAGTTTTTAATGGTTCCATGTGAATATTTGCCAATTTATAGATTGTAACCTGTCTGTCATTGACATTAAATCCAAGGTTAAATTTTTTAAAAACCGGCTGCAGAATAGTTTGCAAGGTAGCATCCTTTTTAGCTACCGATACTTTTTCTCCCTTGGGCAATACGTCATCTTTATAAAAGAAGATATATTCACTATTTCTCTGAATTTCATTAAGTAAATATTCTAATGGAACTTCATCCACTTTAATGTCCATTCGAGTTTGGGAATAAGAATCATTTGCCATCACCGTAGTCAACCCTAACGTTAAAAGTAATACGATGGTTCTCATAACTGTTTTGATGATGTGCTTTTTGGTAATATTACCCGAATACGGAACACATCTTAAGTATTTATTCATAATTTTGTTATTCAATTAGTTAATTATTGTTAGTCGATAATTCTAATGTTTAGCCAGTAAGTGTTGGCGCGCTTACTGGTTTTTTATTTGTTTTTATTTCATTGGCATATGTTTTATTATTGTTAGTTGGTTAAAATTATTTTACCATTATCTTTAATTACCCTCATTTTAGTTGCCTCATTGAGAATATTGATGACTTTGTTTATATCATCTTTTAAGTCCAACTTACCGGAGAAGGTTTCTTTGGATAATTCTTCATCAAAAATCAGTATTTCAATATTATAGTATCGTGATAATTTTGCGACGATATAATCCAATGGTTGTCGTTTAAGGCTTAAGTAACCATCCCTCCATCCAAAATAGTCATCCACATCTACTTTGCGTCTTTCAACTATTAGGCTTTTTACGTTCAAGCTTGCAAGGGTTCCAGGTGTTATTTTGAATGATTTGGATTCATCTTCCAGATAAGTAATTTTAACACTTCCGCTTTTTAGCACGGTATTTAATTGTTCGTCTTCCAAATAAGCAGAAACATTAAAAATAGTTCCTAGTACCTCAATTTCTTGATTTTTGGAGAGTACCTTAAAGGGTTTTTCAGCATTATGCGCAACGTCAAAAATCGCCTCGCCTTCCAAATAAACTTCTCTATTTTCCCCATTAAATACCGCAGGATATATCAATTTTGAACCTGAATTAATCCATACTCGTGTTCCATCGGACAAGAGAACATCAGACTTTTTTCCATAGGGGACTATTATAGTGTTATAAATAGGTTTTTTATCAATTAAAGTTTCTTGGTTAAATGTTTTCCCTTTGCCTAAAATAACATTGGCTCCATTGGGAGAATATTGAACCGTATTGTTACTATCAATAGGAATATTCTCACCATCCCCTAGAACTACCGTTACTTCACTTTGTGTTTTAGGATCTACCCTTGGGGTTTTATTCACAAATTCTTGTAAACCTTGTTTCTGGTCATCATAACTGTAAAAAAATAATCCCATTAAAAGAGCAAGACTAGCTGCAGCGGCAAAAACGACATAATACTTTTTACGCCTATTTTCCTTTTCAAAAGCCGTTGCCGAGTTCATTATTTGTCTTCGCAAGGCCCTTCGTTCCTCATTGGTTAATATTTTACTTTTATTTGATTTCATATAGTATAGTCTGATTTATAAAACCAGATAGTAATGAATAATTTATTGTCTTATATTAATAAGAGTCTCTAAACTCTATTATATAGACATACAATTAGAAAAAAATTAAAAAAGTATTGTAAATGCCGAATTACGTAGTGTTTTTATTGTCCTATACAATAAGGTCCGGGCTGAAGAAACTGAGAGGTTGAAACATGTGGCTATTTCTTCATAAGATAAATTCTGAGTGAAACGCATTTCCAAAATATTTTTTTGATGTTCAGTTAAATTGGAAAGTTTTTTCGCTAACTTATTATTGCGCTCATTTACTATTTCTGAGGATATAATTTCGTCTTCATGAGAGGATACCAATTTTAAATCGTTGGGGAATACATTCGATTTACTCTCCCAATTAATATTGACATGTTTGACTTTTAGGGTATTTTCTTTATAAAGCCTTCTCTTATAACAAGTAATTATATATCCCTGAATATTGTTTACATCTGAAAGATTCTTATGAGTTTTATAAAAATCCAAAAACAAATCATGAATTTGATCCTTAACAATTTCACGATCTCTAATAATGTTCATACCTATGTAAAAAAGCTTGTCCACAAATAAATCATAAAGCTCGCCGAGAGCATTGATATCTCCCTTACGTAAGTCTCTCCAAGCTTCTTTCTCGGCTAAATTTTCAATATTTTCTATCTTTTCAGCCTTTTCCATTTAAAAATAGTTCAGTCTTTTGGCTATATAATTTAATGCGTATTGATATAATTATTAAATAGGTATTTTGATGCTTTATTTTTTATCACATAGTTATCAAATATACTATTTTATTGAGTATATAATAATCAACAAGTGTTTTTGTTAATTTTTACATGTTAGATTTTTTAAAAAAAATCCAATAAATCTGAGTCTAAGAGAATTTCTTTATTCTTAATTCTCCAAAATATTTTAAATAAATTCTGAATCTTTTTTGATTTAGATGTCTATGCATTGTTCATTTTCTTCTCATTCCATTATAGACCAATAAATGGTTAGAATGAGGTTTCTTCTTTTTCTTTTGAAAAGTATTACTATACTTTTTTGCCTTGGATTTGCTGAAATGATATTAGCACAAACCAAAACAAACATTGTTTGGATTGTCTGCGAGGATATTTCACCCTTTATAGGCGCATATGGTGACCCCATAGTTAGGACACCAAACATTGACAAGCTTGCTTCTGAAGGTATTCGATTTACACATGTCTACACTACAGCTGGAGTATGTGCACCTAGTAGATCATCTATAATAACGGGCATGAATCAAATCAATATCGGTACTATGCACATGAGAACGCACAATAGACCCGATTTAATGCCCGAGGGTGTACCAAGCCATTCCGCGGTATTACCTGTAGGAGTTAAAGCATTTCCAGAGTTTTTGAGAAAAGTGGGGTATTACACCACAAACAACGCAAAAGAGGATTATCAATTTGAAGAACCTGTAACAGTTTGGGATGAAAGTAGTGTTGCTGCATCTTACACAAACAGAGAAGGAAACCAACCATTTTTCAGTGTATTCAACTTGGCAATTTCACACGAGTCACAAATCATTTCGCCGCCCGATTCATTATACTACGATGTCGAAAAAATGAACCTGCCACTGTATTATGAAAATACCAAGATGATGCGGCATGATATGGCAGCAATGTATACCCGAATTGAACAAATGGATGATGATGTAGGTGAGGTCATTGCGAAATTAAAAGCAGACGGAGTATACGAAAATAGCTATGTATTTTTTTTTAGTGACCATGGGGGTAATTTACCTTGGATGAAAAGGGAAATTTTAGAGAGAGGTATCCGTATCCCTTTCATTGTTAAATTACCAAATGGAAAAAGTGCAGGAACAACGAACAATGATTTGATAAGCTCAATTGATTTTGCCCCAACCGTATTGTCCATAGCAGGTATCAAACCTCCAGAATACTTAGAAGGTAAAGCTTTTCTTGGGGAGTATAGTACTCCCGAAAAAAATAAATATGTATTTGCAGCAAGGGACAGAATGGCTAATAAATATGATCGGGTTCGTTCAGTTTCCGATGGAACCTTTAGATATGTATATAATTTTCATCCCGAAGTCTCAAAATATCAAGATCTCGCTTACCGAAAACAAATGGGAAGCATGCAAGAAATCTTAGACCTTAGGGATTCTGGAAAAATAAATAATCCTTATTTAGAAGATTGGTTCAATACACCAAAAGAAGTTGAAGAACTGTATTATACAACCAAAGACCCTGACGAGATAAACAATCTAGCCAAAAATAAATATTATCAAAGCAAGAAGGATGAATTGAAAAAGGCTTTATTTGATTGGTTGAGCCGTATGGATGATAAAGCTCAAGTTTGTGAATCTGATATGGTTATGAACGACTGGTGGAAGGGCAAAAATAAACCACCTACAACAAAAAGTCCCAAACTGAAGAAACTAAAAGAAGGTATTCAAATTACAAACCAAGAACCTGGGGCATCAATTGGATATCGCATATTTGATGGCCAGGTAAAGGATACGGTAATAACCAAAAAAATGAAAAGTTGGGATTTCGCCTACGTAATGGGGAATGGCAATAATACAGAAGTTAAAGTTTCAAAACCTTGGAAAGTTTACTTGGGAGGTACAATACCTTTAAAAAAAGGCCAAATTCTTCAAATAAATACACAAAGAATAGGATACAACCCTTCTGAAGATTTAATTAAATTCTAATCAAACACCTTGCTTTAATTACGTTAGGTATAAAACCAGGAACAGAGAATGAAAATTGTAAAATTAGTTTTAGTGTTATTCCTTTTTGCCTCCTGCGGAGAAAAAAAGGATGTAGCTGAGGAAAGTTTAGAACCTAAAAAAAGACCTAACATAGTTTTCATCATCAGTGATGATCATGCCTATCAGGCCATCAGCGCCTATGGAGGCAGGTTGGAGCAGATAGCGCCAACACCTAATATAGACCGTATTGCGGATGAAGGGATGCTGTTCAATAGGTGCTTGGTAACGAACTCGATCTGCGGACCATCCAGAGCGGCGATACTGACCGGAAAATATAGCCACCAGAATGGATTTATAGACAACACCATAGGTTCCAAATTTGATTTTGACCAACAGACCTTCGGGGAACTTTTGCAGCAGGCTGGATATAAGACAGGTGTATTGGGGAAATTGCATTTAGGTCAAACGCCTACTAAAGGTTTTGACTATATAGACATTCTTCCGGGTCAGGGTTCCTATTACAACCCCACATTCGTTAATGAGGAA
The DNA here is from genome assembly GCF_028464205.1 of Maribacter sp. PR66. NCBI lineage: Bacteria > Pseudomonadati > Bacteroidota > Flavobacteriia > Flavobacteriales > Flavobacteriaceae > Maribacter > Maribacter sp. PR66. The sequence continues at coordinate 68,319 of NZ_JAQPCH010000003.1, forward strand.
GGGCAATACCAATTGGAAGGTTATACGACGGATATCATTACCAAAAAAGCTATAGATTGGATAGATTCGGTAAAGACACAAGAACAGCCTTTCATGTTATTTTTAGGCCATAAATCCCCTCATAGGCAATGGCAACCAGGACCTGAAGAACTTGGTATGTATGAAGGGGTTGAAATTCCAGAACCTAAAACGCTATTCGATGATTACTCCGGGAACAGGGAAATAGCAGGGATGAACTATATGTCCATTTCCGATGCCATGAAAATGGCGCAGGATTTAAAGATTACTGATGGTCCCCAAGCGGGTTTTACCGAGGAACAACAAAGAAAATGGGATTCCATCTACAAGCCCATCAACGAGGAATTCAAAAAAGCCAACCTAAAAGGGGATGACCTTACCAGATTTAAATACCAGCGTTATATGCGAGATTATCTTGCATGTGTTGCAGGTGTGGACAAAGGGGTAGGTAATGTGCTAGATTATTTAAAAGAAGCAGGACTTGATAAGAATACCATTGTCATTTATACTTCGGATCAAGGATTTTACTTGGGAGAGCACGGTTGGTTTGATAAAAGATGGATGTATAAGGAGTCCTTACGGACGCCTTTAATAGTTAAATGGCAAGGAGAAGTAAAACCGGGTACGGTCAATAACGATTTGGTTTCTAACCTAGATTTTGCCGAAACCTTTTTGGATATCGCCCAAACCGATATTCCAGATGATATGCAGGGTAAAAGTTTGGCACCTATATTAAAAGGAAATACGCCAAAGGATTGGAGAAAGGCACACTATTATCATTATTATGAACATCCCTCAGAACACGATGTAAGAAGACACTATGGGATAACTACGGATAAATATAAACTTATCCACTTTTATTATGACCTGGATAAATGGGAACTATATGATTTGGAGAAAGATCCTAGTGAAATGAACAATATCTATGGAAATCCGGAGTATGCCCAAATACAGGAGGGATTGCATAAGGAGCTTGAGGAGCTTCGGGTTAAATATGGGGATAATGATTCATTGAACCAGCAGTTCATTGAGGACTATGATGAACGTGTCAAGGAAAATCCGATTATTGAATATTGGAAGTTATCTCCTGAAGAGATGAGGAAGCTATACGAGGATTATCAAAAAAGTCAGAAATAAAACGATAAGACAATTTAACCTATCTGAATAAATTATTTAAAGCTTAACTCATGCATTACTTAAGGTATAAACGCAAATGTGTAACTCAATATGTTTTAATTATCTCAACATTTGGTCTTATATTCTTTTCCTGTTCTAATAAAAAATCTGAAAAATCTGAAAATTTTACCCATAACATTGAATTAAATAACCAAGAAAATTCGGAAGCACCAGAAGGAATGGTCTGGATACCTGATGGGATTTTTGAACAAGGAGCTTTATCTGGAGATAAAATGGCAATGCAACATGAAAGACCTAGTCACACAGTTAAAATTGATGGGTTTTTTATTGATCAAAACGAGGTGACTAATGAACAATTTTCTCAATTTGTTGAGGAAACTGGTTATATAACCATAGCAGAAAGAGAAATCGATTGGGAGGAAATTAAAAAACAACTCCCTCCTGGAGCAGTGAAACCACATGATTCAATTTTACAACCTGGATCTTTGGTGTTCAAGAAAACTAAAACTAGTGTTCCAAATTTGTTCGATTACTCACAATGGTGGGAGTGGAAAATAGGAACTAATTGGAAACATCCAAATGGACCAGATTCCAGTATAGATGGAAAAGAAAATTATCCAGTAGTTCAAATCTCATATGAAGATGCTATGGCATATTGTAATTGGGCCGGCAGAAGACTACCAACAGAAGCTGAATGGGAATATGCAGCAAGGGGCGGTCAAAACGAAGCTTTATTTTATTGGGGCAATGAACTTAAAAAGCTTAACGAATATGCAAATACTTGGGAGGGCGAATTTCCTGTATCCAACTCCAAATTGGATGGTTTTGAAAGTCTGGCCCCTATTCAACAATATCCAAAAAATGATTTTGGGCTATTTGATATGGCCGGAAATGTCTGGGAATGGACGAGCGATTGGTACAATTCTAATTATTATGAAAACTTAAAGTCAACCAATCAAATAACTCTTAATCCTAAAGGCGCTGAAAGCCCCTATAATAAAAATAATCCCATAGCTCAAGAAAAAGTGATTAAAGGAGGTTCTTTTTTATGCAGTGAATCATATTGTGCAAGCTACCGTATTTCTGCTAGAATGGCTACAAGTATCGATTCTTCCATGGAACACTTAGGGTTCAGAACGGTTGTTACTAGAGATATGTTAGATTCTCAAAATTGAATGAACTAAACATTACAAAATAAATGGAAAATTGAGTCATTTCAATATATCCTACATTCAAAAAAAATTCATTTCATTATGAGTTCAGAACGGCATCCAACGCATCATCTGCATCTTTGTGAATAAAATTAGCTTGATACATTATGGTTGTTTTTAAATCGCTATGACGATATAATTTTTGCAACATTAGAGGAGAAATGGTATCGCCAGCAATGTTTCCAAAAGAATGGCGAGCAATATGATTAGAAAGGTTCTTGGTTATATTACATTTTTTAGCAAGTTGTTTAAGATATTTATTAAGAACAGCGATTCCATTACGTGTCTTTACAAATATGTCCCTTTTGCTTTTTTGGTCCGCATGCTTTAAATAAGGAAAAATGTAATCATCCTGAGAGCGTTGAGATGGTCTATAAAAATTCAATATTCCTTCGGCCTGTTCGGGTATTTTTAGACTTAAGGGCTTTTCATTCTTGTTCATCGTATAATAGAGTCGGCCATCCATTAAATCCGACCATTTCATTTGAAGTACATCAGATATACGGATCCCGGCAAAATAGAACGAGAATAACCAAACATTACGAGTGTGCCAAATGGAACTATCTTTCTTCAATGATACCTTTTCAATTCGTTCAATTTCCTCCCTGGTCAAACCAATTTTCTGGGTAGGTTTGATTCGTATTCGTTCCTTCTCTCCAGCAAATGGATAGTGCTTAGCTTCTACAATTCCCTCCTTAATTGCAGCATTAAAAAGTGTACGTATATAAATAAGGTGGTTTGTAACAGTCCGGGTCTTATGTTCCAAATAAGAAATACAGAATACCTTGAAATTACTTAAAAAGGCTTCTGTTATGTCTTCAAAATATAAAGAATTATCTCTACTAAACTCCTCCTTAACATGCTCAAGGAAATTATAGCCAAATTTACGAGAGCTTCCAACTCTATTTCGTCGCCTTTCCTTAATACCATTAATTACCAATTCTCTTTCTTCAAAACGATTCCACTTTAAAAACTCACGTACATTGATTAACATAGAAAGTTCCCCTTTACATGTAGAAAATTTCCCTGCCTGATATCTATTGGTAACCCTTTCTGCTCCAAATTGGAAAAAAGAGACAGTACGACCTTTATGTTTTGCTTTATTTGTTTACTAGAAATATATTCTTTGGAAGCATCGGCTTCCAAAGCAATACTATCTACCTCTGTCAATTTTTTTAGTAAATAATTGTTCAGTCTTGCCGAATTTATATGGGACTTTTTGACCCTGCCCAAAACATTATCCCAATCCTTTTCCAAAATATATTTTCCAGTAAAAATGTATCTCGTTTTTCTATTCTGGGTAATTCGAATGGCTAATGGATAAGTACCGTTCTTTTTTGATCATGTTTCCAAAGAACTATCTTTATTGAAGCCATTTTAGGTGGAAATATTGCTTAAGAAACTACAATGTAAAAATTTTACCTAAAACATTTTGAGGTTATTTATGATTTTTACTGATTCTTTAAAAAAGTTAAGTAATTGATTATTAGACATATGAATACATATGAAATCATATAAAACCAGTTCTTCTTTGGCTCATAACCCGAAGGTCACTGGTTCGAGTCCAGTTCCCGCTACTAGCAAACAAAGGGCTTTCAAGAGATTGAGGACCCTTTTTTTATATAATCTTTATCCAAGTCCAAAACTGGACGAGAGCTTTATCCTGAATGCTGTCAAAGTGTTTATTAATATACTATCTCCAATTCCGCATAGGAAACTGGCGAAGTAATATCCGGTCTTTGTCCCAAATTGCCCCTATAGATGTCCTTGCTGATCGGCCAAGTCTCCAATTCCTCATCGGGTAGATCATCCTCGATCACGTTTATAATTTCTGCCTCTTTCAAGTTGGGGTCCAGCCAAACCTCAATATCCATTTCCTGTAAAATTACCGGTCGCCTGTTTTTTTTATTGTGGATTTTTTGGAACAATGGGGTCGCGCTTTTTGTAAGTATGGAGAATGTAACTGTGCCGTCGGAGATGGTAGTGTAAATCCCCGCCAGACTGAGCGGGCTATCGTCTTTTCGCTTAAAATAAAAAGGGATCTTAAAATTATTTCTTGCGGTGTGGGGTTCAAAAAATCCCTTTAGCGGTACAATACATTTCTTGAAGCCTTTGTAATTGGCGGAGTTGAAAAGTTTTTCTGATTTCGCGTTCAGCCCGGACCCATATTTTATCGTATCCTTATAATATTCTTGCGGTTCTACATGGAACTTGTAATGGGGTATGATTCCCCATAGGGCATTGGTTAAAATGTTCGGGTTTTCCTCCGTAATGATCCAGGACCGATTGTGCGCGAATCCATTGTTAAAATAACGTTTGTATTCATTTTCAGGTTCGGCATACACATAGTTGTGATCCAAACGGTAATAGGTCTCTACCAATTTTACATCGCCAAACTCTTCCGTTGAAAAACACATCGTCCAAGACTTATAACTGTCTATTGGGTGTATAGGGTGCCTTTAATTCCTCCAAGGTTTTTTCAAAAGCTTCCATGGAACTATTTAATTCCTTCAAGGCTTCTTTGAAAGTATTGAACTCTTTTGAAGCGATTTCGATATTCGTTACTTGTGTTTTGGTAGGTGCCTGTGTCGTTTCCCAATGAGCGCCAGCTACCTGTCCTACCCTAGATCTAATGGAAGGAGGCGTGGGCTCGTCCAAGGATTGTTTTACGGGATTACCATATAAAGCCTTTCGTAGGGAACTTATCTCAAGTCCTAACTCCTTCAGCTGATTGAAATGGGTTTCCTTGGCCATTGGGGTCTTCAGCAAGGCTTCCTTCATGTGCCTGAACTGGTTACCGTATTCTCCCAATTTTTCGCCCGCATTATAAATTTGTCTGGAAAGCTCCGCCGTTCTATCCTGAAAAAACTGAATGTCCCCATGTGCCATATTTTCCCTTTCATTGTGTACGGGGACAACCTTAAAGCTTTCCGGTGTTCCCTGGGGTTGCAATTCCCCGTCAAACAACACATACATTTGAACGCTGTAAGTGCCCGGTGAAACCAAAGGACCTTGGTCCTCTCCCGCCCAAGGCGGCCTAAAATCCGGAACGGACAAATCTATGGGGTTGGGCGCCGAACGCCTCAAATCCCACGTGGTACGTTGTAGCCCTTTACCGGACTTGCCTTGCAACCATCGTACAGGTTCTTGGTTTTGGTCCGATATCAAAAAGAGCACCTTGGCATCTTCCTGTCCCTTTTCTTCTTCCAGGGCTTCCCAGCCTGGAAAGGGAACCGACATTTTCTTCGACCTCAGCTCCTTTTCCTTTTCGCTTCGTAAGGTCTTGCCCGTTTTTGGCACATCTTTTATCCAGTAAGAGAATGTGGCACCAAAAGGCGGATTGTCCGTGGCAAAGCTTGTGGACCCCAAAGTGGGCATGCCCTTGGCCTGCATTGGGACATTTGGCACGTACCACCACGCATCCCGCACAGGGAAAAGTTGATTGTTTTTATCCGATATCCTATCCCCCAATCCCCGTAACGGGTTGTAATCGTCCAGTACAAAAAATCCCCTTCCAAAGGACGCTCCCACCAAGTCGTTGTCCCTTGGGTGCAATTCGATGTCCCGAAACGGAATCGTGGGCACTCCTGATTTTAAGGGAATCCAATTTGTCCCTTTATTCGGGGAGAAATAAATACCATATTCCGTACCGATGAACAATAGGTTTGAATCGACATAGTCTTGCTTTATAACCCATACGATGGTCTCCTTGGGCAGGTCGCCCACTATGGAAGTCCACGAACGGCCACGGTCCGTACTCATGAACAAATACGGGGTGTAATTCCCTATTTTATGGGCATCCGCGCTAACGAACACAACATTTGGATCATGAGCGGATGCTTCGATATCGTTTATAAAGGAAAGCTCAGGAACTTTGGGCAAGGCCCCACTTTTCCGCCAGGTCTGGCCTCCATCCTCGCTTACATAGATCAATCCGTCATCGGAACCTGTATACAATAAACCTTCCTGTTTAGGGGATTCTGCAATAGAGGTCAAAGTGGAATATTTGGACATGGCTCCCGTGTCATACAGGGCATCGACGCTCCAGACCCTGCCTATCATATCCAATTCATAACGTACCCTATTGGTCGTTAAATCATCGCTTATCGGTTGCCAGGAATCTCCCTTATCGTCACTACGCCACAATCGTTGCGAGCCGTAATATATCCTGTTGTTATTGTGTGGACTGATCAATAACGGACTGTCCCAGTTCCATCTGTCGGCCATACCATCGGTTGACTGGGGCTGAATATCCATTCCCTCCTCCGTTTTCCTATCATGCCGATACAAATTGCCTTCCTGGATTTCCATATAGACGGTATTGGGATCCGTGGGGTCGAACGAATTGTCGTAACCATCCGCGCCCAAAGGCACATACCAATCCTGATTGCGAACGCCCTCCGTATTCATCGTCCGGGAGGGGCCGATCAAGGTGCCTAGATCCTGCGCGCCTCCCACTATATTGTAAAAAGGACGGGCATTATCCAAGGAAAGCTTGTAAAACTGCGAAATTGGCAGGTTTGGAAAATGCCGCCATGTACTGCCCTCATCAAAAGTTTCGTACAGTCCGCCATCGGTTCCGGCGAGGAGATGCTTGCCATTGTTCGGGTCGATCCAAAGAGCGTGATTATCGCTATGCTTTTCACGACCTGTACCCAAAACCTTAAAGCTTTTGCCACCATCCCGGGTTACCCTAATGAAGACATCCATTTGATAGATCAAATCGGGATTCGTTGGTGAGGCCTCGATTTCCTGATAGTAATGTGGTCCCGTTCCTCCGGATATATAATCGTTGCGTTTTTCCCAACTTTCGCCTTTATTGGCCGAGCTGTAAAATCCCTTTTCGGCAGCATCCGCTTCAATGGTAGCATATACCAGATTTGGGTTTGCCTGTGTAACGGCCAATCCTATTTTGCCCATATCCCCTTTGGGCAACCCTGTGGTCTTTTGGGTCCAGGTGTCACCGTTGTCCATAGATTTATAGATTCCGGACTTTGGCCCACCGGATAACAGGGCCCAGATGTGCCTTCTTCGTTGGTAGGCCGCAGCATAGACAACATCTGGATTTTCCGGGTCGAACTCAATATCGGTAACACCCGTATGCTCGTCAATTTTAAGGACCTGGTTCCAAGACTTACCGCCATCGGTGGTTTTATAGACACCACGGTCCCCGCCCGAAGACCACAATGGGCCTTCAGCGGCCACCAATACCACATTGCTGTTTCTAGGATCTACCAATATTTTTCCAATATGCTCGGAATTTTCCAAGCCCATGGATGTCCATGTAGCACCTCCATCGTCCGATTTATAGATACCGTCTCCCCAGCCCACATGCCTGCCGCTTACGTTTTCACCGGTTCCTACCCAAACCGTCTGGGAGTTGTTGGGGTCAATGGTCACACAGCCTATGGAATAGGAGGACTGCTCCTCAAAAACGGGATGCCAGGTTATTCCGTTATTTTGCGTTTTCCATACACCGCCGGACCCCACGGCGACATACCAGGTACTTGGATCCTTTTGGCTTACGGCAATATCCGCAATTCTTCCGCCCATAAGCGCCGGTCCGATAGCACGGAATTCCAAGCCATCTAGGTCCTTGGATATACCCGAAAAATTGGGATTTTGGCAAAGGACAGGGTTAACATTGTTAAGCAATAAAAAAAGGAGCGCTTTAACGAAGTTTTTGGTATACATGGTTGAACCTTTAGTATGTTTTGAATGATATGGAGTTCTAAAGTAAAAATAACGAACCCTGATCAAACATTTGGGTGCCTCCAAACAATTTTTGGACATATTTTTAGGACCGATGGATTTCCTACAGAAAAAACATAATTCTTTTTGAGTTAGTAATTAAACGTATTGCTGTAGCTAGGAATTCTATTCGATGATATCTTGCACCCAATCAAAAACTAGGAATCCATAAATGAGCCAGACCATACAAAGAATCTATTTGGCGGACGATGATAGTGACGACCGAGCATTTTTTTCCGATGCCTTAGGTGAAATTCCTATTGCCACTACAATTGAGGAGTTTAGTAACGGGGTAGACCTCATGTCCTTTTTATTGAACAGTGAGCACCAAAAACCCGATGCCATTTTCTTGGATTTAAAAATGCCCATGATGGACGGATTCGAATGCCTGGCCGACATTCGGGATCTGGAGTCGTTCACGAATATTCCAGTAATCATTTACTCCACCTCTTTTCATGAAAAAGATGTAGAAAGACTAAAAAAAATGGGAGCTACCCTTTATTTAAAGAAACCCTCTTCATTCAATCAATTGAAGACCTTACTGCATAAATGTCTTTCTCATTTGGCTCAAATGTCCAAAGGTACAACCAAAATTGAACCTCAATTTTTAATTTCAATTTAGATTATTTTAAAGTTTTCACTTGTAGGATTAAGATAAAGAGAAAATCCTATTTGTTCAATGAACACATTCGTTCAAATTTTGGATCAATAAAAACTTCCGAAATACGTAAGTTCCTACCCAAATTTATATTACTTTGGATGCCAAAATCCATTGGCTAAATGCACGAACTAACCTACACTTCCCAGGCAAAAAAGAATATTTCTCTTAAAGACCTGAACGATATTCTTAAAACTGCCAATGAATTCAACAAAGCCCATTCCATAACCGGTTGTTTGGTATACCACAACGGACTTTTTGTACAGACGCTGCACGGGGAGAAAAAGGTGATTTTTGACCTCCTGAAAAAAATTCAAGCGGACGAAAAACATACCAATGTCAATCTTGTATGGGAAGGTCCCGCGGAAAAAGAGGTCTTCCAAGGGTGGCACATGGCCTTCTTCTCACCTAAAACTGCCGGTAAAACTTCTGAAAACCTGTTAGATTTTGAAAGGAACCTTATAACTCTTTCCACATTTTATAAGGCAGATTCAGCTTCGGTACGGATATTTTGGTCCATTGTGAAGGATTTATGTTTGAACGAGGCACAAACACACTAATCACCTACACAAGATTAGTAATTAGACCGCTTTCCTAAAAAAGGACAAGCCTTCATAGGTTATTTTGATACCTATATAGGACATAGCCGTTTTTAAAGTTTCCAAATCCCTTTCCGAATTGTCGTTCAATACTCCCAAAGAGTTTAATATCAAGGAATTCAATTGTCCTCTTGCCCTATCATTCAAATCTTGGTTCTCTTCAATATAAATGGCATCCCTTAATTTTATGTTTTTTGAAATAGCCTCATCTATCTGTAATATAAGATCTTTAATCTCATCGATAGGGTTCTTCGACAGGATTAAATCGAACTGTGTGCGGATGCTTTTCTTCCATAAATTCAAGAGTTGTAATCTGGACTCAATATCCTTTTTAACCTCAACGTAGAGGCCGGCTTTTTTATGCTGCATTGATTCGCTCATCATTTGATAATTTAATTCAAAGTTATCAGTCCTTTTCCCTATTCATTATCCCAAAAGTTTGAAATAATTGTCCATATAGATTTAAACCAAAAAACATTGTTTCAATCCTTCTAAAAAAAATTAGGCCGAGAGCTTGGTGCCACGCGCTTTCGTCAAATATACTTTAGGAGAACACTTAAAGCGTTTGTTAAATATTTTCGAGAAATAGCTACGACTGGAAAAACCAATGGTGTAAACAATTTCGGAGACGTTAAGGTCCGTTTCCTGAATTAATTTTTCAGCTAAATCCAAACGTTGGTTCTTAATGCAAGTTGCCACTGTTGAGCCTGTAAACACCTTGAAACCAGATTGCAATTTTGCTGCGGACAATCCGTACTTTCTAACAAAATATTCTATAGAGTAAGGAAACTCCGGCTTTGTCCTGATTTCCGCAATGGCATCCTCTACGCGCAACATCTCTCGCTTCGTTAATGTGGAATCATGTAAGGATTTTTTGGAATTATCACTTTTATAATGTAGAATCTCCAATGCCAAAGTAAAGTGAACTAGCCCTTCAATCAATAATTTTCGGACCACACCAGTTTGGGAAATTGACTTTATTTGAAGCAAGTGCTCCTTAATCTTTAGATTGACCGTTCCAACATATTCATATTTTTTGTTCTTTAAAAATTGGGAAAAAAGCTGATTTTTTAATTTTTCGGTTTTCTCCACTGAAGTTTCGGAAGTAAAATCATCAGAAACTTGAATAACTGAAAAATGGACCTTCTTTCCAGGTTCCAATTCGATATTCACTTCCTCTTCCATACCCCCAAGAATTACCGTCCTTAAAGAATCCACCTCAATGGAAGACTTACTCGCAGGTAACTTTAGGGTAAAATTTCCTTCTAGACAATAAATGAAAAACAAACCGCGTGTGGAAGGGTTTTTCAGGTTTAAATTGACTGTTTCCATAGTCTTTAAATCGAATTGGCTATACCCTATACCTGATTCCAGCTCCACGGACTGGACGCGTCCTGTTCCTTTATGGTTATCGAACATCAATATACGTTCCGTATCGAATATCGAAATACTTCCTCCTAGACTATTATTAAGCTGATTTAATTTTGCGTGTGTAGTGTTCATGGTTGACTGATTTAAGATTTTAAAAAGTGATGTTAAAATCACCTATTATTTTGAATCCCAAAAATCTTGATTAACCGATGATTTATGTTATAACATTTTCAGTTTTTGTTATAACATCTCATTCCGTTATCACTTAAATGGGGAATGGCGCTATTTAGATAACGAGGGCAAATAAACCGTGAATACGGCTCCTTCGGTATTCTTGCTGGTCGCCGTAATTATTCCATTGTGCGCTTCCACGATTTTTTTGCAAATGGCCAATCCAAGTCCGGTACCTGAATATTCATTTTTACCATGCAGTCTTTGAAAAATCTCAAAAATCCTTTCCCCGTATTGGTCATCAAAGCCAATACCGTTGTCAATAAATTCCAACTTGTGATAGGTTCCAGCTGTAAGCTTGGGGATTTGGTTTAAGGCGTCAACCGTTATGCTGCTGTGCTTAATGGCAACCACTGGAACGGTTTCTGCTGCCATGTATTTTAAGGAATTTCCAATAAGATTTGAGAAAAGTTGTTCCATCTGAAATTGAACCCCATTAATTTCCGGAAGTTTATCCGCTTTGATGGAGGCATTTGTTTCACAGATCCGTTCGCCCAAATCTTCCAACACATCGTTCAAGATTTCGTTAAGGTCGATTTTTGTGGGTCGGTCCTCCAAATCCTCAATTTTAGAATAGGACAATAAATTGGAAATCAAATTTCGCATTCGCTCCGTTGAAGAAATTATCTTGTCCAAATAGTTTTGGGATTTTAGACCCAGCCTATTCTTTTCCTCTTCATGCAACCTGCTGATGAACATTTGTATCTTTCTAAGAGGCTCTTGTAGGTCATGGCTTGCAATACGGTTAAAGGCCTCCAAGTCAGAATTTATCTTTTTCAATTCGGCATTTTTGGCCTGTAATATAGCCTGATGTTCAATCTGTTTGGTTACATCCTTGAAAACACCCACCAAATGCCAGTTATTTTTAGAGGGATAATATTCGCCAATCGTATTAATATACTTTAGCTCATTTGTCCTGGTGACTACTTTAAAGGTTATATCGACCCGTTCTTTGTTATCCTTAGTTTTTGATAAAATATCACGTACCCATACAATATCCTTTTCATGTACAAATCTCAAAATAGAATCAAGTGTAGGATTCGTCGCAAATGGTTCCTCATAGCCCAATAATTTATAGACGTTCTCGGAAAGGTTCAAAGTGCCGTTTTTCAAATCCCACCGAAAACTACCAGTACTTGCAACATGTTCCGCTTCCAAAAGCAGTTTGTTCTGTATTTCAAGTTGTCTTTCGTACTGTTTTTCCTTACTGATGTCTTTAAGAAAATGAACGATTCCATCTTCTAACTTCACAAATCTGGCACTGAACCAGACCTCCCTCCCATCAAATTCATATTTAGGAGTATAATCAATGGTTTGACCGGTTGCTAAACATTTTTTGGCATTTTCAAATGCACCGTTTTTGACATTCTGAGGATCATATTCCAACCAACGCATCCCAATCATATCCTTAACTTGCAGCTCCGCAATCTCCTCAATCCTCTTGTTCACATATTTAACGACAAAGTCTTCTATTTGATCTTTCTCATTGTATAAAGGCTCTAAATAGGCGATTACATTATTACTGCTGTCCAATAGTTTTTCATTGAACATTTTCGTTACCTCCAATTCAGAGATCCTATTTCTTAGAGCAATTCTTTCTGGCATGATAGCTGGGTAATTTTGGTTCTTCTTTTTGCCTACGAAGTCCCTAGTAGAACTAATCCCAAGAAAGTAGGACTATATTCTAAGCAGGAAGTTCTCTTTCTTAAAGTCGTCCATATGATAGGCCCAATTCATTTTGATTACTTGGGTCAAAGATTTCTTTAGATCCTCAAAACTGGAGGGCTTCTTAATATAGATATTTGCACCGCTCAAAAATGTACGTTCAATATCCTTGTCAGACGATGAAGTGGAATAAATTGCAATTGGCAAGTCCTTTAGCAAAGGATTCTTTCGAATCTCGGCCAAACACTCAAATCCGTTCATTATCGGCATGTTAAGGTCTAGGAAAATTAGATTGGGTAAATTCTCCATTTGCTGCCTTAAGTAATCCAAGCAACTTTTCCCGTTGTCCAATTGCTGTAATTGGGTATTTAAGTCAACTCCTACCAAGGCATCGGCAAAAAACTCCCTGTCGTCCTCATCATCGTCTACCAGCAAAATTTTCATTTTATTCATACAATTCTCCGTTAAATGGTGTTTATAGTGTTATTTCTTATTTTCAAATATTGTGTTGTCGTCAAACCGGTAACCTTCTTGAATTGGCCGGATAAATGAGGTACACTGCTAAAATTTAGGCTAAAAGCAATATCGGACAATGTTTTATCTTCTTGCATTAATAGTTCCTTCACTTTTTCAATGCGGATCAACACATAAAAATTTTCAATCGTAGTAAAGGTTTTCGACGTAAAATGGTTGGATAGGTATGAATAACTGTAACCCAATTCTTCCGAAAGCATTTTGGATATAGAAATATTCCTATCATAATCCCCTCGAACATATTTTTTTATAAGGGCCTTTATTTGATCCAGTAATGACAATGTATTGCCGGTATTGATCTTTATTCCATAGGTGGCCAAACCCTTGGAAAGTGCCTGCATCTCCTTTTCCTCGATTTCCCCAGATAGTATAATCGAATCTTCATGAATTCGTTCCACTGGGATATCCATGGAATCCATGGTCCTTTTTACCACTTCCATGACAACTTTTTCAACTTCATAAGTGAACTCAAATTTCACGTTTCCAATTCAAATTAGATAAACCTCTAAAATATTTACATTCCATAAATCCGAATAACAAAATACAGTTTTTCTTTAACGATTTTTGGCAACGGGCGAACTTTACATCCCACTTTGTAAGCTCTAAATATATACGCCTTATAAATGTACCTCGGATTACAACTGACTTTGATTAACAATTCTTTAGGAATTGAGATTAGAATCCATAATTTTATATAAAAGATTACATTTCAATCAATTATAGCTTATTCTCATTAATAAAATTGCATTTAGCCCCAGGCTGATTTTAAAAATCAAAATCTGTCAAAGAGGTAATTGAACTGATTTCCAAAATCCGAAAGTACTCGATTTAAAGGATGAAAATTATAGTTAAGTATTTTTGATGATAGCCTACGGCGGGCCACAGGAGGTATTTCAAAAAGCGATCGAATAAAAAAAATTTTCCTTTCATGAGACGATTATTACAGACCAAAACTCATAATTTAAGAGCTATCTTGGGCGCTTGACGGAAAATTTGGCAAACAAACATTCCAAATATGCTTTATCTCCATTGGCACTAGCTGCATATATCAATAGAATGCAGATTGTGAGTCTATTATTGAAATATGGTGCGTCCTACCTGACAAAAATGAAAAAAGGATAAAGCCCACAAAATTTGGCAGAAAGGGAAGGGTATGATAAAATCTATGAATGTCTCTCGAAAGAATTAATTGACCGGAAGCAATCGGGCCACCACAATAAATTTTATACTTTTAATTGATAGGAATTAAGTAACGACCAAAACCTTCATTTTAAATAAAATAACCATGTCCGAACCTAACGAATTAGATAATTACTTGGACAACCACTATATACACCGTAGCAATTGGTTACGAGCGGCAGTTTTGGGAGCCAATGACGGCATTCTTTCTACAGCCAGTATTGCTATTGGCGTAGCTGCGGCCAGTGAAATAAGGGAACCAGTGGTTTTGGCAACATTGGCGGGCCTAGTTGCCGGGGCTTTATCAATGGCAGCCGGCGAATACGTCTCCGTAAGTTCACAAACCGATGTGGAAAAAGCGGATATAAAAAGGGAAAAAGAGGAATTAGAGGAAATGCCTAATTTGGAACTAAAGCGCTTGGCACAAATCTATGAGGAAAGGGGTTTAAAGAAAGAAACTGCCCTAACGGTAGCCAAGGAACTCACGGCACATGATGCCTTGGGAGCCCATATTCGTGACGAATTGGGAATCAACGATATTAGTGCAGCCAATCCTTTACAGGCAGCCATGGCATCAGGCGCCGCATTCACCATAGGTGGGATACTTCCATTCTTAGTTACACTTTTTCTACCCTTGGAAAACATGGAGTATTACTTGTATGGATTTGCCATTTTTTTCCTGGTGCTTTTGGGGGCCATGGCGGCAAAAGCAGGTGGTTCAAGCATCCTAAATGCGGTTGCCCGGGTAACCTTTTGGGGTACAATAGCCATGGGGTTGACCGCATTGGTAGGACATTTTTTTGGGGTTAGCGTCGCCTAAATCTTGTATTGCTTAGTTGCTATCGATTAAAAAACGCTTAACGAAACTTTTTTTCAATAATCCTCTGGCGCTGGACAAAAGGTTTTCTGTTTCCTCCAAGGTGGTATTCCTCATATCTGCAATTTCATCTGGTGTGAAACCTTGATCTGTGTATAATTCAAATACGCACCTCATGGGCAAGGACATTTTACCCAATACCATATCCATATGCCTTTCAACCCGCTCCTTGTCCAAACTTTCATCAAGTTTTTGCGCAAGGCCCTTTTCCTCTTCGGTTATAAAGACATGGTCCAATGAATAGTTGGTCCTGTCCAAGGAACTATCGTCCAACTCTTCCAATAGAACCAAATCACCATCACCATCGGTACTAAAATCTTCCTCCATGGCATCCCACTCCTTTTTGGAATAGGTGTCAATGTTTTCAAAAAATATGTGATCAAATTCCTCTTCGGTCAAACGATCATCTAACAGGTCATCTACTTTTTTAAAAAGAAAAGGGCGAAGGCCATATTCATTTTTCACAAGTTCCCAATTGTCATAAACTTCAATAAACAATTGGTCCGTAAAGTCATTGGGATCGAACATTCCCTTATTTAATTTACCGGCACGTATTGCGTTCTTCAACCTTATAGCAACATAATTTTTAACCTGTGGCATCAAACGCAATAATTCCTTATTGAAAGCCTCCCGGTTTTCTTGGTTTCTAAAATCAACCAAATTATTGTAGGTCTCCTGAACCACCCAAAGTACGGTACCCATAATTGCTTTGTTTTCTTTTGTTTTATTCATGGCTTAACTGTTTTATTCATTTAATCTACGTTGATATGAAAACAAAAAACATGATTTATATCATTAAAAATCAAATATTTAAAGCGTGTCTTATGAAGGTGCCTATGTATATCGCATGATAAATGTCATACTTTTAAAAATGGGAAACCATTAATTTTAAAGGTGTTAAATCAAGAGCAATGAAAAACATTCTTATCCCGACCGATTTTTCTGATAGTGCCGAAAATGCCATCACTTTTGCATTAGACCTATTCAAATGCGACCGCACCAATTTTTATTTGATGCATGCGTATGCCGATGAGCTCTACGCAATGAGCCACGATTCAGAGGGAATTGATTTTAAGAAGAAAAAGTTCCATGAAGCTTCGGAAAAAAAGCTTGGGGAAATAATTTCAAAGATTATAAAAGAAAAACATAATCCAAGGCATCGTTTTGAGTCTATTTCCGTATTCGAATCTCTCGTAGACGGTGTTAACGACTTTGTCAACTTAAAGAACATTGACTTGGTATTAATGGGAACCAAAGGGCAAACAGCTGACAAGAAAATCACTTTTGGAAGCCATACCGTTCAGGTCTTTAAATATGTAAAGTGCCCGGTTTTGGCCATTCCCAGTGATTATACATTTTCACAGCCCAAAAAGATATTGTTCCCATCAGATTATATGGTTCCCTACAAACGAAGGGAACTAAAACTATTGGATACTTTGGCCGGCCGATTTAAGTCCGAAGTCCATTCGCTCTACATTTCGGATTTTGAGGATTTGAGCCATAGGCAAAGGGACAATCAGTTGTTCCTCAAGGGATCACTGCCCAAGGCCAAACTAAGCTTTATTAGAATGGAAGTGAAGAACAGGGGAATCGCCATAATGGACTACGCCCATGAACACAAAATGGATATGCTGGCCATGGTAAATTCCAGACATTCCTTTTTAGAGGATATGCTCTACCGCTCCACCGTGGACCAAATTGCCCTAAACCCGGTAATTCCGTTTTTGGTATTGCAGAACTTACCTCGTTAATCATAATATTTTAGCCATGAAACCCTCATTAAGGGATTTGTTATGAAAAGTTGAATGTCTATACAAAAGTAAATGTTTAAGAATTAAGCTATTGACCTAAATTTAAACATATGAAAAAAATAATTCTACCTACAGATTTTTCTGAAAATGCCTGGAACGCCATCTTTACGGCCCTAAAGATCTATTCCGATGTCAAATGCCATTTTTACATCGTGAACGCCTATGAACCAGGTGTTCTAAAACCTTTGGGCACTGAAAGTCATAAAAGATTGGACGTGATTTACGATTCCCTTTCACAGCACTCAGAAAAGGAATTGGCAGAAATACAAACCTATCTAGACAAAAACCATCACAACCTACAACATAGTTTTGAGACGATTTCCTTGGGAAGCACGCTTGAAGAAGCTATGCAAAAAATAGCAAAGGAAAAAGATGCGGATCTTATTATCATGGGTACCCAGGGAGCTACAGGAGCCAAACAGGTGTTCTTAGGTAGTAATACGGTAAAAGTAATCGATAAATTACCAAATATTTCCATCTTGGCCGTACCGGATTCCTTCAATTTTCAAAAGTTGAAAACTGTCTTATACTCTACGGATTATATGAAGGGATACGACAAATTTGAACTGGACAGTCTGTTGGAACTTGTAAACATTTGGAATGCGAACATTGAAATAATACATGTAACGGAAGAGTTCGCCCTGAACGAAACACAACAAACCAACAAAAATATATTGGAGGAACGGCTTTCCGGTTTAAACTTTACATTTGTTGATCTTCCTTTCAAATCCAGTACGGCATACACTATAGGACAGTATACCAACAACAAGACTTCAGATATATTAGGTATTACAAGACACCATCATACCTTTTGGGAAAAAGTCATTGGTGAACCGGTAGTGAAGAAATTGGCATTCCACTCAGAAATCCCTTTGTTAATCCTCCCGGAAAAATAGGCTTTTAGCAAGCGGGAGCGATTCCTAAGAAAATTCCCTGATTACTTCAAGGATATCGTTCTTTTGAAGTACCCCGGATTGCCGCCATACCTGCTTGCCGTTTTTGAAGAGCATCATGGTGGGCACGCCCCTAACATTGTACTTTGTGGCCAATTTTTGGTTTTTGTCCACATCTATCTTTACGATTTTCAGACGGTCCCCCATCGCATCCTTCACTTGCTTAAGAATGGGAGCCAACATTTTGCAGGGCCCGCACCAATCAGCATAAAAATCTACGAGCACGGGAATTTCAGAATCTACTATATTCTTAAACGAGCTCTTCATCTGTTACTAGTTTTTGTTTTGAAAAGACACCTTTAACATTCATGGCAATACTAAATCCGCATTAAAAAATTTAGTTAAAGGATGCTTCAATTTTAAGCGTTTTAACACCCAAGTTACTAAATTCAAAAGAATGAAGAATTGATATTTATCATGGATTTTGGGCAAATGTTTGTGTACCTTAAATACATAAAATCAAAGGCTATGAAATCAGCCATAACAAGTCTTGATACCCCCAAGATGTCCCGATAGCTAGTCGGGATGGCGAAATCGAAGATTCATGAACGGCCTATGGCAAACAAAATGAGATGATGTGAATAATTACATCTGACCCATGTAAAACAATAAAAATAAACAGATGACACGTATTCTTTTACCCACAGATTTTTCGGATAATTCATATAAGGCGATTTCGTATGGAGTGTCGCTATTTAAAGACACACCCTGTACCTTTTATCTCTTGAACACCTATATGCCCCCGGTATACCATACGGAGTACATCTTGGGAAGCCCGGGACAAATTGGTCTTGGGGATATGATACGCGAGGAGTCCAAGAATAACCTCAAAGAGTTAAAGGAAAAGCTGGAAACAGAGTTCAAAAATCCACTGCACTCCTTCATTACGCACTCCGCGTTTAACATGCTCACCGAGGAAGTAAGCCGCATGACGGATGCAGAGAAAATTGACTTGGTCGTTATGGGTACGAAGGGTGCCACAGGTGCCGAGGAAATATTGTTTGGGACCAATACGGTACATACCATTAGGAAAAGTAAATGTCCAGTCTTGGCAATTCCCAAAGAATATAATTTTAAACCACCAAAATCAATTCTATTTCCTACGGATTATGAGGTTTCCTATTCGGAAAAGAAGATTTCCTCCCTTTTGCGAATTGCGAATAAACAGGATGCCAAAATTCATGTTATGCATGTTTTTACCCAATTGGAACTGGATTCCGATCAGAACGAAAATCAGAATACCCTAAAGGGAATATTAGGTAAAAACGGTGTATTTCATGAAGTGCAAAATGATGAGATCATAACCGCTATCAACAAATTTCAGGAACATACAGCGGTTGATATGTTGGTCATGATACAAAACAAACATACGTTCTTGGAACGACTTTTTATTGAACCCACTATCAAAAAAATAGGCTTTCATGTAAAGGTTCCGTTTATGGTCATTCCACAACTTTGACCTTATGAAGACCCTTAAAATACTTGTGCCCACTGATTTTTCAGATGAGGCCTATAATGCACTTTTCTACGCTACCAAGCTGTTGGCAAACCAGTCTTGTATTTTTTATATACTACATGTTTTCAAAAAACCGACGGGCATTCTACCAAAGTCTCATCATCTTACTGATAAAAAAATCAGCCTATTGGAAAACGAGTCCATGGAGAATTTAAAAAAGACGTTCCATAAAATCCACTTGGATGATAAGAATGTTTTGCATGAATTTAAAACGCTATCCAAGCAAGGGTTTCTAAACGAGGCCATTCATGAAACCATAGGAATTTTTAATGTTGATTTAGTGTTCATGGGCAACAAGGGAACTACCGGGTCCAAGGAAATTTTTATGGGGAGTAATACGGTACAAACCATCAGGAATTTGACAAAATGCCCTCTCATGGCCGTTCCCAAGCAAGTAGAGTTCAAACTACCAAAAAAAATAGCCTTCATTACAGACTTGAAAAAGGGCTGCAATCTAAAAACCATAAAACCTCTTTTGCAATTGTTAAAAATCCTTGATGCATCACTACATATCGTACACATTATAGAAGAAGAGTTTCTGTCTTCCCTGCAAGCATCCAACAAAAAGTTATTGCAAATTTCCTTTAAGGATTTGAACCCTAGTTTCACCTCAATTTTTGAGTTTACGGATAAAGCACAGGTTATTGACAGTTATGTAAAAAATAGTGAGGTAGATTTTTTCTCCTTGGTACACACCAAAAAGAGTTTTATTGAGCGGTTACTTAAAAAACCGGTACTTATGGATTTAAGTATGTATTCAACAGTACCTTTTCTCATTCTACCGCATAGGGAATGACAATTATCATACTTTAAATACCTTATTTAACCTAACTTAAAAGAAATTAAAATTATGGAGATGAAATGAGCCATTACAAGTCTTAATACCCAATGAGATAGTTATTGGCAAAATCAAAGATTCATGAACACCTAGGTAAACAAAATAAAATGATGTGAATAATTGCATCTGTCCTATGACAAACAATAAAAACAAACAAATGAAAAATATAGGTATTTGGTTGGACAGTAAATATGCTTTGATCGTACGATTGAATGAAAACGAAGACTCTTTGAAAAAAATAGAATCCGGTGTTGAATTTTTCAATAGAACCAGCACCTCTGGGTCAAGGGTCAAATGGGGCGGAACGCAAGATATAACACATGAAAAAAAATATTTGGAAAAGGAAAAACAGCAATTTAAAACATATTTCAAGGAGGTGGCCCATGCGGTAGCCGACTGTGATGCACTGGCACTTTTTGGCCCTGCGGATATTAATGAGAAACTAAAAAAGGAACTGGAAGAAAACTATCCAACAATCGGTAAAAAAATAGTTGCCGTAGAAAAAGTGGATAGTATGACCGATAATCAAACTAGGGCTCTCATTAGAGACTTCTTCAACAATAGATAAACCGATTGCCAATGGAACATTTTCTTACGGTTTTTGAGAATCCCATGGTCCAAAAGTTCATAAAACTTGCATTGTGGATCTTGCTCATTATCTTCATCATAGGTTTACTAAGAAAAACACTTAAAAAGCGAATTGAAGACAACTCCATTAGATACAAAGCTCAAAAAGGTGTAGAAATCCTTGGCTACTTTCTGATTTTTCTTATAGTCTTCATGGCATTCACCGTGGATGACATTAAGGACTACACCCTTGTCATTGGTTTATTTACTGCTGGGATAACCTTTACCCTCCAGGAACTTATTCTAAGCATGGCAGGTTCATTTTATATTTTTTTTGTGCGTGTCTATAAACCGGGTGATAGAATTGAAATTAATAATATCAAAGGTGATGTTATCGATATAGACAGTATCTACACAACCCTCATGGAAATAGGAGAATGGGTCAGTAGCGACAATTATTCCGGAAGAATAGTAAAAATTAGCAATGCATTTGTCTTTAAAGGCCCCATTAAGAATTATTCCATGGATTTTCCCTTTGTCTGGGATGAGCTTAATGTTCTTATTACTTACGGCTCCAATATGGAACTTGCCCAATCCATTATATTGGAAAAGGCAAATGAAATATTATCGGACTATACCGAAAAATCCATGGCACAATGGCAAGAGATGGTAGAACGTTATTATATTGAAAATGCAACGATAAAACCCACCCTGGCCGTTCAACTTACCGATAATTGGATAGCCTTGAACTTACGGTACATTACGGACTACAAACAAAGAAGGGATACCAAAAACAGATTGTTTTCAAATATTGAAAAGGCGCTAAAGAAAACAGAAGGTGAAGTAACTTTAGCCTCAACAACCCTTCAGCTTCTAAAAATACCCGAGGTTGAAGTTCAACTAAAAAAAGGATATGAAGGAGCCTAACATTGAGGTACAAAAATCCTCCGGGGAAAAAGTACTATTCTCCATGGATAAACTAAGAAGTTCGCTTAAACATAGTGGGGCGAGCCATGAATTGGTGGAGGATATTGTGATGAAGGTAAGGGATGAAATTTATCCGGGAATCACTACCAATGAAATCTATAATCGTGCTTATGCCCTTTTAAAAAAGAGCAAGTCGATTTTTGCTTCCAAATACAAACTAAAAAAAGCGATCTATGAGTTGGGACCTACTGGATTTCCATTTGAAAGGTTTGTAGCTGCCATTCTAAAATACTCGGGGTACCAGGTTGAAGTGGGCGTGTTTTTAGAAGGCCATTGTGTAACCCATGAAGTAGATGTCCTGGCCGAAAAAAATGAAAGCACCACCATTATTGAATGTAAGTTCCATAGTGATAAAGGACTCAACTGCAATGTAAAAATTCCCCTCTACATACATTCAAGGTACAATGATATCAAGGAGCACTGGATAAACGGAAAGAGAGAAAAGAATACACTGGAAAAGGGTTGGGTGGTTACCAATACCCGTTTTACACATGATGCCATTAAATATGGTGTATGTGCCAACCTGTACCTTCTAAGCTGGGACTATCCCAAAAACGAAGGTCTCAAGGACCGCATTGACCGTTTGGGACTATACCCCATTACGGTTTCCACACTTTTAAGCAATCGAGAAAAACAATTTCTGCTCAGTAGGGATGTAGTACTTTGCAGGCAACTTAAAAAGGATAAATTCTTCCTTGATCATTTGGGTATCTCCACAAACCGAAAATCGAAAATATTGGATGAGATAGGTCAGCTTTGTAATCCATAAACCATGAAGAAAGTTAAAATTCATTTTCTTGGTGCCAGTGGTACCGTTACGGGTTCAAAATTTTATCTAGAAACCCCGGAAGTAAATGTTATGGTAGATTGCGGCATGTTCCAAGGTTTGAAGGAACTCAGGGAAATCAATTGGAAACCTTTGCCCATTGATGTATCAAAAATCGATTTTGTGTTGTTGACCCATGGACATTTGGACCATACCGGATACTTGCCAAGGTTGCTAAAAGAAGGGTTTAAGGGTAAAATTCTTGGAACCGCCCCCACTTTGGACATCGCACAGATTATTTTGATGGATAGTGGAAAAATTCAGGAAGAACAGGCCCAATCGGCCAATGAAGATGGCTATAGTAAGCATTCACCGGCCCTACCCTTTTATACTGTTAAGGATGCAGAAAGAACCTTTACATATTTTCAATCCTGTGAAAAAGAGCAATGGATTTCCCTTTCCCAAAATGTAAGGGCCAGGTTTCAATACAACGGCCATATTATCGGTGCTACCTATATTGAACTGGAAATTTGGGAAAAAGTATTTGTGTTTTCTGGGGACGTTGGAAGAACGGCAGATATTCTTTTATCCCCTCCAGAACGGCCCAAATGGGCAGATTACTTATTTCTGGAAAGCACTTATGGCAACAAATTGCACCCGGAAGAAGATATTACAGCAATTTTAAGTTCCTTGATAAAACAAACAATCCAAGAAAGGGGAAATCTTATTATTCCCTCCTTTGCCGTGGAACGTTTACAGTCCCTTATGTATACCTTATGGGTATTGTTCAAGAAGAACAAAATTCCCAATATTCCCATTTTTGTGGATAGCCCTATGGGCAACAATGTACTTTCCGTTTTTGAAAGGTTTCCTGCCTGGCATAATGTAACCATTGCCGATTACCGTGCCATGATGCACCATTTTAATATTATTTCCTCCTATGCCGATACTTGGAAAACCATTGATGACCCCAGGCCCAAAATTATCATTGCCGGCAGTGGAATGGTCACCGGTGGGCGGGTCCTTACCTACTTGCAACAAATGCTTGATAGGACAACGACCCAAATTCTGTTGGTAGGTTTCCAAGCTGAAGGCACCCGGGGAAGACAACTTTTGGATGGAGCACATGAATTGAAAATATTTGGAAAATATTATCCAGTAAAAGCAAAAATCCACTTTCTGGAAAGTCTTTCTGCCCATGCGGACCAAAACGAATTGTTGCATTGGACAGATACCATTGAAAACGTTCCGGAAAAGGTATTCCTTATCCATGGGGAGCCCAATGCCCTAGATGCCTTACGAGTAAAACTTAAAGATACAAAAGGCTGGAATTGCCATGTCCCGAAGCAATACGAAACCGCAGAAATTATGTGTTGAAAGGGTGAATGCCTATTCATACCGTCGTATGATTTTTGTCATTTTTAATGCAAGGTTGAAGGCATATATTTGATCAATGCTAAAATGAGTTCATGTCATGAAAAAAATACTTTTCCTTTTCACCGTTCTTCTTATGGGATGTTCTTCCACCAGTTTAATCGAAAACTGGAAGGATCCAGATACCGTACTATTTAATGCGAACAAGGTCCTATTGGTTGGAATGACCCAAAACAAAGAAGCACAAAACGCCTTTGAGGGACAACTCCAAAAAGAATTCGAAAAAAGGGATGTGGAAGCTTGGAAAAGCTTGGATGTTTTTGATGTCACATTTACAAATTCCAAAAAAAGCGAGGAAGAGTTGGATAAGGTGGAGCAAAGCCTACTGGACAAAGGTTTTGATGCCATCCTGTTTACTAAAATTACAGGCTCCGAAAACAGGGAGAACTTTTTGAAATCCATGTCGCGATGGGAAGATGGCCAAGTAAGGTTCAATGATGACTACTTGGAACACCAAGGCATTTATTTTGACGAAGCATATTATGAAAACTTCAAAGTCTATTTTGCGGAGACCACACTTTACTGTATTTGCGAGGGAAAAAAAAGGGCCATGATTTGGCGGGGCATTATAGAGATCATGGACCCCAGTAATGTGAACAAAGCCATAAAAGACTATGTCAATTTAGTCGTTACGGCATTGGAAAAGCAAGATTTACTTTTTATTCAGGATTTCTAAGGGCCTTTTTCGGTTTACATCATACACTCAAAACAGGGGGCTGAATATTTTACCGACTCCTTCCTTTAGCTTTTTAATCCATGGGCGTTCAACATATTCATCATACGTCAACAAGTGTCCTGATCCACTATCTTTTAAATAATCGGATTTTAGCAATTCTGCAAACTCCTTTTCGTAGACAATGGCATTTACCTCATAATTTTGCTCAAAACTCCGATCGTCCAAATTGGCCGTGCCAATCGAGGAAATGGCATCGTCGCTAACGATGATCTTGCTGTGCAGGAATCCGTCCGGAAAGAGGTATATTTTTACGCCCGACTTTAAAAAGGTCTCAAAATAGGAGTGTACGGCCCAGCTGACCAAGCGGTTATCTGCATTTTCAGATACCAAGAGACGTACATCCACCCCACTCAATGCAGCGGTCTGCAAGGCTTTTATTAGCGCCTGGTTTGGTATGATATAGGGATTTGTGATGTATACATATTTTCTGGCGGCATTGATGATGGAAAAGTAGGTCTGCTCCAAAGCGGGAAAATCATCGTCCGGCCCCCCGGAAACGATTTGCACCATGGTATCGGCTTTTGATTTGGAAATACCCGCGAGGTTTTCAAGGGGTTCCAATAATTCTTGAGAGACCAGGTACCAATCCATCATAAAAACCTGATTTAAGTGGTTGGCGGCAGGCCCGGTTATTTTTAGGTGCATATCGTGCCACTTGCCCAAGCTGGGGTCTCCTTTTAGATATTTATCGGATATATTGATGCCACCCGTAAATGCGATTTGACCATCCACCACGATTATTTTTCTATGGTTTCGATAGTTCAGTGAGGAGAAAAAACGTCCGAATTTAAAGGGCAAAAAGGGGTATACTTTCACCCCAATATCCTGCAATTTTTTAAGATAGGACTTGCTCAGGGAAAAACTCCCAATACCATCATAAATCATTCTTACCTTAACGCCCAGAGCTATTTTATTTTTAAAAAGCACCCATAATTTGTCCGCCAACTCTCCATCCTCATAAATGTAATACTGAATATGAATTTCGCGCTGTGCCTGCTCCAATGCATTAAAAATGGCATCAAAGGTGGTCTTACCGTCCTTTAAAAGCTGTAGATCGTTGCCCCCAACCGGAGGAAAGTGGGAGGTGTTGTAGAAGAGGGTCATCAATTTCCGGTATTTTCCTTCAAAGGAGTTCACCAAGTCCGTTCCAGGTCTAGGAAGTTTGGCAAACAGATTCCTTTTTAAGGCTATCAGTTTGTTCTTTCTTCGGTTTCTGCCCAATAGAAGGTAAAGGATGATTCCGCCAACGGGAATCGCAAAAATGGCCAATAACCAAGCCAGACTTTTGGAAGGTTTGGCCCCATAAAGCAGAATTGCAACAACAATGGACAACGTGATCAAAATATAAATACCCAGAATAATGGTCGTCCACATAGCAAGGCCAATTTTAATAATACATTGGATTCAATTTCTTAAAATAAATCAAAATTGCTTCGAAAGCAATGATTTTGTGTGCGAGCTCTGAGTAATTGAATGAGTGAATAAGATTCAGGTCTAGCCTAACGAATAAAATTAGGCACAAAAAAACCCTTGAAATTAAATTCAAGGGCTCTTTTATCATAGAATTTTTTTTTACCAAGTTTCTATTTCCTTTTTAATTTCCTCTTTTCTTTTTCCTGTTTTTTCCTGAAGTCTTCCCAGCATTTCATCAAATTTACCTTCGGCGAAGGTGGTATCGTCATCGGTTAAGTTTCCGTATTTTTGTTTGAATTCGCCTTTCACCTGGTTCCACTTTCCTTCTAATTGTTCCTTGTTCATAATAACTATTTTTAAAAATTCGACTTATTATCTCAAGATACCCATGAATTGTGGTTTGAAATGACGTATTCGATGGGTTTATTGATGCATTTCTAAAATAGTAAGCCTGGCTTCCCAGATTGTCCTGTATTAAAATCTAATACGTTGTTATTGTATGGGAACAGTTGGAATTAAGAACAGCCAAAAACCTTAACGAAACTCTAATTTTTTTCAATCCTTTAACAATATAACTTCTTGTTTTTCAAGTATCTATCTATAGAATCAATAATAGAATTGATTACGGCAGGGATAGCTTTTCATTGCTCTTATTTTTGATGAGGGAATGAACGTTGATAGGTACAATCAAGAGACTCCATTCCACAATTTGTTAAACTAAAAACTTAATAGTATGAAATTTAAAACAATAATCGCTACCGTATTGATGATAGCTTCCACTAACATATTTGCGCAAAGCGATAAGGACAAACAAGTAATGGCCGATGCGGAAAAGGCAAAAATAGATCTTCAGAAAATGGACGGAATGGACAGATTCTTCAACAATTCTTCAGGATATGTTATTTTCCCAAATGTGGGAAAAGGAGGATTGATCGTGGGAGGTGCATCCGGTAACGGCGTACTTTACGAAAATGGTATGGTACAAGGAATGGCCAGTTTGAAAAAGGTGGACATTGGACTACAGGCCGGAGGACAGGCACTTACAGAAGTCATCTTTTTTGAGACCGAAGAGGCCTTGAACGATTTTAAGGACGGCAATTATGAACTCTCCGCAAATGCCACGGCAATCGCAATCGACAAGGGCATTGCAGCAAATGCCAATTATAAAGATGGGGTGGCCGTATTTACAAAACCAAAGAAAGGTTTGATGGCAGACCTATCCATTGGAGGGCAAAAGTTCGAATATGACGAAATGGACAAATAAGGGTCCATGAACTTTATAAAGCTAAAAACCGGGACAAGTCCCGGTTTTTTTTGCCTTAATATGCGCTTTCCGATTAAAAATAGTTGAGCACATAGCCGAAAATCCAGTAAAGTATAAGGAAAACAAAGATGGTTCCAATACAACCACATTTACCGCCCCCAATTTTTCTTGCGCCGTACCACGCCCCGATAATCTGTATTAATTTTTTCATTTTTTAGTAAATCGATCTTCTATTATAAGTGTTGGACGATATTCGAAATTTAGTGTTTTTATACTAGCCGAACGAAAGCTTCGTATCCTTTTTCAATAGTTTGTTCACGTGTGCCCAAAGCGTGATTTTGGAAGATCCGGGCGATTTTACAATTTCCGATCCATGAAAAACTTGATGGAACAACATTTTCTTATGCAGAATTTGGTCGGACACATCGTCAAAGTTGTTGTAGATGGTAGAAAATTGGGAAAACAAACGAAATTTATTTTCCTCCAGATTCAATAATATTATTTCACTATGTCTCTTATCCTTACTTATCCTTCCAAATAATTTGCGAACCATATTCTCCTCCCCTTCCAACATATGAATAAAGTGGCATCTGTGATAAACCAGACATCCTGTAATCTCGTTCTGTGCATTAAACCGACTAGCATTCCGCATTAAATCGTGAATTTCATCATTGGGCAATCCTTCCGCTGCTTCTGATCGATATATAAGTGATAACATAGGAAATGTATCTCCCGTTAAAATTAAGAACGAGGAGAAATTGATATTATCCCAAAAAGATAAAAATGTGAACTTCTTAATGCATAATCATACTATTATCAACCAATTAAAAGAAATTCTATATATCTATAAAAGCCAAAAAATTCTTAAAAGAGTTAATTTTCTTAACTAATTGGAAATACATTTGTTGATAATCAAGTACAAAATGCAAAAGGAAAAAATCAATTATAAATTGCCATCAAAGGATAACTCAAATTCACCTTTGATTTTGACCATTAAATTTTCCATAGTGGTTGCAACAATTGGTATAATTTTCTGTGTTATCCTTTTGGCCAAAAATAATTTCTAAAACTCCTAGGAATTTATATCCATTTTTGGATACATAATATTCAAGCTGAATTTTTTAAACCCTACTTAATACTCTGCTTTATGTTCAAAGTTTTTGATGTTGAACTGGTAGCATTTTAGTATTGCCAAATTTTATTCGCTTGGTATTTCGGGCAACTCGATAACTTGCTCCGGACCATAAAATTTTAGTGCTACACCAAAAACGATCACAGATAAAATCATACCAATCATAAAGACCAAATAGGTCCACCTCAATAGACGATACTTTCTTTCCAGAACAATTCCCAAATAATATAAATCCTTGGTCAAGGATGAATAAATATACTCTTGATCTTTAATAACCTCACCAATGGCCCATTGATACTTCTCCAATTTCATTTTATGAAAGTTCCCAAAAAATAGAAGATTTACTCGCTTTTTCCTTACGTCTTCATCCGTAAATTCACCACTGGTCACATTTGGTTTAGTCGCCAAAATGGACATGATCATTGAGGCTATACTAAACAAGATAAATATAAAGGTGGGGTAAATTAGGTAATCATTGGCAGGGCTATCCAATTTGGGAACCAAATTTGCCAATGAAAGCGATATAATAATCGCGTTTACAGAAAGTAAAATATTCGCCTTTGTATCCGCTATATCACTAAGTTTAATGTGGTTTCTTAGCGTAACCCTATAAAGCGTCTGCACGCCCCGATCCGGAATCTGTCCTTTGAACTTGGCCTTTAGGCTTTCCTTTTTCACCAGCTTTTTACTCTTGTTTTTGGCCTTAACGAGTCGCTTGATATTCTTATCCTTCCCTTTCTGCCAATTTTCCCTTGCATGGTCCGTATAATATCGATGCTTCACCCTTAAAAGATGAATGTTTTCCTCACGCCAATCCTCTACCGTGTAATCCTTTAGTTCCAATTGTTTTAGTTCCTCCCGCAGCAATTCCGAGGTCTGCACAAAGGTTTTTTTTGCAAAGTGGGAGGAATCCGCATCCCGCATGATTTGCTCCAGGTGGTTTTTGGGCTCGTAGTTCATTTTAGTTGCCAATATCAAACTACAAACATCCGTAATGAATTCCTCCGGGCAATCCTGCTTCTCCAAAAACTCACGGGCCATCTGGCAGCTATGTTCCTCGTGGTTATCGTGCGATTTCAAATATCCAAGATCGTGGAACCATACAGCAACCATCAGCTTTTCCCGATCCTTGTCCCCAATCTTTTCGCCTTCAATAAGTTCCTTGGCACTTTTTACGACCCTTTCGGTATGTCGTAAATTATGATATAGATAGGTGGTATCAATTTCCTTGCCCAATTTTTGGGTCACGAAGCTTTCAGCTTTCGATACAATGGTATCCATGAGAATATAATTTTTCTATTTTTTTAAAAGGGGGCAATGAATCCAACTTGGACCATATTTGCCTCTTTGGAATTAAAATAACCGATGTTAAAAGTCAATGCTTTTAGACTACTTATCCATAAGCCTCCTCCCTGTGAAGTATGCCATGTGTTTGAGCTTTCGTTGGAACTCCATACCCTTCCATAATCAAAGCCCGCATACATACCGATAGTAACGGGAGAAACAGCTGTAACATAGCGTTTGATGCTCCATTTAAGGTCGGAAGTGTGATAAAAGGAAGACCTTCCGGTAAAGCGTTCGTCTCTAAAACCCCTTAGCCCATTATTACCCCCAATGGAAGGAATGTGGTAAAAGAATATATCATTGGATTTGGACACCGTACTATATTCCGCGGTACTACCTAGAACCAAGCCCCCGGATGAGATTATTTTATGGTTAAAACCAAGTTTAAGCGACCCGTAGGCAAAGTTATTTTCCTGAAGGTTAAGATTGGCTTTGTATCCCAATCTAAGACCTATATAAATAGATTTTGAAGGGAAATCATCCGCATCCTCGTTGTCATAATAACCCGATAGCTCGGCTCCCCCATAATTCTGATTTTGGAACAATTCCGGGGTCAAATTGCTGCGGTTAAAAAATCTTTGATCATTTTCATTGACCTTATAAGACTCAAAAAGCCCCCTTATTTTTAAGGTGTAATAGGATATTCCGGCAGCCAAGTTCAATTGCTTTAATCGTGCCCTGTAATAATCCCTTCCCAAGTTATCCTCATTGTTAAAAGTATCATTGCCTATACCAAAAAAATTCCTGGCGTATCTATCACTGGTATAAAATCCGTCCATGATAAAATTCCATTTGGGAAATATATTACCAATTGCTCCGGAATATTTTAGCTCCGTTGCTTGGAAATTAAAATAGTATTTGGCACTTAACGTATGTTTTTGCTTGAAATCGTTGCCATTTAATCCGTTAACGGTATAAGTATTGGATGCTCCAAGAAACACCCCGTCATCTGTTCTGAAACCCGTATTGGGTACAATGACGTTCGTATTGGGTTTAAAGTATCGCCAATGGTAATTATTGGTCGTATAAATATCGCTCAGTTGGGTTTTGGGTTCTTCCTCTTCAAATACGATTTTTTCATGTTCCCAATCAAAGATCTTTATCCGTTTCTTGTTTTTTATGGCATATACGTCCTCCCCATAGCCACCTATAATCTTTATTTTGATTTTTGGGTCTGCATCCCCCCAAACCCTAAAAATATCATCGTCACCCAGTCCATAAAGCCAAACCTCCTTAGTCTCCTCCTCTTTGAAAGTACGTTGAAAGAATATTTCGTTCTTCTCATCTGTCAACAACCTTTTTAGGGTGACGGACAACCCACCGTTTGGTAGTTTTTCCACTTCGAACAGGTCGTCCTTTTCCGTTCCTGTTACCGCCACCACCGTATTCAAGTATTCCGCATATTCCCGCGTTTTTTCCGGTAAGGTCTCCAGACGTTCTTGTAAGCTTTTTTTAATAAATTCTGAAGTTTCGTCCCTAACTTCCACCGGCAGTCTCATAAAAGCCTCGTCAATTACCTGGGACGTCATGTTTTCTTTAATGTACGTCGCCTCGTCCACCCAAGCATCCACCCCATATTTGTTCAACAATGCCCTATCCAACTTATTACCACCCATATTCTGCCATTTGGGGTTCTCTATCTCGCCGTCGAACGTCTGCCATCTTTTGGTGGTTGGAACAAAGAGTTTTACAAACTTTACGGCAAAACCATCGAACCTGGGAAATACATTATCCCGATCCCTAGGTACGGGCATAAACTCACGTTCGCCATCTGGGGTTTCGTATTCTACCCATCGCCATTGATCTTGATGCCTGTCCCAATCCCCTATCAACATATCAAAAATTCGTGCACGGATAAAATTCTTCTGGTCTATTGCGTAGGATTCATCCCGCTTTATTCTTTCAAGCATATCGGTAGTGCTCTCAAAATCCTTCACCTCGCCCGAAACTTTGTCAATCGTTCTCCTGTATCCCTTATAATTTAATTGTTCATCCGATGGACGCCTTTGTATGAAATAGAGTTCGTCACCAAAATTTTCGTTGTACTGTTCCAGTTGGGGCTGTTTGGGCACATAAAACAAATGGGTGTCCGAATGGTTGATATCGACGGATTCCGCCAGAGGATTCACGACCAATTGCATAAAGGGATGGGCTGTGGTGAAAAAATCCGATATGACTTCCTCTGTCCAGGTATCCCTGTAGTCATCAGAATTATAGGAAATACCGGGCAACATGAACTTAAGGAACTTGAGGGCGCTTTTTCTCAAGGAACGCATGGCATATTGCTTACCATCATCGTCTGCCAAACGTAAGGAAAATGATTGGTGCCCTCCCCCCTCCTTTACCACATGAAGTCCACCATAAAGGGTATCCAATTTCACCACTGGCGCTTCCACTGGTTTTCCAAAATAGGAACGGTAACGTTCTCCCCACAACCATTTATAAAACCCTTTTTTTTCATAATCCTCTGGATTATCAAGTATTGGCGTGGTATATGTTTTTCCTATACTTTCATCGAACCTATCAAAATTTTTTCTCTCCTCTTTAGGCTTTAATACATCAAAAGTTTTTTCTTTCTCCAAATCGGCTTCCGAAATAAAGGTCACTTTTGAACTTCCATCCTTGTAATAATCCAATCGGGCAAACCCCCTATCCCCGTACGCATATTCTCCTTGATATTTCATGGTGCCACCAATAGCTGTGATATGGTTTTTATCGATTTTAGTGGGACTTTTTGAACCCAAGGAACCGCTAATAATCTGACGTATACCACCTCCGAGCAATAATTGAAGGTTTTCCTCGTGACCGGAAATCACGGTTATCCTATCATTTGCCTGGGCCAGGGCACTTACTGCAATCCTTAGGTAATTGTATCGCCTAGAGTTCAGGTGATCTGGATCAAATGCCCCAAGATCCATCACCGTATTGCGTAACGTTCCCAATACAGGCAACGGAGTAATATGGGATTTGAAGGATTCCGTCCCCGCATAGGTCCCATTGCTCATTACTGGATGGTGCATAGCTATTACGATGTTCTTTCCCTGACCGTCATTGATATAGCCTTCCAGTTCTTCCATGAACCTTCTACGAGTAACGATATTAGGGCACTTTTTGTTGATATCCACCAATCTGGACCAATTGGCAATGAACCACTTGGAATCCAACAAAATCAAATCCAAATCGTCATTTATGACTTTATACTCAATGGGACAACCATTTTCTGGAAATACGTCAATTCCCTCTTTATCTATTTCCTTAAGGTAATCCTCTACCCGTTCCATTTTGTCAAGTTCGTAGCTCTTCCATTCATTGTTGCCGGGAAGAAATATGGTCTTTCCTTTAAAATCTTTTACCAAAGCCATCTGTTCCGTTATCAAAGTGCTATCCTTGGCCCAGGAATCCAGTTCCGTAGAAACATTGTCACCCGTAAAAATAACGGTGCTGTTTTCCCCGCTTTTATTTATTTCTGACCGAAATCGTTCCAATAATTTGTTGTTGGATATGATTGAGGTATTACCATATCCTCCAGCTAGAAATAAGGTATAACTGGGCTCCTCTGTAGGGTCTGATTTGACGAAAGGTATTTCCCGATGCTCTTTGTAGGTAGCACAGGAATTTAACAATAAGGTTACTACGCACAAGACGGCGTAAAAAAAATAAATGGGTTTTTCCCTATGATTGTGAGGTTTTGTCATAAATGCTATTCTGTTATCGATTGGTCGCCTTAACTATTCAAAGGCTACTCCACTAAGGACCACTCCCAAAATCATGAGAATCAAGAATCCAATGACTATGGCAGTACCTAGCTTGGTCTTTTTATCCTTTTGAAAAATATATCCTTGTTTTTCCTTTTCAGGTTCCTTAACGAATTCCGTTTTTTCTTCTCCTTGTTTCATCGGTTCAAATGTTTATTGTTAATAATATGTCAGATGTAATTCGCCAATCAAAAATGTTGATGTATCTCAACATTGATTATGGTTTATTTCATATGTTTAGCTTTTAATGTAAACTGTTTTCTTGTTCACAAAAGCCAAAATGCCCTCGCGGGATAGCTCCCTGCCATAACCCGATGCCTTGGTGCCCCCAAAGGGCAACCTTGGGTCCGATTTTACCATGTCGTTGATAAAAAAGGCCCCATCCGATATTCTTGGAATCAAGTCCAATGCGCCCTCAATGTCCTCCGTGAACAACATAGATCCCAATCCAAATTTGGAATTGTTTGCCAAGGCAATGGCATCTGCTCTATCCTTGGCCCTGATGATGGCCGCTACCGGACCAAAAGTCTCCTCGTCAAAAGCTGGCATTCCTGGAACGACCTCGGAAAGTATAGTTGGTTGAAAATAGGCTCCTTCCATCTTGTTTCCCATTATAAGCTGTGCACCTTTCTCAATTGATTTATCCACTTGTTCCTTTAAGCTTTTTGCCAAGTCTTCCCTTGCCAATACACCTATATACGTTTCCTTTTCCTTCGGGTCCCCGGAAACGAGCTGTTTGGTAGCCTCCGTAAATTTTTGGACAAAAGTATCGTATAGCTCATCACATACTATAAAGCGCTTGGCCGCGATACAACTTTGCCCCGTATTTTGCATCCTTGCCTTTACCATGGTGTCCAGGTGCTTTTCTAAATCTGCATCCTCAAAAACGATGCACGCATTGTTGCCTCCGAGTTCCAGTACGGTTTTTTTCAGGTTCTTCCCAGCAGTTTGTGCGATGCCCCTACCGGCCTTTTCGCTTCCCGTTAGGGTCACGGCCTTAATGGTTTCGTTTGCGATCAATTCCTCAATTTCCTCGTGGCCGGCAAGGATACTTTGAAAACAACCCTTTGGGTACCCCGCATCCAAAAAAAGATTTTCAAGTGCCCTAGCACATCCGGGTACGTTTTGGGCATGTTTAAGGATTCCTGTATTACCAGCTGTCAAGGTGGGTGCGGCAAAACGAATGACCTGCCAAAATGGATAGTTCCAGGGCATAACGGCTAGAATACAGCCCAAGGGGTCATAACTAATAAAACTTTCCTCGGCATCGGTCTCAATAATTTCATCGGCCAAAAGATCTTCGGCATTGTAGGCATAAAAATCGCATGCCCAAGCACACTTTTCTATTTCGGCAATACTTTGTGAAATAGGCTTGCCCATCTCAGAGGTCATCAACATGGCGTATTCTTCCTTTCGTTCCAAAAGTAGCTCGGAGACATTTTCCAACAGCTCGCAACGTTCTTTAATAGTTTTGTTAGACCATTCCTCTTGTACGGATTGGACCAACTCTAATTTTTGCTTAATGGAATGGGATGTATCCTTTTCATAGGACTGAATTTTTTCTCCGGTATATGGATTTTTGGACCAAATGGCTGACATAGTATATGGTGTTGATAAGTAAACAACAAAGATAAATGCATCGAAGAGACGCCCTTGGTCCTTTTCCCCAAATTGTTGACCCTTTTACGCATTCATCATTGCCGTTAATATTTAAATGGTTAGAGCAAAGCTACATTCCATATAATTCAGAAATTTGTGTAGAAAGTGATGAACGACATCACATTGAATTTTAAAATCAATCATTATGAGTAATAACACTGGAAACACGCTGTTAGCGATTATTGCCGGTTCTGCCATTGGCGCAGCATTGGGAATTCTATACGCACCGGAAAAGGGAGAAATAACAAGGAAACGAATTGCAGACAAGGCAAATGAAACCAAGGACCATTTAACGGAAAATGCCATCAATCTTAAGGATAGGGTAGCCAACAGCATTGCTTCTGAAAAACAATCCTTAGATCATAGGGTAGAGTCGCTAGTATCTGATGTTAGTTATAAGACCGAAGATATTATCACCACTTTGGAAGCGAAGTTGGCCGAGTTAAAAGCCAAAAACAAAAAATTACAAAAAAGCTCATAGATGGGAGTTTTTGAATCGCTTAACAACACTTCAAACAAGGCTGTTGACCTAAGTGAACAGTATTACAAAAAGACTCAGGAGTACTATAAACTCAAAGTCTTTCATCAATTGGCAACAACTACCGGAATGTTCTGTAAAATGGCCATTCTAGGTAGTTTGGCCTTTTTAGGGATACTGTTCCTAACCGTAAGCGGTATGCTTTATTTAGGCGAGGTTTTGGGAAGTATGACCTATTCCTGTTTGCTCGTAGCGGGCATAATCTTTCTCATTGTAGCCATTCTATATAAACTGAGAAGAAAAATAGACAATGCCATTGTTAAAAAACTTTCCAAAAAATTCTTTAGTTAATTAGACGACCATATATGTACAACAATTTTGACGAAATAGAATTTGATTTGCAGCGACTGAATCTTGAAAGACAAATTGCAATGGAGGAGCTTAAGGGGCTTAAGCAGGAAGTCAAGGAAGATTTAAGTCCTTACAATTGGTTGTCTACTGCTATTTCCCTGGTCAAAAAATATGGTGTTCTCTATCTGGTCAAGAAAATCCTAAAATAATTATAGGCCTTAAATTGTCTCCAAGGATAAGGCCTGCTTAACATGGGCCTGAAACTCACTGGGGCTAATGCCATATTTGTTCTTGAAAATCTTGGAAAAGTAGCTACGGCTGCTAAAACCAATGGAATAGACTACTTGGGATATGTTCATATCAGAATTACCGAGGAAATCCCTGGCAGCTTCCAAACGCACATGCCGAATATATTCGGTCACAGTACGAGTATACAATAATTTAAAGCCTTCCTGTAATTTGGCCTGGGACAAACCACTTTCCCTTGCAAGTTGTTCCAAGGTATAGTCCTTGGAAACGTTCTTGGCTATCGTATTGGCCAAATCCCTAATAATTTTCAATTCCCTCCGTAGCAAGGATGTTTCGTGCAGGGAATTTTTGCTATCATTTTCATGCTGTGCAATTTGCATGGCCAGAATCTCATAGACCAATCCTTCAATTTGCATGATCCTGATCATTCCGTTTTTGCTTCGGACCTTTCTTAATGCAGAAATCTTATTTGCCAGTTTTAAATTGTAAGACCCAAAAAAGGCGAACTTCCTTTCATGGTCCGTGTCCATAAAGACATCATAAAGTCGTTTATTAAGTTCCTGTACCCCGTTCAATCGTTTTTTAAGAAATTTTCTACGGGTAATCAGAATCACGTTCATGGTCAACTTAACACCTTTTTCAAAATATCCCAAGCTAGGTGTATCGTCCGTATTGGCAATGATAACGGATTGAAACCGTTCCAACTTTTTCAGATTATCTTTTGGTTGATTTCCAAAACGATGTGCGCAGTGACCTTCCAAACAATAATAAAATCGGATGGGGTTAAATTGTGCATAATCGCTTTCAAAAATCACCTCATCATGGAAGGTAATATCGTATTCAAGCAACGTAACTCCCCATTCAAACCGGATAAAGCGAATACTCCCCGTGGCATTTTCATTATTTATATTCAGGGTATATTCCCCCCATCGCTCGGAAATCGTTCCGCCAATTTGTTGTTGTACCTGGCGAATAGTATCGCCTGTGGAGCTTCCCGATGTTTTGATCGATATCATATACAACCCCTTGATCTTTAGCCCGAAAGATAAGGATTTCCTTACAGGTGGTCCAAGGTTGGCCCATAAACCTTTATATACCTAACCAAAATAAATCAAAACCAAAAAAACGAAGAAAGGCCATAAACAAAAAAAGCCCCCAAAGGGAGCTGTTTTATGGTAGGTTATGCAATCTACAACTGGTCCCTGGTGTCCTTTGTCCAAGCATCCAACATCCAACTAACCTTTTCCAGACTGGCAATATAGCCTCCCATCATATCTATGGTGCCTTCATCTCCGGCTTCATCAGCTTTTTTAATCACCTTGTTCATTTGTTTCAGGATTGATTCGTGATTGGTCAAAATGTGCTCCACCATTTTTTGGTCGCTTATCAAGGAAGAAGTTTCCTTTACTTTTGACAATTTAAAATATTCCGTAAACAGACTTTCCGGATGGTGCCTTAGGGTTAGAATTCGTTCAGCAATTTCATCAATTTTTATTCTCGCATCCGTGTAAAGCTCCTCAAATTTCTCGTGAAGGTCGAAGAAATTTTTTCCAAGAACGTTCCAATGAAAGCCTCTTAAGTTTTGATAGTAAATATTGTAATCCGCCAAGAGTACGTTCAACTCCTCCACAACAGGTTTTACCTCTTTTGTATCTATTGCCAAATAGCTCATATTTCTTTTTTTTGATTATTAGTTTAACGTTAATTACAATATAATAAATCGTTATAGTTTTCCTTACCTCAATAACATCGACGCTTGACGCAATTCAAATTTTGACAATCATTTAACAATTCGGACACTATTGTTTTACCAAGGGCTTTAAATTAATATAGTGGTAATTGATTTTCCCTACATGATCGTACTCTGTAAAATTTTGCTTTAATGTTCCCCATTCAAATTCCTTGTCAAGGTCATGATCTTTGTAATAGTTAGAAAGGCCCTCGCTTATCAAAATATATTCGTCCATCCTAATTTTATTCTTCAAGAGCCTATGGGCAACAATTAAGTCCTCCCCGAACAATTTTATTCGATTGCCAACCTTGGTGGAAGCCACCTCCTTTCCATAATGAAGGATAATCTTTAGGCCCAAAACCTCTGGAATCCTGGGGGCGTCCTTCTCATCTTTGTATTGGTCCCTTAGCTTTTGCAACTGATCATAAAACTCGATATAAAAATGTTCGCACTGCTCTATCAGTTTTCGTACGGGTGGTAATTTTCCGGTTTTAAAGAACAGGACGGCATCGCCTTCGATTTCCGAAACTTTTAAGCCAATTTTATTGGAGTATATTATTTTGTTCAAAAGCGTGGGAATTACTTTTGAACTTAGGTCAAAATCGGTTCCGCTCATAAATTCCGTAAAACCGCTGATATCGGGAATACAAATTAATGTAGGGGTTGCTTTCATATATTTTTGATGGGATTTGGCTACCAAAAGGCAGCTTTGGGTTTCTTTTTGTTATTTCCTGAATGGTACAAAATAACCCTTTCTTTGGGGGTTTAGTGACTCAAAAAACAAAATTTTTGCTACGTACAGCAATCGTGGAATTCCGTCCAAAACCCTATGTATTCACGGCAAGAATCCTAGGGATACAGCAAAGGGAGACGGCAATACCCACTTACTTTTGTAATGAATCGAAGTAGAACAAAACAATTTAGAGAAATGAAAAAATTAATATTGATATTGGGAGTAGGAGTTCTTATAGCTAGTTGCAATATAAAAAAGGAAGAAAAAGGTGAAATGCCAGAAGTGGACGTAGATGTAATGGCCGACGCCGGCGAATTACCGGAGTATGAAGTTAATTGGGCCGATATTGATGTAGGTACTACTACCAGAACGGTCAATGTGCCCAAAGTGGTAGTCGTGATGGAAGAAGAGGAAGTAGAGGTGCCTTTTATAGATTTTGATATGCCCGAAGGTGACAGTACTCAAGTTTCCGAAAGAACTATTATGGTAGAGGCCGAAGTTACGGATACCGAACACAACTTGGATATACGAAAAATTTATGCCTCTGGAAACAAACTTTTTGTTGTTTCAGAACTGACAAGTACGGATACATCCATAGCGGATAAAACAATGCGCGTCTCTGACCAAGTAGTGTTGAAGGCCCCAGAACTGGACGTAAAATATTACATCGTTGGTCAAAGACCAGAGAACATGTTCAATAGCAAGTACGAATATGTCAACAACATGTCTGAAATTGAAAAAGAAATGAAGGACAGCAAAGTGATTTACGAGAAGTAGAATTTTGGTTGATTGGTTGAAAAATGATTCTCGTATGGTAAAACATACTTGGGTCATTTTTTTTTACGCCCTCACCACTAGGTCTTAAAAAACACTACATGGCATTAAACCCAACCTATGATATTGATTTCATCGATAAGCTAATGAATCGGCCAAGTGAGGCCGCATCTCATTTGGACCTAACATATGTATCGAGGAAAAACCTGTCTATCTTAAGAGTCAAAAAAGGGAAAAAGTTCTCCTATTTACTTCATAAAAAACCCCTAAAGAAAAAATCAGAGCTGAAAAGAATCTCAGCACTGGTAATACCTCCAGCGTGGGAGGATGTAAAAATCTCATCTATTTCCAATGCTCATTTACAGGCAATAGGTTACGATCTTAAAAGCAGGTTGCAATATAAATACCATCCTACCTGGGTGAAGGTTAGAAACAGAACCAAATTTTACAAAATGCGGCATTTTGGCGAGACACTACCTAAAATTAGGGAACGAATGGAGAAAGATCTTTTGTTAAATGGATGGCCAAAAAACAAGGTTATGGCATTGATTTTAAAACTCATGGAAGAAACCCATATTAGGATTGGGAGCGAGCAGTATGCCAAGAGAAACAAAACCTACGGACTATCCACACTTAGAAGAAAACACATAAAATTCTATAAGGAAAAACTCCGGTTCGAGTTCACGGGCAAAAAGGGAAAAAAACATAAAATAACGCTTAACAATAAGAGACTGCAGAAACTGGTATGCAAGTGCGAGGAAATACCTGGTTGGGAATTATTCCAATTTTTTGAGGAGGACGGTACAAAAACCAGTGTGGACAGTGGTATGGTGAACGACTATATTCATGAGATAAGCGGCCATCTTTTTACTGCAAAGGATTTTAGGACGTGGGCCGGAACCGTAATTTTCTATGAGACATTGATAGACTTGCCAAAAACTACAAACTCCAAGGAAATCAAAAGGAACATCTTGACCGCCTTTGACCAGACAGCTAAGGAGCTAGGTAATACTAGGAACGTATGCCGAAAATATTATGTACATCCGCTAGTGGTCAAGAAATATGAACAAGGTTGCCTCAATCTCAACATCAAAGAATCCAAAGGGCAGAACATTGCTACGGACCTAACAAATACCGAAAAGCAGATCCTAAAACTTATACAAGAATACAAACCATTAAAAAATCTTTAAAACACTGAATATGAAAGAAAAATTTTCTGAAGCGTGGTCCAAAATGTTGGAAAAATTGGCCAGTTGGTTCGACGCCTTTATACTCAATTTACCCAATATCATGATTGCCATCGTCGTTTTTATAATTACGGTTATAATATCCAGATACATCAGTAAAGGGGTATCCAGGCTCTTGGAAAAAACAAAATTGCAGGCATCCATGCGGAGTCTTTTATCAAAAATAGCATCCATCACCATTGTTCTCCTAGGCCTTTTCTTGGTATTGGGTATCCTTAATTTGAGTAAGGCCCTAAATACCGTTCTGGCCGGTGCGGGCGTGGTAGGACTGGCCGTGGGCTTAGCGCTCCAGGGAGCTTTGGCCAACACTTATTCCGGAATTGTTTTATCCTATATCAAACATATAAAATTTGGGGACTGGATAGAAAGCAATGGCTTTGAAGGGGAGGTGATTGATTTGGACCTACGATCGGTAACCTTGAGGCAACCGGACAACAACCTGGTTTTTCTCCCAAACAAACTAGTAGTGGAGAACCCAATAAAAAACTATTCTACCACGGCACAGTCCAGGGTAATTTTGGAGTGTGGTGTGGGCTATGAATCAGATCTGACCTTTGTTCGGGATTTGGTTAAGAAAACCATTTTGGAAAAATTCGATTCCATAGAGAACAAGGACGATATCATATTTCTATACGAGGAATTTGGGGACAGTTCCATTAATTTTGAAACGCGTTTTTGGATAAAATCAACCTCCGCACTAGAGGTGGCGAAAGCCAAGACCACTGCCATGATCGCGGTCAA
Organism: Maribacter sp. PR66; assembly: GCF_028464205.1. Lineage (NCBI taxonomy): Bacteria > Pseudomonadati > Bacteroidota > Flavobacteriia > Flavobacteriales > Flavobacteriaceae > Maribacter > Maribacter sp. PR66. The sequence continues at coordinate 110,030 of NZ_JAQPCH010000003.1, forward strand.
AAAAGCCTTTGATGAAAACGGAGTCAATATACCATTTCCTATCAGGACATTGGACTTTCCACAAAAATTAAAAATCGTTTCGGAGAATGATTCAGAGGTATGAGTTTAAAAGTTGATCTTACAGGTGGTGTTCTACCTCACTTTCGCTTTTGAGAACATGGTCACCATCCTCTTGTTGAATGTACAGGGCTTTGTTGCCCTGTTTTCCTTTCCTCGTCACCTTAGTTCCTTTTATTTTCTTGGTGACCTCATAGTCAAAGGTCTCCTTGACCGTGCCTTTGGCAAAGCCATTGCCCCATTTCCATTGTACTTCAGCTCCTTTTTTAATCATAATTTAGTATATAGGCTTTTGAACTTGTGCTTCCCATTGCCTCTTATTTTTTTGGAGAACAAGGCAATGGGAAGAAGGTTTTAGAAAACCCACAAATTCTAACCAATTTGGAATATAAACTATGGGTATGAAATTCTGAATTTTTAAGATGTAAGCCCATTTTTAGCGCGCCCTTTTTTAGCCCATTCGCTAGTTAAATTAGCCGCATCGATTTGAGCCAAAACTCAAATTTATTCAGCCAAAAGGCCCATGGGATACCATTTATATTTACAAAAAATATAAAGATGACAGCAATTGTAGAAATAATTGGTGCAATATCCATCCTAACGGCAGTTGGATTTCTTATTATTTATGTTAAGGAAAGCTTTATTGATCAACCCAACAAATCAGAATTAAATCTTCAAAAAACGGGTAACAACGAATCTTTTATCAACATGAATGTGGATAGCCTTATTAATGACATTTCCACAGAGACCAATCCAGAAGTAAAGAGAGAAAAAAGAAAACGATTGGAGTCCTTTCGACTTAGAAACAAGTTTTATTATTCGAAATAGGTTAGAGCTAGTTAGACTTAAGGGGCATGCTTATAAAATTAAATAAGCTCAAAAGCCAAGATTGAGGATAGAAAAATTCTTTGGCTGTGGCAAAAAAGGGTGTTAAATGGCCTACATCCCAGCAAAAAAGGCCTATCACTTAAACAAAAAATGAAATGAGTACGTACACCGAAAAAGTTGGAGATAAATTGAACGACATCTTGGAAAAGACCTATGATGCCGAAAAAGGCTTTAAAAAAGCTGCAGACAATACGGACAACGTTGCCCTAAAGAACTACTTTAAGAACAAGGCAAAGCAACGCTATGATTTTGGACATGCCCTAAAGGACGAAATCGCTAGCTTTGGCCAAAAAGTCGAGAAGGGCGATAGTTTGACAGGCAAGGCACATAGGGCATGGATGGATATAAAAGCCATGTTCACTTCAGATGATGCGGAATCCATGTTGGAGGAAGCTATTAGGGGAGAAAAGGCAGCCCTTAAGGAATACGAAGACGTATTAAAGGAAACCTCATTGCCTAGCAGTACATCCACCGTACTACGAAGCCAAAAAATGGCCATAGAAAATGGTCTATCCAATATAAAAACCTTGGAAGACCTGGCATAGATAATCTTAAGGATTTGCTTTGAAAAAAAAGAAGGCTAAGCAGCCTTCTTTTCTTTTTCCAATGCGGTTTTGTTCGCTCTTTTTTTATAGCTCTTGGGACTACAATTATATCTTTTCTTGAAGATTTTACAGAAATAACTTCTACTTGTAAACCCTATAGAATAGACTACCTGCGAAATGTTCAGGTCGGTTGTCCGAATCAATTCCTCCGCTTTGTCAAGCCTAACCAGCCGGATATACTCCCCCAAGGTGGCATCGTGCATGAACTTGAAGCCTAACTGCAATTTGGAAGGGGAAAGTCCGGATTTTTCCGAAATACTGTTGATACTGTGTTCGGCTTCGGGATAATTGTTGATGTAATCCGTAAGCTCGCTGATCATCTGCAACTCCTTCTTCAAAAGTGTGGTAGCCGGCTTTAAGCCTTTTTCAAGGTCTTCTTCAAACTGCTCTATCTGCTTGGCCATAATCATGTGACACACGCCGTTAAAATAAGTAAGTGAAGAGATGGAATCCGCATATTTTGCATCCTCCAATTGCTTAATAAGCTCGCCAATTTCCAAATTGAACTTGCCTACGTGTAGCCGACCCATAATTTCCTTATCATAGGAGTTCAGTAGGGAAACCACGGTATCAAGTTCCGCTTCTTCTGCGCCTTTTTGGTATTCTTTCATGTCGACCCTTAGACAATTGAATATTACATGCTCGTCCCTTTTAAAGATTAATTTTGTGTTGTGTTCATTATCATCGAAAACCACTCCTGTCTGTAACTCCTCCAATTTGGTCACGATTTCATGACCACTGAATTTGTGAAAGCAATTGCCTTTAAGACAGTAAAACATAAATACGGTATCGTTGTCCGGTTTATCCATCGGGAGTTCAAAATCCTTATTTAAGGATAGGTCGAATTCCATGGCCATAAGGCCATTATCCAGATTTACTATATTAATTTGTCCTGAGCCAATGGATGAATCTACAACCAACACTGGAACTCCCTTGTCATTTGTAACTTCACCTTTAAACCTCTCATTCAAGAGGTTTAGCTCGTGCAAAGCATTTCTTCTGCGTGTTTTCATATTGGTACTATTTTTAAGATTGTGTAGGATTTTACCCTATTTTAAAATTAAACCTAATTTATTTGGACCATTGCCGAAATACCATAAATCTTTAACGAAATACAGTAAAACACCGCATTTTTCATCCAAATAAGCTCCTTACTTTTAATGGGTTAGCTTTTTTGGTGATTCAATCAAAACCAAGATTAAAAAATAGCTTACTTGCATCTGTAAAATTGAGGAGGCATATGTATTTTAAACTATCGAATACAGCGGAGCGGGAGACATTGGAAAGAATGACTAAGGCCTCTTTTAAATATCCAAACCTTTACAAACAACAAGGTATCATACATGGATTAAAAGAGGTTTCCATTCCAATCATTACCATGGAAGAAAAAAGTGAACTTTCATTGGCCATCTGGGGACTTTTACCTGAAAGCCACACAGCAGACTGGAGTATATTTCAGAATAATTTCAACACCTTAAATTTTCATGAAACTTCCATGGATTCTGGATTATGGTATTCAGATGCATTGGAGGCTAGAAGGTGTTTGATACCTATTACAGGATTTTTTACAACGTTCATTGAAAATGGCACAGCCTATCATTTTAAGGTAGGGCTCAAGAATGGCGATCCCTTTTTTCTCGCAGGTATCTACACTGTGTTGGAAGATGGGTTTATTACCTGCGCGCTTTTGGTTGGAAAATCCAACGACTTTATGAAAAAAATACAGAACGGTGTGGATAGCATGCCCATTAGCATTTCAATGGATGAAAAGGACGAATGGCTTGATGTAAAAACAACTCCTATGAGAACTCGGCAATTATTAAAAAAGCCAATACAGCAAGACTATAACGCCATATCCATATCAGAAACATATTATAACTATGATAATTTGGAGTACAACCCTTCTATTTTCTTAGGGTATTGAATTAATCAATCTTTCCCGTTTTTAGGTATTTCCGATAATCCGTTGGTAGGATTCCATAGGATTCTTGAAAAATTTTGGAAAAATAGCTTCTGCTTTTGATACCTACCAAGTAAACGATTTCAGAAACCGTAAGATCACTATTCTTTAAATAATCTTTGGAGACTTCCAATTTTAGTTGCCTAATATACTCGTTTACGGTCTTGGAATAGAGTAACTTGAAGCCCAATTGTAATTTTTTGGGAGTCAATCCAGATTTTCTTGAAAGTACCTCGATAGAAATGGTTCCCGATATATTATCTATAATATACTCTGAAAGCGTGTTTATTTTTTTGATGTCCTCCTTGGACAGTGATTCCATTGCACATTCCTTGGTTTCAAAATTGTGATGTTCCAATAGTTGTAATGAAAGAATTAGGTAAATCCTCCCTTCAATGGACAAGGTCCGCATTATGCCGCTCTCATGAACATTGTCCAACTGCTTTACCTCATTGGCTATTTTTAGGCTATAACTACCTCCATGGGAATAAGGAATAATGTTTTTTTCATCTTTGAATACGGACAATAACAGTTCATTTAAGTGACTGACATTATTATTCTTTTTTTTCAAATATTCCTTCTTGAAGATTCTAATCATATTCACCTTTAGTTCTTTATTAGATGGAAAAATGAAGTTTTTTTCCTGAAATCGTTCCGGTGAAATAATGATGTTTTGGAATTGTTCCAACTCCAATTTTTCGCCCAAATGGCCCTCCTTATATGTAAGTCCACCTTTTGAAATAAAAATGAACTCCAAGGGTGAAACTCCCTTTGATTTTACTGTAAGCTTAATGTCATCAAAAAAAGTAAGGTCCAAATCAAACAATGATACGCCCCAATCAAACTCCATACTCCTAATAATGCCCTTTCCTAGCTCATTATCAAAGGTAACTACACGTTCTCCCCATTGTTCTTGCAAAGACCCTTTAAGGTTCTCTTTGAAGCCAAGAAGCATATCTTCATCCCTCACACTATTTATAAGAATCTCTTTCATAGCTATTTAAACTTAAAAACAACTAATGCAAAGAAATTGGAATTTTATAGTTTCGGTTAACAATTATGAAACGTTGATTAACACAATTGCGATGCTTTGGGGGTAAAAATTTTGTTAAAAAAATAAATGGAGTCACTATTTGCTCAACTGTGACTCAATAGATTAAGTGGTTTTCGAACGCTCTTTTTGAGGCTTTAATTTTTTTAGATACTGGGTGGGTGTCATGGCATAGCGCTCCTTAAATAGCTTTGAAAAATAACTTCTTGAGTTGATGCCAATTTTATAGGTAATCTCAGTTATGTTGAGATCGGTCCTTTCCATCAATCCCTTCGCCATTTCCATACGCTCGTTTCTGATGTAATTGTTTACTGACATTCCGTAAAGATGTTGAAAACCGTTCTGTAAGGTATTTTGGTTAAGGCCGACTCTTTTGGCCAGCGCGATGATATTGTCTACCTGATCTAATTCACTGGAAATGATTTCCGCGGCCTCCTCCAACTTTTTAACGGTAGCCTGTCTTAGTATTTTTCTATTATCTGGATCTGAAGAATCATCCACATACTGTCTTAAGTGATGGGCCACTATTTCATAACACTTCCCTTCGATAAAAACACTCCTGGGAAAACCGGATAATTCGCACTGCTTTATTTCCTCAATGCACTTGGCGATGTCCAAACTATAATTGGCCTTATAAAAAAAAAGGTTGACCCCGTTCACATCCCTAAAAAGGGCTTCAAGGTCAGAATCCATATCCGGCAGAAAATCCCCTATTTTTTCCTCGAACCTTTTACGGTTGATTTCAATGTTAAAAAAACAAATAGGTTCTACCGCCGGTAGAATTACCATATTACTATGTTTTCCATTGCTGGATATCATTGCGCTCTCCAAATGCCGTATCTCATGGGCATCTTCCTTGCCGTTAAACCTATGGACAAAACTGGACTCTTTGTTATAGATAATTTCCAATGGTTGCACCAAAGATGGGTTGAGCTCAAAACGAACCTCCTCCTTTAATCGCACATCTAAATCCATCAATGCCACCCCATGGGAAAATGACATGGCCATGATGGTACCTGTACCGGATTCCTTTGGGATATCAATACAAATCTCATTGTTTTCGGTTTCGTAATCAACTTTTAAACGACCTGCAATATCCTTGACAACGTCTACTAGGCTAAGTTCCTTAAGTTCTTTTTTTTCGGCCATTAGTATTATGTGATATGCGTACAAGATAAAACAAATTTTAATCATGATTCGCTTATCAATTCAACTGTAATGAACAAGGTTAAAGGGTGACCAGCTCCAAAATAAATCTCTCAAAACACCAAAATAAACTATTATTTGAATGAGTCAAGGATAACGTTTATACAACAAAGACTATCAGACAATTAGTATCATCTTTGGTTATGGAAAAAGGGAGTGACCTTTTAGTACATTAACCAATAAATACACATATTATGTTAAAATGGACAATTATATTTATAGTACTAGCCATCATAGCAGGAATTTTAGGATTTGGCGGTATTGCGGCAGGAGCCGCGGGTATAGCGAAAGTACTTTTCTTTATTTTCATAGTACTTTTTCTTATTTCACTTATTAGAGGAAAAAAAGTGGTTTAAATTACCTAAAAACAACCTTTAACAGATTAATAACCCAAAATTAAAAACGATGAGAAAGTCATTATTAATGTTCCTGTTCTGTCTAATGACGGTTGGAATTGCATTAAGTTGTCGAGAAGAAAAATCGGCTGGTGAGAAAATTGAAGATGGCGTAGAGGAATTAGGCGAAGATATTGAAGACGGAGCCGAAGAAGTGGAAGATGCCGTAGAAGATGTGGCCGATGACCATTAAAATAAATTCACAAACTTAAAAGAGGGCCATGCCCTCTTTTTTTATGCCCTTTCACTTCCTTTTCCCACTTCCGGTAACCACATCAATTAAACCATCTTCCAAACCGATCCATAAATAATTGAAAAAAGACTTGTTCCGATTTCTTTCCACTTCCATTTTTCCATGTCGATAACCATCGTCATCAACCTTGGAACCGTCATTGATAAACAGATTACCTATAAATGACATAATCTTTTTTACGTGGCTTCGCTCTTTGTTCAAAAGTTCCAGTTTAAAATCCTCGTAGTTCATTTTGATATCGCCCTGTGCCATAAAATCCCCGCCACTTAAGGTAAAAAACATCTGATCTATGGTTCCCTGGGCCCGTAATCTGGCATTTGGCACCAAAAAATCGTTTAAAGTGGAAGTTTCCATATTGCTCAATCCGCCAGAAATGATGAAAGTCTCCTTAGGGTCAAAGACATCAAATTTCCAGTCGAGGTCCAGTTCCCCATTTCCCATAAAGTTGGCGTTGATTCTAATATCCACGGTTTCCCCTTCATTTTCCGTATTTGAAAAATTACTAATATGCGCCCCAAGGTTTTCAAATGTAAGGACACCCGGTCGTACATTGTTTGGGGCATCTTCTTCATAGCTGAGAAACCCGTTGGCCAGTTCAATACCCTTTATTTGAAGTTTTATGGGCAACTGCCGGATAAGTTGGGAATATAATGGCCTTATTTTTGGGTTTTCCATAAGACTTTTGTCCCTATAAACATTAAGAAAGGGCTCATAAGCCACCACGGTATCCATTTGCAATTCCAGTACTTCATCAATGACGGTTAGGTCGTGATTTTCTATTCTTATTTCGGGAACCTTTAATGAAACATGGTCCCTTTCGTAACTGATCTTTTCGCTGAGTTCCCTGCGTGTATATTTCGTTTTGAATTCAAGCTCCATAATTTCTATAGACTCGTTATCCATTTGATAAGACCCCACCTCAAATTCCTCATATTCCCCGGAAGGTCCACTTATCTGATTGAATGAAAATTGGTATTCCCCAAACTCCATAGGGATATAGTCCTTGATTTTTTCTGTATCCGTAGCGACTTCCTTTATTACAAAATCCAGGGTGCCCACGTTCAACAATTGCTTTTCCCCGTTGGAATCCCAAATTTCCATATGGCCATCCTTCAAAGTGATAGTGTTTACGGATATCGGCTTTAATAAATGAATGGGCGTATTCCCTTTGGACGCGGTCGTAGTATCTGCAGGGCAGGTCTTAAATGTAAGATTGGGTTTGGACAAAAGGATTTCGGTCGCATGGATCTCACCCTTATGGAACAAGCGCCAATAACTGAACCCCTTGATGGCTATTTTTTCCATATTCGCTGAAATCTCACAAGAGGAGGTTTGCCTACCCAAATTGTTCACGACCGGATTTTCAAAATCCAGATTTCCCTTTATGAGGCTTATATCCAATTGATCATAGGAATATTGGACATGGGAAGGCACTTTCCGTTCCAAGAATTCTGCAATCGCCTTCTTCATCTGCCATTCAGCGAAAAAATAGAGTCCGATCGAAAGCATTAAAAACCCCAATAGCCAAATACTGATTTTTTTAACGTTCATTCGCTACTGGGTTGAAGATTTAGGCGAAGGAGTAACCGTTCACCCTAATAAATTAAAATAATCAGGATTCCTTTAATCCGGCACTATCCGGAGCAATGAATTTTTTAAAACTCGCCGCATTTTCCAATACTATGTACTTTTCCCCGTTAACCGCAATGGCGTGCTTAAGAAGATGTGGTTCCTTTTGAAGGATTTTTATACAATCGTTTTCATCCAGGTCCTGTCCCTGTTCCCCATAGACATTTAAAAAATCCGGATGGTCCATAGCGATCAAATCCTTGATATCCTTGTTCAGACCATCGGCCAATTCTACCCATTGGGTGCCTGTGACCTCCGTTTTTGAAATATCTACGGCTAGATTCTTTTTTTTCGAAGACTGAACATAAGCGTGTATTTGTTTACCAATAGTATTTTCAGAACTATAGTATAAAGTAATTTGTCTTTTATCCATTGCGATGGTGCCCATTTTCTTTAATTTTTAAATTTAATATCCTATCCCGCCCTTGCTTGACCCATTTCAAATAAAAAGTGTCGGTTATGCTATCAGGGCCAAAAAACACTTAAAAAATACATTATATTGTTGATTCCTTTAAAGATACAAAATGAACACCTTTCTTTGGATAGGCTACTTTACCGTAACCATTTGGAGTATTGTCAACATTATATTCTATGGTCAGCGTTCCACGAAGATGATCAGTTGGTCCCTTGCCGTCATCATACTCCCCTTTTTAGGCCCCATTTTATACTACCTTTTTGGTATAAACCGCAGGAAATTTAAACTGTTCAAGCTTAAGCAGACTGAAAAGCGCAAGCTGTATTCGGAAACATATAAGGAGCTTAAAGGCGGGGAACAGAGTGTTCATGATTTTTCGAATTACAAACATGATAAGATTGCCTCCTTAATAAGAAAGAACAGTTATTTTGCCCCATATGAAAACAACACTATAGAACTCCTGAATGATGGGGAATCGGCATTTGGGGCCATTTTTGATGCTATAGAAAAAGCGGAAAAGTTTATACATATCCAATACTATATTTTGGAAAAAGGAGACCTTTTGGATAGGTTTTATGAACTATTTTCCAAAAAAATAACCGAAGGGGTGGAAATTCGCATACTTTACGATGCTTTGGGAAGCCATTCCATACGCGGGAAGGTCGTTAAGCGATTTAAGGATATAGGGGTCAAGGTTTTCTCTTCTATGCCCATAAGATTTGGCAATCTGCTGTTTACCTTAAACTATCGTAACCATAGAAAAATAGTAGTCATTGATGGAAAGGTAGGTTTTACAGGTGGCTTTAACGTATCGGACAAATACATCAAATCCATATCGGAACTGGGGGTGTGGCAGGACCTACATCTTAAATTACAGGGACCCGTAGTGAATAGCCTGCAACGGGTTTTCATCAAAGATTATCACTTTGCCAGTGATGAGGACCTTTTGTTACAGGACAAATACTTTCCAAAATTTGACGGTAAAGGGGAAAGTATCGCCCAAGTGGTATCCAGTGGTCCGGATTCCAAATATCCCGCTATCATGCAGCAATATCTGGCAATGATCAATAGCGCGAAAAAAAGCATATGCATAGCCAACCCCTATTTCATTCCTGGGATGCCCGTTTTGGAGGCCCTACAAATAGCCTCGCTCAGTGGTGTGGAAGTAAACCTCCTGACCCCCAAGGTTTCTGATTCGTTGTTGGCAAAGTACAGTATGTTCTCCGGTTTCGAGGCACTGCTTAATGTTGGGGCGAACATTTATCTGAGGCCTGATTTCTCCCATAGCAAGGTTATTATCATTGATGGCGAAATCGCATCGGTGGGATCTGGAAATTTTGATTACCGAAGTTTTGAGCATAACTTTGAAACCAATGTCCTAATTTATGATAAGGATATAGCCAAAAAAATCGAGGAAATATTCTTTGGCCATTGCAAAAAGGACATTCAATTGGAATTGGTTTCCTTTAAAAAGCGTTCCATTTTCATCAAGTTTATGGAGGGTCTCGCTAAATTCTTTAGCCCATTACTTTAATACCGAAATTTTGAACTTTATAGCCGCACTAGTACCGATCCTATTTATGCAAGCCACCCAGCCACACATCATACCCGAGGAAATTAAAGAGGAAGCCCTGATAGCCTTGTCACACTATCCAGAACTAGCGAATACACCCATCGAGTTCAAGTTCAAAAAACATATTGAAAAATCTACCATGCAGGCGCAGCCCGCTTTTTGGAGTGTTTTTAGGCAAAAAAAGAAAAGGAAGTACAAAATTTTAATAAGCGAAAAAATCAAAATTGCCGATAGTGTCTATCTCACCAAGGACATTCCCTCTAAAATCATGATTGGTTGGCTGGGCCATGAATTGGGCCACATCATGGATTTTAGAAATCGCAGTGGACTCAATCTCATTGGTTTTGGTATCAGATACCTATCATCCAAAAGATACATTCGGAAGGCGGAGCGTAGGGCGGATTCCTTTGCCGTAATCCATGGTATGGAGGATTATATATTGGCGACCAAGGAGTTTATTCTGGAAAAGGCCGGACTCACTGAAAGGTATGTTAATAGGATCAAACGCCTGTACTTAAGTCCGGAAGAAATCATGCTATTGGTTGAGGAGCGGGATGCCGTTGTTGATTAAATCGAAAACTATCGTTCTTTTTGGACAAAGTCCTCCCATTCTTGGAATTTGTCCTCGTCCATGACACGCTCCATTTTAACCTGTCCGCCCTTTTTCTTGTTCCGGTCGTTCCATTCATAAAAAACATCGGGTTTCACGACAAATACCTTGACCCCTTGCAAGGCCTTTGAGCGTGCCACCTTATAGTTTTTGTTCGCATTTTTTAAAGACTCGTCCAGGGTAGCTGCCGCTTTCTTAGGGTCCAGTTGGGCATCGGTTCCCAAATACCACGTATGATAAAATCCGTCGTCGTACTTTTTTGCACAAAGCGTATATTCCGGTACCTCCACATCAAATGCATCCTCCAGTTCCTGCAGGGCATCGTCCAATTTATTAACCGATAGTTGGGAACCAACGGTATTTAGAAAAAACTTGGTCCGGCCCGTAATCTTGATTTCGGCCCGTTCCACATCGGTAAATTCTATAGTATCCCCAATAAGATAACGCCAAGCACCGCTAACGGTACTAATGATCAACACATAATTTTGACCTTTTTCCACCTCAGCAAGCGTCACCGATTTCGCTTCTTGGCTTAGTGACCCATCTTCTTGTATCAAATCTGGGTCAAAGGGAACAAACTCGAAATAGATACCGTTGTCCGTCACCAACTTCATGGCATCCGTTTCCGGTCTCGCCTGGAAAGCGATAAACCCTTCAGACGCTAAATACGTATCAATAACCGTTATTGGGCGACCCATTAAGGCATTGAAACTCTTCTCATAAGGACCAAAAGCGACACCCCCAGAAGTGTAGACCTCCAGATTGGGCCAAATCTCATGGATGTTTTTGAGATTATGGGCCTTTATGACCTCTTTCAACATCAACTCTATCCAGGAAGGGATACCGCTAAGTCCTCCAATATCCCAATTGGGAGCCTCGGCTACTATTTTTTCCACGCGTTCGTCCCAATCTTCTATCTTGGCGATTTCCTCACCAGGTTTGTAATAGCCCCGGAACCATGAAGGGATATTACTGGCACTTATGCCACTGATTTCACCTTCCAAATGGTCCTTTTGTTCAATAAGGTCTGTGGAGCTACCCAGCATCAAAATACCCTTTTCAAAAAAATCAGATGGAAAATCAAAATTACTCAGGGCCAATACCTGCTTGATACCGGCCCAACGAATTGCTTTGATCATTTCTTCCGTTACGGGAATCCGCTTACTGGTCTTTCCCGTGGTTCCGGAGCTTAGTGCGAAGTAATCCGGATTGCCGGGCCAAGTGACGTTTTCCGCGCCTTTATGGAGCTTTTCCCACCAATTGGCACTAATGGAATTGTAGTCAAAATAGGGAACGGTTTCCGCAAAAGTGCGCTGAATGTCCTCGGAGGAAAGGATTTCAGGAAATTTATAGGCGGTTCCAAATTGCGTTTCGGCTGCAGACTCCAATAGGGATTTAAGAACTTCCTTTTGTTCCGCAACAGGATCGGATTCTCCAGAAATTGTACCGGTAACATCTATAATACCTTTAATAACACTTCCAATGATTGGCATAACGTATACTTTTGGTTATTGATAAAATTAACACTCCTCCATCATCGAGCTTCCTCAAAAGGACTTTTGTTTGACTGCTTTGAAAGTTTGTTTTTTATTCATTATGAATCACCCTACTTGACAAAACGTTGATTATGTAAGCCCTTAAAGGAATACCATACAATCTTTTAAAAACTAGACCCCAAAGGTTTTTGAAACCTTTGGGGTCTTTTATATCAATGGATTATCCCGCTACCTACGGATTATGAACTATATCCCTACTGAATACACAAAAGCGCCAGGGCCTCCTCTGTCCGATTCTCGTCCAGCCATTGCTGGGCCAACTTATGGATTTTTACGGTATCCATGGAGCTTTCCAACAGTTCCTTGATTTTGGGTAAAGCCGCAATCCTATCGATGGATTCCTGTGTGGGAAGGGCCTCCAGGTTCCCCAATCGGCCTAAATTATTTCCCGTTAAAACGGTACTGTTCCGTACTTTTTCGGGTAGTTGATCCACGCCGATTCCTTGGTTTCTGATAGGTTTTGGAATCTCAAAAAGCGATGTCCCACTGGAACGTGTATACCAATTACCGCCCATGCGGCCCACAAGATCCAATTTTTGGGTATCCAATTGGGCGTCCTTGTCCAGATAGGCCTCGTTAATATGCACCAATTCCACTTTTGCCAAAATCAGGTTTCCGGCTCCCGGGGTATCGGCCAGTTCAATGACTTCCGTGACCGAACATTCAATGGCCACCGGCGCCTCCCCTACCCTGGGCGGTTTCACCTTTTCGCTGGGGACCTCCGTAAATCCCGCCTTCACAAATTCATTGACGCCCTTGTCGTACGAAGTACTGGCCAAGGACATTTGCTCCACCATGGGGTAGTTGACAATATTGATCACCACCTCCGGCACTTCCAGTACATTCTGATGGGAATGCTTCATGGATCCGTCACGTCCGCTTCGATTGGGTGAAAAAATCATGATGGGCGGATTGATACTGAAAATATTGAAATAACTATAGGGGCTTAAATTGACATTGCCATCTTTATCCACCGTACTGGCAAAACAAATGGGACGTGGCGCTACGGCCGATAAAAGATAGGCATGTAGTTCCTGTTGGGAAACCTTATTTGGATCTATGGTCTTTATCATATATTATTTTTTAGCGGGAAGAATTTTTCCCGAAACTTCACCGAAACCTACCTTAAGAAAATCCCTTTCCGCACCCCCTTTTAGGGTAATGGTGTCGTTGTCCTCCAAAAAGGTTCGGGTGTGTCCGTTTGTTAGTTGAATTGTTTTTGTGCCGCCCCAGGAAAGTTCCAAAAGCGAGCCGTAGGCCGTTTCGTCCTTCCCGGAAATGGTACCCGAGGCCATCATATCGCCCACTTTCACATTACATCCGTTTATGGTGTGATGCGCCAACTGCTGGGCCATGTTCCAATACATGTATTTGAAATTGGAACAGCAGATGGTTTGGGTTTCCGAATGTTCAGGCGTGAGGGTCACTTCCAAATCGATATCATAATTATGGGCACCCTCGATTTTTAAATAGGGAAGCACTTCCGGGTCTTGTTCGGGTCCCGATACCTTAAAGGGTTCCAAGGCCTCTAAGGTCACGATCCACGGGGAAATGGACGAAGCAAAACTTTTGCCCAAAAAAGGTCCCAAGGGAACATATTCCCATTTCTGGATATCGCGGGCGGACCAATCGTTGAACAACACCATGCCAAAGATATAGTTCGATGCCTTATCCACAGGAATGGATTCCCCCAATTGGGTTTCCTTGCCAACGATAAATGCCATTTCCAGTTCAAAATCCAACCGACCGGAAGGTTTAAAAACGGGTGTTTCTGCTCCTCTTGGCAATACTTGGCCTTTGGGTCGATGTATGTCAGTACCGCTTACCACAATGGACGATGCCCTACCGTGATAGCCCACAGGAAGGTGTTTCCAATTGGGAAGCAGCGCATTTTCCGGGTCACGGAACATTTTGCCTACATTAGTAGCGTGCTCCAAACTGCTATAAAAATCGGTATAATCCCCAATATGGACGGGAAGATGCATTGTCGATTTGTCTTGGGGCACGAAGGTATCGGGCCTATTTTTTAGGGGAGAATCCTCCTCCATCAGCAACCTTTGTACATCCAACCGAACCTTGTTGGTAATCGGTTTGCCGAGGGCAATAAAATCGTTCAGAGTAGATTGCAAGAAATAGCGCGGTTCCACCGCCAATAAATTGGCCTTGGCCAATACGGAAAGGTCCACGATCTGTTCGCCTATGGCCATACCGGCCCTAGGGTTTTTTCCATCGGCAGAAAATATCCCGAAGGGCAAATTATAAATAGTGAAATCCGAATTTTGTGGTACGTGTACCCAAGTGGTCAACGGCTTCATGTACGTGCTGTATTTATGAATTCAACCAAGAACGGTAGTAATCCCCGTCGTCCAGTTTTAGGGCATTTTCCGTAACCATCAAGGGCCTGAAGGTGTCTATCATTACGGCAAGCTCCCCAGAACCTTTTTGGCCGATGCTTCGCTCCACGGCACCAGGATGCGGACCGTGGGGAATACCGGCCGGATGCAAGGAAATATTGCCCGGGGCCACCCCGTTACGGCTCATGAAATCACCGTCAACATAGTACAGCACCTCATCAGAATCTATGTTGGAATGGTTGTAGGGAGCCGGAATGGATTTTGGATGATAGTCGTACAATCTGGGCACAAAGGAACATATCACAAACGCCGATGTTTCAAAGGTCTGATGCACCGGTGGCGGCTGGTGAATCCTGCCCGTAATCGGTTCAAAATTATGGATCGAAAAACCGTAGGGATAATTGTAACCGTCCCATCCCACGACATCAAAAGGATGCCCTTCGTAGATCATTTCATGCAGCGTTCCCTGCTTTTTGACCTTTATGAAATGATCCTCCAAATCCGTGAACGTTTCCAAGTCTTGGGGGAGTTTATAGTCCCGCTCGCAGTATGGGGAATGTTCCAACAACTGCCCAAACCAGTTTCTATACCTTTTTGGGGTGTAAATGGGCGTGAAGGACTCCGCGTAAAATATCCGGTTGTCCTCAGAATCAAAATCGATTTGATAAATAACCCCTCTAGGAATGATCAGATAATCGCCATATTCAAAAGGAATGTTGCCAAAAATGGTTCGCAGCGTACCCGTACCTTTGTGAATGAACAACATCTCGTCCGCATCGGCATTTTTATAGAAATAATCAGTAATGGATTTCCGTGGTGCCGCTACGCCTATATGCACATCGTTATTGACCAACAGGGGTTCCCGTGCCTCCAGAAAGTCGTCCTTGGGTTCCACATTAAAACTCACCAATTTTAGCGAACGAATGTGTTTTTCCAGGGCGATTTTCGGGGCCATATCCGTGCTCTTTACAATTTCCTTGACCATAGTGGGCCTATTGTGGTGATAGAGCAGCGAGGACATGCCATCAAAACCTATGGTGCCGAACAATTGCTCCGAATACAGTTCCCCATCCGGCCTACGGAACTGCGTGTGCCGTTTTGGGGGTATGTTTCCTTGTTTATGATATATGGGCATCGAATTTTATTTTAATTGTTCCTTACTTTTAAAGTTAGTCATTTTAGTACATGTGGCATAAAAGCGGCAAAAGCCGTAAATCAGGACTTTACCACGATTCACTTTGTACTGAATGTTGTGCCGACGAAGTCGGTATGGCTTTTGCGCCGGATAAGCGATGCCAAAGCCCCGAAATTCAGCCAGGCATTGGCATGGCGTGGGGTTTGGCGAGCGGTTTTTGACTTGCTTAAAGTCAAAAATCCCACTCAAAAGTGTCGTTTGTTTTGGTTCGTTTTCTTTGGACAAGCAAAGAAAATGAACAATTTTATACTATGACCTTCACACTTACAACCACAATACTTTTATCCCGAGCATTGGTTTTACAAAGTACCCCTCAACTCTTGCTCCCGCTCAATGGCCTCGAACAATGCCTTAAAGTTTCCTTTTCCAAAGGAAGTAGCTCCTTTTCTTTGAATGATTTCAAAGAACATGGTGGGCCTTGCCTGTACCGTTTTGGTGAAAATCTGTAACAAATAACCTTCATCGTCACGATCCACCAAAATTCCCAGTTTTCGCAGGGAATCTATATCCTCGTCTATTTTACCCACCCTTTCGGTTAGCACATCATAATAGGTGGTGGGAACGGTCAAAAATTCCACCCCCCTACTTTTAAGGTCGGATACCGTTTTCACGATATCGTCCGTAGCTACAGCAATATGCTGTACCCCTTCGCCTTCGTAAAATTCGAGATATTCGTCCACTTGGGATTTTTTCTTTCCGGGAGCCGGTTCGTTAATAGGGAATTTGATACGCCCGTTACCGTTACTCATCACCTTGCTCATGAGGGCCGTGTATTCTGTAGAAATATCCTTATCATCAAAGGAAAGAATCTGTTTGAAGCCCATGACATCCTCGTAGAACTTCACCCAATAGTTCATTTTTCCCTCTTCCACATTTCCTACCATGTGGTCCACAAATTTGAGTCCGGCGGACTCTGGCTTATAGTCTGATTCCCATTTCCGATATCCGGGCAAAAAGACCCCGTTATAATCCTTTCGTTCCACAAAGATATGGACTACCTCTCCGTAAGTGTGAATTCCGGAACGCACCACTTTTCCGTGATCATCTTCCTCCACTTGGGGTTTCATAAAGCTTTTGGCACCGCGTTTCACCGCCTCCTCAAATGCATAGGTAGCATCATCTACCCAAAGGGCCGTTACCTTAACGCCATCACCGTGTTTATCGATATGCTTACCTACTTCCGTACCACTCTTTAAAGGGGATGTTAATACCAACCGAATTTTGTCCTGTTGGACGACATAGGACTCAAACTCCCTACTCCCGGTCTCCAAGCCTTTGTAGGCCAAGGATTCGAACCCGAAGGCGGTTTTATAAAAATGGGCCGCTTGTTTGGAGTTGCTCACATAGAGTTCCAAATAATCCGTGCCATTAATGGGCATAAAATCAGTTGCTTTATCCTGCTTTTTCTCTGCTGCTATGGTTGTTGACATATGTTTCTATTTTATTGTTATTAATGCAACATAGTTGCTTAATTTTTTACGTTGTTACTTCTTTTTGTTTGATGACCGCTTCCAAGGCATCCAACATAGCGTTATTTGCCGCCCGCATACCGAATGAGATACGGACTTTACCAGGGGCACCAAAATTACCCACAGGCCGTACCATAATTCCTTTTTGTTCCATCTGTTTTACCAACTCGGTGTCCGATATTGGGGGTTGGATCATGACAAAGTTTCCCTGGGTGGGCCAATATTTAATATGTAATTCCTTCAATCCATGCAACACAAAAGCTCGTTCCTTTCGAACCAAATCCACGGTCTCTTGTACGAATTCCCCATCTTCTAATGCGGCTATAGCCCCTTCCAAGGCCAAGGTGGACAATAAAAAAGGTTTACATATTTTTCGGATGTAACTGCTGATGTGTAACGGTGCATAGCAATACCCTATACGAAGTCCGGCCAACCCGTAGGTCTTGGAAAAACTGTTGATTGCGATGATATTTTTGTTCTGTTTTACAAAGGGAAGCCCTGTCACATAATCCGGGACCTCGGCAAAATGCCGATACACCTCATCCAGAACCACGATTACATGTTCCGGAACTTTGTTCATAAAATCCTCTAAAACGTCTTTTGGAATATAGGTTCCCGAGGGATTGTTGGGCGAAGCCAAAAAGACCAATTTGGTACTATCGGAAATAGCCTTCAAAATACCCTCAAAATCATATTCAAAATTCATGGTCATAGGTACATTGATTGCCGTTGCTCCCATCCACCTTGTAAACGCAGTATAGGGTAGAAAGCACGGCTGACTCACAATGACGGTATCCCCTTCCCCAAGAAAGGCCTTTGAAATTAGGTCGATAATTTCCGAACCGCTGTTCGTCGTTATAAAATGATCTTCAGAAAGTGCTTGGTCAAAATCCTTTACCAAGGCCTGGCGCAAACGAATATCCGTATTGTCCGGATATTGGCTCAAATCATCAAGCGAAGCCATGAGGGCTTGTCTCACCTTTGGCGAATACCCCAGTGGATTTTCGTTGGAGGACAATTTATGGACTTCAATACCTTGGGGCATTACAATTTTCTTGCTGCCACCTTTATAGGTGCTGTCTTCTAAAATATATGTTTTGAATTGTATCGACATGATGTTTACTTGGTTCATCAATCCAGTCTAAATCTACAAAAAAAATTCCATTTTGTTGCATTAACAACAATTTTAACGATTTTCTATGTATTTTTGTTCGACGAAAGGCGAAATATGGACCGTACCGAAGGATTTGGCGTGTACATTGACCGTACCCTTAAAAAGGTGCAAAGTACTTTTTTACAAGTGTTCGATGATAATGATATTGACCTGACCATTGAACAGTGGGTCATTCTCCAACGGGTGCATTTAGAAGGTACCGATGCTTCCCAGGCAGACATTGCCAAATCCAATTTTAGAAATAGGGCGACGACCTCCCGCGTCATCAGCGGACTTTGCAAAAAGGGTTTGTTGAAAAAATCCCGATTTAGGGACGATCAAAAGCGCTACAAATTGGTGATGACAGAAGAGGGCCAAAAGCTCATGAAAAAAGTACTTCCCTTAATTCAGGATTTAAGGCGGGTCAGTACCATTCATATTTCAGAAGAAGCCTTTGAAACCTTCTATCAGGTCCTGGACCAGTTATACGATAACTTTGATAAATACGACGGATACAAAAAAACTTGACCCAACCCTTCACCATTACCGTATTATCTTTTATTGATTTTGGTTTTAACAATATGGATTTTTTACTAAATTTGCACCCACATTTAAAAAACCCATTCTTTTAAATGTTCTATGGTCGCGTAGCTCAGCTGGATAGAGCATCTGCCTTCTAAGCAGACGGTCACACGTTCGAATCGTGTCGCGATCACTACACTCGAGAACCACGCCAATTGGCGTGGTTCTTTATTTTTAGGAGAAATGCAAACCTTGTTGCCAGTTCGGACAAAAATAAGGGCCCGCAGCGGTAGCTGCTAGGTTTTGTATTGGCAACTTTGAATGCAATCGTGTCGCGATCACGAGTAAATCTAAACAAGGTTGTAAACAAAGTAAGCTAAAACATAGCTTGCCTTTATTTTTTTGTAAGGATATTATAGCTAGCCACACTTGATTTTATAAATATTCATCAAAAGAAATGCAAAGACCGTTCCCGAGAAGAATTCTTACTCGAAACGGACACTTTTAACCAAAAATTGTTGAATTTAGAGCTATATTAAATTGGGGAAGGTGTAATAAAGGTAAGTCCGTCTTTTAGGGAGTATTATCCTATAAGCACCCAAAAAAATTGTAGAGACTTGAAAAAATATGTTTTATTTTTTTTAACGTGCTTTTTTTGGCAAAGTTCTATCCTAGCTCAAATAAAGGACAATAAGGGAATTTCAGAGCTAATTTCAAAACTAAAGCAAGACATTCGTGGTCCCTATAAAGATATCCGTTGGTTCTGTACCGATGGGAGCATTCGCCAGCCGAAAGATCCCTGCCCTGATGAAATAGGCCCAGGCTGGCAACATGCCAGATATCGCGATGATGTTGTGGAGTTGGGCAAGTCAAACCATATTTATTTAGGTCAAATTCTTGCCTACACAGACCCAAAGGATTTTTGGGATGCTGAAAATGACCATGCCAGATTAAAACAATATCAGTTGGAGCAATACCTTAAAGGTGTCGATGATGGCTGGATTCTGCAAAAAGGACAGTATTACAGGGGTGCCGTTCAATCAGAAGACGAAGAGACTTGGGGAATTGATTTCTATAAAGATTTATTAAAAGATGATAAAAGTCTAGAGAAAAAATTCTTTTTGATTCGACAGTCATTAAAGGATGTGCCTCACAATGGCGATAGTAATATCGCTCAAAAAATGCGAAGTGAATCAAAGGTGTTGTCAGATGAATATGTCCCCTTTATGGAACTTCGCATCAAAATTCATGGACGTCCTGAACCTTCTGATATTCAAAAAGTGGAGCGGTTCATAATTAAACATCAAGATAAATTGACAGGTACCTTGAACGCTCAATTTAGGGAATTGCTTTCTACCATGCGTGAGTTTCACAGGCCTATTGATTTGGGCTCTCTTACCAAAAATATTGGTAACCTTCAGAATCCAGAACTGGAAACTTTCCTCAACCAATTCGCGAACAATGTTAATCTGGCCAATAATCCGACCGAATTGATTCGTGAGGCATCCGATTTATTGTTAAAACTTAGAGAGGGAATTTTATTGGAGACAGATTCACAAGTTCGCTTGGAACTTTTGGATGTTTCACTAAAACTGGAAGGTTTGGTCTTTAAAAATGCATTGAATTGGGAAACCGATAGCTTACAATCCCTCTTGGAAAAAATATGTCACTTAGGTATGGCTTCCGCTGGTGCGGGATTTTTGGAGATATGGGAATGGAATCAGCTGCAGGGCTATCTTTCAAACTACGAATCGGAATCCCTTTCATTGGCCGAATTGACCGAAACCCTGCAACAAGCGCGAAGTGGGGTGGAGTGGAGTGCCAGCATGGTAAAGGCCAATTATGACGATGTTGTCGAAACCTACGTAGGATTTGAGCCCATGGCGTCCGGTTTTATCGATGATAAAATCAGGGGTTCCGTAGCTCTACACTTGGGTAATGCCGTGGGTGAGCTTGGTAGTTTTATCGCTTCGGAATCCTCATTGACCAATCAGGTTATGGACGTTTCCAACCAAAGTACCGTTCGGGGGTTAAATCCTGGCTATGCTTTTGGAGAATTGGTCGTAATCGGAGGCAGTTCAGATGATATCGAAGTATCTTCGGATAAAATCTATGTGTTTCAAAGTCCCCCTTCCGACTTGAAGCCTGTGGCAGGAATTGCAACGGTAGCCGAAGGAAATATGGTTTCACATGTGCAATTATTGGCCCGCAATTTGGCAATTCCGAATGCGGCCCTATCCGATGAAAACCTACAACAATTGAAAAAGTATGACGGGCAACGGGTGTTCTTCGCAGTTTCTAACAAAGGAAATGTGATATTAAAACCCGAAGCGCAAATGAGCGAAATTGAAATAAACCTCTTTACGAAAAAAGAGCGAAAGGATGAACGGATCGAAGTGCCCGTAGGTCAAATTCGTTTGGATGAAAAGGGAGTTTTGGATATGCGAAGCGTAAATGCCGATGACTCAGGGAAACTATGCGGCCCTAAGGCAGCAAATTTGGGACAGTTGAAAAAAATTTTTCCAGATTATGTGGTCGAAGGGTTGGTCATTCCCTTCGGGATTTTTAGGGAACATATGGATCAGACTATGTCTGGGCAAACCGTGAGTTACTGGACTTTTCTGAATAATGTGTTCATTGAGGCGGACCGAATGCGTTCAAACTCCATGGGAGAAAAAGAGGTGGAAAACTACCAATTACGCCAGTTGGAAATACTTCGTGAATCAATCAAGACAATGCCTCTTAAAACAAAATTTGTAGAAGCCTTGAAGTTGGGATTTAAAAATGTTCTTGGTTCAGATATAGGTGAGGTTCCGGTTTTTCTACGGAGCGATACGAATATGGAAGATTTAAAGGATTTTACCGGGGCAGGACTCAACCTTACCCTTTTCAACGTGGTCGAGGAGGAAAAGATTTTGGATGGCGTTCGTGCCGTCTGGGCTTCCCCGTATACAGAGCGCAGCTTCAAATGGAGACAAAAGTATTTGTTGAACCCAGAAAATGTCTTCCCTTCCATTTTGGTGATTCCCAGTGTCGATGTAGATTATTCTGGAGTTTTGATTACCAAGGGAATCGTTTCGGGCAACGAAAATGATTTGACCATTGCCTTTAGCCGTGGCGCAGGTGGTGCGGTGGATGGGCAGGCTGCCGAACAATACCTTTTGAAGGAAAACGGTCAAAATATGTTGCTGGCTCCTGCCCGAGAACCGGATTACAACAGCTTGCCCAAAACTGGGGGAACGCTAAAAAAAAGTACCACTTTTGAAACGCCCGTGCTCAACTCCAAAAATCTCAAAGATATTCGTAGCATGGCCAAAACAATTCAAGAACGCATTCCAAAGGAAACCAAATCCGATTATCTGGGGGCATATGATGTAGAACTTGGTTTCAAGGATGATAAATTGTGGTTGTTTCAAATTCGTCCCTTTGTAGAAAATAAAAAGGCCCTGAGCTCGGATTACTTGGAATCGATTACCCCAAAAGTGGACTTGAACAAAATGATACCTGTTACAAAAAATCCCCGGCCATGAAAAAAATACTTGTTTTAATATCGATTAGTTTTCTAGTGATGGCCTTTGCTATAACGCCCTATCCTATTGACGGCTACGAACGAACCGGCATAAAACGGTTAAAACGGTTGGAACTCATTCAAAGTGGTGAACTAAAAGATGCGACAGCCCTCCCGTTGGGAGCTTTAAAATCCTGGGAAGCTATTTCGTTGAACCTGGCCTCAAGAAAAGATGATAGCCTGGAAACATTTTTTCATGTCGATCATGGACTCCAAAGGGAAATAGGTGGAATGTTTCGCGGACTTGACAGAAGCTATTCCATTGCAGTGCTTGATATTTCGAACCCTGACAGTACACGTTACGCACAGCGAAATGAAACCTTGGGCTACCAACCGGGAAGTGTTGGTAAGTTGGCAGTTTTGAATGCCCTTTTCCATCAATTGTCCAAGATATACCCTGACTCCTTTGAGCAGCGAATTGAGCTCCTAAAAAATAAATCTGTAAAGGCAGGGGTTTGGGGCCTTACCGACGAACACACCGTACCTATATTCAATATTGAGAAAAATACCTTAGTTAAAAGGCAGGTCATCGCCAGTGATGTCTTTTCGCTTTTTGAATGGGCGGATCACATGCTTTCGGTCAGTAATAATGGTGCGGCAAGTATCGTTTGGCGTGAGGCCTTGTTGATGTCTGTCTTTTGCGAAAAATATCCGGAATTGACCAAGGAGGAGGCTGATGCATATTTTAAGGAAACCCCAAAAAAGCTATTGACCGATATGGCAAATGATATTGTCAACCTTCCTTTACGGCAATTGGGTATCACCCATGAAGAATGGCGTCTGGGCAGTTTTTTTACCGGAGGGGCCAATACTTATGTTGGTGACAAAGGGGGCAGTATTGGCACCCCATTAGGATTGATGAAATTTTTGGTCCAGTTGGAACAGGGCAAAGTGATTGATGAGGCATCAAGTCTTGAAATGAAGCGGTTGATGTATATGACCGATAGGCGTATTCGATATGCACAATCACCGTCTTTAAAAGAAGCTGCGGTATATTTTAAGTCGGGCAGCCTGTACAAATGCGATCGAAGCAAAGGAGAGGAATGTGGTAAATACATGGGCAATGTAATGAATTACATGAACTCGATAATCATCGTCGAACATCCCGATAATTGTAAATATATAGTCGCCTTGATGAGCAATGTACTAAGGAAGAATTCGGCTTCAGATCATATGTATTTGGCCAATTTAATAGATAGGGCGATACGTAAAGGGTAGTTCGTTCAGCTATTGGTACATTTATAACTGTTCCGAGCCAATTGTTTCCAGCTTTAGACTGTCAGGCTGAATTATCGGACCACCGATACTGTCGAAGAAAACCTTCCGATTGATTGAATCTTGAATAATCGAATCTTTTATAAAAAGTTCTTTTAAATAAACAGAATCCGTAGAATAATGTGCCATGGCAGAAGCTGCATCCAACTCAGAGTACGAGGGGCAACCAAAATGTTCCTGATCAAACTCAAAGTTCGTTAGCATGGGTCTTTTCCAACTACTAAGACTCCTAAACACGGAAGCGACCATGGGCATGGCCGTTCTTGCTCCGGAACCATAGCCCATTTGTACCCTTTTGTCCAAGGTACCCACCCAAGAACCGATTACAAGTTCCGGTGAGCATCCAATGAACCAACCATCGGAGTTGTTCTGGGTGGTTCCTGTTTTCCCGATTATGTTAAAGGGTACCCCGTATGCCTGAAAACCTTTCCCCGTGCCCTCTTGGGTAACCTCGAGCATCATTTTTTGTAGCGTTTTTACATTTTCCGTTGCGGAAACCCGATTCCCTATATTTTTTTTATCTGCGGTAAAAAGGACCGTACCATCTTCCTGTTCTATTCGTTCAATGATATAGGGCGTAACCGAACGCCCCCCATTTGATAGGGAGGCATAGGCTTTAACCATTTCAAAAAGCGAAATTTCGGCCGTACCCAAAACAATAGATGGTACATCTGGTATTTCAGTATCGATTCCCATTTTTTTGGCCAGCGCAATGACATTTTGGTTACCCGTTTTCAACTGAAGTTCGACCGAAACGGTATTGATTGAATTTGCCAATGCGCCATGCATGCTATAACTGCCCCCATACCTGTGGTCTGCGTTCCTTGGTGTCCAATCTTCAAACTTGGAGTATTTTCTTAAAATGTTGTCGTAGAACGTACAGGCATTTTCGTGGGAGTTCAGGGCAGCGAGATACGTAATGGGCTTAAAAACCGACCCCACTTGTTTCGGTTCTTGAATATGGTCTTTTTGCGAAAAGCCGTAATCAAAACCCCCAAGATAGCCCATAATCTCGCCGCTCCCGCTGTTCAAGGCCAAAATACCCGTATGCAATCTGGTCACCGCCTTGATTATGGAATCTTTTAAAGATTGGTCCACGTCGACCCATCCCAAGCCAAGCTCCCAGTACTTTCGATTTTGAATTGAATTTACAAATTCATTCAACTCAGCCTCGGTCTTCCCCTGCTGCCTTAATTTTTTTACCTGCGGATGGTCGGCCAATAGTCGTTTTACCAAACCCTCTTTACCCCCTTCAACTGTGGCACTGGTCCAAGCCCTATCCATATCGGCCTGCAACCGTTTCATTTGTCGGGTCATGGCATTTTCAAGGTATCTCTGTATATTGGGATTGAGCGTGGTATATATTTTTAGACCATCCAACTCTACATCGTACTGTCCACCGTTACTTTTTGGATTTTCAAGTGCCCATTTATTAAATTCTCGGCGTATAAATTCTTTATAGTACGATGCAAAAGAGGATTGTTTTACAGGCGGCTGATAATTAAGTGCTAGGGGTTTTTTGGCCAAATTGGCTAAACTATCGTCGATATAACCATATTTAATCATTTGCTCAAGAACGATATTTCTTCTTTTTTCGGCTCTCTCGGGATGATTCCTTGGGTTGTAGAACGTTGGTGCCTTTAAAAGACCTACCAAAGTGGCACTCTCCGAAAGATCAAGATCTGTTGTAGATTTATTGAAAAACCGATGCGCCGCCTTTTCCAGGCCATATAGATTCTCACCAAAAGAAACCGTGTTGAAATAAAGCAATACCAATTCATCCTTGGTATAAATAGACTCCAGTCGTTTTGCAATTATGATCTCTCTCATCTTATTGATCGGAGTGGTCAAAAATCTTTGTTTTTTACGTCCGAACAAATTCTTCGCAATCTGTTGGGTTATGGTACTGCCGCCCCCTGCATCTTGACCTAGCAAAACCGACTTGATCAGAACCCGGACGTAGCTTCTATAATCGATGCCGCCATGGGAGAAAAAACGGACGTCCTCAGTTGCTACTAAGGCATTGATGATTTCATTTGTTAGCTCGACTTGCTCAATATTCGACCTATTTTGAAAAAAAAAGACACCTATCGGCTGTTCGTCTTTACCATAAATAGTAGAAGTTACCGGATTCTGAAGTGCTTTCAGTTCCTGTTTTGTAGGGATATGGCCAAATGCGCCAAAATAGGTTAACAGAAAAAATGATAATACAGCGCCAAGGCAAGATATAAAAAGGTATAGGGTAAATTTGATGGGGTGCTTTATAATAAATCCTAGGGAACTTAAAATTAATTTTTTGGATTTTCGCAACAAAATTATGACCTGAATCATTAATCTGTGGATGATATGTTCCACCCGTTCCTTCATTCGCTGCAAAAGATTAGTTTTCTGCATTTATCTCTGAAATGGCATTCAACGCAAAAGTCCTGATTTTTAAATCGTCTTGTTTTGACAAAGGCTCCAAAATAGGCAAATATTTTTTATCACCTTGTTTTCCAATAAGATAAAGTACTGCCAACTTCACCTTTAAATCGGGCATATTCAAAAGCAGTTTAAAACATTCCTTTTCAGAGGGGATTTTTGGTTTGATGCGCTGAATAGACTCTTCGGAAGAAAAATCCCTCATTACTTCTTCAATGATTGGAAAAAGCTGCTGTTTGAGGCTTCCGGTCAACAGATTGTCCAAAAAATCAATGGCAGTGGATCGAAGCTCTTCTTCATTACTTGTCAATCTTTCAAAGGCCAATAGGATATCCTCTTGGGTATATTTAAGCCCCAATAACTTAAAAATACGCTCCAAACCAGCATCCAGACGCCGTTCCAACAATTCTAAAAGTGAAGTTCTGGCATCCCGTTCCTTTTGCTGAACTTCTTGCCGGGGCCTTTTACGATTTCGGTACGAGATTATAATTTGGGTATGCATTGCGTTGAGGGTCTGGTGAAAAAGTTTACACTCTTCATAAATCTTGGAAGCCACTTCAAAACGGTTGAACTTTATTTCAGGATGCGATGAACGCAGGTTACTTAGTGAACGGATACTTTCCAATCGAACGCTAAGATCTACGTCATTGAACAATTGAAATAGATACTGTATGGATTCTTGGTTGCCAAACGTTTCAATAACCCTTGGTATGAACCTACGCGCTTCCAAGCTTACCTTTTGTTCTTTTACCATCCATACCAAAACTGGCATTACTCCAAGTCCATAATTCCTTAGGGAAGCTATTACTGGTCCTCGATAGATTTTTTTTGGAAGCAATTCCACTAAATTGGGAACAAAAGATGATTCCATGCTTAACCCCATTGCTTCGATGGCTTCCATCTGTAAATCCACATTATGGCCATTCAAGATTTGGGTGAGTAGGGAGTGGAATTTTGTCAACCCGGCAATACCTATGGTCTTTATTAAATAAGGAGACAAATTTTTATCCGATTCTTCCACAGCTTTTTGAATACGCTTTTCCAAATGATATCGGTTTCGCATCCTTTGGTTGTTTATAGACTCCCTAGCCAAAGAAAAAAGTGCTGCACCAGCGATATTTTTATCCTTATGGTCAAGATAGTATGAAAATATGGCCTCAGGTTCGTTTCTTGAGTGCAACAGCAAAAAATCCATAGCCGCCAAGTTCAAATCCTCATCACCGATAGAAAGTAATTCGTTCATGTTCCACGGCATGGATACACTATCCAAATAATAAAGATTTTTGATAGCCGATGTCTTTACCTTATTGGAAGGATGGTCCAATAGATTTCGAACATCGGGGGCGAAACGTTTATCATTAATTTCCATCAGCTTATCCAGCATAAAAAGGATTTGGTTTTCATTTCCTTCGGAAAAGACCTTGCGCATACCTTTCAAAACGGAAACCTGCTTGACCACAGGAGCTGCCAATTCTTCGTTGGTTTGTCCCCTCAAGTTGGCCCTGAAGGTTTCATAATAAGTTTTGCGGACTCTAAAGATGAAATAGGC
Organism: Maribacter sp. PR66; assembly: GCF_028464205.1. Lineage (NCBI taxonomy): Bacteria > Pseudomonadati > Bacteroidota > Flavobacteriia > Flavobacteriales > Flavobacteriaceae > Maribacter > Maribacter sp. PR66. The sequence continues at coordinate 137,734 of NZ_JAQPCH010000003.1, forward strand.
CCATAGTAACACCAATGCGATAACCAACCAAGTGACCTGATAGCTTTGCCACTCAAAACCTTTTATCAAAAACACCAATAAAATTCCCGCAATACCGGTGGCCAAACTATCGATGACGACATCAATGAATGATTTGGTCCTATTTTTTATTTCAAAGGGTAGTGGTAATGCCAGCAATTCAAAAGCACTTTTGTTTATCGATTGTTTTAGAGCACCGTCCATAGCCTTAATGACAACAACCGCTGAAAGCTCTGGCAGAAAAAGGAAAAATATGCTGCCAAGCAAGATCCCCAATGGTAACAATAGTAGGGAAAAACCAACTCCCCAAACACCAACAATACGCTGTGTTAGAAATAACTGTAACGCTAAAGAGACCAGATTAAAGGTCGAGAACCAAAACCCAAAAAAAGAGGACAGTTCATCGGGGTCGGAAATGGCATCGGCGGCATAATCGCTGAACAAGTAATCCACTAGTTTGGCGACCAAAACGCTTATACCCACAAGCATGGCAAGATTTCTTAAATGTGGTTCCTTTTTCACCAGCTGAAAAGGTTTTTCCGAGATTGTCGGATACGTTTTGCTCTTTTTGAATTCATTTAATTTCGTGACGCGAAAGCTCCAGATTCTTTGTAGTAGTGGGAGCAACAGAAGTAGTAAAAAGGCCGCTAGGAGCATCATGGTACCATTTCCAAACCATGGGGCCAATAACGAAGTCAGGTAACCGCCAAAAAGGCCGCCCATGATGGCTCCAGAACCGATAAATCCAAACAACCTTTTGGCGTCCCTCACATTGAAAACCAAGTTTGCCAATACCCAAAATTGGGAGGCCGCCAAAACTCCATAAATGGCTACCCAGGTATAGACGATGTAAAGCATCCATCCTTTTAAAATATCCAAAAACACAAAAATTCCTGCTGAAATCAACACCAAACTTGAAAAAACAAGTGTGTATCGAATGATAGTTTTTAGTCTAAATTTTGAAAGTAATTGCGAGTACCAAAACGAACTCAGAATGGCACCTATGGCAACCAATAGATAACCGAATGGGAGCTGCTCTGGACCAAGTTCTGAAAGGAAAAGTGCACTTACCGTTGGTTTTAGTACTAAAAGTACCGCTACAACGATAAATATGTAGCAGAACATAAAAATAGAAATGCGCAATTCCCCCCTGCGAATATCAAAGAAGTCCGAAATAAATTTTTGGACCATTCGTAAATGTTGGTTACTTGTTCGACTTTATCAAAGAACGGGCTTTTTCAATACTTTCTCCACAGGTTTGACCAAGTCTCGAATAATCTGTTCCCCATTAGCGTCGTCAATCAAGGCAACTAATATATAACGCCTTTCAGGGTCCTTGCCCCAAACCAAAATAGAATCGGAGTGGTAGGTTTTCCAAGAACCTGACTTTCGGAAAAGTCTGGCATTTGGTGCAATCTGATCTAATGTATTGACAAACTTGTGGTGCAGTTCAGGGTTTTCCATAATGTCGAGCATCTGTTTTGAACGTCTTTCATTGACTAATTTACCGTGGGCCAAAAGATAGTAGAACCGGCATACTTGTGATACTGACGCGGCGTGGCTTAAGTTCTTTAACGGTTCACGATGCGTATCACCGCCGCCGCCATAACGCTTTCCTACCCAGAGACCGCCTCCAGTCTCCTCGTCATAAAAGGCATATTTGGAATCCGTCATAACCTCTTCGATTTTGTCATAACCCAAACGGTCAATCATTCGGGTAGAGGCCGCATTATCAGATTTACTGATCATCAGGCGCATATCTTTTTTAACTTCGATAGTTTCCTTTAATTCCCCTTTTTCAATGGCGTCCATTGAAGCCAACAATATGGCAATCTTTGGCAAGCTCGCCGCGTACATCATATGGGTACCATTGACCCTGGCAAATCGTATATCTTCAGGATTACTTAGGTCAACGATACCAACCGCCATTTTTTTTGAATCGATGAGTTGTGCCCAATCCTTATTTTTGGTAAGCTCGTATTCTAGATTATTTTGCAATGATGTATCCACCATTTTATAAAGTGGTTTTATACTCTTTTCCAAGGTTTGTATAGGAAGTTGGGATAGAGCATTGCAACTCCATCCAATAGCCATTACGAAAGTCAATAATCTTATTCTCATCAAGTTAATGCGAATTCAATAAATCTGTGTGAACAAAAAGGACTTAAGGACATGCCATTGAAATTTGGTTATCTAATATATCTTACCAAATAAAAAGTAGGTAAAATTATATAATCCATTTATGTACAATTTGTTAAATGTTGTGAATTGATAATATTTTGATGTGCCTAGTAGGTAACCTTTTAATGTATTAAAGAGTTTTGAAGGTTGTTTTTTTCTATCTCGACCTCCGGTCTTTATTTGAACATTCTATCAGATAAATCTTATAGTTTTCAAAGAAGTCTTTAATTGAAAATGTGATTGTTATTTAACTTTTTAGATAAATATTTAAATACGACCTATTGGATTCAATAATTGGACATACCGTCTAAAAGAGTCAATAAAATGAATGTAAACAATTCAAATGAGTATTTGGGCATCCTATAAAAGGAAAAAATATTCTACCTGAAGTATATCTTAATTTCAAGTCTTTCCTAATACATATCCATAATATGGGCGGGTAAATTCTTAATATAAATCTCCGTGGTCTGTAATTTACTATGTCCAAGCATTTTACTTAGCGCGTTGATTGGTACATCGTTCAGAATTAGATTAGTTGCCATGGAATGACGGCCGTCATAATTTGTTAGTTTTTCTTCAATACCACATAGTTCGGCAATTTCTTTTAACCGTTTATTGTACAGTTTTCGTTCCCATTGCACGTCATAATATTGATTCTGTAGGCTCTCCATTCGTATTTTTGGGAAAATGAAGTCAGATATCTTTTTTCCTTCAAGATAGTATTCAAGAATAGAGGAAAGTTGATTGGTTATTTTAACAACATAAGGCTTGGCTGTTTTTGCCTTTTATATTGGATTCGTGAGTCAATAACATTTTCCATTTTTAGAAATGCCATGTCTATAAATGAAATGCCGTTCATCAAGTATGAACATATAAAATAGGCTTTTGCGTGAATTAATGGAGTGTCCGGCTTAAGCTCCAAATCAAGAATACGTTTGATTTTATCCTTGCTAATGGCTCTTTTTGCCGTTGGTTCGGTTTTTATATTGTACTTCCTAAATGGATAACTGTCTGCCGATACGATTTCCTGACAAATGGCTTTGTTATATATAGCCCTGATGGTACGCATGAATATAGATAATCCATTGATGCTATTTTCCTTTTTAAGCAGGGCGATTTGAAATTTTTTGAGAAATGAATAATTTACATCTTCAAAACGCAAACTTTTCTTTCTATGAAAATTTCTTAAAGCGCCCAATACGCTTTTATAGGCCCTAGCATTTCCAAATTTTTGGGCTTCCTCTATTTCATCTATGAGTTCTTGTGTATATTCAAAAAAGGAAATCTTCTTGGTCGTTTTGGTAAGTATGCGCTTCAAATCAGAAATTCCCAAACCTTTCAACTGAATGTTTTCTTCCAATAGTTTAATACCGTCCCTCAGTTCGGTTTTCTTTTTTGTCTGCATATTGTTCAAACGAGTAATAGAAGATACTCCCTTATATGTTCCTTTTTCCTCTCGTTTTTTCGCATTCCAATATTCAGGGGGAACGGCAAATCCTGTAGAAATAGTAATTGTTTTTCGATAATGGCTCAGTCTAAAAATAATTGGAAATAATCCATCCTTTCTTTTTCGTCTAGTATCAATTGAGAGGGTTTTATTAGTCTTCATAAATTGAAGACATGAAAAATTTGCACTCAATTTGCACTGAAAATCGGGTATTATATGGTTTCATATGAATTCATATATTTTATAAAACATTGATTATCAGTTATTTTTAAATGTTTTTAGATAAACCCTAAAACCATAAATCCACCTTCTTCTAAACAGACGATCAAAGGTTCAAATCCTTCCGCGATCAAGAATGAGAAGTTCAATGAGAAAAAAACTCCTAGCCTGCTTGAGCGTTTTTTTTATTTGGACAATTCTCTATTATGAGTGTGGTATGATTATACATACCTATATCAACCACAACAAATAGAAATACAAATTTGATTTTAATTATTCTTATCATAAATATCCTTAAATACGGCCACTACCCTACCTTCTTCGTACGTTTTTAAATCATAGCGAATCCTTAGCTTTGTTCCATTGGGAGAGTAATAATAGATTATCCACGCATCTGCCTCCCTCGTGCCAATACATCCATTCGAATAGGCCTTTCCTAAAGTTTCAGGATTGGTGGTTGGATGTATCATTTGTCCATTTCTGATCCCGTTTATTTCTGTTTCGATCCAAGGGATTTGAGGCATGATAGTCGTTTTTCCATCATCACGTTTGGTAACATAAAACTGTTTGCCATTTACCGGATTGTAGAATTCAGGGTGCCTGACATAATCAATTATGGTCCCACTTCCTGTTTTGGTGCGCAAATCAGTAATACGGTCCCCAAATTTCAAGTAACGTTCCCTATTTTGTCCTACGCGAACGGGAAATGTATATAACAAAACAGAATCTTGAAATATTCTTAATTTGAATTCAGGAATATTCACATCGATTTCGGTTTTTGCAAATTGTCCTAGTATTTGATTGGCTTTAATCGAATCTGGAATAAAAAGTTGACTTCCTTTTGGGAGTACGGTCAATTGTCGCTGGTCATATACAAAGGAATCTCGGGAAATCATCCTGTAATAATCCGTATTAGCCAAAGTGTCAATTATCCATGGATTATTCCTTACAATAACATGTTCTGACAATTGATAAGATAATAAAGAATCGTAACGAATTACCAAAGAATCAATATAATCAAAATACTCCCCGATGGTAACATTTCTATTTATCGGCACCATTTTTGGCAGTTTGATTTCATCTCCACCGGCATATGAAATAATCTTTTCAGTCTGCCCTTCCTCTAAAGCATGAGAGTTTTTTGCATTACATGACGTCAAAATCAATAGTAGGGACCATATACCAAAGTAAACTAATTTAACCATATCTGTCGTTTTTCAGTAGAATTGTCTCTTTTCCCTTAAATATTTTTATAGTTAAAAGTAGTTCCTGTGACTACATATAAAAATGATCATAATCATGTTCTCTTAGATCTGGTCTCCCCAAACCACCACCTGGTTTCCATAGGCTTTTTAACAAGTCCGAATCTCTTAACAGCATATTCATTAAGGTGTTGTGTCATTTCCTCCACAGAATCAGTAAGAAACAAAAGGTTCATATCCTCCTGCGAAATACTTTCATTTTTGGCCATGGCCTGAATATGGTGATAGAGTTCCTTATGATATTCCTTTCCAAAAATCACAACGGGGAAATGGTGTATCATTTTAGTTTGAATCAGCGTCAATGCCTCAAAGAGTTCATCCAAAGTGCCTATTCCCCCAGGCATGACCACAAATGCATAGGAATATTTCAATAACAAAAACTTACGCACGAAGAAATAAGGGATATTAATCCATTTATGTAGATAAGGATTAGGTTTCTGCTCAAATGGCAATATAATATTACAACCAATGGAAAAACCATTATTGAGATAGGCACCCTTGTTAGCCGCCTCCATGATTCCCGGCCCGCCACCTGTCATAACTGCAAAACCCATTTCTGATAATGCCTTGCCAACCTCCTCCGCTTGTTTGTAATAGATATTGTCCTCCTCAAATCTTGCCGATCCAAATACTGTTACACAAGGTCCTATAAAGTGTAATTTACGAAAGGCCCTAATGAATTGATATTGAACCTTTAGTGTAAACCATAATTCTTTGAATCTACTCCTTGGACCATCTAAAAAAGTACGCTCCTCACTTAGATAAAAAGAATTCGAATCATTTTTTGACTCCTGTTTCATGATAAATTTTTGATCAATAAAAGTAACACCGATCTAAAAAGTAAAAGATGACAATTCTCATTACCAGCATGATATTGGTCATTTTAAAAAAACCCTTTTCAATCTATATTTGAGAATGGCTTACATTGTGAAACCGGTCTTTATTACTTCAAAAATGGTCAGCAGGATAAAGAAATTCTTTATCCAAATAGGAGAACTATCCTATTTTGCAGGTCGACTTTTCAAAGAGACATTTACACTTCCTTTTGAATTCAAGGAACTTTTACGCCAATGTTATCATATGGGAAATAGGTCGTTGGTACTGGTTGTCATGACCAACTTCATTATTGGTTTAGTGTTAACACTGCAATCAAGGCCTACCATGATTCAATTCGGGGCCGTATCAATGATGCCCAATATGGTAGGTATTTCCATAGTAAGGGAAATTGGCCCTGTCATAACGGCTTTGATCTGTGCAGGCAGAATCGCTTCTGGTATTGGGGCCGAATTGGGATCTATGCGGGTAACGGAGCAAATTGATGCCATGGAGGTATCTGGAACCAATCCATTCAAATATTTGGTCGTGACCCGAATTTTGGCTACGACGCTAATGATTCCGCTTCTGGTCATTTTTGGGGATTTGATCGCATTGTATGGTTCCGCCTTGGTTGAGAATTTGAAGGGGCAAGTATCTTTTCAACTATATTTTAATACAGTTTTTGATGCCTTGAGTTTTGGTGATTTGGTCCCAGCAACGATAAAATCCTTTTTTTTCGGTTTTGTAATCGGTTTAGTAGGCTGCTATAAAGGATATTATTGTAAAAAAGGTACGGCCGGTGTTGGTGTAGCGGCCAACACGGCCGTAGTAACGGCATCCCTCTTATTGTTTGTTGTGGATTTTATCGCAGTTTTCGTTTCAGATATTTTTTATGAACTCTAAATAAAAAAAATGCCTTTAATAGCTTCAAAAAACTTAATGGAACCAAAAAATGATAAAGGACGAAAGGTGGTCATCCGTATCGAAGATCTTCGAAAAAGCTTTGGAAGTAACCAAGTATTAAATGGTTTCAATATGGTGCTATATAAAGGTGAAAATTTAGTAGTCATGGGAAAATCGGGCTCGGGCAAGTCTGTAATGATTAAATGCCTTGTTGGATTGATGACACCAGATAGTGGATATATAGAGGTTATGGGTAGGGAGATAGGCGCCCTAGATCGTCAAAACTTGGACGAACTACGTTCAGATATAGGGTTTCTTTTTCAAGGTAGTGCTTTATATGATTCCATGACGGTGCGAGAGAATCTAGAATTTCCAATGCGTAGACACAAAGAGAAACTGGGTGTTGTCCAAGATACTACCCCTCTGGTAATAGAGGCATTGGAAAATGTAGGTCTGGGCCATACAATGGATTTAATGCCATCAGAGCTCTCTGGAGGAATGAAAAGACGAGTTGCCTTGGCGCGTACACTTATTCTCAAACCAAAAATTATTCTATACGATGAACCTACTAGTGGATTGGATCCTATTACGGCAAAGGAAATCATTGAATTAATGCGCAGTATCCAAAAAAAATATAATACCTCTTCTTTAATAATTACCCACGACGTAGACTGTGCCCGTGTGATATCCGAGCGAATGATTCTTTTGGTAGACGGTATAAACTACGCAGACGGTACTTTTTCTGAATTATCATCGTCATCCGATCCAAAAGTTGAGGCGTTTTTTAAAAAATAGGAATATGACAAAGACTAAGTTGGAAAATTTAAGATTAGGCGTATTTGTAGTCACAGGGACAGTCTTGCTGCTTTTTGCTGCTTTTCTAATTGGCAATAGACAGAATATGTTCGGGAAAACCTTCGGGATAAGTGCTATATTTAAAAATGCCACTGGTCTTCAAAATGGCAATAATGTTCGTTTTTCAGGAATAAATGTTGGTACTGTAAATGGTATTGAAATAATAAACGATACCACTATACGAGTACTTATGAGAATTGAGGATGACATGCGAAAGCATATTAAAAAAAATGCACTTGCAAGTATAGGCTCAAATGGTTTAGTTGGCAGTATGCTCATCAATATAACACCTGGCGAAGGGCCCAGTGAACTAATTGTTCCGGGAGATGAGCTACAGTCTAGAAGCAAAGTTGGCACACAAGATATGATGAGCACCTTGAATATAACAAATGATAATGCCGCATTGTTGACTATCGATCTTTTGAAAGTCTCAAAGGCACTTACCGAAGGTCAAGGTACGTTAGGAAGATTACTCAATGATACTATTTTGGCTGACCACTTGGAGCAAACATTACAAAACTTTAAGCAAACAAGTGAAAATGCAGATACTGCCATGGATGAGTTAAATCGCTTCGTCAGAAACCTTAATTTGGAAGAAAGTGTCGCAGGTGTGTTGCTCAGTGATACCATTTCTGGGGGTAGAATCAAAAAAATTATTCAAAACCTTGATAATTCTAGTTTCCAAATAGAGAAGATTACAATGGACTTAAATGACATTGTAAATGATATCAAAGTGGGTAATGGAGCAATTGGGTATTTATCCAAAGACACCGTTTTGGTGAACCAATTAGACAGAACCATGCGGAATATTGAAGAGGGAACGGGGCGTTTTAACGAAAATATGGAAGCACTAAAACATAATTTTTTGACCCGTGGGTATTTTAGGAAATTAGAAAGACAGAAGAAAAAAGAAGAAAAACGATAGGCCCAAATTGATGACCATATCCAAAACCCTTACTTCTTTATTTTAAACAAAGCAGTCCATTTTCACTTTTGAATTGAAGGAAAGATTAAAGATTAGAACGGGTAATCCCCGATTCTTAGAATAAACGTATTGGAACCGTATTTTAATAAAAAACTATAAATCAATTTGAATACTTTTTCTCCCATATTCTATGATTAAAAAAGCATTGTTTTATTTGTTTCTTATCGTGCTTGCAGCGGTTTTGTTTTTAAACACAAACTTTGAAACCATCGCTGTAGGTATTGCCATATTACTTTTCGGCATGATTATGTTGGAAGAAGGATTTAAAGGGTTTGCGAAAGGCCCTTTGCAAATAATCTTAAAAAAAGCAACTGACAAGTTATACAAAAGCATTGCCGCTGGTGCAGTAGTCACCGCATTAATTCAATCAAGTTCATTGGTGTCTGCAGTAACCATTTCTTTTATTAGTGCAGGATTGGTTACTCTCCAAGGTGGAATGGGAATAATTTTTGGGGCCAATATTGGAACAACGGCTACGGCTTGGATTATTGCAGGTTTTGGTCTAAAGATCAATATTGCAGCTATGGCCATGCCAATGCTTGTGTTTGGGATAATTTTTTCGCTACAAAAAAAACCGTATTTGAAGGGAATCGGAAATATTCTCGCGGGATTGGGATTTTTCTTCTTGGGAATACAATATATGAAAGAAGGTTTCGATGTATTTAAAGAATATATCGATCTTACCAATTATGCCCTTCCAGGTTTCTTAGGAGTTATTGTATATGCAGGTATTGGCATCATAGTTACCTCAATTCTTCAATCCAGCAGTGCGTCCTTGGCTTTGATATTAACTGCATTAGCTGCCGGACAAATACAATATGAAAATGCCCTTGCCCTAGCCATAGGAGCAAATATTGGCACGACCATAACAGCAATTTTGGGTTCTTTAAGTTCCAACGTTGCCGGTAAAAGACTGGCAGGAGCCCATTTATTTTTTAACCTATTTACAGGAGTCATAGCCTTGGCTATCATTTTTCCTCTTGCCAATTTTGTGAATTTCCTATCAGATATCGCCGGTGTCTCTAGAGATAATTTCACGCTAAAATTGGCAATGTTCCATACAACCTTCAACATTTTGGGCGTAATCATTATGATACCGCTTACAAAAAGAACCGAAAAATTTCTAATCAAATTTTTCAAAGAGGATGAAGAAAAGGGTATTGAACAACCAAAATATTTAAACGAGAGCATACTCCAGTTCCCAAGCACTGTGGTTTCAGCTTTGACCAAAGAATCCAAATATCTTTTTGAAAATGCGATTTTTGAAATAATAGCACATGCGCTGAATATTCATAGAGGGGACATAAAATCCAACATGGACCCTAGAGATATTTTAAAGAAAACCAAAGAGGATTTCAAAACAGATGTTCGAAACCTTTATTACAGTAAAGTAAAAACCATATATGGCGAGATCCTAAGATACGCTACTACCGCTCAAAGTACCTTGAAAATAGGCAAAGACCTAAATAATAGGATTACAGAAATCAAAATAGCCAATCGCAAAATGGTGGAAATCATAAAGGGTGTTTTGGAATTGGGATTAAATGTATCCCAATATAGAACCTCAGAAAATATTCATATGGTCGAGGAGTATGACAAGTTTCGTGAAAAAATAATTAGGGTGTTGCGCGTAGTATATTTGTTAAGGACGCAAGTTGATAAGCAAATCTATGATACCAAACTTTTAATACTTAAAAACAAAGCCAAGGATGGAAAATATCAAACCACCAAATCAATTAATAAGTTAATTAGGGATAATTTAATTACTCCCAAGATGGCATCTTCTTTGGTCAATGATAAAGATAATTTGAACGAAATCATTAAAAACCTCATAGAGGTTGCAGAACTTCTTTATGGAGAAAAAGACTCCCTATTGGAAAATACCGAACAAAAAGATGAGTCCATACGCTTTATAGAAAATGAATAGTATTTCTAATTTTGGTCTTATCGCCCAAATGACAGCTATTTTAGAAAAAGACTCCTGGCTATCTTTAATTCTTTTCACAAAAAGTGGCACATTCTCTATAAGCGATTCTCCTGTGATGTCATCCACTCCTTCCATCCTATACGAGCCTTCATCAGATGTTGTAAATACAACTATTTTGTCATGATAATTTTTTGTTCGTTCTATGAATGTTTTCATGGATACCAAAGCAAAATTCAGTCATTTCCTTACCTTATATGAGCAACTTATAGTCTTCTTAAGAATATATGTTCTTTTTTAGGTTTTTAAATATCCCTAATTAAATAAACATCGTTCCCATTTTTCCTAGATGACCAATGTCATATGGATTTCACTTTGTAAAAACTAGTTTTGGAAAAAGATAAAACCAAAGCTATGAGAAGAAATTTAGAACCTACTGAAAACCTTCAAATACTATCCAGCAACTATATAGGAAACTTAGCATATATATCGGGTACAAGTCCATATATAGTGCCAATGACCTATTATTATGATAGAGAAAGCCATACCCTTACTAGTTACTCTTCAGAAGGACACAAAATTGCAGCAATGCGCAAAAACAATACCATAGCTTTAATGGTGAGCCAGATTAATTCAGTAGCGAATTGGCAGACAGTTCAAGTACATGGCACTTTTCAAGAATTAAAAGGTATAGATGCAAAACATATGCTTCATGCGTTTTCAGAGGGTATAAAAAATATTTTGAGTCGCACTAAAGGGATGGAGAGCGAATACATCAGTGAATTTTCGGCCAAGATTGAATCGGAAGGTTCGCCCATCGTATTCCGAATTAATATTCATGAAATTACAGGTAAGAAAAGGGAATCTTAGAAACGTCCAACATAAGTTAAGGTCTCTTATGGAGAAATTTGGCAAGTTACCTCTATTAAATCCATAAATTCTCTTTGTAATGCTTATAAAAAAATTCAGTCATATTGGTATTACGGATGTATCAACGGTAGGAGGAAAAAATGCTTCTCTTGGAGAAATGTATAATCAATTGTTACCAAAAGGAGTACATATTCCTAATGGTTTTGCCAGTACGTCCACTGCTTTTTGGAACTTCTTAAAGGAAAATGATATACAGCGTGCCCTGGAAAATATCATATCAAGATTGGACAGAAACCAATACACAAATTTAAATCTGATAGGTACGCTGGCAAGGAACCTGATTCTTGAAAGCGAATTTTCCAAAGAATTTTCTAACGCCCTTATACGTGCCTATAAGGAACTTTGTGACAATGGTGAATTGGCCGTAGCAGTGCGCAGTAGTGCAACGGCAGAGGACCTTCCAGATGCTAGTTTTGCAGGTCAACATGATACTTTTTTAAATGTTAAAGGAGAGTTGGAGCTTTTGGGGGCCGTCAAGAAATGCTTCTCCTCTCTCTATACTGATAGAGCCATTAAATATCGAGAGGACAAGGGATTCAATCACAAAGATGTCGCCCTATCAGTGGGTGTACAGCTAATGGTACGATCAGATAAAAGCTGTTCTGGAGTGGGTTTTACAATAGAACCTGAATCCGGCTTTGAGAACATTGTATTACTCTCGGGGGTTTGGGGATTGGGTGAAAACATTGTACAAGGCATAGTAAACCCAGATGAGTTCTATGTCTTTAAACCCAGCATTAAGAAAGATATGTATCCCATAATTCAGAAAAAACTGGGCGATAAAAAACTGACCATGGTCTATGCTTCGGAAAAAGAAAAGGAAACAACCTTGAACATCGATACCCCATTAAAGCAACAAGAACAATATGTATTGACCGATAATGAAATTATTACTTTGGCCAAGTGGGCCCTACTAATAGAGGAACATTACCAAAAACCCATGGATATTGAATGGGCCAAGGATGGAATTACAAAAGAATTATTCATCACGCAGGCCCGTCCAGAGACGGTTCATCATACCAAGAATAAAAACATACACGTAGAATATCAGCTATTGAAGGAGGGCAAATTGCTAGTTAAAGGAGATGCCGTTGGATCTAAAATAAAAATTGGTTACCCTGTACTTTTAAATTCTCCCAATGAAGCTGGGCCTTTGACCAAAGAGTCCATTATTGTGACGGACACCATTACTCCGGATTGGGATCCTTTGCTCAAAAAGGTCGGTGGAATTATTACGAATAAAGGGGGCAGAACCAGTCATGCAGCCATCGTTGCCCGTGAATTGGGCGTCCCGGCAATTGTTGGGTGTGGCAACGCTACAGAAGAAATAGTCAACGGTGAAATAATTACTATGTCTTGTGCCCAAGGAAAGATCGGGTACATTTATAGAGGGGAACTTCCATTTAAGGAACGTAAAATCGATTTTACGGAAATCCATCTTCCAAAAACGGAAGCCAAAATGATTTTGGCCGATCCTGAAAACGCTTTCCAACTTTCATTTTATCCCAATAATGGAATCGGTTTATTACGGATGGAATTTATCATTACTCATTCCGTCCAGATACACCCTATGGCTTTGGTGAAATTTGAGGAAATAAAAGACTCCAAAGTAAAAAATAGAATAATGCAATTGACAAGCCAATATACCAACAGAGCTGACTATTTTGTTGATAAACTGGCGGAAGGAATAGCAGTTATAGCAGCGGCCTTTTATCCAAAAGAGGTCATCGTAAGACTAAGTGATTTTAAGACAAACGAATATGCGAACCTTATTGGGGGATCGGATTTTGAACCCTATGAGGAAAATCCTATGTTGGGTTTTAGGGGTGCCTCACGATACTATAGTGATTTATATAAAGATGGTTTCGCCTTGGAATGTACAGCTATAAAAAAAGTACGTGAAAAAATGGGGCTAACCAACCTTAAGGTGATGGTTCCTTTTTGTAGAACTGTCGAGGAAGGTAAAAAAGTGCTTACAGTAATGGAAGAAAATGGACTTAAGCGTACCGAAAATGGTCTGGAAGTGTATACCATGATAGAAATACCAAGCAATGTTATATTGGCCGAAGAATTTGCAAAAATCTTCGATGGGTTCTCCATTGGATCTAATGATCTGACTCAATTGACATTAGGTATAGATAGAGATTCCGAAATTATGGGAAAACTATTTGATGAAAATGATGAAGCCGCCAAACGTATGATTTCAATGGCAATTAAATCTGCAAAAAAATCAAATATAAAAATCGGATTATGCGGTCAAGCTCCCAGTGACTTTCCAGAGTTTGCAAAATTTCTTATTCAAGAAGGAATTGATAGCATTTCTTTTAATCCTGATGCTTTACTACAGGGTATCAAAAATATCAACAAGGCCGAACAACAGAAAGTCACTTTTGGAACGGCAGAAAGTAGCAAATAGCACTAAATCTTTATTATGGAAGCTGGTATTTGCCCTATCTTCACTAAGATCCTATGAAAAGGAATTTCAATCTAGAACGTATATTAAAAGATTTCTTCTTTTGTTTATAAAGACTAAATGGGTTAATACTAAAGAATCCCATAAATTTGTTAGCCACAAACCCCTTTACCTGTGAGCAAAGCCATTTATATTGCCACCACTGAACCAAATAGTGGAAAATCGATAGTTTCTTTAGGTCTAATGCAACTCCTACTGGGAAAAGCCGCAAAAGTTGGCTATTTCCGGCCAATAATAGACGACTTTGAAAAAGGTACCATGGACAGCCATATCCATACTATTATTACCCACTTTGAGTTGGACTTGGAATTTACGGATGCTTACGCTTACACTAGAAGTGAAGTTGTAAAACAAAAAAATTTAGACAGGGACGATGAAATTCTTGGTCACATAATACATAAATACAAGGCAATAGAGGACCAATTTGATTTTATTCTTGTCGAGGGAACAGATTTTTCTGGTGAAGGGGCAATAATCGAATGGGATATCAATGTGCTTGTGGCCAAAAACCTTGGTATTCCTACAGTGATTATTGCAAGCGGAACCGGTAAGACTTTGGATGAACTCATCGGCAACCTTTTTATGGCCTATGATTCCTTTAAAGAAAAGGGTGTAGAAGTGTTAATGACCGTTGCCAATAAAGTTGATCCAAAAAATATGGATATCGTGAGTGTTGGATTGCAAAAGAAACTTCCCAATAATGTATTGGTGGGTGTCATTCCAATAAATCCGCTGTTAGGGAACCCTACTGTCAAGGAAATCTCAAAAGAACTGGAGGCCAAGGTCCTTTTTGGAGAAGAATTTTTGAACAATCAAGCAGGTGGCTTTAGTGTAGGGGCAATGCAATTAAGAAATTATCTCACCCATCTTAAAAAGGACAGCTTGGTGATTACTCCTGGCGATAGGGCAGATATAATATTAGGGGCTTTACAGGCGAATATTTCTGCTAATTATCCCAATATTTCTGGAATTGTATTAACGGGCGGATTGTTGCCGGAGAAATCAATTGTCAAATTGATTAAAGGACTGTCCGATATTGTACCCATCCTATCCGTACAGGGAGGTACTTTTTCCGTAACAAACCAAATTGGAACCATTCGACCCAAAATCTACGCTGAGAACACCGTAAAAATCAATACATCCATACAGGAATTTGAGAAACATGTTCCCACCACCCAACTGGCGGAACGGTTAATAACGTTTAAGCCTCGTGGTATAACCCCCAGAATGTTCCAGTACAATCTCTTAAAAAGGGCGAAATCGGAAAAAAAGCACATAGTACTACCAGAAGGTACGGATGAGCGCATTCTGCTCGCCACTAAAAAGCTCATAGATGCAGATGCCGTAACCCTTACACTATTGGGAAACCCAGAAGAAATCAAGAGTAAAATCATTGAATTGGATATAGTTTTGGATGCATCGGCCATAAACATCGTAAATCCAGCGGAGTCACCACATTTCTTGGAGTACGCAACTACCCTTTTTGAACTAAGAAAGCATAAGAACGTTAATCTGGCCATGGCAAAAGACTTGATGGAAGATGTTTCCTATTTTGGCACAATGATGGTGTACATGGGACACGCGGATGGCATGGTATCCGGAGCCGTGCATACCACACAACATACCATAAGGCCCGCCCTGCAATTTATTAAGACAAGGCCAGGGGTCTCTATTGTTTCCTCTGTATTCTTTATGTGCTTGCCCAATAGGGTAACTATCTTTGGAGATTGTGCCATCAATCCCAATCCTACCGCAGAACAACTTTCGGAAATTGCCATCTCATCTGCGGCTACCAGTATCGCTTTTGGCATTGAACCCAAGATAGCCATGCTATCATATTCATCGGGAGCATCTGGCGTTGGTGAAGATGTAGATCGTGTAAGGAAAGCAACCGAAATCATCAAGAAAAAAAGACCGGAACTAAAAGTGGAAGGTCCAATTCAATACGATGCAGCCGTTGACAGCAAGGTAGGTCTCGCCAAACTACCCGATTCCCAGGTAGCAGGCCAGGCAAGCGTCTTCATTTTTCCTGATCTCAATACAGGAAACAACACTTATAAGGCCGTACAACGGGAAACTGGAGCACTGGCCATTGGTCCAATGCTACAAGGTCTTAATAAACCGGTTAACGATCTTAGCCGCGGGTGTACGGTAGAGGACATCTACAATACGGTTATCATTACGGCAATACAGGCCCAAGGTTTTTAATAAAAAACGAATAATGAAAATACTTGTTCTAAATTCTGGAAGCTCCTCTATTAAGTTCAAACTTTTGCAAATGCCTTTAGAAAAGATAATTTGCTCCGGAATGGTGGAACGTATTGGTTATGAAGATGCTATACTGCGCTTTAAAAAGGATGATATCAATGTTCAAGAAACCGTTCCAATAAAGACGCATCGAGAAGGGTTAAGTATCCTTGCCAACTATTTGACACATCCGCAAAAAGGGGCAATTAAAAATCCGCAAGATATCCATGCGGTAGGTCACCGTGTCGTACATGGTGGCGATTCCTTTGCGGAAACGACCCTTATAAACGGAGATGTAAAGAATGAAATAAATTACTATTCCGCATTGGCCCCATTACACAATCCACCTAACCTGGAAGGTATTGAAATTGCAGAAAAATTATTTCCAACGGCTAAACAGGTGGCTGTATTCGATACGGCCTTCTATCAAACCATGCCCATTAAGGCTAGAAAGTATGCTATACCCAATACATTTTATACAGAGGATAACATAAAAGTTTATGGATTCCACGGTACCAGTCATAAATACGTGTCCGAAAAAGCCATAAAATATCTTGGCAAGGAAACCTCAAAAATAATATCCATTCATTTAGGAAACGGATGTAGTATGACGGCTATAGTTAACGGTACAAGTGTGGACCATAGTTTGGGTTTCGCTCCTTCCAACGGACTGATCATGGGGTCAAGAAGTGGAGATATAGACCATTCCGTTATATTCTACTTGGCGGAAAGTTTAGGATACTCCCTAAACGAGATAAAACAATTATTGAATAAAAAAAGTGGAATGCTAGGACTAACGGGATCTAGTGATTTACGGGATATACAGGCAAAAGCTGAAGAAGGGGATAAAAACTGTCAATTGGCAATTGACATGAACGCCTACCGAATTAAAAAATATATTGGAGGGTATGCCGCGGCAATGAATGGGCTCGATGCTCTTATATTTACTGCAGGTATTGGGGAGAACTCCAGTTTAATCAGAAGACTAGCCTGTTTGGACATGGATTATCTAGGAATCCAATTGGATCTAGTAAAAAATGAAAAACAGACAAATGAATTACGAGAAATTAATACCGATTCCTCTCAAGTCAAGATTTTAGTCATTCCTACCAATGAAGAATTAGAGATTGCAAAACAAGTATTAGAATTACTTTCTTAGTCATTCATTATTTCTTCTAACTGTTCTATTGCTCCTTCCCCTATTTGTATTGTTTTCTTCATGATATCTACTAATATTGTCGTCGCTATAATTTTGAATTCTTTCATAACCCGAGTGCATTAAATTGGCATTATTGTATCTTGATGGCAAATCATTCCTACGCAACCAAATACCTCCCTCTAAAAAAATATAAGCTCTTGCGAATAAATCATAATATATACTAAACTCAGGAAAATAGACATATCGAACCACTTCTAGCCTATTTGGATAGAACCACGGCGGCAGCGGATTATTCCCTCTTGAAGTTATTACGACCGGACCACAACTGGCAATAAGTAAAAACACAATCGTTTTTAGTATCGATTTACTTAATTTTCTCCGCTTCATAAACTCGATTTAAGAAGTAAATAAAAGAAAAGTTGAAAGCTATAAACATGACCTAAATCATTCTTATATGATTTTTATATAAATGCAGTAAACACATTATTACAATACATGGAATGTCCTAATTGTCTATAGAATGGAAATTCAAATTTTAGATTAAGAGTACTCTCTTAGATATTGCTGTAATAGGCCAACCCGAAAATCACCAACTGCAGATAGTTCAACATCTGCATTCATAAGGACTAGCCCATAGGCCAAATATGAAAGTTTGCAGTCACTAATAATTTCCTGGTTTAATCCAATGTATATGGGCTTGAAGTGTTGCCCAATTTACATTCCAGATGATTTCCCAACATTTATTGCACCCACTAATGCATCAGAAATCTAGTCCACAAATCAAACAGAATGCATTCTTTATTTTATTGTTGATATGGTCTTCTAAAAAAATCCCTTTTGATCAAAAGCTATATCCTCCTCATATGATGCTTACCAAAAATGTAGAAATTAAGAGAATAACTTGGCTATCCTTTACAACTTTAGGTCTTTAAATATCACAGCGCAATCACCTAATTCAAGGAGCATGACCAAAGTCATTTCACGTACATTATTTCCTGCATATTTTTAGATAGAAAATTTAATGAACAAAGTAATTTTAAAACCAAGATTATGACAAACGATAGCGGAAATGTTTTACTGGCACTATTAACAGGAGCCGCCATTGGTGCGGGAATAGGAATTCTTTATGCTCCCGATAAAGGCGTTGAGACACGCCATAAAATTAAAAGGAAGGTTGATGATACCGCTCACGATCTTGCAGAGCGTATCTCTCACGCCAAAGAAGAACTTACAAAATCGGCAAACGAAAAAAAGGACGCTTTTGATAGAAAATTGGATGAAGCCATCTCAACCATGAGCTACAAGGCAGATGATATTATCGAAAATCTAGAGCGGAAACTCGAAGAGCTTAAAAAGAAGAACGCCCAACTACAAAAATAGCGGCTATGGCTTTTGACGAAATCAAAGAAGAACTCATGGGTGCGGAAGCCGAAATGAGGTCTTATGTGGAAACTAGCGAAGAGTATCTGAGACTCAGGATATTTAAGATTCTCATGCTCTTTGTTACCTCCATCACTCAATCGCTGCTCATTGGTATTGGTTCCGTTTTTGCTTTACTCTTTTTATCGTTCGCCGCCTGTTTGGCAATATCAGAATCGTTGGGCAGTTATTATGGCGGTTTTATCATAATTGGTGCTTTTTATGTACTCCTAGGGATTATGCTCTATATTTTCAGGAAGAAACTTAACGCTCCTATACTAAGGAAATTCTCCAACTATTATTTTGAACAACGATGAAAAGGGAGTACGGTTCATTTGAGGAGTTGGATACCCGCTTAAAGATTTTAAAATTGCAGCGGGAAATAAGTCAAGAAAGCCTTAAATTTCATTATCAACGAGCTAAAAAAGATTTATCTCCTTTGAATTTAATTAAAAGCCTAGGGTCGAATATTGGAACCAGCGGTGGGTGGAAAAATTTAATCGTGGCATATCTTGCCAAGAAAGTAATGGATTTTTTTTTCGATAGGAGCCAATCATAAATTCATTTTTATCCGGAATCCGCAACGGTTTCTAATTCTTTCTTGTTCATAATAACAATTCTTCTGCTGCGATCTGTGATGATTAAGCCTTCATCCTTAAAATCAGAAAGGGTACGAATGGCCGTTTCCGTTGCTGTACCTATCATGCCGGCAAAATCCTCACGGGGAATAGACTTACCATCTTCTGGTTTATCTTTGATCAATCCCTTGTCATATAGCTCCAAAAGAGCCTTTGCGGCACGTTGTCTCACTGTTGCAAAGGCCATGTCTACTAACTGTGTTTGAACGTCAATTAGATTATTTGAAATGATATTTATGAATTTTTGGGATACCATAGGGTTTTCGTATAACAGTTTTAGGAAGTCCTTTTTGGGTATCGCACCAATTTCAGCATCCTCCAAAACAACTGCATTCTCTACATATGTCCCAGCCACATTGAGCAGTGATAATTGTCCTATAAAATCACCTGGGCCATAAATTCCAGTGACAAGTTCCTTTCCGGATTCGGTACCTTTATATGTTTTTATGGATCCAGCTACAATGAAATAAAGAGACTGAGCATTATCGCCTTCCCAAAAAACCATTTCCTTTTTCTCAAAAGGCCTAGCGGTGCGGTTTTTAGAAAGTCCTTCCAAATCAACATATTCTGAAGCCTCCACTAGAAATGAATGGATACCCTCTAGTTTTTTTGTAATTTCCTTTTCTAAATTATCATGCTTTTTTAAACGACAAGAAATCGCATCCAATAACTCTTCCTCTTCAAACGGTTTGGTCAAATAGTCGTCGGCACCAAGGTTCATCCCCATTCGTCTATCAGACCTATCTGTTTTTGCCGTTAGAAAAATAAACGGAGTACTTGATGTTCCACTATTGTCGGTTAAAGACCTCAGCACCTCATATCCATCCATTTGTGGCATCATGATATCACAGATAACTAAGTCAGGTAAAAATTCCTTGGCCTTTTCCAATCCAATTTTTCCGTTCTCTGCGGTTATTACGTTATAATTGGCCAAAGATATTATCTCTGCCGTATTCTCCCTTACAGTTTCATTATCCTCTATCAATAGAATTGTTTTCATTTTCTTCTAGCTTTTTAGGAATCTATTTAATTAAAGTACATCTATGTTGTTTTTAATGGCTTAACAAATACTTCATTTGGTTAACACGCTATGCATTTGATTCTTTACATCCTAATTCCGGCTATTACCATTTCACTGATTAGGAATATACTTGGCGAAGAACTTGTTGTAAATTGTTAAATAAATATATTACGGATATAGAGGGAAAGAAATGATTTCGGTCATACCAATACTAATAAGACTAAATATGATGATTGTCATTTTAACCAAGGAGCTAACAAGGTATTTTTGCGCGAGCTTCAATTAAAAACTATATGAATGTTGGTTTGGTACTATCAGGAGGAGGCGTTAGGGGCGTAGCTCATATTGGTGCCATCAAGGCACTCGAGGAATTTGGTATCCACCCATCCCATATTGCCGGAACCAGTGCAGGAGCCATAGTTGGCGCACTATATGCCGGGGGTAGCAATTGGGAAGAAATATTGGATTTTTTTAAATCAACACAAATTTTCAGCATTAAAAAATATGCACGTAGCAAACCTGGTTTTGTGGATATTGAAAAATTCTATGATCATTTAAAAGCCTATCTTCCAGAGGATAACTTTTCATCCTTAATGATATCCTTACATGTTACCGCAACCAACCTTTTGGATGGTACCTTAAAAATTTTTAACAAAGGTGAGTTAATTAAACCCATTTTGGCTTCTGCAGCCGTACCTGGTTTATTTGCACCTGTTCCTTTTAAGAACGGCTATTATGTTGACGGTGGCACTTTGAACAATTTCCCGGTCGATCTTATCAAAGATTTTTGCGATCAGATTATAGGAATCTATGTGAATCCTTTTGAAAAGATGAAGAAAACAGAGTTGAAGCATGCCCATAATGTATTGGAGCGAGCATACCATATAATGGTTGCCAACGAAACTGTGCTAAAATTTGGTCAATGTGATGTTCTGATACGCCCAGAGCGCATGGCAGAGTTTAGTATGTTTTCCCTAAAAAATATAGATGTTCTTTTTGAACTGGGGTACAAATCCGCCAAAGAGGCCTTAGGGAACAGTAATCTTGTTAAAGGTCCTAAAATCTAGTTGGTTCAAATTTAGACTAGAAATCGATTTAATATTTATCAGGAATTAATACACCTTTATGAAACTGTCCTTGCTAAAAAATAGAGGCTGAAAAGATGAAAACTTTCCAAACCTAACACATATATAATTTCAAAATAAATAAATGAAAGCCCTTCCCAAATGAATCCATTATAAATATTTACTAATGGATTATTCGAGAGGGGATTACTTTTGATAAAAGTTTATCAGGAAAATTTATTTATGAAATCTGTACCTTTTTGGGAGGTGTTTTTTTTGCTTCTTCCTTTTTAGCAAGGGTAAAGCTTAAAATACCGTCGTTATATTTGGCTTTAATAGCTTCTTGTTTTACACTTTCAGGCAATTGCAACGAGCGTTGAAAAGCGTTGTAACTAAACTCTTTTCGAGTATAATTTTCCTCCTTCTCCTCATCAGAAACAGACTTTTCAGCGGAAATATTCAAACAACCGTCTTCAATGGTAACTTCAAAATCTTCTTTGGCAAAACCAGGTGCCGCCAATTCAATTTCGAACGTGTCATGGTTTTCCTTAATATTCAAAGCAGGTTGAGATATCTTACCGTTCCAGAATTGATCGGGCATCATATTCCTTACCCAATTACGGTTGTCAAAGAAATCGTCCATATCAAAAAAATCTTGGGTAATCAAATTACCAAAAGGCCTTCTTTTAAATTTTACGAGTGACATAACATTTTTATTTTTAAGGTGAAACATTAGTTTTATAAATCGAAAATAGTTGCTATTAGCACTTATCAAAATGATGTAGGTCAGTCCCATCTATTTTTTTGCCTATACATTTGAGCAAACAAAAAACGGTATGTCCGCAAGTAAATTTGACATTAAAGGATTGACAGATTTGGAAGTTGAGACTTCAAGAAAAAAATACGGATCAAACACCTTGACCTATAGAAATGAAAATGGCTTTATTGATGCACTAAAAAGTTTAGCCAAGGAGCCCATGGTCATCTTACTTTTAGTAGCCTCGTCCATCTATTTTATGAGTGGAAATGTAGGGGATGGTGTTTTTTTGGCGGTAGCGATTGTTTTAGTAGCCTCTATTTCACTTTATCAGGATTCTAGAAGCAGAAAGGCACTTGATAAGTTAAAAGCACTTACACAACCTAATTGCAATGTTGTAAGGAATGGAGAGGTCATTGGAATACCCAGCGAACAGGTTGTTATTGGAGATAGTCTTATGGTCGAGGAGGGTACTTTAATCCCTGCTGATGGAACCATTATCCATTCCAATGATTTTTCCGTTAACGAGTCTATTTTAACAGGAGAATCCCTTGCTGTTTTTAAGGACTCCAAAAATGACGATAATTCCATTTTTAGCGGTACAACGGTAGTGAGTGGCTTGGCCATTGCAACCGTAGTGGCAATAGGGAATGATACGGAACTAGGGAAAATAAGTAAAAGTCTGGAGGCTATCCAAGAAGAAAAAACACCCCTAGAAAGACAAATCTCAAATTTTGTCAAAAAGATGTCCGTCTGGGGGGTGGTCGTTTTTTTATTGGTATGGGCAATGAACTATAATAAATCCCTGGATTTGATGGATAGTCTACTAAAAGCCCTTACCATTGCAATGAGTATTCTACCAGAGGAAATACCTGTAGCTTTTACAACCTTTATGGCGGTGGGTACATGGCGCCTAATGAAAATGGGGGTATTGGTAAAACAAATAAAAACTGTTGAAACCTTGGGCAGCGCCACGGTAATCTGTGCGGACAAAACCGGTACCATTACAAAAAACAAAATGAGTTTGGCAAAGCTTTTTGTATTACAATCTGGAGTAATATCAGATCCCAGAAATGAAATGGGCCAAGCTGAGAAAGAATTGATTACACTGGCCATGTGGGCAAGTGAACCAATTCCCTTCGACCCTATGGAAGTCGCACTCCATAATGCTTATGGTCAGTTGATAGATGGTGATGAGAGATTAGATTACCATATGGTTCATGAATACCCAATTGGAGGTAAACCGCCCATGATGACACATCTTTTCCAAAATGCAAATGGCCATCGAATCATTGCGGCCAAAGGAGCTCCTGAAGCATTTTTTGAAATTTCGAATTTAACCATTCGAGAAAGGTCCCAAATAGAGGAGACCATAAAAAGTTTGGGGAAACAGGGCTATAGGTTATTAGGGGTGGGACAGGCTCACTTTATGGGTATGGAATTTCCTAAAAAACAACAAGAATTCAAGTTCGATTTTAAAGGAATCGTAGCCTTTTATGATCCACCTAAAGAAAATATATCCAAGGTACTGACCTCTTTTGATAAAGCTGGAATAGATGTGAAATTGGTTACCGGAGACAATTCAGAGACCGCAATTGCCATAGCGAAGGAAATTGATTTTATTGGATATGAACGATGCATGTCCGGCGATGAATTAATGCAATTAAATGATGTTGAATTAAGGGAAAAAGTTAAAACAACCCAGGTTTATACACGTATGTTTCCTGACGCCAAACTCCGAATTATCAATGCCATTAAAGCAAATAATGAGGTGGTAGCCATGATTGGTGACGGGGTAAATGACGGCCCTGCTTTAAAAGCGTCACATTTTGGAATCGCTATGGGTAAAAAAGGAACGGAAATTGCCAAACAGGCCGCATCGTTAATATTAGTGGACGATGATCTTTCCAAATTAGTAGATGCCATAGCCATTGGAAGAAAAATTTATACAAATCTTAAAAAAGCCATTCAATATGTTATCTCCATCCATATTCCAATCATATTGATGGTATTCATCCCTTTAGCGCTAGGGTGGCTCTATCCAACGATTTTTTCACCTTCCCATGTTATATTGTTAGAATTGATTATGGGCCCCACCTGTTCCATCATCTATGAAAATGAGCCTATGGAAAAAAACACCATGATTCAAAAACCCAGACCCTTTACCACCACCTTTTTTAAGTTTAGAGAGTTGGTAACAAGTATAACACAAGGACTCGCCATTGCCCTTGTTGCTCTCCTGGTGTATCAATTCGCCGTGGCGGAAGGCTTGAACGAATCTACTACAAGAACTATGGTTTTTATCGTACTTATTTCAGCCAATATCTTTCTCACTCTTGTCAACCGTTCCTTTTACTTTTCAATCCTTACCACATTGAAATATAAGAATTATTTGGTGCCGCTGATTATTGGTATTACCATCGCCATCGTAGTATTGTTACTTTACATTCCTGCATTTACCCGTTTTTTTGAATTTGAAATGCTAACTCCAAAGCTATTATGGATAAGCGTTCTTTCAGGATTTGGATCGGTAATCTGGTACGAATTGGTTAAATGGGGCAAACGAATAAGTTGATTCAGGATTAACAAACACTTACAGTTTCATTCCAAAAGCCAAATCACCTGCATCTCCTATTCCAGGAATAATGTACCCCTTACTATTTAGTTTTTCGTCTATGGCGGCAATCCATAAATGCGTATTTTTAGGAAAAATTCTTGTAATATGTTCGATTCCAGATTTTGAGCCTATTACGGAAAGGATATGAATCCGATCTGGTCTACCATGATCCTTCAAGGCCTCAAGAACATTTTCCAAGGTCTTCCCTGTAGCTAACATAGGATCCGTAAGCACCAAAGTTTTGCCGGACAAAGAAGGAGCGGCAAAATATTTCACAATAACTTCAAAAGCATCCTCATCGCCCCTATGATGACGATAGGCCGAAATAAAAGCATTTTCGGCACCATCAAAATAATTCAACATACCTTGATGTAACGGCAAACCGGCCCTTAGCACTGAACATAATACCAGTTTATCCTTTGGCAAGGATATTTCCTTACTTCCAAAAGGTGTTTGTACCGTGGTATTGGAATAATTCAAATTTTTACTCAACTCATAACTTAGAACTTCCCCAATCCGTTCTATGTTGCGCCTAAATCGCATGGAATCCCTTTGGATGCCAACATCCCTGATTTCCGCAATAAATTTATTTAAGAGCGAGTTTTCCTTGCCAAAATGATGTACGGTCATTGTAGAAATATTTTACTTTAAAGGTACAGATTTGAATAGGATATATTCGCCAATATTGGTCCTATCAATGACCCCTACCAACATACCATCATCCATAACCGGGAAAAAATTTTTCTTTTCTTTTGCGAACAGTTCCAACACTTTTACTATTTCCATTGACGCATCTACCGTCTTAAAATCTTTATCCATTACATCCTTCACTACAAGGAACGGGGTGTTTGCATGTTTTAGGACATGCTTTTGGGTAACTATTCCAACTATTTCATCCTTATCCATAACAACAAAATCCTTTTCGGCACCAGCGAGGGTGATATCCATGACGTCCTTTATTGTATGGACGGGATTTATCAATGTGATATTCGTCAAAGTCGCTTCCCTGACCAAATGCCCTTCCAATAATGAATTTTGCTTTACCATTTGGTTCTCGCCATAAGCGCCAAAAAAGATGAAAAAGGCGATTAGAATCAAAAATGGATTAAATAAAAGTCCAAGAATAAAAAATAGAATCGCTAGGCCCTGACCGATAGAAGAAGCTATTTTAGTAGCTTCTACACGACCTAGTTTAAAGGATAATAATGCCCTTAATACCCTACCCCCATCCATTGGAAACGCAGGAATTAAATTAAAGACCACCAACATTACATTGGCAATAAAAAGATAGAATAAAAAATTTTGGAATGTGGTTTGGTACAAAACTTCCTCCAATACGATGGCATCAAAGTTAAAGTATCGTTTTACGGGAACTACCAAAAAAATTAAAACGGCAATAACCACATTAACAGCTGGTCCGGCAAGGGCAACCAACAGTTCCTGCCTAGGTTTTTCTGGCATCTTTTCCAACATGGCAACTCCGCCAATAGGTAAAAGTGTTATTTTTTGGGTGTTGATATTGAATTTTTTTGCCGTTAATGCATGACCTAATTCATGAAGTATAACACAAATGAATAGTACTACTATGAGGGCTTCATTAAGTAGTATTCTATCCAAATTAGATCCTCGCTGTATCTCCAGGAAAGCGACCCAAAACAACAATAGGGTAAACGTCCAATGTACTTCTATCTTAATCCCAGAAATACTCCCCAATTTTAGAACCCCTTTCATATTGTTTTGTTTTTAGACGAAAGTATTCCAGAGGTACTTTTTCAACAATGACATTGGTCATATGAGGCCATTTGACATACTATTATATTTGAGAAAACACAGTTAAAATAACCCACAATATGAATAGGATAATAACATTAACTGTCAACCCGGCCATAGACAAAAGCACTACTGTATCTAGAATAAAACCAAATAATAAATTAAGATGTAGCCATCCCGTCTATGAAGCTGGTGGGGGGGGTATTAACATTTCTCGAGTGCTTCTCGAACTAGGCGGAACCTCCTTATGTATGTATTTGGCAGGAGGACCAACTGGAAGCCATTTAAACGATATGTTAGTTGATTTTGGTATTCCACAACTAGTAGTTCCAATAGAAGGGCGGGTACGTGAAAACTTTGCGGTAACAGATACTTCGAATAATGAACAATATCGTTTTGGGATGCCCGGACCCTTGATCAAAGACCAAGAATGGAAAAAGACTTTGGAGCAATTGGAAGCCGTACTTGCGGAAGGAGATATTTTGGTGGCCAGTGGAAGCCTATGCCCTGGCATGCCTACCGATTTTTTTGCCAGAATTTCTAAAATTGCCGGAGATAAAAAAGTGAAATTTATTCTGGACACCTCAGGGGAAGCCTTGTTGAAAGGTGCACAGGCCGGAGCCTATCTGCTAAAACCCAATCTAGGAGAACTCGCTACACTCTGCGGAGTAGAAACGATCTCTTTTCTGGAACTGGAATCTATCGGCCAAACTTTTTTAAAGAATAATCCTTGTGAAGTATTAGTGGTTTCAATGGGACCTCAAGGTGCCGTAATGTTTACCTCTCAATCAATTGATTACATTTCTGCACCCGTAGTATACCAAAAAAGTACTATTGGTGCTGGTGATAGCATGGTTGCAGGAATGGTTCTTGCACTTGCCCAGGGAAAATCATTACTGGAAATGGCCCAATATGGGGTTGCTTGTGGAACTGCAGCCACTATGACCGATGGCACCCAATTGTGTAAAATTAAGGATGTGGAGGAATTAAATGATTGGATATGCTCCAATTCCAATTCATCTCAAAAAATTAAAATCAATGCCTGAAGCAAAACATATTCAAAACAACTACCATGGGAACATACCAAGTAGAAAAAATTGATAAAGATTCTAGAGCAAGATTCATTAAAAATTTACTGAATGATATTCAGGCATTAAAAATCATGCTTAGAGATGGTATGATTGAAAGTGAGGTTATGCATATTGGTTCAGAACAAGAGTTTTGTTTGGTTGATGAGAACTGGCGTCCTACCCAAGACGCAATAAGAATCCTAAGGGCTATTGACGACTCCCATTTTACGAACGAAATTGCCCGTTATAACCTTGAAATCAACTTGGATCCTGAAGAGTTAAAAGAGAATTGTTTCTCAGTGATGGAAAAAAAACTTACGTTATTACTAAACAAGGCAATGCAGACCGCTAGTAATTATGATAACAAGGTTATATTAACTGGTATACTGCCAACAATTACCACACAAGAACTTTCCATGGAGTTCATGACACCAAACATCCGCTATGAACTCTTAAACAATGCCATAAAATTACTACGTAAAAAAGATTTTGAAATGCACATTCGTGGAGTAGACGAACTTTCCATTCACCATGACTCAGTTTTGTTTGAGGCTTGTAATACCAGTTTTCAAATGCATCTCCAAATTGCTCCAGATGATTTTGTAGCCAGTTATAATTGGGCTCAGGCAATATCAGGCCCTATACTGGGTATAGCCACCAATTCTCCTCTTTTGATGGGGCGCGAACTTTGGAGCGAGACACGAATTGCCTTGTTCCAACAGAGTATAGACACAAGAAGTTCTTCCTATACACTTCAAGACAAACTGGCCAGGGTTACCTTCGGTAATTCATGGGTATCAGGGTCCATCATAGATATTTATAAGGAAGACATCGCCCAGTATGAAGTTATGTTGACCAATAATGTGGAAAAGGATTCTCTCTTAGAATTAAAAAAGGGAAATATTCCAAAATTGAATGCACTCAATTTGCACAATGGCACTATTTATCGCTGGAACCGTCCTTGTTATGGTGCTACTAAAAAGAATGCCCATATCCGGATTGAAAACAGATACCTTCCTTCAGGACCTACAGTTCTTGATGAAATGGCAAATTTTGCGTTTTGGGTAGGACTTATGAAATCCAGACCCGCGGAATTTGACGACATTACCAAAGTCATGGACTTTCAGGATGCTAAGGATAACTTTATTAAGGCGGCCAGAAATGGGGCTGCAAGCATAATGCTATGGAAAGGAACTGAGATACCCATACGAGATTTAGTTATCAAGGAATTACTCCCACTTGCGTATGAAGGATTAAAAAAATGCAATATCAATCCGAATGACATCCATCGTTATTTGGAAGTCATAGAGAAAAGGGCCAAAGGAAATAGTGGTTCAAGATGGAGTGTTCTAAGTTACCGTCAACTCAAAAAGAACATGAAACAAGATGATGCGGTTATTGCTCTAACGGAGGCAATTTATGAAAACCAGCAAACATTAGCCCCTGTTTCAGATTGGCCAATAATTCCTAAAGGATTTAAGGTTCGATCCAGTGCCAGACTGGCAAAACACATAATGTCCACCCAATTGCTCACCGTCAATGAAAACGATATGGCGGATATGGCCACTAGCATTATGAATTGGAAGAATATTCACCATGTTCCAGTATTGAATGACGAGAATGAACTTTGTGGACTCTTGACTTGGAGCCATATGACCGAATATCTAAAAGAGCGGACGGATTTTACCACCACCAAAGTAGGTGATCTGATGGTAAACGAAGTAATCTCAGTAGCTCCAGAAACCGATTTGGAAACCGTTTACGAGTTACTAGAAAAAAATCATATAGGCTGCGTACCCGTAGTAAACAAAAGCTCCCTTATTGGTATTATTACTTTGAAAGATATGACCGAAATATAAAATGGTAAAGGTTTATAGTAAGGCACTTGTTCAATCCATTGAAATAAATCGAATCCTTGGACGGTTGGAGGGTGATACAGCTGGGCCCACCATAATTTTCACGGCTGGAATTCACGGTAATGAACCATCTGGCGTTTTCGCATTGGTCAAGGTGCTTGATGACATTAAATCAAAAAATATTGTTGTAAGAGGAAAAATATATGCCATTGCTGGCAATCTTTCTGCCCTTCAACAGGGTGTACGATATAACCGAGAAGACCTGAACCGTATGTGGAATGAGGAAAGGGCCGAATGGCTATTAAAAGAAGACAAAATCATTAAAAATGAAGAAGACTACGAACAATACCAACTTTATACAATAATTTCTCAAATTTTAGAAATAGATAACGGACCCTTTTATTTTGTTGATCTCCATACCACTTCAAGCCCAACAAAACCCTTTATTACGGTTAACGACACACTCCTTAATCGGAAATTCACAGAACAATATCCGGTACCTTTACTTTTAGGAATTGAAGAATATCTGGAGGGAACCTTATTAAGTTACATCAATCAACTTGGCTACGTAGCCTTTGGATTTGAATCTGGACAGCATGATGCTCCTTCTTCTATAGAAAATCATATCGCATTCGTATACCTCACATTAATTTATACTGGTGTCATTCTAAAAGTCGGGGTAGATTACGATACCTACTATACTATTCTTAACCGTTCAACTGAAGATTTGAACCATGCATATGAAATTGTACACCATCATAAAATAGGACAAGATGAAGATTTCTACACAAAACCGGGATTTTCAAATTTTGAGCAGGTAAAAAAAGGGCAACAAATCGCTACCAGTAATTCGGTACCTGTATTAACACCTTTAAAAGGAAATATCTTCATGCCCTTATACCAGAAAAAGGGCGAAGATGGCTTTTTTATTATAAGGCACATACCTTCTATTTTTCTCTCACTTTCTTCATTGCTTAGAAAATTGCAAGTAGATCGTATGCTGGCAATTTTACCAGGCGTTTCATGGATATCAGACCAGAAAGATGCATTAAGGGTGGATTTAAGGGTAGCGAAATTCTTGGCAAAAAAATTCTTTCATTTAATGGGGTATAGAAGTAGACGCATTAATGAAAATTTCCTAATAGTGAAGAACCGGGAGGCGGTCTCAAAAAACAAAGAGTATAGGAACACTACTTGGTATCGCAACTCATATTAGGCAACTTAAAACCTCATCTTACTTAATTTACTAGTTATTCCAATATGATATAAATCATTAATCAAAAACCACACAATCAGTAACTTGACCCACTAAACCACTAATATACAAGTATTCAATACGATTCCTATTACACAAATCATGTCAATAAAACAGTAAATCAATGGGCTACTATTTTTCTACCGAATTAAAAAACATAACATTTGAGGAAGCAATTTCAAAAACAAAAGAGGCCTTAAAAGAGGAAGGTTTTGGAGTTTTGACTGAAATAGATATGAAAACTACCCTTAAGCAAAAACTAGATGTTGACATCTTAAATTATAAAATTCTTGGGGCCTGCAATCCATCTATGGCTTACCAGGCGCTTCAGGCAGAAAATAAAATTGGCACCATGCTACCTTGCAATGTAATAGTACAAGAGATTAAGGAAGGTAATATAGAAATTGCGGCCGTAGATCCAGCTGCCTCCATGCAAGCTATTAAAAACGATGACCTTGTTTTGATAGCGAAAAAGGTACGTGCAAAACTTGAACAGGTAATTCAAAATCTGAACAATGTCTGAATTAAGCCCAAACGACAAACATTAGTTGGATAGATACTATTTTTTAATTTCTAGATAATAATAGTCATATTTCTCTTTCAGAAATGAAAATGCTACTTACGTAAAAAGTGATAAGGCCATGAGACTTTTGGGGAGGAAAAGACACTAAAATTCTCATGAATCTATTTTCCATATTTAATCAAAATTGCCATCTGACCGGCATGATGGTTGGTATGGGATACAATTCGCCCAAAAGCCTCCGCTTTTGTCTTTGTGCCGAATTCTTTGGTGGTCACCAGGGTTTCCCAATCCATTTCCTCTTGCTGTTCCACAATAGCTTTTAGTGTATTAAATGAATAATAAACATAGTCATTAAGTTCAGAAAGATTGGTCCATTCACCCGTATCGGTTGAGGCTATTACCGTTTTGGCTATTACCTTAACTCCAGATGCACCAAAAACGTTCTTTGCAAAGAGCAGCTCTACGTCACCAATATGCCTAATAAGAAAACCGACACTATTTACAGAAGGTGGCAGCTTCTTCTTCAAATCTTCCTCTTTGAGTCTTTCAAGTTGATTGGTAAAACGTGTTCTTGCTTCCATCCAAAGTTCCAGGAATAATTGTGTTTTTAATTTCATCTAGTATGCACTAAATATCCCTTATACTTTTGAAGCCCTAAATTAACCATCTGAATAGCGGCCGCACTAGTTATTGTAGCCCCAGAGATACCATCGACATATACACCATCATCCATCCTTTTCTCCATATTTTGTTGAAGGGTAAAGGAATTTTTATCTAAGTCTATTTTTGTTCCTACAAACTGATTTTCAAAAGTACTTTGTGTCACTTCCGATCCGTAGCCATATGTTTCCGACTTGTGGTCAAATTCAATCTTTTTGATTTCCAAAGTCTTTATATCAACCAAAACCTTTGCCCATATAGCTCCTCCAAACCCCTTCCCCTTTATTGGTAAAATAGCTGAATTTGTATTTTTAACTTCAAATATGGGCAACACTTCTACAATATTGGATTTTATCAATTCCTTATACAATAGAATACCTTCATTCATGTCAATATCCGTTGTAATTCCTTGGACATCAATTTTTTTAAATGCAATTAATGCGTCCATATCCACGCGACCGGAAAAAGTAGAATCGGCAAAATTCAGTATTTCCTTTTGAACGGGGGATAAACCTTCATTCTTAGGCAAATCTTTTATAGTCTTTTCGCTATCGGGTATAGTAACCTTTGGTTTTTCTTTACAACTAAAAAATAAAATAATAAGCAATCCAATAATCCAAAATACTCTCATAATTAAGCTTTTAGATGTTTAAAAATGGCCATCAATTCTATTATCCTTTTTTTGAGGAAATAATTGCTGTCATAACAAGTCCCAAACCTATTCCAGATAAGATGCATGCAACCATTTACAATGGTGAGGTCTGTAAAAAGGCAAGTCCGACACCCACGCCTACCATGGTCATTCCACCTATTGCTCAAGTACTCCTATCCTCTTTCTTGTTTTTCACGATACATTGGATGAATACTAAGTTTTAGTTGGTCAACATTCCTCCATCGACTATGTGCATACAACCTGTAATCATTTTACTATCCTCAGAGGCTAGGAAAAGGGCCATTTGAGCTATTTCATTTGAATCCACATATCGACCAAAAGGAATCGTAGTTTCAAAACCTTTAAGAACCTCCCCTGGGTTTTCAGGTGAAATATCTTTTTCTATCCTCCTCATCATATCATTGTTTACCGGTCCCGGATGAATGGTATTTACTCTTATT
Organism: Maribacter sp. PR66; assembly: GCF_028464205.1. NCBI lineage: Bacteria > Pseudomonadati > Bacteroidota > Flavobacteriia > Flavobacteriales > Flavobacteriaceae > Maribacter > Maribacter sp. PR66. The sequence goes on from NZ_JAQPCH010000003.1 coordinate 170,916, forward strand.
TTGTTTGAGGCGAATTCCAGGGCTGCAACCCTCATTATGCCAATTATAGCATGCTTGGTGGACACATAGGCACCCAATCCAGCAAAACCTTTCAGTCCAGCAACGGAAGATGTAATCATCACACTACCACCAGCCTTCATTTTAGGAATTACATATTTGCAGCCATACCATACCCCTTTTAGGTTTACGTCAATAACACTATCAAAAATATCATCGGGATATTCCGCAATGGGCTTTGAGGTTCCCTCTATACCAGCATTTGCAAAAAAGATATCTATCCTATTATGAACATCCAAAGTGTGTGCAACCATCTTTTCATTATCCTTCGGTTTGGAAACATCCACAACACAATACGACAAATTTTCGTGATTTATTTCCAAACTGGCCTTCTCCAATGCTTCTTTACTAATGTCAGCAATGACCACCATGGCCCCTTGGTCCAGAAACAATTTTGCAGTTGCTATTCCAATACCACCTGCACCACCAGTAATAATGGCTACTTTATCCTTTAATCGACCCATATTTTATTTTCCTTGGAAACTGGTTTAGTTATATTATTAAGAACTTCTTATTTCAATTTTTTATTGCTAGTTTTCGTATTTCCCAACCTTGATCTTTACCATAAATCGCAACAAGATTTTCCGCTAAATATTTTGCCCCAATTGTAGGCACTTGATACCGTTTTTTGGTCATAAGGATATTATGCCGACGTTCAAAATATTCGTCTATTTCACCAGAGGCATCCAGCAACACATCAAAAAACTTAAACTCGTAGATATCAAGTTTGAATTCGTTTTTACCTTTCAATGCCTTATCGAATAAGACGCCAGTGGTATAGCCATTCTTAAAAGGGAATACGTTCAAAAACTGGGGTTCTATGATTGTCTTTCCTTTTGTGTCCATAAATCCATAAACAGCAATACCATCCTCCACATTCTTTGTAATTAAACATCTACCCTCTTGAAACATAGGATAACGCACTCCTGAAATATCGGACTTTGAGGTATCAGCATCATTGTTCCAATAAACATCATTTCTAAAGTCAATTACCAAAGTTCCGTTCTCATCAATGAACCCCCACTTTTCACCTTGCCGAACTGCTGCCAATCCCTCACTAAAAGGGGCTATTTCATCAATACCCTTTAGCTCTTGAGATGGCAATGCTAAAGGCAACATCAACAAAAAAGTCAATAATAATAGTTTCGTTCTCATAATTTCCATTTTAAGATTCGTTTAAAATTAATACTGTTACAAGCACCTGGAAATGACCAAAGTCATTATGCATTAAGGTGAAAACTTCTTTGCTGCTTAAAACATTATATTTGAATAAATCATGCTTTTTAATTCCTTTGGCAAGCTGCCACGTATATCTTCCAATTCACCCAACGATACATATTTTCTTATATAAATAAAGGTGGTATCAACATATCTTTCGGCAGTATCATCGCTATATTCAAAGTCATTGTACTGGGTGGGCCCAACATGAGCGCGAACCAAATCTAAAAATTCGGCCATGTTTTTAATTTTAGGCTTTTTCCTCTCCAAGGACCATCCGTTTACATAGACCGCCTTCAAGAACATAGGCAGTTGTGCAATAAACTGTAAAGATTCTTCAGCCGGAATAATATCTCTGAGCGCATGCATGATGGAAGCGAAAATACGCCCCGCTTTTTCCAGGTCATTGGGCATATTCATCTCCTTGGCATAATCCTTTAGAAAGGTATTGCCTTCTGTAGCGTATTGGTTAAAATTAAGAGCCATGAGAGTATATTTTAAAATGAAACACAAAATTTATAATTAGTGAACGACCCTGAAATGATTTAAATCATTTTTCCAAGAAGGAGGCAACTTTACCTTTGTTTAGGAATCAAAATATGTTTTTATGACTGTAAATATTCAATATATAGACATGCCGGAAAGTGAGTCCTTAAGTGAGATAGTAACTCGAAATCTTAAAAAACTAGCACATAAATATCAATTCATAATCCGTGGAGATATTTATTTTAAGTTAGGTCAATGTAAAGATGGAAATGATAAAATATGTGAAATACAGCTAAGTGCGCCAGGTCCCCGCATTTTTGCAAAATCCATTGAAGATAATTTTGAAAAGTCCGCAGCAGAAACTATTGGTGATTTAGAGCGTCAGTTAAGAAAACGCAAGGAAAAATTCAATAAACGTAAAAAAGCCATTTAGTTAGTATGAAAAGAATTTTGGTGCCCATAGATTTTTCCGAGACCTCATCTAATGCCTTGGAGATTGCAGCGCAAATCGCAAAAAGGCAACAGGCAGAAATTGTAGTGCTGCATATGCTGGGGCTTTCAGAAGCCGTACTGACTAAAAATGAAATACAGGAATACGAGGAGGCCAGATATTATATGGAACTCGCTAAAAAGCGATTCATACCTTTTTTGGACAAACCATATTTGAAAAATATTAAGATAAGGGAAATTGTCCAAAACTATAAGATTTTCAAAGAGTTCAACACCTTGGCCCAAGAACAAAAGATTGATCTAATAGTCATGGGGTCACACGGGACTAGTGGAATAAGTGAAGTGTTGGTTGGGTCAAATACCGAGAAGGTAGTGCGTACGTCAAATGTGCCAGTGCTCGTAGTAAAGATGAAAAATCCGGATTTTAAGATAGAAAAAGTGCTTTTTGCTTGTGACTTTTCAGAAGATGTTATATTGGCATTCAAGAATATTCAGGCTTTTACAAATGGTTTTTCCGCTAAATTAAAACTCATTTATATCAACACGCCATATAATGGTTTTAAAAGCACCAATGAAATCGAAGAAAAAATCGCAAAATTCTTTTTTAAGTCCAATAGTGTATCACAAGAAGTGGTAATATATGATGACTACACCGTTGAGCAAGGTTTATTGAACTATTCCAAAAAAGGCAATTTTGATCTACTTGCCATACCTACTCACGGCAGAAAGCCTTTTTTACACTTTTTATTAGGTAGTAGAAGTATAGGTGAGGATGTTGCCAACCATGCGAATTTACCTGTTCTTACCATTAAAATCTAAATTCTGAAATAATTCCGTACAAAGCAAAACTATTGAAGCTATTTCAACAACAAATCAAGCTTAGCCAAAATTATTAGTTCTGATTTGTTTTTTCCCGCAAAAGAATTAGCTACCGCTCTTGCGGTTTTTTTGGCTGTAGACTTTATTTCCTCCGTAAAGGCATGTGGGTGTTCTTTATAAAATTCCTTGAATTCGTCAAAACATTCTTCACTGCTTTTTGTATATTCCATGAGTACATCGAAAACAATTTCTATTTGGTTTGCGGAATCGGTGCCATACCTATCTGTAAAGTCATCTAAAGACAGCCAATCTTCCCTCACAATTTCTTTTAATTTATCCCATTCCTTAACATGAACGCTACCGTCACTAATCGCTACGGCATAAAATAATTTGCCTAAACTTTCATAGAGCTTGTTCATTGTTCTAGCTGTATTTTTCATCCTTTCTCTCTTTTTAATACTTAAATGTATTGCATGGGCCATAGTTAATAAATGATAAAAATCAGTCTAATCTCTTTATATTTGATTTATGCATGTTTTCAATAAAAACAGTAATATTTTTAACCTACTTTCAGAAGGGGTTTCAGAAGGTGTAATTGTCATAAATGAAGAGCAGACAATTGTAGCGACCAATTCTTCAGCCGAGGAAATGTTCGGATATGGAAAAGAAGAACTCATTGGAAAACCTTTAAAAATTCTAATCCCCAATCGTTTCCATAACCACCACGAAACCCATGTTCAAAATTTTATTGCCAAAGGTGAAAAACGCCAAATGGGTCATGGAAGGGATTTATATGGTGTTCGTAAAAATGGCCACGAGTTTCCTGTTGAGGCAGGTCTAAACCCTTTTGAACTGTATGGAGCTACCTACACCATGGCACTGGTCATTGATATTACGGAACGTAAGAGAATAGAGAAAGAACTTAGCCTTTGGGCACGCATTTTTGATGAAACCCTGAATGAAATTTATGTTTTTGATATTGATAGTCTCAAATTCATCAACGTAAATAAGGAAGCTCAGCGAAATTTAGGATATAACATGCAGGAACTGGCGGAGATGACACCTTTGGACATTAAACCTGACCTTAAACTTTCAGAATTTAGGTCTTTGGCTAAGCCTCTATTGGAAGATGAGATGGGTAAAGTAGATTTTGAGACCAAACATCTAAGAAAGGATGGTACATTATATCCGGTAGAAGTACACCTCCAACTTTCCCTAATGGGGGAGAAGAAAGTCTTTTTTGCAATCATTTTGGATATAACCGAACGCAAAGGTTATACTGAAAAACTTGAAAAAACGGTGGAGAAGCGAACAAGGCAGTTAACAAAAGCCTTGGCCAAGGAAAAAGAACTCAATGAATTAAAAACACGATTCTTATCCCTCGTTTCCCATGAATTCAAAACTCCTTTGAGCAGTATTTTAACATCCATTACTTTGTTGGGAAAATATACTGAAACAGAACAACAGGAAAAACGTGATAAACACGTAAATACTATTAAAAACAAAGTAAAATACCTGAACGCCATTCTAAACGATTTTTTATCTATAGAACGCTTGGAGTCCGGAAAGGTAAATTATAAGAACGAAATCTTTCCTTTGAGTAAAGTAGTGAATGAAGTAATCTATAACGCTAACATGTTACTCAAATCCGGACAGAAAATTCAGTATCCCGATAACATAGATGAAGCTATCGTCTTTTTTGATGAAAAGACATTGGAATTGGCACTTTCTAATTTGGTACATAATGCCATTAAATATTCCCCGGAGGATTCCATTATCGATTTAAAATTGGAAATTGAGGAGGAATTTGTTGTTATCAAAGTCATCGATGAAGGAATTGGAATTCCAAAAGAAGATCAAAAACATATATTTGACCGGTATTTTAGAGCGGAGAATGCCTTGGTTACGCAGGGTACAGGAATCGGTCTGAACATCTCAAAACAGCACCTTGAAAACTTGGGGGCAAGTCTTGAATTCTCCAGTAAGATAAATGTTGGCTCTACCTTTGTTTTGCGAATCCCCAAAAACTTAATCCAAATTAGAAAATGAAACAAATTCTATTAATTGAGGATGATAAGGCGCTTAGAGAGAATACTGAAGAGCTCTTAGAGCTTACGGGTTACTCGGTACTAACTGCTTCAAATGGACAAATAGGTATACAATTCGCAAAGAAAAATCTACCGGACATCATAATTTGCGACATAATGATGCCATTAATAGATGGATATGGTGTTTTGGAGGAATTATCTTCCGATGAAAAAACTAAGCAAATCCCATTTATTTTCCTATCCGCCAAAACAGAGCATAAGGAAATCAGAAAAGGTATGGATCTAGGAGCGGACGATTACCTAACCAAGCCATTTGAAGAAGATGAATTGATTAGTGCCATTGAAAGTAGGTTGGCCAAGGCACAACTTTTAAACCGTATGCTCGATTCAGAAACTACGGAACAAGCGATTTCAAACGATGAAATGCGTACGTTACATGAACTTAAGAACTTTTTTGATGATAATGGCGAGATAGTGGAATTTGATACAGGTGCTATTATTTATAAGGAAGGTTCACGATCAAATAAAATATATCTTATCCTTAAGGGGTTGGTCAAAAGCCATTGTATGGATGCAGACGGTAAGGAACTCACAACATCATTGTATAAAGCAGATGATTTCCTAGGTTTTACCTCTTTTTTAAACAATATTCCTTATCAAGAATCCGCAACGGCTTTGGAGCAAGTAAAGCTTGCCGGTATTTCCAAAGAAAACCTAATGGAGATTCTAGAAAAAAATAAAGATGTATCTATAGAGCTAATGGAGTTGTTTACTGAGAACATTTCCGTAATAAAAGCACAATTACTTCAAATGGCCTACAGCTCTGTACGCAAGAAAACGGCTCAAACTTTATTACAGTTCGCGGAAATCATGCAAACAAAAACTGACAAGCCTATTAAAATTTCCAGAAACGATCTTGCCAGTGTGGCAGGAATAGCTCCGGAAAGTCTAATACGCACCCTTTCCGGTTTTAAAAAGGAGGGACTAATCACCATTGAGGGTCGTAACATCAAAATCTTGGAACTAGAGGCTTTACAATATGTAGATTAGTCTTTATGATTGCAAAATCATAACATTAAATAATCTGACAAATATCATATAGTAGGTTTACTCAATGGTCTATTTTTGTTTAACAGACCAATTTAATGAAGCATATTTTAATACCCACAGACTTCTCCGAAAATTCTTGGAACGCTCTAGAATATGCGATATATTTTTTTAAAAATGAGGATTGTAGCTTTTATATACTGCACGTTGGAGAATTAAGCAAATCAGAAATCAAGAATAATTCCTTCGTATTTCCTCGAAAAACTTCTAGTCCTGTCATACGGAAAAAGTTGAAATCACTCTTCGAAAGAATTGCCGATGTATCTACAAATGACAAACACCATTTCTTGGCACTTCAAGATTATGGGAATTTTATAGATATTGTGCGTAAGACAGTGGAAACAAAGAAAATAGATCTTATAGTGATGGGTACTAAAGGTGCTTCCGGTATAATGGAAACCATTGTAGGTAGTAATACCGGGGATGTTATTACCAAAGTGCTTTGTAATGTATTGGTCATACCTGAAAACGCTTCATTCATTACACCTCAAAAAATTGCCTTCCCTACAGATTACAATCTGTATTACACCTATCCCATATTAAAAACCATTGCAGAACTATTACGCATTACAAATGCCAATCTCCAGGTTTTTAATGTGGAACAATTTAGTATCCCATTAACTGACCAACAAGAAAAAAATAAAGACTACTTGAAAGATTATTTGGAAGAGACATTGCCTAAATCACATAGTTTTTACAGTGTAAAAAGCAAGGATGTAAAATCCAGCATCCTAAATTTTGTTTCTGATAACCAGATTAATATGTTAACCATGGTCGCCAAGAACCTAAATTTCCTTCAACAAATCCTATTTGACACTACTATCGAAAAACTTAGTTTTCACACCACGATACCAATGTTGGTATTACATGAATAACTAAGACTATTTTGATTACTGCGATAGCATACCGTTAGTTTGATTTCAGTCCTATCTGCAAAGAAGTATTTTTAAAATTATCATTCTTCAAAAGTTATTAATGTAATTAGATTCAAAAAGTTGGTCGTACATCCCCTTAATTCGATTTGACATAAGCACTACAAATACCAACAATAAATGATGGGTTTAAAAGGCAATTCTTTAAACCAACCTTATATATAAAAAGCTACTAGAATTGAACTTGGGCAATGTTTTTCAGTGAAATGGTGCTAGCATTATAAATATAAATCCTAAGGTGATTAAAATTACCCAGGTTGAGCATTACTGCAATATTCATTTAATTTACGCAAGGACCGGAATGTAGCTCTAACTATCCAAAATCCGATAAGAAAAAATGTAAGTGATTTTATCAAGCTTACGAATTTTCACCGAGTTCTAGGTTCAGTAGTCCCAGTTTATTCAAAATATAAAAATCCCTTTACCGCATGACCTTTGTCATTTGATAACATCTGGATTACAAATACCTTTAAGTAAAAACATTTCGGAAATGAAAAATATACTGATACCAACAGATTTCTCGGAAAACGCTTGGAATGCCATTACTTATGGATTAGAGTTATTCAATAAAACATCTTGTACATTTTATATAGTAAATGTTCACCCAATAGCGGCATACTCTGGTGGGGAGACAGCAATGTACGTTTCTTCTCAAATACTTGAAGATAGTATTTTAAAGGAAAACAAAGAAAAGATGAACCACTTACTCAAAAGAGTGGAACACCTTCCAATAAACACAAGGCATACATTTAAGACTGAGGTTTTTTATGGTTTTCTTACTGATTACATAAAAAAAGAAGTCGTCGATAAAAATATTGACTTGATTATTATGGGAACAAAAGGAGCAACAGGATTGAAGGCCATTGCTATGGGCAGTAATACGGGTGATGTTATTACAAAAGTACCCTGTGCCGTTTTGGCTGTACCTGAAAATGCAAAATACCGTAGACCTAAGGAAATAGGCTTTCCAACAGATTTTCAATTGGGCTATAATTGGAAAGTAATGCAAAATATCAAGGAGCTGATCATAACACATAATTCGGCCTTACGGTTTTTATATGTTTCGACCAATGAAGAAAGATTTAGTGAACAACAACAAAAGAATCGACAATTTTTAGAGGATTATTTTACGGGTATCGAAATCTCTTTCCACACCCTTACAGGAAAAAAATTAGACGAAACCATTCAAAATTTCATTGAATGTCGCAATCTGGATATGATTGTAATGGTGGCCAAGCATTTGAATTTTGTAGAACGAATTCTTTTTAGGCCTACGGTTGAAAAAGTTAGCTACCACACAACAATACCATTTTTAGTGCTTCACGATTAAACATTCAAAAAACTCCATCGTATTTTTTCAGGTATAATGTTGGTAATTCTTAAGTGAAAAAATAAAAACTCATAGTAAACAATATGCTATCATGGACAAAAGAATATTAATTCCTACGGATTTTTCAAAAAATGCATTAAACGCCGCTAGATATGCACTTGACCTTTATGCGAAATTGAATTGTGAATTCTACTTTCTAAACGTTTTCAGCTTGGACGGCTATACGACCAAATCACTATATTTTCCTGAACCTGATAGCGCGGAATATAGGATTGCCCAAGCAAAATCCCATGATTCCTTTCTAAAACTCTTGGATATGTTGAAGCTACATAATGACAACCCCAAACATGCCTTTCATACAATTTCCACCTATAATTATCTTTCTGAAGCGATAAAGCGTACAATTGCTGAAAAAGACATTGATTTAATAGTAATGGGTACCCAAGGAGCTTCTGGCACAAAGGGGGTTATTTTTGGAAGCAATACCGTAAAAGCAATGGAAAAGATTAGAGAATGCTCGGTTATGGCCATACCCAAAAACGTAAAGTTTTCTATCCCAAAAGAAATTGTTTTTCCAACAAATTTTAAAGCCACTTTTAAGAGACGGAAACTTAGCTACCTTATTGAGATTGCAAAAATGTTTGAATCAACAGTAAGAGTGTTATATGTAAGTAAAAAACATGATTTAACTGAACTACAAGAAATCAATAAGCAATTGTTGCAAGATATTATGGAACCAATAAAGTATAACTTTCATAACCTAACTGAAAATGACGTATCAGAAGGCATAACTTCATTTGTTGAAAGTAGAAATAGCGATATGATCGCATTTATAAATCACAAGCACTTTTTCTTCAATAGTGTTTTCTCCAAACCATTGGTGAAGGAAATTGGTTATAAAGCCATAGTACCAATCTTGGCCCTGCACTGAAATCAAAATTCCTTTTCAAAAAGTGAGTTGAGTCTATATTGAATACTGTAAACAAATTTGAAATACCCACCAGCAAAGCAAAGAAACTGTTGCCTTGGTGCGATTAAGTATTTTAAGAGCGACAAAATAAATTTCATTCTAGCCCTTAACAACTAAAATTCCAATTAATCTTTTCGCAATCTAAAATAAACCAATAATTACATTTAAATTATGGTCGATTTTGACACCATGTTTAATTTATAAAAACGTCCCTACCAAAACAAACCTTAAATGAAAACTATTTCCATTATCAAAAAAAGCATATTTCACATTCTATTTGTCTTCCTTTTTACAACAGCCCTGAATGCTCAAAATTCATCTAATACATACCAGGATTTGACCGCTTTTTTTAAGGAGTGGAGAACCTTTGAAAACCCTCCTTTGCGGGATGGCGCACCGGATTACACCCAGGAAACCTTTGACAAAAGATGGCCGGCATTCCAAACCCTACATAAAAAGTTGCAGGAGATGGATACCACAGGCTGGTCCATACCCGATCAGGTAGATTGGCGTATCGTAAACGCAGAGATGAACGGCTACGACTTTAACCATCGCATCTTGAAACCCTGGCAGCGCGACCCCGCCTTTTATGCCACCATTTGGACGGCACGAAGCGATGTTCCCGCACACGAAGGGCCAACGCATCACGCCATCATAGATCTTTGGACCTATAATTTTCCGTTGGATAAGGAACAACGCACCAAATTATTGGCGCAGCTAACGGTCATTCCGCCCTTGAACGAACAGGCCAAACTGAACCTGACCGGGAATGCCAAGGACCTTTGGATTGCCGGAATTCGCGATATTAAAACCCAGAGCAAAAATCTGGAAGATATGAAGGTGCTCCCCGGAATATCAAAGGACCGAAAAATAGTAAAGGCCATAGAAGAAGCCATTGCTTCTACGAATAATTTAGCAAGTTGGTTGGAGGCTGAGGCATCCAACAAAACCGGGCCATCCGGTATTGGGAAGGAAAATTATACCTGGTACCTACAAAACGTTCATTTGGTGCCTTTGACCTGGGAAGATGAAGTCATGATCTTAAAACGGGAACTTTCCCGAGCTTGGTCGGCCTTAAAACTAGAGGAGCATCGCAATAGAAACCTACCGCAATTGACCGATGCCAATTCCCCCGAGGAATACGACCGCCGCGCCAAAGCCGCCGCCAAAAGTCTCCTGGATTTTCTGGACAAAAACGAAATGGTCACGGTTAAGGATTATTTTGAACCTGCATTAAATGCACATCTTGGCGGTTTTGTACCCCGGGAAACACGCAACTTTTTTTGGATTACAGCGCACTATGACCAACGTCCCCTCTACTCCCATTTTTACCATTGGTTCGAGCTGGCACGTATGGATACGGAACCGCATGCCAGTGAAATCAGGCGTACACCGTTACTTTACAATATATTCGACTCCCGTAACGAAGGTACGGCCACGGCCGTAGAGGAGATGTTCATGGATGCGGGACTGTATGACGATTCCTCTCGCTCTAGGGAAATCGTTTATATTATGATAGCCCAACGAGCCGCAAGAGGACTTGGTTCCCTGTATGCCCATGCCAATATGATGACCATGAAAGAGGCCGGGGGCATTCATTCTGAATATACCCCACGCGGCTGGATGAAGACTGAAAAGGAATTGTTGCTTTTTGAACAGCATCTCTACTTGCGGCAACCGGGCTATGGGACCAGCTACATTACCGGAAAATATCTCTTGGAAAATACAATGGCAGAATACGCCCGAATGAAAGAAGCCAAAAATAAACCTTTTGAAATGCGCGCCTTCTTTGATGAATTGAATTCCGTGGGAAGTATTCCCATTTCCTTAGGCCGATGGCAAATGACCGGTGTAGAAAATTACTTGGGGCAAGAACAGCGATAACTATAAATTTCCTATCGTAATGTTCAATGCCAAACCAAAGAAACTGGCCCGTCAAATGGGACTATTGGCCCTTACGGCCACGGGTGTATGTTCCATGTTAGGTGCTTCCATCAACGTGGTGCCCTTTATGATCCAACGAAATGTTCCCGGTATTGGGCCCTACGTTTTACCAGCCTTTGCCTTTGCTGCCATACCCGCATTGTTTGCCGCTTTGGCCTATGGAATTTTGGGTTCGGCCATGCCACGGGCCGGTGGCAGCTACATTTACGCCAGCAGGGGTCTTAATCCTTATCTAGGTTTTATTGCCAGTTTTTCGCAGTGGTTCGGGCTTTCAATTGTCATTGGGGTCATTGCCTATGTCACCGTTCCCTTCATTAGGGATGTCACCCTGGCCTTGGGTTGGGAAGAAATCTCCCAAAGTTTGGAGATTGGATGGATCCGGGTGACCATCGCTTTGGGTCTCATTTGGACCTTTGTGGCCATCAACATCCAAGGCATTAAAAGTTACGAACGCATAGTCCTGCCCATGATGTTCCTTATGTTTGGGCTGGGAGGCATTGTTATCGTTGCCGGATTGGTGTACGATGCATCGGATTTTCTATTGGCGCTTGAAAACAAAACGGGAACCACTTTTCAGCCCACCAAACAGACCGATTTTGACTGGCGCATCTTCCTATCGGCCGCAGCCCTATTATTCTCCAGTTTTATAGGGTTCGACTCCATTGCGCAGGCAGGTGGTGAGGCCAAAAACCCGACAAAATCCCTTCCCACGGCCATTATTCTGGCCATTTTTGGCGTGGGGTTGTTTTACTTTTTGTTCGCCGCATCGGTATACCACATCGTTCCTTGGAGCTATGTGGCCCAGGAGGCCATGAGTAAGGACATTTCGGCACCGGGCCTTTTAAGTTATGTATTGCCCTCTAGTCTGGGAATCGCCATTTTGGCCGGAGCGGCTATTGCCTTGATCAATGACCTGCCGGCAATGCTTTTGTCCGTCTCCAGATTGATGTTCGCATGGGCGAAGGACGGTATTTTTCCCAAGGCCGTTTCCAAAATACACCCTAAAAACCAGACCCCGCATGTTGCCCTTTGGGCGGCAGGTGGCATGGCCAGCATCGGAGTGTTGGGCTCCCATTTTGCGGGCGATTTCTTTTTAGGTATCGATATAATGGTCACTTCCATGATGGTGAATTTTTTGTTGATGTGCATTACTTTGGTTTCCATCGGCAAACTAAATCCAGTCCTTGCAAAGCGAAGCGGTGTCCTGAGAAATAGAACGATGCAGCTTCTCATAGGCTGGATGGGCATTATTACACTATCGGCCTTTTTGATTATCCATACCTATAAGGATATGATGGCGGAGACCAAAGCTTGGTATTTTCACTCCACCCCCATTTGGGGCATCGTCATGGGCGTGGCAAGTGCTATCTTTGTCTATAATTGGGTCCGACTCAAAAAAAATGAACCCCTTTTGAAAGAACGATTTTTACAACTTCCCGAAGAATAAAACATGCAAAAAACGATAGCGTTAGCGGATGGTCTGGAAATTTCACGTGTAGTGACCGGACTTTGGCAAATTGCCGATATGGAACGGCACGGAACTACCTTGGATCCCGTGGAAACGGCTAAATACATGCAACCGTATCTGGATGCCGGACTGACTTCCTTTGATATGGCCGACCATTACGGCTCCAGCGAAATCATTGCAGGTACTTTTAAAAACAACCTTGCAGATAAAAACGCTGTTCAACTTTTTACCAAATGGGTACCCAAACCGGGGAAGATTACCCGAGCGGCTGTCCGTGAAGCGGTCAATACCGCCCTGGAAAGGATGCAACAGACTTCCATTGACCTCATGCAATTTCATGCATGGTACTATCCAGATCCCAGTTGGTTGGACGGTTTGATCTATTTGAAGGAACTAAAGGACGAAGGGCTCATAAAACATTTAGGCGTTACCAATTTTGATGCGGCCCATTTGCGCATTGCCCTGGCCAGCGGTATTCCCATTGTGTGCAATCAGGTGTGCCATTCCTTGATAGACCAACGTGCCCGAGGAAACATGTCCGCGGTCTGTACCCAATACAATGTAAAATTATTGGCCTTTGGTACATTGGCGGGCGGATTTCTGACCGATGCCTGGTTAGGCAAACCCGAGCCCAAACAGGAGGAGTTGAACACTTGGTCACAGATGAAGTACAAGCGCTTCATCGATTCCGCCGGGGGGTGGGAACCTTACCAGTACGTGTTGAAAACCGTACGCACGGTGGCGGACAAACACAAGGCCTCCATTGCCAATATCGCTACGAGGTACATCCTTGAAAATCCGGCCGTGGCCGCCGTCATCGTTGGAGCTCGATTGGGTAAAAGTGAACACATACAGGACAACCGAAGCATGTTGGACATCACCTTGGACCGTTCTGACATGGAAAACATCAAAAATGCGTTGGAGGAATTACAAATGATTCCGGGTGACTGTGGGGACGAGTACCGAAAGCCTCCCTTCTTGACCGCATCCGGCGACCTCAGCGACCACTTGGAAACCATTCCAAAAGCGTTTACGCCGATAAAAACCGGACACAATCGCGAACAGATTTTTAGCGGTACGGAATGGGAGGATTACGCCGGATACTGCAGGGCCGTAAAAGTGGATAACAGAATCCATGTTTCTGGGACGACCGCCACCCATGGAAATCTATTGATTGGCGGGAACGATCCAGCGGCTCAGACCCATTTCATCATCGATAAAATTGAAGGAGCTATTACCTCTTTTGGAGGTTCGTTGAACGATGTAATCCGTACCCGAATTTTTGTGAACGAGTTATCCGATTGGGAAGCTGTGGCCCGCGCGCATGGAGAGCGGTTTAAAGACATCAATCCGGCAAATACCTTGGTGGAGGCCAAATTGGTGGGCGAAGGCTATATGGTGGAAATTGAGGCCGAAGCGGTATTAGGGTAAATCCTTCACACATTTTCATAGGAGAAAAACCGCCTTTAATAAACCAAATGTCAGTTCGAGTGGCGTCCTGGAAGAGACGTTGTATCGAGAACCTTTTTGTGTCCCAAAGCTTCTCGATACGTTTTCAACTTCACTACCGTTCGTTTGAAAACACTCGAAGTGACAGAGCGGTTAATTGAATTTTTTCTTGGCAAGGTTCGGCAAGTCGTCGAATTGCCCCAAGATTAAAGCCTTCTTTTTGGCTTTGGACCATTTTTTAATCTGTTTTTCAGTCTGGATTGCCATTGCGGCTTCCGTAAATTCACAAAAATACGCTAGCTTAACGGGTAGTCTTGAAGATGTGTAGCTATCCTTATATTTTCCGCTTTTATGGGATTCCAATCGTTTTTCCAAATCGGATGTAATTCCCGTGTAACAAGTTCCATCGGAACACTCAAGAATGTAAACAACGTATATTTTCATTTAAATAAAGTACGAATTATTACCAGGAAATCCGCCATAAAAAACCGATTGTCAGTTCGAGTGGCGTCCTGGAAGAGACGCTGTATCGAGAACCCTTCGCCTTCGCTCAGGGCAGGCTCCTTTTTGGCCCGATTGCTTCTCGATACTAATTTTCCCGTATCTCGAAAATTCACTCGAAGTGACAGCAAGGCGATAAAAATTATTACGAGGAAATCCGCCATAAAAAACCCGTTGTCAGTTCGAGTGGCGTCCTGGAAGAGACGTTGTATCAAGAACCCTTCGGCTTCGCTCAGGGCAGGCTCCTTGTTTACTCAAGTGCTTCTCGATACAAATTTTCTCGTTCCTTGAAAATTCACTCGAAGAGACAGCAAGGCGATAAAAATTATTACGAGGAAATCCGCCATAAAATAACCGTTGTCAGTTCGAGTGGCGGCCTGAAAGAGACGTTATATCGAGAACCCTTCGGCTTCGCTCAGGGCAGGCTCCTTGTTTACCCAAATGCTTCTCGATACAAATTTTTTCGTACCTCAAAAATTCACTCGAAGTGACAGAAAGTTTATAGTTACTCTTTTTCCATATCCAAATTAAAACCTGAATTTTTAATATCGCTTTCAAAAGAGGACCATTCTTTTTGCATAAATCGGTCTACCTGGGTCGAAAAATCAGAAATCAACCCCTTCGCCTGCTCTAGGGTCTCCCAATGCTGTTTGGATGGTTCCGTGGTCTGGGCGGCAGCAATCTGTAGGACTTCCCTAATTTTTGAATAGGCCGATGTTTCAAAGGATTGCCAAGCCCCCACCTGACGTTCCGGTCTTGGGGTCTGCCCTTTTGCTTTTAAGGCTTTTAAATCCGTATTCATTCGGTCGATTTTTCGTTGTAAGGAAGCGTTCGATTTCCCCGATGCATCTGAGACTAGCTTAAGTAGCTTTTCCACCTTTTTCTGCTTTTCATTAATGGATGTAAGTTTCCATGAAATCCGTTTTACCTGCTCATCGGCCCCTTTTCTGTAGTTGTACAACTGCCGGTCTACTTCCTCGTCCAAATCGAAACGTGGATCAGAGATTACCCTTACTTTTGTAGTATCGGATACATTTCCATACTTCAAGACGATGGTATAGTCTCCCGGCAGCACGGGGATATCCCTAGAAAAATCGTCCGTCCAGGAACCTGGTAGGGAACTTGACTTTTCGTCCAATTTCCAGAGCACGTAATTCAATCCAACTTTGAAATCTTTGGTTTCCACCGAATTGATGTTATTGCCTTGATGATCAAAAATATCGGCCTTAATGATTTCACCCTGCTTGGGTACTTCCGAAAGGTAAAAGGGGATTTCGGTTTTTTGAAAGACCTTGTTCTCGCCCTCAAAAGTGGTGTGGAACCCGGTCCAAATATTCCCGGGCGGATTTATAAATAGTCCTTTGACCTGTACGGCATCGTTCATGGGTAGGGCGGTCAATCCCTCTTTCAATCTGTTCCCGGCAATTTCACGTAAAGACAACAAATCGTCCAGCACCCAAATGGCCCTTCCAAAAGTTCCTACAATTAAGGCGGATTCCGTTTCCTGAATTTTTAAATCCATGGTGGAAACTGAGGGAAAACCGTTTTTAAACTGTGCCCATGTTTGGCCTTCATCGGCACTGATCCAAAGTCCGTGCTCCGTCCCCAGAAAAACCAGATTGGGTTCTACGGGATCTTGGATAACGGTGAGGGCATACCCACGTACCGTTTTACCGTTTACCATTCGCTGCCATGTCTTACCAAAGTCATCGGTCTTAAAAAGATAAGGCGCATAATCGCCCTTTCTATAATTGTTCACCACCATCCAAGCGGTTCCTTTGTTATAGGTCGATGCCTGAATCTGTGCAATCCACCCTTCTTCTGGCAAATCGGTTACATTGGAAGTGAGATTGGTCCATGTCTTTCCACCGTCCGTGGTCAATTGCACCTGACCGTCATCGGTACCTGCCCAAATCAATTGCTTGTCCAGCGAACTAGGGGCAATCGTTAAAATAGAAGAATAGCGTTCCGCCCCGGAAATATCCAGGGTGAGTCCGCCGTAATCCCCTTTTTGGTATGCCGGATTATTGGTGGACAGGTCCGGTGAGACAACCTTCCAAGTGGACCCTTTGTCCGGAGTAAAATGCACGAACTGGGAACCGTAGTAGGCCGCATTGGGGTTGAACGGGTCCCGTGCAAAACCAGCGTTCCAATTAAAGCGCAGCTCAGTTTTTAGATCGGGGGCGGGCGGTTGAATGCTTACGTAATAGCCTGTCAATTTATCGTACCGATACAAATTTCCATTCTGTGAGGAACCGTAGCCAAATCGGGAGTTGTCCAAATCGGGCGAAATGTCAAAGCCATCGCCCCCCACTAAATATTGCCAATACAGGGTACGGATGCCCCCGCGTTTCCAGGTATAGGCCGGTCCGGACCAGTTGCCATTGTCCTGCATGCCACCATAGACATTATACGGGCGGTCGTTATCCACACCTACATGGTAGAACTGTGCCACTGGAATGGTCTCCGGAAAATACCAGCTTTTGCCATGGTCATGCGTAATACCTAAACCACCATCGCCCCCAATGATAAAATGCCTTGCATCCTTGGGATTGACCCAGAAGGCATGAAAATCGGCATGGATTCCCTTGGTTTCGTCGGCAGGAATCATGGGAATCGTATCAAAAGTCACTGCACCATCATAACTGACGGATAAGGGCTGATAAATATTATAGACTCTATCTGCATCCTCTGTATCCACCGCCAAATCCTGAAAGTAAAAAGGTCGGTTATTGGCGAATTTGGGCGTATCATTGATGATTTCCCAATGCACTCCTCCATCATCGCTGCGGTAAATGGCATTTTTTTTCGCCTCTATCTTGGCATACATCCTATTGGGGTTGGAAGGGGCGATCGCCAGCCCGATTCGTCCCAAATCGCCAGAAGGCAGGCCTGCATCGGCACCCAATTTCCTCCAGTTTTTTCCTGCGTCCTCGCTCACAAAAAGTCCGGAACCTTCCCCTCCCGATGTAAAATAATACGGGGTACGTTCGTGCTCGTACAAGGCCACGAACAATTTCTTGGGATTCCTTGGGTCCATGACCATATCCGCAACGCCCGATTTTTCATTGGTAAATAGAATTTTCTCCCAATGGTCACCGCCATCGACGGTTTTGTAAAGTCCCCTATTTGGGTTGGCCGTAAAAGGATCGCCCATAGCACCAACATAGATAGTATTTGGGTCTTTAGGGTCAATGATAATCCTGTGGATGGTCTTGGTAGCTTCCAGTCCAAAATGCTTCCAACTTTTTCCTCCGTCCTCGCTTTTGAAAATTCCCATGCCCAAGTTCATGGAATTTCTAGGATTTCCTTCGCCGGTACCTACCCAAATCACATTGGGATTGCTTTGCTGTATGGCCAAGGCCCCAATATTCTGTGTGGGCTGTTCATCAAAAACTGGACTCCATGCAGAACCACCATTCTCGGATTTCCATACCCCACCAGAGGCAGCACCTACATACATGATATTTGGGTTTTCAGATACCACATCAATGGCCGTTATCCTGCCACTCATATTTGCAGGTCCCACAATCCTAATTTTTAGGTTCTGTAGTTTTGAAAAATCGATCTTTTGGGCAAAGCACGTAACTATAAAAAAAATAGAAAAAAGAAGCGTAAAAAGTGATTTGTTGGCCATTGGAATTATTGAGTTAAAAGTCAAAAATAAACCATCTGAAACAATTCGGATCTAAATTACTTACCCCTAAAATAGAATTTCAGTTTTAACTAAAGTAGACCTTCGTGTTCCAAGGTTTCCCTTAACTTCGACTGGTTTTCCCAAAAACGTTCCTTTATTTTTTGAATGGTCTCAGCGTACTCTGGATGGGTCTTAAGGGGGTCTATGAGCGGATCTTCTTCCAGAAACAATAATATCCAATATTGAAAATGGTCCTGTGTGGCAAAATTCTTAAGTTCGTCAATAGCTTCGTCAATTCTTCCGTCATAAGAATATTTCATAGCGATACTGGCACTTTTGTACATGGATACATCTTGTTCGCAATAAATGGCATAGGCATTATAAAACTCCCTTGCCTTTTCTTCCTTTCCCACCTTGGAATACGTTAAACTAATCTTCAGGTCTTCTTGTGGGTATATTTTTAGACTATTTTGACTCCTGGCTTCAACAAAGGCTTTATAATAAGGGTAAGCACCTTCATAATCCCTTTGAAAATAATGGAGCTTTGCCACTTCCTGTAGAATATCCAGACGGGTACTATCCTTTTCCAGTTCCTTTATCAAGCTTTTTTTGGTTTGCTCCATATCACCATTTTCGGCATACTTAATATAAGCCTTCAAGTAAGGGGCATAAGCGTTCTTTGGATCAAATTCAAGGGACTTGTCTATATATTTTGAAGCTTCTTTTATGAATCCTGTTTGTGCAAGTGCATTACTTAGTGTTAGGTAAATATAACTTTTGGCAACAGAGTCATTGGCAGCGATATCCAGTTGGATACCTATGAGGGCATATTTTAAATATTTGGCAGTATCCGGTATATAGCTGTTGTATAAAGTAGACAAAACCTGAACCACATCAGCCGAATTGGGATTATATTCCAACGCCTTTTCCAGATGGGGAACAGCTAACCTATATTCATCCGTATGCACATAATATAGAGCCTTGGCAATAAGGCTAACATCGTTTTTAGCATCGTATAAAAGGGCTTTGTCCGCATAATTGTTGATGAGCTCTGTGTAGTTTTTCTGCCTTCGATTGATATCCAGAAAATAATAGGAGATGGCCAAATTGGCGTAGGCCAATGCAAAGGTTGGGTCATGTTCAACTGCCTTTTCAAACAAGGGAATGGCTTCCTCCAGACCTTCTTTGGTCTTTAAATAGTAAGGGTCTAATGCTCTCAAGTAATACTCGTAAGCCTCAAGGTTATCTGTGGGTTTCTTTTCAATTTGGGCCAACTCTGCGGGCGTTACCACGGCTTCGATAGCATCTGCGATCCGTTTGGCTACATCATTCTGTAGGCTAAAAATATCTACTACTTCTTGATTGTACTGTTCAGACCATATAGGGGTATCCGTCGTTGCATCAATCAATTTCACGTTTAGCAAAACGGTATTTCCCACTCGTTGACCACTACCCTCTATCAAGTAGTTCACGTTGAGTTCCTGTGCAATCTCCTGCACATTTTTTTGGGTTCTTCTATATTTTTCTACCGATGTTCTACTGATAACCCTCAAATCCTCAATTTTTTGGAGATTATTCAGAGCAGACTCCATAAGCCCGTTTACAAAATAAAGGTTGGTAGAATCACTACTCTCATTTTTAAATGGAAGCACAGCAATGGATTTCTCCAATATCACCGATTGATTTGGCTCTTTTTTGGAAATAAAAAAATAAGCGGCCATGATTAGCAAAACTCCAACAATGGCAACAACCGGCCAAAAATAACGCCGTTGTTTGTCGTTGACCTGTTGTGGGGGCAAAGACAACTCCATCTCCTTATGTATTTCCCCTGGAGAAAAACCATATTCTTCCCTAAAGCATTTTATAAAGTATGAGGTACTTCCAAAACCTATTTGATAAGAAACCTCGGATACCGTAGAATCGGTTTCCTTTAACAAATTCACGGCCTCTTCCAATCTAATTTTACGTATAAACTGACTTGCAGATAATTGGGTTTCCTTTTTTATTTTCCGAAGCAAATTGGACCTGCTCATGTGCACGGCATCCGCCAGTTCGGATACCCCAAATTGTTCATTAGATAGGTTTTTGAGAATAATGTCCCTTGCTTCTTCTAAAAAGGTTGACCTGTTCACAGATTGGATACAATACTTGTTTTTACTGCCCCTAAATTAGAAAAAATGTAGAGAACCAAGGTATTTCGTTGAATCGCCTATCATCACAGGCCAAACACCATATTGCGTCATATTTTATACCGTTGCGCCATAGTTTTTATACCCTCCTGAAACTTGATATGTTCTTCCGCATAACTAGTAAACCTTGCATCACAGCCTCATCGACCTTTGTAATATCAAAAAAATCATATAAAACCTTTAAAAATTTATGCATGAAAACAATCAAAAAACAAATTATGTTAAGAATGGCCATTACTGCCCTTACCTTAATTACTACAATTTCTTATGCTCAGAAGAATTCGGCTTCTCATAACAATTTTACCAGAGATGGCTTTATGTTCGAATTTGGCCTTGGAGGTGGTGTTATTAGTATTGAAGATAGTGGTGGACTCCGAAACTTTGATGATAGTCAAGGTGGTGGTACTTTTCCGGAATTAAAGTTTGGTTACATGTTGAATAACAGTTTGGCGATTACCGTTTCTTTACCTGGAATGATTTACACGCTTGATGAAAATGATAGGGACTTTGGTGGTATCATACCTTCTGTTCAGTATTGGATAAAGGATAGATGGTGGGTACATGGCGGCGCTGGTTTAGCCATAGATTCTCCTGCTCTCTACGATATCAAGGAAAATGTTAATGACGATTGGAATACAGGAATAGCGGCAATGGTTAGTACGGGTTATGAAGTCTACAGAAAAAACAAATTTGCATTAAATGTACAATCCAAACTGCTTGTTGGTGGTGTAAAGCTAAACAATGACATTGACAGAGAGGTTGTGCAATTTAGTTTGGGAATTGGTTTTAGCTGGTTTTAATTAATAAGGAATTTTAAAAAGTAAAGAAAATGAAAAGTCTATTTGCAATACCATTGGCATTAATGATTCTTAGTGCCTGCAATGACCAATACAATACAAAAACCGAACAACCAACACCGGCTGATTATACGGCAGGTGAAAAATGGGTCTGGAAATACAAGGGTATGACTACTGAAGGAGAAGTACGCTCAGAAGGAACAGATACAAGGGTAGTCGTAAGTTATGATGGAGTTTTAGGAATGACTATCGGTAAAGATACCATTCCAATTGCAGAAATTGCTAAACCAGATGAAAGTGAAACACCTAAGTACGACTGGCCTCTTGAAATTGGCAAAAAGTGGAAATATGAGAATAATTGGACTAGTCAAGATGGAACTACGGGAAATCAAAGTCAAACTGCCGAAGTACTATCATTCAAAGAAGAAACAGTTGAAGCCGGAACTTTTATGGCATACACCATTAAATATTCTGGCAAGACTACCAATTCCAGGGGTTACAATGCAAATGAAACAGAAGTTTGGTTGTATGCTCCTGCCGTGAAAAATTTCATAAAACTAACCCAAGACCAAGGTGAATTTCACTACGTAGAGGAATTAATCGAATACTCAAAACCCAAATAAAAGCAAAAATGATTGTAAATAATGAACAAACGCATATAATTAAGACAGCGAGAACAACCGGTATATGGTATTTAATGATGGCTATTACAGGAATTCTAGGATTTATGGTCTTTCATTCTCAAATATTCGTATCCGGTAATCCTGAACAAACGCTATCGAATTTGGTAGCATTGGAATCGACTGCAAGAATTAGGTTACTGTTAGAGTTTGCTATAGTACTATCACAGGCACTCACCGCTGTTTGGTTTTTCAAATTATTTAAGGACAATTATGAATGGGGAGCTTGGACGCTAGGTATATGGGGCATGGTGAATGCCGTAGCCATAATGATAAGTGCAATTTCAATAGCCTCAGCAATAGGTATTGCAAATTCCGATATAAGTATTACTGAAGATAAAGTTCTACTAATTCAGATGCTTCAACATATGATTTCAAATGCTTGGGGAATTGGTGGTCTATTTTTTGGGCTTTGGTTATTTCCAATGGGATATATTGTTATTAAGTCTAAAAGGTTGCCTATCTGGTTAGGAAGAGTTCTTATTTTAGGTGGTATAGGCTATCTGGTTTCTACAATTATACGCCACGCGGGAATTGATTTTAGCTACAATAGATTTCTTACCATACCTGCAACCATTGGTGAATTTTGGATGATAGGGTATTTACTAATTTTTGGAATAAGGCCAATCAACGAGAAAAATTAAATTAAAATGGCATACAACATTGGTTTAAAAAAACGGTCGAAAGGTTTAAGTAAAGATTATGAAATTCAACAAAAATCAGTTCTCGGATGAAAGATTTTCGGTTCTAAAACCGTACTTTTCTTACTAGAGACCATTGCGGCTAATTTGAGTTAACCTATGAA
The DNA here is from genome assembly GCF_028464205.1 of Maribacter sp. PR66. NCBI lineage: Bacteria > Pseudomonadati > Bacteroidota > Flavobacteriia > Flavobacteriales > Flavobacteriaceae > Maribacter > Maribacter sp. PR66. The sequence goes on from NZ_JAQPCH010000003.1 coordinate 193,803, forward strand.
ATTATTTAGAAAAATTCGGCATAAGTTAATTTTAGACAATAAGAAAACGCAATACCTGAAGTATGGGTTAGGCGAAATCGTTCTAGTGGTTATTGGAATTTTAATTGCCATACAGATAAACAATTGGAACCAATCGATTAAGGATAAGGATTCCTTACATGAATATTTGACTAAAATTAAAACTCATACGGCTGAAGATATAGAACAACTTGCACTATTAACAAAAGGACGAAAACAAATTGCAGATATCTGTAAAGAAGCACGCAATAGCATTTTAAATAAGACCGAAAAAGAGAATCTTTTTTTATTCAAAGTAAGCGGGGCTGCTTTTGCTGATTTCTATTTCAAACCAAATTCGGGGGGGTATGAATCTTTGAAAAACTCTGAATTTTATGGAAAAATAAATAATACCAAACTTGATTCACTATTGGCTAAATATCACGGTTTAGTGGATATCATTGCGGAAAATGAGCGAAATTACAATCAATATGCCGTGTACCAAGAAAATTACCTCGATTCCCAATTCGATAGGTCACTTATGTTGGCTTCTGCATTCATGCCATTAGATTCCCTAGCAACCAAAGCCACACCTCAATCTGAATATGACCAAGCATTCATTGAGTTTACAGCAGAACCTGCTTATAGAAATGTCATAAGTCTAGCTGCGTGGCAGTTTGATACGATGATTGAACAATATAGCGAGTTAACGGAACTAGGACATCTCATAATAGAAGAAATTAATACGACAACCGGTGACTAAAAAAGAAAATATAATCCTAAAAATGGGATACTAGCCAAAACATGAATAAAATCAGTTGAATTATAAAAAATTACACCTGTATTGATGTAGCAGCCTACAAAAAATCATGAAGACCCTCTTCAAAACAGAACAAGGAAAACAAGCTATTTTACGTCTATATGATGAAAAGCTAAAGGAACTCAAAATTGCGCATAAATTTCTGAAGGTGAATACATCTTTTGGTGAAACAAACGTAATTGCAACTGGCAATTCATCTAATCCACCAATAATTTTAGTGCATGGCTCAAATGGCTGTGCATCAATAACTTTAGAAACGTATCCAAACTTACATAAAACACATCGAGTATATTCTATTGATGTTCTGGCTCAACCAAATAAAAGTGCTGGCACTCGTTTGAGTATGAAAGATAATTCTTATGGAAAATGGATGATTGAACTAATCCAAAACCTAAATTTAGACTCAGTAGCAATGGCAGGTTTCTCCTTTGGCGGATTAGTGATTTTGAAAACGCTGGAATACGATGAAAGTAGGATTACTGGAGTCTATTTGTCCTCCCCAGCTTACATCGTAAATGGCAATCCATTAAAAGCACTGTTCAAAATTTTCATTCCGATGAAACGTTTCATAAAGACTAGAAAACCAAAATATATTGAGAAGTTTTTAGCGGAACTATTCACCGATAGGGATGAATTTGCTTTCAAATACTTATCAAAAGTGTTTTTGGAGTTTGACATGGACTTCACACCAGTACCCGTGATTGATGCGAAGAATGCTGCCAATATTAAAACGCGGATTACAATTTTTGCTGCCCAGCATGATATTATTTTTCCTGGTAAGAAAATGCTAAAAAGAGCAAAAAGGATTTTCCCATCCTTGACATTGAATAATTTACTAATTGATTCAAAACACGTTCAGAGCAAAAACCAAAACCGAATCATTGAAGAAGTAATAATTAAAAATCCAATTTAATTTACTTTGACTTATACCTTTCTGGACGTACCGTATGGCTTGACCATTAGCATCGTATTAATTCAATTGGCACTCGAATGAGAGAAACATTTAAATCATCAATCATACCGAATGCAGCAGAAGCGAAAAAAGACACTATACCAATAAGTGTGCAAATAGAAAATTATGAGTAATTCCAGTATTTCCACTAATAGCTTACCACTAGGTCATAAATCCTGCTTTGCGTCATAATTTATATGAATTCACCATAGTTTTTATCCACTCCTGAAACTTGATATATGATTCCGCATAGCTTTTAAACCTTGCTTCATGACCTCGTCGACCTTTGTATCATCAAATAAATCGATTAATAATCTTAAAACAAAAAGTCATGAAAACAAGTTCTTTCAAATCGTTTAAAAACAGAGTTGGTATCTCCGTTCTTATGTTAGTATTCTTAACAGGATGTGGTGAATCGGCTAACAAGGAAAAAGTAACAACAGCTGTTACCAATGAAAAAAGCGTCCCTAAACCTACTATGGACCTACAGACGGCCATATTATCGAATAATGCAGAAGTAGTTGAACAACACATTGCTTCTGGAACGGACATCAACAAAAAAGACGCCATGAGTGGTTCCACACCGTTGATTACCGCAGTAACTTTTGACAAAGGAAACATCGCTGCAAAACTTATTGATGCGGGAGCAGATCTTACCCTTAAAAACAACGATGGTGCTACTGCTTTACATGTTGCAGCCTTTTTTGGAAGAGTAGAAATGGTACAACTCTTAATCGATGCCAATGCGGACAAATCCCTAAGAAACAGCTTTGGAGCTACTGCTAGGGAATCGGTAATGGGGCCTTATAATGAAGTTAAGCCCATTTATGAAATGTTACAGCAACAGTTGGCTCCCATGGGCCTACAGTTAGATCTTGCCGAAATAGAAAAAAAACGTCCAGTCATTGCAATGATGTTGCAATAGGACATTTTAATGCACTACAATGAAAACACAAAGAAGATACGACATTGATTGGTTGCGGGTCATTGCCATAGGCCTGCTTCTAATCTATCACATAGCGATTGTTTTTCAACCTTGGGCCATGTTCTTGGGATTTATTAGAAGTGAGGATTCATGGGAGGGTCTATGGAAGCCGATGACCATGCTCAATGTCTGGCGCATACCATTCTTATTCTTTGTTTCTGGCATGGGAGTTTATTTTGCCATGAAAAAAAGAAATTGGAAGCAATTGGTTTGGGAACGTTCCAAAAGGATCTTTTTACCTTTTCTCTTTGGAATCGTAGCGATTACACCGCTTCACATGTATATTTTTCAAAGCTATTACAAAATTTCCTTAAACTATTTTCCACATATGGGTCACTTATGGTTTCTAGGTAATATTTTTTGTTATGTTCTACTATTGATGCCGTTATTTTTTCTGCTAAGAAAATACGAGAATAGTACGTTTCAAAAAGTACTGTCCAAAGTGATGAATCATCCTTTGGGACCACTAAGCATTGCCCTTTTCTTCATGTTGGAAACGTATATACTACAACCTCAGCCCTTTGCAATGTACGCCCAAACTTGGCATGGCTTCTTTTTAGGATTGCTGGCTTTCCTTTTTGGTTTTATGCTCATGTATAGTGGCACTAATTTTTGGAAAACCGTCTTAAAATGGAAATGGGGGTATTTTGGCTTGGCTGCCATATTATATGGGATTCGATATTACGTTTATGCCACCGAAGCACCAGGGTATTTAATGTCCCTTGAATCTATAAGTTGGATTCTTTGGGTATTTGGAATGGGTTATACCTATTTAAATAAACCTAGTAAAACACTTACTTATTTAAGCAAAGCGGCATATCCTGTATACATTGTTCATATGTTCGCTTTGTATTTGGGAGCATTATTAGTTCTACCGCTGGATATACATGTATCCGCTAAGTTTATTATCATTACGATATTCACTATGGCGCTTTGCTTTTTTATCTATGAATTACTAATATGTAAAATTCCATTGGTAGGGCCTTTATTCGGATTGAAATGGGACATAAGACCAAATCCCAACAAAAAGCTACCTGAAATACAAAACACTTTCGATAAAGAAAACCTTAAAACGGGAAATGAATCCCTATCTTAAAGACTTATAGTCAAAATAATGAAAAAAAAGCTTCATACTATTTTTAGAATCGTTTTGCTTACGAGTACTGCAATCTCCTTGTTTTTCGTACCATGGTCCATTGTATGGGCTTGGATAGTTCCATTACCAAATTCGGTACAGGAACAAGTGAAAGAGGCTTTGGATAGAGGGTTCGATGGCATCATAGTCTATGTGGATAAAGCCGGAGAACCTCCAAAGACCTACACAGCTGGCTGGCATGATTGGGACCACACTATACCTGCCCGTAAAGATGCTTTGTTTAAAATTGCGAGCGTAAGTAAGCTTTACCATGCCGTAGCAATCGCTAAATTGGCAGAAGCCAAGCAGCTATCCTTGGATAACACCTTGGCCGATTATTTTCCAGAATTGGTTGGAAGAATCGAATATGCCGATGAAATCACGTTGCGTATGATGGTTCAGCACAGAAGTGGCATTCCCAACTACACCGATACATTTAATTATTGGGCAAACCCAAAGGAAACATCCGAAGAAAACCTAGCGTTAATCTTGGATCAACCGGCTACGTTTAAACCTGGCAAAGGGTACGAATATAGCAACACCAATTATTTGTTACTCTCGGAACTGATTAAAAAAGTAACTGGGGAAAGTGAATTTCATTATTTCAAAAGGGAAATCTTAAACCCTCTAAAACTTAAAAATACCTTTGCATCTATTAATGATGTGGATTTAGATGATGTTATGAGTGGTAGATATGAGGGTTACAATACCGACTTAAAAACGGATGACCAAGGAATGGTGGCCACTGCCCAAGACGTTGGTAAATTTCTAAGGGCCCTTAATGACAGTACGGTATTTAAAGGTGGAGAGCGTGAAATCTATGCCTCTATTTATGTTTTTGACCATACTGGATTGGTACCAGGATACCAGACTATTGCTAAATATGATGAAGATATGGATGCCGTAATCGTACAATTCACCAATACCACTAATTTTAAAGGATATAACTGGAATATTTCTGAAATCATATATAATCGAATCGTAAAATTAGTGCGTCGTGGACATACCGAATAAAACCTTGAAGACGATAACGGCTATTATTTTTGTTCTAATAGCAATAGTACTAGGAATCATTTTTTATCTGGACGTAGAATTTCCTACTGGCCTATCAAGCTATTTTAAAAGGGAATATTATGGTCAGTTTGGGTCTTTAGCCTTATGTGTAGAATTGTTGGTTGCAGGTATTTATTTATTAAATGAAGATAAAAAGGTGAATTTCACCCTGGCCCTTTTTGGTTTTTCGGTCCTAATGGATTTTCTATTTAGTATACTGGGAGTCTTTCCAAGTTCTTTACCGGTATATGCCAAGGTAATTTTTTTAATTTGTTCGGCTTGGTCCCTTTGGTTGGCATTTACGGATAGCTTCAATCTTGGGCGTATTTCCATATGGGGTGCATTGGTTAGCTTTATTTTGGGAAATATTGTTGAGTTATTTTTCAATCTTTGGTAAAATATCAGTACAAAAATCATTTATGACATACTTGAATTCCTCCTATTTTTTTGATTACAACGATACTACAATTGACGTTCTCCTAAAGAAGTCGCTGACTAATGACCTTTCATCTAAGGAGAAGGCCATTAGATTATATACCCTTGTCAGGGATGGTTGGAAATACGACCCTTATAGTATTAACCTTTCTAAAGAAAACTACAGATCAAGCACGATTGTACAAAAATCAACGGGAAACTGTGTAGAAAAATCCATTCTATTAATTTCCCTTTTGCGCGGTGCGGGCATTCCGGCCAGATTGCATTTGGGTAAGGTTAAGAACCATATTGCCGTGGAGCGATTAACGGAAAAATTTGGTTCCAACGAGTTAACACCCCATGGTATGGTCAATGCGCTTCTTGACGACAAATGGCTTAAAATGTCCCCTGCCTTTAACAAGTCGCTCTGTGAAAAATTCAATGTAGAACCCTTAGAGTTCGATGGCAATAATAGTTCCTACTTGCAGCAATACAACAATTCTGGAAGTCTTTTCATGGAGTATACTGACGACTATGGATATTTTGAAGACGTGCCACTCGATTTTATGAAAAAAAATATTGAGGAACATTACCCCCATATCTTCAAAACTAAAAAGGGAAAGACCGAATTTAAATTATAAAACTTTCATAAATCTTTGTTAAACCACGTGTTTACAGGTTAAACAGAGAGTGTTCCAAATACATCTTTTATTTACATTTAGTCCTTACCAACTCAATTCATAACCGATGCAAAAAGATTCAAAAAGCTGTAAAACCATGGTTTTCCCGTGGTTTAAACTCACGTTAAGTTCCTTTATTCTATTGGTTGCCTGCAATGAAAAACCGGTTGCGGACCTTTCAAAACCGGAAGAAAACAGGTTTACGACCACCGTTTTAACGGAACCCGGCGAATTGGACGAGCCTATGGCATTCACCTTTATTAACGATACGGAAATGCTTTTGGCAGAGCGAAAAGGAGGCGTCAAATCCTTCAATGCGGATACCAGGATCGTCAAAACCGTGGGGAATGTTCCTGTGAATACCATCTACACCAACAAGGAAGGCCAGACCAGGACCGCTGAAGAAGGCTTGATGGGCATTGTCGCCCATCCGGATTTTGCGAACAATCACTGGATTTTTATGCTCTATGCAGACCCTGATGAACCCAAACATGTTTTGGCTCGATGGGAATACAGGGATGGAAAGCTACTGGACGATACCAAAAAAGTGGTACTGGAATACCCTGCCCAACGCGAAGTATGCTGCCATACGGGGGGTGGAATGGTATTCGACAAAAATGGTAACCTGTTCATGACTATCGGTAATAATACGGCAAACCCGCCGCAAGGTACATCCAATCTGGACGAACGTCCTGGACATGAAACCTCGGACGACCAAAGAACGGCCGGAAACTCCAACGACCTACGAGGGTCTATTATCCGCATTCACCCAGAAGATGATGGTTCCTATACTATACCTGAGGGCAATCTCTTTCCGGAGGGTACGTCCAAGACCCGCCCAGAAATCTACACCATGGGGCATAGAAACCCATGGAGAATTTCCATCGATAATGAAACCGGATTTATTTATTGGGGCGAGGTAGGTCCGGATGCCTCCGAGGATTTGGACCAAGGACCCAAAGGTCATGATGAATTCAATCAGGCCAAAGGTCCAGGATTTTTCGGGTGGCCCTATTTTATTGGGGACAACAAGCCGTATGCCGACTATGACTATGAAACCGATTCCATTTACGGCTATTTTGACGTTGAAAAACCGATAAACACCTCTCCAAACAACACGGGTATTACCGAGTTGCCCCCACCACAAAAGGCATTTTTCTGGTACCCTTATGGCTATTCGGAGGAATTTCCCCTTTTGGGCAGTGCTGGTAGGAGCGCTACCGGAGGTCCCGTGTTCCGTCAAGCAGACTTCCCTGCATCGGACAAACGCTTCCCCGCCTATTACGAAGGCAAATGGTTGATTACTGAATTTATGCGCGGGTGGATCATTGCCGTAACGATGGATGAAAATGGGGACTATGTGTCCATGGAGCCTTTTTTACCCAAAGAGAATTTCTCAAGTGCCATAGACATGCAATTTAGTCCGGATGGGGACCTGTACGTATTGGAATATGGCTCTGCATGGTTTCGAGGCAATGAAAATGCCCAGATCAAAAGGGTACAGTACAATGGAGGCAATAGAATTCCGATCATCCAGGCCAGTGCGGATAAAAAAGCAGGTGCGGTACCACTTGAACTAAATCTTTCCTCGGAAGGCACCATGGATTATGACAACGACGCGTTATCCTATCAATGGACAGTGTCCTCGGATAGTGGCTTTTCCCAAAGTCTGGATGGCCCAAATCCTAAAATCACCTTGGAAGATGCAGGTATCTATACTGTAAACCTACAAGTGACGGATAGTGAAGGTTACAGTAACGAACAGCAGTTTAAGGTGACCGCGGGTAATGAACCGCCAACCATTGATTTGGAAATTGTGGAAGGGAATCAAAGTTTCTTCTTTCCAGATAATCAGCTAACCTATACCATCAAGGTTGCGGACAAGGAAGACGGCTCCGTATCGGATGGCACTATTAAGGAGGAAGAAGTAGCGGTCAACTTTGACTATGCCCCGGAAGGTTTTGACCCCATTGAAATTGCGCAGAACCACGTGAGTACGGATGAATGGATCACCCTCTCAAAAGGAAAGGCCCTGATCGATGAAAGTGACTGTCTTTCCTGTCACCGCGTGGATATCCGCTCCATTGGGCCCAGCTATCAGGAGGTTGCGGCCAAGTATAAGAACGATATCCAGGGGCAAAAGGAAATTGCCCAACGGATTATCAGTGGTAGTGTTGGAATCTGGGGCGAGCATGCCATGAGCGCCCATCCGGACCTGAGTGAGCAAGATGCGGCATTGATCGTGGACTACATAATGGGCCTCAACGATCTAGAACAGGAAGTTAAAAGGATACCGCTATCGGGAAGCTATATCACATCTGTACCGCAAAAAGAAAATGGAAAAGGTAGCTACCTCTTGCGCGTAGCCTATACGGATAAGGGAACGGACAAAGTACAACCGCTAACTTCCGAAAAGATCATCGCCTTGCGAAATCCCGTCATCACCTCGGAACAATATGACGAGGCCGAAGGCACCAAATTGTTGATAACACCTAACAGGGCTTTAAAGATGAATAGGAACGGTGGATGGTTATCCTATAAAAACATCGATTTTACAGGTATTACAGAAATGGTCATCAATGCGGAGGCCTCCACCCGTACCAAGGATATTGGCGGTATTATCGAAGTACATTTGGATGCCCCGGACGGACCTTTGATCACGACCACGGAAGAAATAGCGCCGTTGGAACTGAACTTTAGGGAGGAATTACAACGCCTTAGAAGCGAGTGGGAAGCTGGAGGAAAAAAAGGCCCGGAACCAAGTTTTAGGTCCGTAATGGCCCTTGCCCAAAAAAGCATTCCGGTGGATGTGAAGGATATAAACGGTTTCCATGACCTCTATTTGGTGGTCAGGAACCCAAATGCCAAGGAAGGGGAAATGCTCGTACAGATAAATACCTTGGAGTTCAAGAAAAATTCAGAGGCATTGTAAAAAAAATGTTCTATGTCCCTAAAATGGTAGAACATTTTTAGGTGTACGCAAATAAATAGAAAGTCGTCCAAGAAGGAATTTTTGGACGACTTTTTTGTTTCTATCATTTATGGGTCAAAGCGACAAATAGCTGAAACTCCACCAATAACAACCTTTAAATCCAAGTATTTATAGGCTAGTGGATTTTTATTGTCTCAAATTGAGACTTTAACATGGAATTGACCTAGATTCTTTAAATTAATCACTACATTCCCCTAATTTAATTTGTAAACTGACCGATCATTTCAATACAAACCGACAAGCTTTCAATCTTTTAACAATTTGAAAATCATACGGATACATTTAGGTAATGAACTTTTACGGGGATATGTGTATTCATATTCTTGCGCGCTGAACTTGTTTGAAGTACAAACACTAGGAAACGTAAAATGAACAAAAAAAACATATTCGAACGATTGACTTCCGGCGAGGTCATCCACATGAACGACCCCGATTATGGTGTAATACGGGAAATGGTCAACAGAACCAAAAAACTGTCGAATCAACTGAACCGGGCAGACCATGTGGACGATATCCGCAGTATCCTAGGCGAAATCATCGGTAAAAAAGTAGATGACAGCACTACTTTGTTCACACCCTTTTACACCAACATAGGTATCAATATTACGTTGGGAAAAAATGTCTTCATAAACCACGCCTGTAGCTTTTTAGATTTGGGCGGTATCGAAATTAAGGACGATGTGATGATCGGCCCCCGGGTGAACATCACTTCGGAAAACCATCCCACGGAAATTGCGACAAGAAAAAGCATGGTACCCAGTAGAGTAATCATCGAGGAAAATGTATGGATCGGTGCCGGAGCTACCATTCTACCTGGGGTAAGGGTAGGAAGGAATTCTGTAGTTGCCGCCGGCGCTCTGGTAAATAAGGATGTTCCTCCCAACACGGTTGTGGGGGGCATACCGGCAAAAATTTTAAAGAACTTAAATTAACCCATAAACCTTTAAAAATGAAAATCAAAAACCCAAGGTTGCATCCGAGGTAAAATCCCTTAGAAGATACATGTATTTTTTCATGGGAATCTTGATGACGGTCCCTTCCCTGATTCGTTCGCAAGAAGTAGGACAAACCGAACGATTGGTATCCCCTGAACTAAATGAAGACCGCTCCGTTATGTTTAGAATTAAGGCGCCACAAGCCGAAAGTGTTAGCTTATCAGGGAATTGGATGCCCATGGTACCCAATGGGGAACAGGGCATGACACGACAAACCGCGCAACTTACCAAGGACGCAAATGGTGTATGGTCCGTGAAATTGGGCCCTCTGGAACCTGAACTCTACACATACACCTTTAACGTGGACGGGGTTACCACTATAGACCCATCCAACCTTAAAGTTGCCAGGGACGGTATTTTTAGAACCGAAAGCGTGTTGTATGTGCCCGGGGAAGCATCGGATCTTTATTGGGCAAAAACAGGGCCCAAGGGCAGTGTTCACCAAATTTGGTACGAATCCCCTACCCTTGAACTTACACGTCGTATGTTCGTTTATACACCACCTGGTTATCACGGTTCCAAAGAAAAGTATCCCGTACTGTATTTATTGCACGGTGGAGGTGGTGACGAGGAAGCCTGGCCTACCCTTGGTGTGGCCCCAGTAATTTTGGATAACCTAATTAATAGTGGAAAAGCGGAACCTATGATCGTAGTCATGACGAATGGAAACCCGTCACAGGCATCGGCACAAACAATAACACCCAAACTGCCAGAAGTTGACCAATCCGTAAGAGGTATGGCCAGTATGCTGTTCGAAAAGAGTTTGGTAAACGATGTCATTCCTTATATCGAAGCTAATTTCAGGGTCAAGGCAGATAAAGAAAATAGGGCGCTTACGGGTCTTAGTATGGGCGGTTTGCAGACCATGAATACTTCCTTCGCCAATCCGGACCTTTTCAATTACATCGGCGTGATGAGCATGGGTTTTGCGGATTTAAGCCGATTTGGCATCGAAGTGGACCACTCCAAACGTGCCGAGCAAATCTTGGCACTAAAAGAAGCAAACCCAAAATTGTATTGGATCGCCTGTGGAAAAGATGATTTCCTATACCAAAGCGTGGTCACCATGCGCGACGAATTGGACAAGCATGACTTTGACTATATCTATAGGGAAAGTACCGGAGGACATACCTGGACCAACTGGAGAATATACCTTTCAGAGTTTGCCCCGATGCTATTCAAATAATTGAACCTTATAACCTTTACACCAAGAGTATGAATACAATATATAAAAATTACAATCCTAATTTACTTGTCCTATGTTTTGTTCTTGTATGCTACACAGCAGTTCTAAATGCACAAGAGACAAAAAAAAGATTGCCCATCATTGATGTCCATGTCCATGCCATGAAGGTAAATCCCAATTTCGCCCCTGAAATGTGTCCATGGTTTCTCAAGAGTATGCCGGGGAGTGGCCCCAACCAAGATGCACCATCGTTCATGAGTACTGGATGTGTGGCTCCACTAAAACCTGCTAAAACCGATGCCGAAATGCAAGAAGCCATTCTTAGGGCGAACAAAGAATTGAATATTACCATGGTAGTAAGTGGCGATGCCGATGTCATCCATAGATGGCACAGTGCCGCACCGGACAGAATTATTCCGTCCTTGGGAATATGCAATGCCGAACAAATGTCGGTGGAAGCCTTCAGGGATTCGCTCTCCAATGGTTTTTATAAGGTTATGGGCGAGGTAGCTCCACAATATCAGGGAATGTCCCCAAGCGATATGTCCTTGGATGAATATTTTGGTGTTGCCGAAGAACTGGGTATTCCCGTAGGCATCCATATGGGAACTGGAGGTAACGGCATGGCCAATATCTCTTCGCCTAAATACAGGGCTTCTCTCGGCCAACCCTTTTTATTGGAGGATATGCTGGCAAGGCATCCAAAGTTAAAAATTTGGGTCATGCATGCGGGTTATCCAATGGCAGACCAGATGATCGCTTTGATGGGTGCCAACGCCTACGTCTATGTAGATCTGGCCGGCTTCATTTGGAGCTATCCGCTTGAGGAAATTCATGCCTATTTAAAAAGATTGGTACAGGCAGGTTTTGCCAAAAGGATTTTATACGGTACGGACCTTATGATATGGCCCGGTCTGCTGGAAACTTCCATTGGGGTTATCGAAAACGCAAACTATCTTTCTGAAGAACAAAAGCGAGATATCCTATTTAATAACGCCGTTCGCTTTTTCAATCTGGACGCCATAATGTTTGAATAATGTAAGCTATTTTTAAAAGAAGCCAAAACGCTTCCCTATAAACAAAAAAAGATCAGAATTCAAAATTTCTAATCTTTTTCATTTAAAATGTGCCATTATCATTTAATTATTGACTGATTTGGGTCAATTTCAAAGGTTTTTCACCATTTATTTGGATTTTTAGATAAAAGGTGTAGGTTATGAACAAGTCATAATCTAAAACACTTTTATGCGTCAACTAAAAATCACAAAGCAAATCACCAACCGAGACACCAAGTCGCTTGAAAAATACTTTCAGGAGATCAACAAGATCGATTTGATTACGGCGGACGAGGAGGTGGAATTGGCCCAGCGAATAAAGCAAGGGGATCAAGAAGCTTTGGAAAAATTGGTAAACGCCAACCTTAGATTTGTCGTCTCCGCCGCAAAGCAATATCAAAATAGGGGCCTAAGTCTAACGGATTTAATAAATGAAGGAAATCTTGGTCTGGTCAAAGCGGCCAAAAGATTTGACGAGACCAGAGGCTTCAAATTCATTTCCTATGCAGTATGGTGGATCAGACAGTCCATCTTACAGGCACTTTCCAAAAATGGGAAATCCATAAGGCTGCCCCAGAATAAAATCGCGACAAATACCAAAATCTATAAGGTATATTCCTCCTTGGAGCAAAAATTGGAACGCCCACCAAACTCCTCCGAAATTGCTTCGGAACTGGATATGAGCGTACGTAAAGTGGAAAGCTCCATCAAAAATTCAGGTCGGTCATTATCCTTGGATGCCCCCTTTAAGGAAGAAGAATCATCTAACCTTTACAATGTACTATCATCCAAGGATGCGGATAAACCGGATGAGAAAATGATGGAGGAATCTCTCCAAACGGATTTGAAAGATGCGTTAAATAGCATACCGGAAAGACAAAGAGACGTTATTAGGCTATTCTATGGTATTGGAAAGGAACCGCCTATGAGTCTTTCGGAAATTGGCGATTTGTTTGATATCACCCGAGAGCGGGTACGACAGGTACGTGAAAAAGGACTGCGTGCACTCAGAAATAAGTCCAGAAATAAAGTATTAAGAACCTATTTATAAAAAAGAATATGCTAAAGATTGAAGTAAAAGAAGGAGAATCCATTGAGAGAGCCCTAAAACGGTATAAGAGAAAATACAGAAGAACCAAAGTATTGGATAAAATTAAAGAAAATCAATATTATACCAAACAATCTACCGAAAGGAGAGAAGCTCTACAAAAAGCTGAATATAAGCAACAATATTTATTGGAGAACGAAGACCAATAACACATTTTTGTCAATTGTCATATTTGTTTGTTTACCTCAAAATAATTGACAACCTAATAACTCCAGCGGGTAATAATTACATATTAAGTACCTGAAAATCAATATAACAAAAGCTTAACATGGTCAATTTGTATAGACCGTGCGGAATCTTATGTTACACCTGAACTTATATTAAAGAATACAATTGTAATGAAGATTATTTACATAAAAAGAGAAAGTAATGTGAAAGAAGTATATAGGACCAGATTGGGTAAGTTGAATTCAAAGGTAACCTGTATAAAAAAGTATTTTTTAGGGATGCCTTTTAAAACCGTTCACAAGTATACCCATACCTTTTTTACAAAGAAAAATAGCAATGTAGAAAGAATGCTATTTGTTTAACCGGAATATCCAATTAACAATTTTATAAACAACAAACTATCTTATGAAAATTTTAGTCATTGGAGCTGGAAACATGGGACTTACCTATGCAGAAGGCATGTCCAAATCCAAACTTTTGAAAAGGAGAAACATCATGGTATTGGACACCTCCGAGGAAAAACTGGAAGAATTACGGAAAGAAGCCAAATTCGACATTTTTAAGGAATTGTCAGCTTGTGTGCCGCAGGCAGATATAATTTTTATTGCCGTAAAGCCGTATCATGCAGACGGTCTCATGATGAAAATGGAACCTTTGGTAAACGATGGCCAAATAGTCATCTCTATAATGGCCGGGGTAACCATCAAAACGATTAAAGACTTAACAGGATTAAAAAAAGTGGTACGTGCCATGCCCAACCTACCAGCCAAAATAGGGAAGGGCCTTACCTCCTTTGTAGCATCAGAAGAAGTATCCAAAATAGAACTTTTAACGATTGAAAGCCTTTTGGATACTACTGGAAGATCCATTTTGGTAAGTGACGAAAATTTCATCGATGCCTCAACAGGAATATCAGGTAGCGGACCTGCCTATGTGTTTTATTTTATGCAAAGCATGATGGAGGCCGCATTGAAAATGGGATTTTCAAAAAATGTATCCAAAGTTTTGGTAAGCCAAACCTTTACGGGTGCTATTGAACTATTCAATCAAAACGACCTATCCCCAAATTCTTGGATGGACAAGGTAGCCAGCAAGGGAGGAACTACCCAGGCCGCCTTAGACAGTATGGAGAACAACAATGTAGGTGAATTGATAAAAGAAGCGGCATTCGCTGCATTTGACCGTGCCGTGGAACTTGGAAAAGAAAAATCGTATGTATAAAGAGTTAATAGTGGTAAAAGTTGGTACCAATGTTATGACCAACAAGGACAATAGAATCGTGCGACCTGTTCTGAGAAACTTGGTTGAGCAAATAGCGACATTGTATGAGAGGGATATCATTACGGTACTTGTTTCCTCCGGATCCGTCATTGCCGGAAAAGAGGTTCTGGGAAAATCCAATATTGAGGACAGGACTCAAAGACGGCAGGTGTATTCTGCCATAGGGCAGCCCAGGATGATGCGTTTGTATTATAATATATTTCACGATTATGGAATGAAATGTGCCCAGGTATTGCCCACAAAAAGGGATTTTAGCCCAGGCGTACACAGGCAAAATATGATTAATTGCTGTGAAGGTCTACTTTCAGAAGGGGTGATTCCTATCGCAAACGAAGATGACGCGGTATCTGTGACCATGAGCATGTTCTCAGACAATGATGAACTTGCAAGCCTTATTGCCCAATTGTTGAATGCGGACAAGTTAATCATACTTACCGATATAGACGGTCTCTATACTGGAGATCCAAACGCCCAGAACAGTAATCTTGTGGAACACGTAAAACCGGAAGAAAATCTGGACAAGTATATAAAGGACAATAACAAACGGGAAGAGGAAGGCCGTGGCGGTATGGGTTCCAAACTGGATTACGCGCAGCAGGCGGCCGCCAAGGGCATACCCACCTACATTGCAAACGGAAAAAAGAACGACACGATCATAGACATCATCGATGGTAAAAATGTAGGTACCAGAGTAACCTTAGAAGAAGAATTAATAAAATGAAACTTTTGACTACAGATAAAAAAAACAACGTTTTGGACAGCATGGTGCGACTGTTAGACGAAAATAGGGAAAGCATCATCGAAGCAAATAAAAAAGACCTGAATCTCTTTCAGAAGGAGGACCAGGCCATGTTTGATCGACTTATTGTTACCAACACCAAAATTGACGGTATGATCCAGTCGATTCGTGATGTAAAAAGTCAGGAAGATCCCGTCAACAGACCCATCTCTACAAGGATTTTGGACAACGGTTTAGAGATAACCAACAAAACCGCCCCTTTTGGTACGATCATGATTATCTACGAATCCCGTCCCGACGTCACTATTGAAGCAGCCGTGCTAGCGTTCAAGGCAAGTAATAAAATACTCTTGAAAGGTGGAAAGGAGGCTTTGCACAGTAATACTATACTGACCCAATTATGGCACAAGGCCCTGGAGGAAAACGGCCTTCCAAAGGATTATATTCAATTGATGACCTTGAATAGACAGGAAACCCAGGAGTTCTTAAAAAATCCTACGGAAAAATTGGACCTCATCGTACCACGAGGTGGCGAAAGGTTGATCAATTTTGTGAAGGAGCATGCCAACTGCGCCGTCCTTGTCAGCGGACGAGGAAACAATTTCCTGTATGTGGACGCTACTGCCGACTGGGAAAAAAGCATCAAGGTAATCATGAACGCGAAGACCGATAAAATTTCGGCGTGTAATGCCTTGGACAAAATATTGGTTAACCAGAAAATCGATAACTACGAACAAAAACTGACAGAGCTCTACAATCTATTAAGCTATAAAGGTGTTGAAACTTCGGTGGACCAGACGGTTGGCAAGACCTTAACATCTGCCAAGCCAATTACGGACGAATCTATCTGGAAAGAAGAATTTTTGGCCATGAAATGCTGCTTGGCGGCGGTGGATTCCTTAACCGAAGCGGTATCCAAAATCAACGAACATTCCGGAGGGCATTCCGCCACCATCATGACCAATGATAAAGGAAGTGCCATGCGATTTATGGAGGAAGTGGATTGCGCAGCGGTCTATCAAAATGCTTCCACAAGATTTACGGACGGCGGTCAAATGGGCGTAGGGGCGGAACTTGCCATCAGTACGGACAAGCTGCACCACAGGGGACCTTTGGGATTGGAACAATTGGTCACCAATAAATATTACGTTTTTGGCGACGGTCAAATAAGGGAATAAGGGGAAAATTCAAATTCAAATTCAATTTCAAGTTCAAGTTCAAGTTCAAGTTCAAAAACATAATTAAATCCTACAAATGTTTGAAACAATAGAGAATATTGAGGGCGCGACCATATATCATGGGGAAATCCATAATCGGATTTATTTATCGGAAATAAATTCCGCAAAAATCGATGCGATTTTGCCAAAAATGACCGAATTGGCAAAACAGAGAAAATATGATAAAATCTTAAGCCGCGTCCCTGAAAATGCCATCACGCATTTTAAATCAAACGGTTTTAAGATAGAGGCAAAAATACCCGGATTGTACAATGGAAAGACCACCGGCTATTTTTTGGCGGACTATTTGAACAAGAACAGGTTCCAATGTGATAAAAAACAGTTGAAGACCATTGAAACCGTAAAGAGAATAGCGATGGCCGCCAACAAACCAAATGAAAATCCGCATATGGGTATCCCCGAAGGCTATGCCATACGAAAACTTGGGACAGCGGACTTTTCCGACTTGGCAACCTTACATGAAAAGGCCTATAAATACCATCCAAAGCATATAAAAAAAATACAAGATTTTAGGGACTTGGAGGAAATGGCCCATCAATTTCATGGGCTTTTCGTTAACGATGAACTTTTGGTATCCGCGATTTTGAGGGTACATACAACAGAGGCAAATTTGGAGATTGTAGATTTTGCAACACATCCTGACTATAGGGGCCAAAACCTTTCCTATTACCTAGTGCAGGAGATCAAAAAACTTATGGGCAAAGAGGAATGTACAACGATTTACGCGTTGGCAAGAGCCACTTCGTACGGGTTGAACATTACGTATAGTAAACATGGTTTTAAGTTTGCCGGCACTCTTACCAACAACGCTTTTGTGCGGGACGCAATGGAAAGTATGAACGTTTGGTACTACAATCGGCTTTAAACTTGTAAGTCTATCCAAACTTCCTTTCAGGATCAAAAGGCGCAATATCCATGGAGGTCCCATCGCCTTCCATAACTTCCGAAATCAGTTTTCCCGTAGCCGGACCCAAACTCCAGCCCATCATGGCATGGCCCGTAGTGATGAAAAAGTTATCGAAGGCCTTCATCTTGCCTATGTAGGGCAATCCATCGGGCGAGACGGGACGCAGACCACATTTGGCACTGTTGATTTCGGCTTTGGTTATTTCAATAGATGGGTAGAATTTCTTTACGGCTTCCGCAATGGCCACTATCCTATCCAAATTAATTTCGTAGTTTACGCCCGAAAACTCCATGGTCCCTGCAAACCGGGTAAATCCGTCCATAGGCGTAATCGCCACTTTGGCTTCCATTAAAATCGCCGGCAATTTTATTCCCGTAGGCCGATGCACATCGATGCAATACCCTTTTCCCGCCTGTACCTGTAAGGTTAGGCCCAGTTGTTTCACCAAATCATTGCTCCAGGACCCCGAAGCCAACACCACGTTATCGGGTTGGTAGGATTGCTTGTTGGATCGGACGGTATGGATTTTACCGTTTGAGTAATCGAACTTTTTTACTTCTTCCCCATAGTTTATTTGAACGCCGTTCTTTAAAAGATAGTTCTTCATTTTGGCCATGAAAACCGTGGGCGTGGTATGGGAATCGCAAAAATAATGAAGGGCTCCCTTCCCGATGACTACCGTGTCCCCATGCAACTTCTTTAATGTATCGGTTTCCAAATGGGTAACCTCCAACCCAAAGCCCTTGGCGGTTGCCGCCACTTTTTTCTCGGCATCACCATAGGCATCGGTCTGATAAATCATGAGAAGCCCCTTTTTCTCCAAATGAAAGTCCCCCAAATCACCGGACTCCTTAATTTCATCGTACAAATTGGAACTCAAAAGATTGATATCTTTTATAATGGGTGCGGCCCTATCCACTTTTTCTTTAGTGGAAGATTTATGAAATGCCCAGGCCCATTTAAAGAAATCGACATCCCAACGTGGTTTTATATAAAAAGGACTCTTACTATCCATCATCATGGACAATCCTTTGGTAATCACCCCAGGTGCCGCCATAGGTACGATATGACTGGGCGTGAGATATCCGGCATTTACAAAAGAGGCTCCCTGGCCGCCCATGGACTGTTCCAAAACCGTGACCTGATGTCCCTTTTTATGCAGGTAATAGGCCGAACAAAGCCCCATTACACCTGCGCCGATAATCAATGTCTTTTTCTTCTCCGCCATATTATATTACTTGAAAGCCGAAGGCATAAGGGTCCGCTTCATCAATGGTAATTTCATTGTAACCATACTTTCTCGCCCAACCCTTTATGCTGGGAATTATACCTGTAAAATTACCAATTTTACATTCCTTTTCAGCCATCCCTATGAATTTTGAGCCTATAATACTTTCATGTACAAACTCCGCTCCAAGCCCCAATTTACCCTTGGCATACCACTGGGCCATGCGCGCCGAGGTACCGGTACCACAAGGGGAACGATCAATGGCCTTATCGCCGTAGAACACGGCGTTTCTTGCCGTAGCATCGGGTGAAATGGTCGTACCCGTCCAAAGGACATGGCTCACATCCTTGATGGACGGATTCTCTGGATGTACAAATTTTCCCGGATATTTCAAGTTGATGTTCTGTCTGAGCTCCCTCGCCATTTCTATCAATTGGGAGGCCGAATAATCCTGCAATCCAGAAAAGTTCTTCTGTGGGTCAAAAATCGCGTAGAAATTTCCGCCATAGGCCACATCAAAAACAAGTTCTCCCAAGTAACTGGAAGAAACTGTCAAATCCGATGCCGCCAAGTAAGAACCTACGTTGACCAGTTTTACCCACTCCACTTTATTTCCGTTCTGTTGGTAGGTCACCTCCACCAAACCTGCCGGGGCTTCCATTCTTATCTTACCGGGCTCTTTGGGAACCACAACGCCCTCTTCAATGGCCATGGTTATCACGCCGATACTGCCATGCCCGCACATGGGAAGGCAACCACTTGTTTCTATAAAGACGATGCCAAAATCGTTATCAGGATTTGAAGGCGGATATAAAAAGGCACCGCTCATCATATCATGGCCCCTGGGTTCGTACATCAGTCCCTTTCTGATCCAGTCATACTCCTTCATAAAATGGAGTCGCTTTTCGCTCATATTCGCCCCCACCAAAGTAGGTGCACCTTCAACGACCAGCCTAACGGGGTTCCCACAGGTATGGCCGTCAATACATTTAAAGACATGCTCTTTCACTCAATTTCTATTTTGTTGGATATGCTGGAATTTGTACCCTCGAAGCTCGTTCAAATTTATGGTTCGCTCCTAGGATTTTTTACTTTTGATATAATCGTTTACCCTTCTTTCCAAAATGGGCAAGGTCACCGTACCCTGACCTAAAATTACCTCGTGAAACTCCCGGATGTTAAAGTCGGGACCAAGCTCTTCTTCCGCTTTGGTTCGCAATTCCCGTATCTTCAGTTCGCCCATTTTGTAAGATAGGGCCTGCCCGGGCCAAGCGATATATCGGTCGGTTTCTGTATTGATTTCATGTAAGGAGAGTGCCGTGTTGTTCTTCATAAAGTCCAAGACCTGTTGCTTTGTCCATCCTTTGGCATGAATGCCCGTATCCACGACCAAACGGGTTGCGCGCCACATTTCATAGGTAAGCTTCCCGAATTTTTCGTACGGTGTCTTGTACATACCCATTTCATCGCCCAAAAACTCCGTGTACAGGGCCCATCCTTCCCCAAAGGCGGAGAGATACATGTTTCTTCTGAATTGGGGAATACTATCGGACATTTCCTGATTGAGGCTGCCCTGCAAATGATGCCCGGGAACCGCTTCGTGAAGGGTCAAGGATGGCAATACATATAGAGGCCTACTGTCCAACTTATAGGTATTTACCAAATAATACCCCGGTTCTGTAGGACTGCGAGAGCCGGAATACCTACCGCCCGTATATTTGGGTGCCAAGGCATCGGGTACTTTTATGACCCCATAGGGTTTTCTTGGCAAGGTAGAAAAATAGGCGGGTAATTTCGCGTCGATTTGCTTTGCGATGTTTCGCGCCTCCTTTAATAAGTCCTCGCCATTGGTCACGTAAAACTGGGGGTCGGTTCGCAGAAACTCCAGAAAATCGGCAAAACTTCCCTTGAAACCGACGGCCTTTATGATTTCCTCCATTTCGGAACGAATCCGAGCTACTTCTTTTAGACCGATTTGATGCACGTCTTCCGCGGTGTATGTATTGGTCGTGGTATAATAGTTTACCCTGTTCTGATAGAGTTCCGCTCCCCCGGGCGTATCGGAAATACCAAACGTGTTCCGGGTATTGGGCAAGTATTCCGATTCAAAAAAGTCCTTTATTTTTTTGAAGGTTGGTACGACCGCTGCCTCAATGGCTACTTTAGCGGCACCAAGAATGGAATCCTTTTGTGCTGTTGTTAGCGATGATGGCAGGTCCTTAAAGGGGCCGTAAAATGCATTGTCCGAAATGTTTTCAGTAATATGCTGGTTGTAGGTGGATTCATAGCCTTCAAAAATCACCTTGGGCTGGGAAACCTTTTTTTCAAGGGCCATTCGCAAAACCTGAAAATGTTCCTCGGCAAAGCGAGGCATGTCATTGAGAGCCTTCAAATACTGCCTGGCACTTTCATAATCCCGTAGGGGCCGAATACGATAATTTAGACTGAGGTGAAAACCTTGGTCGGCCTGAATGGGGTTTAGGTAGAGTTCGTGCTTGTACTCGTCCACCCTGTTTTGGAGACTAAATTTCAGCAGTTCCAGGGAAATCATTACGGTTTCGGAAAGATCGACCGTTTCAATAGATTCCAGTTTTGCCAGTTGTTCCTGGGCAAAATTGGCATCCTTTTTATAGACTTCGGGAAGGTATCGGCCTAGGGGGAATTCGCTTCGGTCGTACAGTTCAAACGCCTCCACCTCCCCGATGATTTTTTCCAAGGCTTGCTTTTGGGCAAACATCGGTATAGAATGCAATAGTAACCCAAGACCTAGGATTAAAATTCGATTAAGATACTTTTTTGCCATGAACCTAGCCATTAAATCATTGCTTCTTCCAGGTGCAAATAATCCGGCAATTGGGGCCTGTTCGCCATCCCGATCTCGATAATCTTCAGCACTCTTTCCCGCTCCGCACCTTGCAAAGGCAGTCGGGGAGCCCTAACATTTTCTGTGCCTATGCCCGTGGCGACTTCGGCCAACTTTATATTCTGTACCAACTGTGGATTGATGTCCAATTCAAGTAAGGGCAGAAACCATCTATAGATTTCCAGGGCCTCCTTGATCCTTCCGGCCTTTGCTAATTTGTAAATGGCGACCGTTTCAGCCGGGAAGGCACAAACCAGTCCGGCTACCCAGCCTTCGGCACCCATTAAGAGACTTTCAAGTCCAAGGGTATCCACCCCGGTCAGAATTTTAAGTCGGTCTCCAAAACGGTTTTTTATCCGGGTAACATTGGAAATGTCGCGCGTACTTTCCTTAACGGCTGTGATATTTTTTTCCTTCAACAAGGTCTCGAACATATCAAGGGTCACCATAATACCGTAATCGATCGGGTTGTTATAGATCATGATGGGCAAATCCGTGCTACGTGCCACTTCCTGAAAATAGGTCACCGTCTCAAAATCATTGGCCTTGTAACGCATGGGGGGCAGCATCATAAGACCTGATGCGCCATTCTTTTCAGCCGCTTTCACGGCATCTATGGCCCCTTGGGTGGTCTGTTCCGCAATATTCAAAATTACCGGAACTTTTCCATCCACAATCCCGATCGTCCTTTTTAACAAGGTCTCCTTTTCCGGTCCGGTCAAGGTACTCGCCTCGCCCAGGGTGCCACCTAATATGATACCGTTTACCCCGGCAGCCACTTGGGCCTCGATGTTTACCTGGAACATATCCAGGTCCAATGCTCCGTCCTTTGTAAATTTTGTAGTAACCGCGGGCAGTACCCCACTCCATGAAAATACCATAACTCAATAATTTTGTTTCCTTAAAATTAAATAGACAGTGTACAAAGCCCTAATTGCATCTTATCCAATTTCAGTATTATATTACCCCTAAATTTAATAACGAATAGTATAATGTGGATAATTTGGACTACTTTCATAAAATGAAAGTACTTCCCTTTGTAATCCCAAAATCGCCCTCGGAGAATTTGGTCTTCCAGGTTGATGAGGAAATCCGTTTCTATGATAAACTCCATCAACATGAAGAAATACAGATAAGTTATATTGAACGGGGTACCGGAAAACTGGTCTTTATGGACGGAATTCACCCATACAGCTCCAACGACCTTTTTGTAATAGGAAGTACCATTCCCCACCTGTTTAAAAGTGAGGATAGTGGTAAGACCCCTTCCAAAATGTACACCTTGTTCTTTACCAAGGATTCCTTTGGCGAAAATTTCTTCCGTTTATTGGAACTACAAGATATACGGATGTTTTTTGAAAAGGCTCAATATGGGTTTAGGGTATTGGAGGAGCAAAATGAACTCGGTCAATTTATAAAGGGAATGGAATCAAAAAATAGATTCGACCGATTCCTAGGCTTGTTGCAGCTACAGAGTAAATTATGTGGCCTTCCTAGCCAAACGCTCTCGCTATCGGCCACAACGAAGGTGCGAAGTTTGGACGAAGGGGAACGGTTACAGCGCATCTTTGATTTGGTAATCCAAAATTTTCATAGGCCCATACCTTTGGAAGAAGTAGCTTCTATAAGCCATATGACCAAAAATTCATTTTGTAGGTTCTTTAAAAAACATACCAACAAAAGTTTTATGGATTTTTTGATCGAATATAGGGTGTCCCATGCGTGCCAGCAATTGGTGCTTTCCAACACCCTGTCAATTGGCGAAATCGCCGAAGCCTGTGGTTTTCAAAATCAGTCCAATTTTAATAGACAGTTCAAGGCCCAAAAAGGCGTATCGCCATCTTCTTACAAAAAGAGCTTTGAATAGCAATTATCCATGGTAATAAACATCGTTACTATTTTTGCATAAATAGTGTTAAATTACCCTTTGAAAAACTCACCTAATGAACACCTTAGCAATGAAACAAGTATATGCGTTCACCATTCTTTTATGTATCGGCACGTTAACATTCGCCCAAAAGGCCAATACCAAAACCCTTGAAAAGTTTACGGAACTGAAGGTCTACGACCGAATTGTAGTTTCCTTGGTAAAAAGCAATGAGAACAAACTCGTAATCACGGGAGACGACCGTGACGAAGTGGAAATATCCAATAAAAACGGACTTCTAAAAATCAAGATGGAGTTTGGTAATTTCATGGACGGCGATGAGGCCAAGGGCACCTTGTACTATACGGAAGACTTGACCTTGTTGGATGCAAATGAAAATGCAAAAATTATTTCTGAAGAAACCTTCAAAGGTTCCAAAGTCGAAATCAAAGGGCAGGAAGGTGGAATCATTGACCTAAAGGTCGATTTGGAGGAGGTCTATGTACGTTCCGTATCCGGAAGTGAAATAACCCTAACGGGAAGCAGTAAAAAACAGGAGGTTTCCGTAAATACGGGCGGAAAGGCCTATTGCAAGGATTTGAATACGGAGATGACCGAAGTAACCGTGATGGCAGGCGGTAGGGCCGATGTCAAAGCCACGGAGGAAGTAAATGCCAAAGTGAAGGCCGGTGGATCCATTTACATCTATGGAAAACCGAAAAATGTGAAAAAGGATAAAGTCTTCGGGGGTAAGATTCAAGAAATGGATTAGTTATTGTCCAATTTCCCTAGCTTCAAAACCCACCAATACATCGCCTAGAAATTCCGGGGTCACTTCAATTGGATTACAACATACCTCGCAATCCTCAATATAGGTCTGTTTGGATATGGAAGGATCCATGAGCATGGAAACCTCTTCCCAACAATAGGGGCATTGAAAAAAGTGTTCGTACATAACTTGATACGATTAATTCCCTTTAAGTCTTTTGGTCAATTCCTCCAAGGTCATCCGTTGCACCAGATTTTCCGCATTGGAACTGAAAATAACCTGATTCCCCAATTTAAGCTCCAATTCATCCTCCTCCCTATCCAAGAATAGGTCTGAAGCTTTGGCCCTGATTTCCTCAAGTTTAATATCAAACCGCTTTTTTAAGGTAATATCGCCATCCGTGCGCGCCAGTTCAAAGCCACTGTAGTCGAACAATCTTTTTAGGCCACTAAAGAATTTGATGCCAACAAAAACGAGTCCCGCCATGGCAAACTTGACGGCCAGGGTAAAAACATCAATTTCATCGCCATTCACAAAGGTCATTATAAGATTTACGACACCGTTGACGCCCAAGAAGAAAATAATGAGCCCCAAAATGACCGCAAAGACATCGGTCAAGGTAGCGTTTAAGGTTCTAGTTACTAAAAATTTAGTATTGGTAGTTTCGGCCTTAAAACCAAAATCCTTCAAAAATTCAAAATTTTTAATTCGGGAAATCTTGTCTTCTATAGCGGCATCGAGTTCCGAGGTATCTGCAATAAGACCTCTCGTACTGATTTCGTCCTTTAAACTTAGTTGGGACTCGAATGTTAATTGGGAATATTGTTCCAACACCTCCAAAAGTTCTTTGTCCGTTTTATCCTTGTACATGGTACTTTACTTTATAATTTGAACTGTGCCGTTTATATTTCAACATTCAGTAACTGTCCTGTAAGTTGGAGTAATTGCAATTCCGCCAATTTGGCGTCATATTTAGCGAAATTCTTATTGGTCTGGGCATTCAATAGATTTATCTGTGCCTGTCTCAACTCAACGGAGGTAATTTGCCCTAGTTTGTATTGTTCATTAGACCGATCAAAATTGTTTTGAGCCGTTATCACATTTTTTTCTTGAAGGGCCAAAATATCCAATCGGTTTTGGTAGTCGTCTTTTGCATTTTCTATATCCCTTTTTACCTCTTGAATGGTCTGTTCCTCCAATATTTCCTGATTGTCCAAGAGAATCCTTGCATTTTTTATTTGGGTGATGCTAGTTCCCCCATTGAACAAATTCCATGTTAAATTAAGACCAGCGGAAACACCTGTAGAAACGTTGGAGGCCAAGAAGTTGGTGGCGGGGAAATTACCTTGGTTCCACCCATAAGACCCCGTAAGTCCCACTGTGGGCAAAAAAACGGACTTACTTGATTTTAAGGTATAATCGTTTATTTTGATATTCTGTTTCATTTGAAGGATGCGTACATTATTCTCTACCCCTACTCCAAGAAATTCTTCCAATCTAATTGAGTTGGTAAAACTAACGACCGTATCTACCTCAAAAGTGGTAAGTAGCTCGCGGTTCAACAGTAGATTTAAATCTCTTTTAGTATTTCTGAGCGTTTGCCGCTCGTTCATAAGATTTATACTATCGTTGACCAAGTCCACCTCTGCATTTAAGACATCCAATTTATTTGTCCGTCCAAATTCGAAACTATATTCTGCCCTTTGCAATCTGTTCTTAGTATTGGAAAATGTTTCCTCTAAAACGTTGATATTCTCGGTAAGTCTTGCCACCTCAAAATATACAGTAAATAACTGCAACATGGTCGTTTCGATAGTTTCCCTTGTTTCCAGTGCACTGAGATTATATTCCTCCTTAAGCCTTTTGAAGTCATACATTCTTCCAAGCCCATCAAAAAGCGTATAATTAAGGTTCAAAGATGCATTGTAACGAGTTGTTTCCGCACCATCTATAGCCCTTACGTTACCATCCTGGAATGTGGCCTCTTGATTGTTTTTATCATAGGATGCACCTGCATTTCCTGTTAAGGAAGGTAAAAAGCCTGAATTCATTAGGCTTTTATTGTTCTCGGCAATCCTTAAATTATTATTGGCAACCAAAATCCCAAAATTATTCTCAAGTGCCTTGGTAATCGCTTCTTCCTTGGAGAGAAGGTCTTCTTGTGCAACAACTAATAAAGAGAATAATAAAAGGAACGTTGTTAATCTAAATCTTGTCATTATATGGTTTCTTCTAATTCTTTATGGTGTGGTTTTTCCTCGATTAGATTTCCGTTCAGGCCATGGTTCTTTTGTCCTTCCAAATGTTCGGACTCCCTTTTTTCCAAAATAGCTCTTTCTACCTCTTCCTTGGTAATCTTATGACCGCTCGCCAACATTTTGTTCTTTGATTTCAATTTATTCCCAAAGGATAGAAACAATGGTAACATCAATAGGGTCAAAACCGTGGCGATGCCAATACCATATGCAATGGATATGGCCATAGGCTTTAGAAACTGTGCCTGTCTGCTTGTCTCCAACATAAGGGGAGCAAGTCCTGCAATGGTCGTTACAGAGGTCAAGAAAATTGCCCTAAACCTTGATTTACCTGCTTCATATATGGCTGCATCAAAGGTCATACCTTCTCTAAGGTTATTATTGAACTTACCGATAAGCACCAGACCATCGTTCACCATAATTCCTATCAAGGCGATGATACCCAAAATGGAAAGTACGTTCAAGGGGAAATCATGTATCCAGTGTCCCCAAGCTACCGCCGTAAAGCTAAAAGGAACCAACAACAATAACATTAATGGCTGACTAAAGCTTCTAAACGTGAATGCAATGGTTATATAAATAAGCAGTAGCACCGATAGGCCCACCACCTTAAGAGAACCGGTGAGTTTGCCCAATTCCCTGTTCTGACCTTCGTAGGAAGCGGTAACGGTAGGATATCTGGACTGAATATCGGGCATAATCACATTTTGGATTTCTGCCATGATCTCCGTTGGGCTATCCTTAATATCCTTCATATCTGCAGAAACCTGAATCTCCCTGCGGCCTTCCAACCTATTGATGGCGACATCGCCACGTTCAATGGAATATTCCGCTATTTCCTTCAAGGGCACCCGATCACCGGAAGGCGTAACGATGCGCATCTCGTCCAAATTTGTAATGGACGACCTGTCTTCCCTATCATATCTGACCCAGACCCTGATTTCATCCTGAGACCTTTGAAAACGCTGAGCCTGTACGCCGAAGAATCCGGCTCGCACCTGATTCATGACCGTTCTCAGGTCCAGCCCCAACAAATAGGCATTTTCCTTTAACTGCAATCTAATTTCTTTGATACCCGCAGGATCGTTGTCCGAAATATCCTTTAAACGGGTATTGTTCTGCAAAATACCTTTAAGCTCGTTCTTGGCCGCCTTGAGCTCCTCAATATTGTTCCCCAATAGGGATACGGAAACGGGCGAACCGCCAAAATTTCCCCCGGAACCATAAATGAGGCTTTCTACGCCAATCACTGGCCCTACCAGTTCCTCTATTCTTCTCGTTACGACATCGGCCACAACGGCATCGGGTCGTTCTTCACCTGGTAATAAGTTGATGGTCAATTGCGCCGTCGAAGATCCGGGCCCTAGTCTACGGATCATGTTTTCAAACATCATCTTATCCGAATTGGGCAAAAATTCCTCCGTAAGTTGCTTATTTACAATTTCGGCTTTTTCCTCAATGAGGCTTATGATGGAATCGGTAATCTTTTCATTGGTACCATTTGGCATCTGCAATTCAATACTAACCCTGTCACTGGCAATCCTAGGAAAAAAAGCTGTGCGTATGATACCACCTCCAAGGGACCCAAAAGTGAGCACAAGAGCCATGGCAAAAAAGCTGAATGTAAGTATTTTGTAACGCATGGCAAATCGCAACGATGGCGCATAGAGCTTATCACGCATCCAAACCATGATCTTGTCCCCAAAATCATTGATGACCCGTAGCTTGGCAAAAGCGCTGGCGGTTCCTTTCTTGGGCTTGTCATCCAAGGGCTGTAAGGCCTTTGAATGTGCCAAGTGTGCTGGTAGTATAATCAAAGCCTCCACTAAAGACACCACCAAGGTTAGAATAACGATGACGGATACCTCTCCAAAAAACTCCCCAATCCTACTATCGAGGAATAAAAAGATGGAGAAGGCCAAAATGGTGGTGATGATGGCCGATATAATTGGGGGCAGTACTTCCATGGTACCATCTACGGCGGCTTGGACAGGGGTTTTCCCCTTTTCATAATGCTGATAAATATTCTCCGCGATCACAATACCGTCGTCTACCAAAATCCCTATTACAATAATCATCCCGAACAAGGACAACACATTAATCGTGACGTTAAAAAATCCGGCGAATACGAACATTCCAAGAAAGGCTACGGGCAATCCAAAAGCTACCCAAAACGCTAACCTGGTATTTAAAAAGAGTGATAGGAATATCAGAACCAAAATCATTCCCATAATGGCGTTTTCGGCGAGTAATTCGGTCCGTTGCACCAATGTTTCGGATTGATCGGAAACAACATCCAATTCCACATTGGAGTACTTTTGGTTGAATTCCTCCACATAGGCCTTAACATCGGTGGCAGATTGTATCAAATCCTCCGTATTGGTACTGGTGATGGATACGTTTACGGACAGATTACCGTCAAAGTAACTGGCGTTGGGGTCTTCTGCGAACCTATCGCGAATTTCCGCAACATCCTTCAAACGCACGGTACTACCGGATACATCAGCACGAACGATCAGATTGGAAAGCTCATCGCCATAATAAGACCGATTGTTGGCGCGAATCAAGTATTCCTCCGCATCCGTTTTTATGTTACCACCGGTAACCAAAATATTTGCATTGCCTACGGCAGTAGCGACTTCCTGAAATGAAATTCCATAGGCCAATAAGTTGTTTTCGTTAACGGCAATTTCAATTTCTTCCTGCGGAAACCCAGAAATCTCTATCTGGGAAATTCCGGGTATGGCCCTTAAATCGTTCTCAATCTGCCTACCCACATTTTTCAAAGTGGCCAAAGGAATATCCTCACCACTAATGGCGAAGGAAATCGTTTGCCGAACCGCTTCCAATTTGGACACTATCAAAGGCTCCATGCCGGTTGGAAAGGTAGGTACCCTGTCCACGGCATTTTTTACCTCAAGCAGCATGAAATCGATATCCCTTCCTTTTTCTATTTCGATGTTAATGGTACCACTATTTTCCCTAGATGTGGAAGTGACACGATCCACCCCTTCCAAACCTTTTAGGTTATCCTCTATTTTAAGTACGATACCTTCCTCCACCTCTTGTGGTGAGGCACCCGGGTAGGTAATGCTAATGGAAATGTTCTTGGAATCAGTTAATGGAAAAAAAGAGGATTTCAGGGACTTGTACCCCACGATGCCAAAAAGGGCAAAGGAAATAACTACCACGTTTACGGCGACATGGTATCTAATAAAGTATTCAATGATCTTTCGCATTATCCTTTAGAGTTATCTGGTTGGTCTTCGTATACCTTTACGGCCATACCCGTATATGCACCGATCAATGGCTTGGACATAATTGTCATTCCATTGGGAACATCCTTCAAAACAACACTTTTTTCAGAAAAATAGACTGGCTTTACATCAATAAGGTCCAATACGGAATCACGAACTACGAATATTTTATTACCTTCCAAAAGCAGGCTTCTATCTATTTCGATGGCATTTTCTTCCTTTTTGGCATCCAGATTCGCCTCTAGGTACATACCTTCCCGAAGTTTGTCGTTGTCCACTTCTATGTAGGCCTTAATTGTCTGAGAAGCCTGGTCAACCCTTCCATTAATTCTGGTAACCTTACCTGTATAGACTTCTTCGCCGTCCAAACTGGTCAATTCCACGGATTCGCCCACCTTTAATAAATCAGTGAACGATTTACTTACCGAAACTTCCAATTCGTAAACACCTGGATTGATGAACTCGCCCAATTTCTGACCAGATCTTACCAATGTACCTTCCGTTACCAGAGCTTCGGTCAATACGCCGGTAAAAGGAGCGACTATCCTATATTTTGATAGCCGTTGCTCCAGGTTCTTTACATTGTAGTAACTGGAAAGAATACCTCTTCCCGTGATAAAGAAACGCTCACTTTCTGAAGTCATTTCGGGCAATTTTGGTGTACTCTTGGAAAGGTCGAAACCGTTTAGGTACTTCTGCCATTTTGGATAAAAATCCGGGTAGTCCAAGCGTAAATCCGGCATAATGGATGTTAGCTCATTGTAAAGGTTACTCTTGGCGGATTGTACACTTGCAGTGTATTCATCGGCATCAATACTGATGATGGTTTCACCTTGGTTATAGGCCTGACCTTCCTTGAACAATTTGCTGCCCCTTCTAAAGACACCCTGCACTTCGGCATACAATTCAACCCGCTGTTTTGCCCTAAGATTTCCGTTAGCGGATACAACGATGGGAATGGTCTTGTTTTCAACTACTTCAGTAAAAACGGTCTTTACTACCTTTTGGGCGCGTGGCTTAAAGACCTTTTTATTGTCTATAATGACTTTCGCCAAAAAAAATGAAGCTACTATTAATACGATACCTAGTCCGGTAAAGATGATTTTTCGCATTTTGGTTTTGGTTTTAACAATTGATTTTTTAAAACGACTACAAATATATTTCTGTCTATGTGAAACAATTATTTTATGTACATGAAACGTCCAAATTGATTTGTGAAATGACCTTAAGCTTTACCCAATTTTTTGGATTATGGTTCAAGTACGCTTCAATATGCTCCAAACATGAATAGTAACCCTATAAAAAGTTAACTAGATTAAATTCAGTGATTTAGGATGAAATTAAACGGTTTTAAACGGCGAAACTACAAAAAATCGGTTCCCGTATATTCTTTACAGGAGGTTAAAAATTTCATAAAACTTGAAAAACTGCAACTGAAGTAAATGAAACTTACGTGTAGACGATTAACGTAAAAACTAAAAAGAGGTGCTTAAAGCAACTCTTTTAAATAGTTTAGTTCGTAGATTTTAATTTTTTGAGTAATCAAATTTTGTATCTGCCATTCTTGGTTTGCTAAACCCGATCTTATCCCTAATTTGAATATTCATAATCAAGTCATAACTGTCAAAGCTAACCAGACCTTAGGATTTTGAGATCTAAAAGCCCTTATGAAATAAGATTGTTCCTATGCAATTGTACCAATTCAAGGTGTTCCAAATTAGTGATACTTTCAGGTAGGTTTCCCTCAAAGCTATTATAGGACAATACCATTTCCTCCAAATGCACCATATTTTCCATTTCAAGTTTGATTTCGCCACAAAGCCAATTTCCAAATAACTACACCTGTTCCAATTCCATAAGGCAGAAAAGACCTTGGAGCAGGGAACCGGTAAAATAATTACAGGAAAGGATTAGTATTTTTAATGCCTTGGCATTCCCAATTTTACCTGGAATAACTCCTCCCAATTAATTATTAAAAAGGCTCAATTCCGTTAGCTTGCAATCCATAGAAATCTCTTTGGGCAATGTACCTGAAACGAATTCATTTCTAGTCGTAATATTCTTAAACGCGAAGTATTGAAAAGGAAAAAAGGAAGCGTACCATTTAAATCGTTAAAAGCTAGATTTAGGCTATCTAAGTATGGTAGGTTCTGAAAATTTTTCGGTAGTTCGCCTTTTAGTCAATTATAATAAAAATTTATGGAAATGACATGACCATTTTCTACCCGAATTCCTTGCCATGACGATACTTCTTCCTGCAAGTTCTAAGTGATCGCCCAAGATTCATCAGATGTTCTAACATAAAGTTCCTCCAAGGCTTTGCGCGCCAGTCTAGGGACTCGCGGATGAAGAATGTTATTGAAAAAATGAGGACTACACCAAAGCTTAGCTTACATAGGAGTCTTTTTTTTTTACTATATTATTGAACCAACCGTTGTCCATTTTCCTAATCTTTTGTAAAAGCTACTGAATACATCTAAAGCTCGAAATCAGAGGCTTTTATTTTATCCAAAAAAACAAAAAGAGGTGCTACCAACACCTCTTTTTTCACCAAACTAACTAAAAGTGTAAACTACTCTTAATTTTCTACGTCTTCGTATTTTGTATCGGCCATTCGAGTCTTATCCAACTTAAGCTCCTTAAAATCAAGGTTTTTATCGAACCCATCATAGTCGAATACCAAATACTCCCTAGTCTTTAATATTTCAAGATTCTTAAAGGATGAAAAATTATTGTTCTGTATTTGAAAAATCTGGAGGCTTGCCAATTGATTGAATTCTTCTGGAATTTCACCGTTCAAGCTATTATTTGCCAAGACCAGTTCCTTTAATTTTGTCAAACGACCAATTTCCCCTGGGATGGATCCTTCCAAGGTATTTTCGAAAAGTCCCAATGTTTCCAATTGTGTCAATTGTCCAAGAGATTCCGGAATGGTTCCATTTAGGGAGTTACTGGAAAGGTTAAGAATTTTTAAATTACTTATGTCACCAATACTCTCCGGTATACCTCCAGAAAGAAAATTATTGAAAGCGGTCAGTTCCACTAAGTTCGATAGTCCGCCAATATTAGTTGGAATTCCTCCCTTTAACCTATTCATCTCCAACTTTAAAACCCTTAAATGTGACAATTGTACCAAGTCTCCCGGTAATTCCCCCGTAATTGAATTAAACGCCAAATTCAACACCTTGAGATTTTCCAATTTAGAAATTCCAACCGGTAAGGGACCCATCAAATTATTATGGAATAAGTTGATTTCAACGACCTTGTCGTCTTCAATCTTAACACCGTACCATTCTGAGACTGGCTTTTTCAAATCCCACTTTCGAATCCAATGTGCCCCGTTTGTGCTATTATAGAGCGCAATCAAAGCCTTTTTTTCAGTTTTTGAAACTTTGGCCATACCAAGACTGGAAATTAACATGAATATGGATAACAGTACGTATAGATTCTTCATATATGATGAAATTATGTGTTCTTAACTAGGATTAAGAATTATCTTACAAATTTCTAACATAAACGATAAAGAGCCAAAAATTATCGTTCAACGCATACATTTTGTTGTGAAACTTCCGGAAAACGTTGTGAAACTACGAATGTAGTAGGTCAAGGTTATTGTATACTTTCAATTTCCAAGGTAAGGCTTTCCCATTTATCCATGTGTTTTTCAAGCTTTGCCTTTTTAGCTTGATATTCATCAAAAAAGTTGGGCTTGGCAATGGTGGCGTCATAATTCATCAACAACTCGTGATCTATCTTTTTTATCTCCTTCTCAAGAGCGGAAATTTTACTTTCCAATCCGCTGAGTTGGTTTTTAAGGCTCTTCAGTTGTTTTTGGTCATCAAAAGAAGTGTTTTTCCGTTCCATGGGTTTCACTTCCTTTTTTTCCTCCCGCTTTTCTATACTTCTAAAGTCATTGACCTTACGCTGTTCCAGATAAAAATCGATATCCCCAAGATACTCCTTGATTCGCTTGTCCTTAAACTCATAGACCTTGTTGGTCAATCCCTGAAGAAAATCCCGATCGTGGGAAACCAGAATAAGCGTTCCCTCAAAATTTAGACAGGCCTGTTTCAGTACATTTTTTGATTTGATGTCCAAGTGGTTGGTAGGTTCGTCCATTACCAAAACGTTGAAAGGCTGTAAGAGCATTTTGGCTAGGGCGAGTCGGTTTCGTTCCCCACCGGAAAGCACCTTCACGTATTTTTCAACATCATCTCCCCGGAACAAAAATGAACCCAAGATATCACGCACCTTACTTCGGTTGGACTCATTGGCGGCATCTATCATGGTATCCAAAATAGTCTTGTCCCCATCCAAATATTCCGCTTGGTTCTGGGCAAAATAACCTATCTGGACATTGTGCCCCAGCTTAAGATGGCCTTTATGCTCCAGTTCCCCCACAATAATTTTGGCCAAGGTGGATTTTCCCTGTCCGTTCTGACCCACAAAGGCCGTCTTACTATCACGCTCCACCAGCAGGTCCACATTTTCCAGGACCTTTTTTTCACCATAGGATTTGGATAGGTTCTCCATCTCTACCACCACCTTGCCCGGCGTTACGGAAACAGGAAACCGAAGGCTCATCACACTGTTATCATCCTCATCGACTTCGATGCGTTCTATCTTATCCAGTTTTTTTATGAGCGATTGGGCCATAGAAGCTTTAGTAGATTTGGCCCTAAATTTCTCTATGAGTCGTTCTGCCTGTTGTATTTCGCGATCCTGGTTCTTTTGTGCGCTCAACTGTTGTTGGCGAATCTCTTCCCTAAGGACCAAATATTTTGAGTAGGGCTTGTTATAGTCATAAATCCTTCCCAAGGAAATCTCAATAGTTCTGTTGGTGACGTTATCCAAGAACATTTTATCGTGCGAAACGATCATGACCGCTCCGGTATAATTGTTCAAAAATTGCTCGAACCAGATGATGGATTCAATATCCAAGTGGTTGGTAGGCTCATCCAGAAGCAGCACATCGTTATTTTGCAACAACAATTTTGCCAGTTCGATACGCATGCGCCACCCCCCGGAAAAGGTTTCGGTCTTTTTGTCAAAATCGGCTCTTTTAAAACCAAGGCCCTGTAATATTTTTTCCGTTTCGCCCTGATAGTTGTATCCGCCCAAAATTTCATAGTGGGAAGTTACATCGCTCAAATCGATGATGAGCTGGTTGTAGCCTTCGCTTTCATAATCGGTACGTTCCGCCAGTTGATAGTTGATTTCGTCCATTTTAGCCTCCAGCACCTTTAGTTCCTCAAATGCTTGATAGGCCTCCTCCAGGACCGTCCTTCCCAGTTCAAAGTCGATATCCTGACGCAAAAACCCGATCTTAATATCCTTTTCAACGGCAATGGTGCCGGAGTCTATCGGCATTTGCTTGGCCAGTAATTTAAGCAGTGTTGACTTTCCCGCGCCATTTTTTCCTACGAGCCCTACCCTATTTCCGGCATTTAACCGAAAGGAGATTTCCTCAAATAAATATTCCCCGCCAAATGAAACGGATAAGTTGTGAATGTTAAGCATTCTATCTAATTTTTAATATCGACAAGAAACCGGCATATTAGGTTTATATACTGTCCTTTTTTTGGATGTGCAAAGGTCAAAAAAAGGATTTTAACTCGATAGAAATTTATAAAGAAGTTCCCGTATTATTTAAGTATTGTACTATGGATACGCCAATGTGATTAGTTTGACAGCAAACTAAGAAATCTATGGATATCAACTTCAGGGTCCAATGATGTTCCTTTTTCAATAGAATTAAATAATTCCAAGGCCACCCAAGGTGCAATCATGACACCATGGGAACCAAAACCATTGATAATATGAAGATTTTTGTGATTTGGATGTGTACCTACTAAGGGTCTCCTGTCCTTGACCGTAGGCCTGACCCCTGCAACATGCCCTACCACTTCATAGGAACAATTCACTATACCCTCCAGTTTTTTGAGCAGTTCTATCTTGGTTGCTTCCGATGGTCTATTGTCCTTGTCTACCGGATTATAGTTTGCCCCTACCAAATACCGATTATTCCCTAGTGGTATTACAAAGACGGATGACTTTACGGCGTTTTTTTCCGATAATTCCTTGGATTCGATGATGAGATACTCCCCCTTTGAGCCTTGTACCGGAAGATAATTAAAGAAGGGATTTTTCGTTACCCCGAAACCTTCGGCAAAAACAAGGTTCTTGGCCTTTACACCTTTATATTCCAAATGCTCCAACCTTATCTGCAGCTTAGAATAATCAAATGTTTCCAATGAGAATTGATCCGATGCAAGTATTTTTATTTGATAGGCAGTTAGGAATTCTTCGGTCCTTAATCGGTACGCACCGTTCAATACACCAAAATCATAGGGAGCATTCAACGCTGGATTGGTATTCCTTAAGAGTTGGGAGGATAAAAATTGATTTAAATGTTCCTTGTCCGATGCTTCAAACCATAAATTTTGCTCCTCAATGGAACTGAATTTGCGCAAAATGGGTTGCTCGATCAGAAAGGATTTTCCCAATTCACTTTCGATTTCCTCATAAAACCTTTTGGAAAACGGTAATAGACTATGGGCTCTCCAGGCCAAATTGAACCGCTTTAAAATAACAGGATTGGACAGGCCCGCAGCCACTTTTGAGGAAGTCTGGGATTGGTCGCTAAAGACATGAAAACTTTTTTGATTGCGTCTAAGGGTCTCACAAAAAGCGGCTCCTGCCAAACCGAGGCCTACAAGGATATAATCTACCATTTGGCAAAAATAGCCATAAACAAAAAGCTCCGATACTTATCGGAGCTTATATTGTTGAATTGGAATTTTTTTTTTGACCTAGTAGGCCCACATATCTTGTTCCCTGTCCCTAATGGTTTCCTTGATACGTTTTGCTTCCAGCAATTGGAAAAGCGCATTGTCCGCAATGTAATCACTGACCTTGCGGTCTCCGTGAACGTTATCCTCTTTATAGATAACGGCATTAAACCTTCTTGCGTTCAACAACATATCAAAAGAGATGGGCTGGGCGGAATTTTGCTGGTTGAAGACCTTGGCCTCGTGCAAAATTTCACGGGCATCCGGGTACCATACCCAGAACAGCTCCACCATATCCGGATTATCATCGTCGATGAAGTTTACGTCCGGAGCAACCGGGGCAATCCCCAACAAACGATATTTTAACTCTCCCTGCCTTTTATCAAAATACCACATGCCTTTAATATGGTATTCCTCAATTTCACCTGCAGTTATGTTTCTTCGGGTAATGTACTCTGCAGAAACCTGCTCCCCGGCATTCATTTGCTCATACCCATAGTCCAAAGTATCTACGGATTGCAATGCACCTGCAAGGTCATTATAAGTTCTTTTTTCTGTAAAATAGGAATCCGTATAGGCTTCCAGTTTACCTTCCCTAAGATTTTTGATCAATACATGGTATAGGGACCTTCTATTTTTTCCGATATCCATCGTATCCGTAGGATAGTAAAGCGGGAAATTTACCCTTTCGTCCAAATCAATGGTTTCCCATAGCGTCTTGGACCAAAGAATATCCCTATCGTCCACATAACCATATTCTAAAGGAGCGTCATTATCCACAGCTTTCTGTTCCTCGGTACGCACTCCTATATCCTCAGGTTTTTTAGCGTTAAGGATATTGGCCTGGGCCATCATGGAGGCAGGCAACAATGTTACCGCACCCATTAGTAAAACATTTTTCCAATTCATTCTTATAAAACTTTAAAATTAACCGGGCAACCATTTGCTGGTTACCCGGTAGTATTCATTATTTTAATTTGTAATCTCCACAACAACCGGAGATACTTTCTTCAACTTGTAACTTTTGTTATTTGTAATGTAAGCCTCTATATCAAAGATTTGTACCACATCACCTCGACCTGCACGTTTAAGGGCGGCTTTGGCTCTACCATCCAACTTGTCACCGTTTACAGTAACTGTTGGTTGACCAGGCACCTTGAATTTAAATCCGCTAACAGCAAGGTTCAAGTCAAAATCAAAGTCATCCAACATAGCGCCAATGGTAGCAATCTCCACATTTGCCCTAGGAAGTTTAATACTACCTGCCTGTCTGCTAAGAGTACCTTCTGGTCTTGGAATGTCCTTAATTCTAAATTCAGATTTGGAGGAAACAGTCTGCCCATCAGGTAATGTACCAGAGGCGGAAATCGTTACCGTTCTACCAGTACCTGGGTTCATTACATAGTTGCTGCCTCCTACTGATTTTAAACCTGGAGCAGATGCAGTAACTTTGTTATTTGGAATACCAGGGATGGAAATTGACATTGGGTTTGCCACGCCACGATACACCACGTTCATTTTATCCGCAGCGATCAAAGCGGCGTTTGGCTTGGAAATAGTTGCAAAAGAGTTACTAACAGGTACCTCGATTTCCTCACCATCCTGCATAAAATAAATAGTACCTTCCACTTTGTGGTCTCCTGCATTTCCTGCACCGATCAACATTTTCACGCCACCTGCTTCCAATTTATAGTCCGTCCCTTCGGAAAGTTTTCTACCGTCCAAAGTCAATTCAGCTCTCACTGGAGTTGAGGTGTTATCCGTTTTGCTTATGATGATTTTACCATCGTACTTTTCACCGGCATAGTATGCAGATTTAGAAGCCGAAAGTGAAGTTGCAAAGTTCTTTAAGGAAACTTGGCTTGTTAACTCTCCTTCCAACATAGATTTCAATGCAGCTTCTTCCGTAGCCTTAACATCGGCCTGTAAAGAAGTCAACTTGGCCAAAGAGGCAACCAAAGGATACCCTTCATAGTGGTAGTTGATCCAATCCTGCTTGGTTCCGTCCCTTTTCTCGACCTTACCGTTTTCATCGCCAGTTTTAAAACGATCGATAACGGATTGCTTTAGCGTAGCTGGAACGATTGCGGCTACTTGATCTCTATATTCGGTCAATCTATTCATAAATTCCTGGCCGCCTTCGGATAGATTGTCACCCTGAAAGAATTTTTGATCCAAATAATCTGAATTGTCCATACGGGCATAATCTGTGGGATCTTCCAATCCTTCGGTCATACCGTCCTTAAGGGATTCCAAATAGTCGAAATACTCTTGGGACATTGCTTTGATCTTCTGTGCATTCTGATACAGCTTTTCATATTTGGCCGCATCTTCAGATGCCTTAGTTTCCAGACTACCCAAGAACGCTTCGTTACTTGCGGTCGTCTTTTCGTTAGAAGTCTCCAGCTTTTCGTTCATAATACCGAATGCCGCTAGTACTTCTTTACTCATATTTAACGCCAGCATTGCGATGAAGATCAAATACATAAGGTTGATCATCTTCTGACGTGGTGTTGCTTTTCCTCCTGCCATGGTTTTTTTAATTAGATTTTAATTAATACTGATTTGGTTTGGTTTACTTAAAATCCAATTTAGTTTCTGTTCATTGCGGACAACATTCCACCATAAACACCATTTAAAGAAGAAAGGTTTGTAGACAATGAAGCCATTTGCTCCTTAAGTGCACTTGCGTTTTGTACTACTTCCTCGTTAACGGAAGCTTGTCTGCTAGCACTCTCTAATTGTACTTTATAAAGACTGTTCAAAGATTCCATCTGAGCGGCAGCCTGTACCATTTCCTCAGAATACTTTCTAGTAGATTCCATAGCATCTACGGTTGGTGCAATACCTTTGGCGGCACCTTCAAAGTTCTTAATACTGGTACCTAAACTTTCCATTAGGTTGGCATCTACACCTGCCTCTTTTAACAAATCATCCAATTTTTTGGACAAAGAAGTTTCGGCTTCCTTAATTTCGGCCACTTCATTTTTTCTAGCCTTGGCTTCACCTCCAGCTAATTCTGGGTATACCAAAGACCAATCCAATTCGTCGTCTACAGGTTCGAATGCACTGATCGCAAAGATTAGGGCTTCTGTAATAAGACCAATAGCCAATAAAAGTCCACCTGTTAAAGGTCCAAATTCCCAGTGAAGGATTTTAAACAATGCACCTATAATTACGACTGATGCTCCAAGCCCGTAGGCCATGTTGAATAATTTTTTTGTTGATTTTGACTGTGCCATGATTTAATTTTAATTTAAAGGTTTAATACTAAAGATTTGGTTACTAATTAATTAATTTAATATGAATAGTTTACTTGTTTACTGTGTTGAATCTTCCTCGCCCATGTAATCCTGTACTGTCCTAAAGCCTATGTAACTACGTGCGGAATCTGCATATTCGTAATCCCTTGTACTTACTTGTAAGAAGTAGGCAACATCCTTCCAGGAACCTCCTCGTATTACTTTTCTGGTATTTGACTGATCACCACCGTTAGGATTCATTGTGGACACGTAGTCGTAAGCACTAGGGTCATAACTAGAGTTTGTCCACTCAGATACGTTACCGGCCATATTGTAGAGATTAAAGTCGTTTGGCTCATAGGATTTGGCTTCTACGGTGTATAGCGCTGCATCCGCTGCATAATCCCCTCGCTGAGGTTTAAAGTTGGCCATAAAGCAACCTGTATCACTGATTACATAAGGTCCGCCCCAAGGGTATGTTCCACCTTCGATTCCACCTCTGGCCGCATATTCCCATTCGGCTTCTGTTGGCAATCTAAACTGGTTTACGAACTGTTTTCCACGACTTTTCTGGTCATCGTTCTTGAACTTGGTCCTCCAGTTACAGAATGCCTTGGCCTGCTGCCAGGAGATACCTACTACAGGATAATCGCTGTAGGCATCGTGCCAGAAATAATCGTTGTGCATTGGCTCGTTGTATGAGTATTCGAAATCCCTGATCCAAACGGTCGTATCAGGATAGATTTCCAATTCTTCCGTACGGATGAAATCCTTTCTACTTCCCTTGCCTTTTTTGGCGGCACGGGCAGCAGCCTCAATATCCATCCAGCTATACTTGTATTTTAACTTTGTTACGTCGATGCTTCTTTGGCCATTATAGGACTCCTCTTCTGGTATGTATAGGGAATCCATAACTTCGGCATAATATTCATCCGGATATTCAGAAGTGTCCCAAATAAGATCTTCGTCCTTATTCAAGGCCCTTCCCTCATAACCTGTTTCACCCATACCGGAATAGTTGTCCAACATATATTTGTCATAAACAGATGATTTTGTGGTATCCGCATCCTTAAAGGCATACTCGCCAATTCCACCATCTTCCGGTCCAATTCCCAATTCATCGGCCAAAATCGCCAAACGGGTTCTTGTGATGGAATCCTTTACCCATTCTACGAACTGACGGTACTCACTGTTCGTTATTTCAGTATCGTCCATGTAAAAGGAACGAACCGTTACTGTTTTGGTAGGGGCGTTTAACACTTTGGCCTGGTCTTCTTCACTTTTACCCATAATGAAAGAACCCCTTGGGATAAGTTCCATTCCATATGGTTTTTCGGGATACCATTTTTTGCCCTGGACGCCGACTAGCTCTCCTTTAGTCTTTGACCCACAACTCGTGAGCAAAAAAAACAAACGCTATAGATGATAACAATAGCTTCTTCATACTTTAGGTTAAATTTCGATTATGGTTAAAATGCAAATACTATAATGTTATTCTAACTCTTAAAACTATCTTTTGAATAAATTATTGTATTATTAATTTTATGTCTTACTAATTTTTCAATTAATTAAAGCCCTTTTTATAGGCCTTAAACCACCGTTCAGGAATTTTTTGGTCACATGCGTCCAAATAATCCTGCTCTGTGCAAGGTAATAACGCAGGTGTACCTTCTTTAGTATGCGAAGAAAAAATAGATGGCACCTCTACCCACCATCTTTCGGTAAGAAGGCTCTTGTAGAAAATGAGCTCCTCTTCCTCATTGGGTACATTGTACTTGGTAAAGTCGTCCGTTTTGGAATAGGGAGACTCCTTGATCCTGTAATTGATACCCTCAATGAAATACCATATAATTTGTGCCAGAAGTTGTTGGCACTGGATGTTGTTTTCCATTTCAAAAATACCGAATGCCATGACCCGCTCACTGATACCGGCGTATCTGGCAATGGCACAGATTTCCCTTCCCGTAAAACCGTTTGGGGAAAAATTACCTGAAAATCCAATTTCACTGGCTTTGATAGCCCTGGCGTCCAAACTTACCATATGGGCGTTTCTAAGCACCGGCTCTGCCAAGGAAAGTTCGTGGGCAATCTCACCCAACCTGTAGGAATCAAAAAATAGCCGCTCCATAAGATCCACTTCCTCTTGGGCATTGAAGTAGCTCTGATAACCAATATTGGAAAAGTTGAAAAGGTTGTTGGGTTTATCGGTAATGATCTTGCTCATGTAGGAATGGGAAGAAATCAACTCGTCATCGATGCCAAAATCGAACCGACTGTCAACCGCGACCATATTTATCATATCCTTGATACCGTCAAAAGCCCGGTAAACCGGATAGGTAATGTCCTGCGTGGCACCCAATAGTATAGGTATCACATTTTCTTCCAACAGGCCAGCGGTCACTTCCTTTACTACAAAATAAGTATCCTCAACGGTTTCTCCTTCCTCCAAATCTCCAAGGTCTACAATGGTAGTATCCCAGTTACCCAGCATCAATTTGTATAATTGTAATCGAATGCCCGATACATCCAAAGTTTCCAGTTTTTTCTCGTAAGCATTTCTGGACTCCTTGACTCCAAATATGGCGACGGTGGCATTTGCCAAAACCGGCAATCCATCCTTTTCCGTATGTATATGGGTATTTCTACCAATGGCCTGTGCGGGCAGTAATTCACAATGGGCAAGTACCTTATCTTCTACTGGGACTAAAAAATCAAAAGCCATGTGGGTTACGCGGTATTAATTTTGATGATTGAAAGTGATTTGCTGCTTCACTATTTTCAAAATTATACTACTTTTTTGATTTAGTTTTCGCTTTGGTCTTTTTTTTGGGTGTCTTTTTTTCTATGAGTTCGGCAGCTTGTTCCAAGGACATTTTGGAAACGTCTACCGTTTTGGCCAGCTCCACCTTAATCTTTCCTTTAATAATGTTATGGCGACCCCATCGTGCCTTTTCGATTCGGATACCTTTTTCCGGCCAGTTCTGCACTACCTTTTCCCGTTCCTTTTTCTTTTTGTCCTCTATCAATTCCTCAATATCATCCTGGGAAAGATTATCAAAATCATACTTTTTGTTGACATTGATAAACATTCCGTTCCATTTGATATAAGGGCCAAAGCGGCCAACACCTTTTGTAACTTCCTCACCCTCATAATTGGCAATAGGCGCATCGGCCTTTTGTTTCTCCTTGATGAGTTCAATGGCACGCTCCATTTCAACTTCCATGGCACTTTCATCCTGGGGCAGGGAAATAAAGGTTTTGCCAAAGCGCACATAAGGGCCAAACCTGCCCACGTTCGCCTCTACTTCTTCACCTTCATAAACTCCTAATTTTCTGGGAAGTTTAAAGAGATCCATGGCTTCCTCGTACGTTATGGTATTCAGGGACTGATCTGGCAGAAGACTTGCAAAGAGCGGTTTTTCCTCTTCCTCCACGGTTCCAATTTGCACCATGGGTCCAAACCTTCCTAAACGAACGGACACCTGTCTGCCAGTTTTGGGATCTTTGCCCAAAACGCGTTCGCCGCTCGCCCTATCCGCATTTTCCTCTACATCAAGGACATTGGGATGGAAATCCTTGTAGAAGTTTTTCATCATTTTTTTCCAATCTTCCTCGCCCGTGGCAATTTCATCAAAATCCTCCTCTACCTGTGCCGTAAAGTTGTAGTCCAGGATATTCCCAAAATTGCTTACAAGGAAATCCGTAACGATGGTCCCAATATCCGTGGGTACCATTTTACCCTTATCTGAACCAACATTTTCTGTAAGGTTCTTTTCTTTTATATTATGGGCCTGCAAAATTAGTTGGACATATTTTCTTTCCGTGCCTTCTATGGTTCCCTTTTCAACATAGCCCCTATTTAATATGGTAGAAATCGTTGGTGCATAGGTGGAAGGTCTTCCAATACCCAGTTCCTCCAACTTTTTGACCAAAGAAGCTTCTGTAAATCGATAGGGAGGTCTCGTAAACCGCTCCGTAGCGGTGATATAATTGTTATAAAGGACCTCGTTTACCTTCATGGACGGTAGCATACCGTCCTGCTCCTCGGCCAAATCCTCCTCGTCAACATCCTCAAAATATACCTTTAGGAAACCATCGAATTTAATGACCTCACCATTGGCTGTGAATTCCTCGGAATGTTTATCTGCCTGGATACGAACATTTGTACGTTCCAGCTCGGCATCGCTCATTTGTGACGCGACCGTCCTTTTCCAAATAAGGTCATATAATTTTTCCTGATCTCGTTCCAGGGAAGGAGATTGGTTGGACATATCCGTAGGTCGGATGGCCTCATGCGCT
Source organism: Maribacter sp. PR66 (assembly GCF_028464205.1). Taxonomy (NCBI): domain Bacteria; kingdom Pseudomonadati; phylum Bacteroidota; class Flavobacteriia; order Flavobacteriales; family Flavobacteriaceae; genus Maribacter; species Maribacter sp. PR66. Next base: position 238,079 of record NZ_JAQPCH010000003.1, read on the forward strand.
TCTTGGGCTCCTTTGGATTTTCCTGTAAAGTTCCTGACTTTACTGTATTTTTCGCCGTAGTTTTTTATGATGGCATCTTTTGCCGAATTTATAGCTTCGCCTGATAAATTCACACTATCGGTTCTCATATAGGTAATGAGTCCGGCCTCGTACAATCGTTGTGCCACCTGCATGGTTCTTCCCACGGAAAAATAAAGCTTTCGCGAAGCTTCCTGTTGCAAGGTAGAGGTGGTAAAGGGTGACGATGGGGATTTTTTGGCCGGTTTTTTGTCCAATTTGGCAACTGAAAATTCGGCCCTGATATTTTGTTCCAAAAAGGCATTTGCCTCTTCCTTGGAATCAAAGGCCTTGCCCAACTTCGCCTGAAAAACGCTGCCCGATTCCGTTTTGAATTCCGCAGAAACCTTGAACGAGGCTTCCGGTGTAAAGGCCTCGATATCGCGTTCCCGCTCAACAATCAGCCTGACCGCTACGGATTGAACACGACCGGCGGACAAGCCTGGTTTTATCTTCTTCCAAAGCACGGGCGATAGTTCATAGCCCACCAAACGGTCCAAAACCCTTCTGGCCTGTTGGGCATTTACGAGATTGTAATTTATATCCCTGGGGTTTTCAATGGCCCGCTGTATGGCCGCTTTGGTGACCGAGTTAAAAACGATTCTTTTGGTCTTCTTTTTGTCCAGGCCCAATTCTTCGGCCAAATGCCAGGATATGGCCTCTCCCTCCCGATCTTCATCACTCGCCAACCAAATGGTTTCCGCTTTATTGGCCAAATCCTTTAATTTTTTGACCAGGGCTTTTTTCTCCTTCTCAACGATATATTTTGGTGTAAAGTCGTTTTCCACATCTACGCCCAATTCCTTGGAGGGTAAATCGGCAATATGTCCAAAACTGGATTCTACCTTAAAATCCTTTCCTAGGAATTTCTCAATGGTTTTTGCTTTTGCCGGGGACTCGACGATAACTAAATTCTTGGCCATGCATTGATTTTTATGGATACAAATGTATACTAAAATTTATACTTTAAAATTTGAGTCCTTTTATTTCAGGGTAATTTCAAAGAATTTCATGAAATCAAAGAATTGATGATTAGCTATGAATTGGAAAGATTTGTTTTCTTATTTTTAGAAGAATTAATTCAAAAACCGACCTAAAATGAAAAAGAACTACTTCCTAGTTGTATTGTGCTTGCTTTTTTATCTACCCGCAAAGGAAGCATTTGCCCAGCGAAAAAACAACAAAGTAAAGGGCGTGCAGTTTGACCAGTCACTATATCAAGGGATGGAATGGCGTTTGGTGGGACCCTTTCGAGGTGGTAGGGCCGGAACGGTAACCGGTGTTATCAATGACCCAAATCTATATTATATGGGGACCGCGGGTGGTGGTGTCTGGAAAACAACCGACGCTGGTAATTCATGGGAATGTATTTCAGATGGCTTTTTTGGAGGTTCCATAGGGACCGTTGCCGTAGCCGAGTCCGATCCTAACATTATATATGTAGGAGAGGGGGAACAAACGTTGCGGGGGAACGTTTCCTCAGGCCATGGTATGTGGAAAAGTCTGGATGCCGGGGAGACTTGGAAGTTTATTGGATTGGAAGGGTCTGAACACATTGCGCGCATTAGGATACATCCAACAAATCCGGACATTGTCTATGTGGCCGCCCTAGGAAACTTGTGGAAACCAAACGAAACAAGAGGCGTTTACCGCACACTGGACGGTGGCGTGAACTGGGAAAAAATACTTTATATAAGCGACAAGGCAGGTGCCGGCGATCTTATCATGGACCCCAATAACCCAAGAATTTTGTATGCCACAACTTGGGAAATGAAACGAAATGGCTACCGTATGGACAGTGGGGGCCCAGATAGCAAAATGTATAAAAGTATCGATGGAGGGGATTCTTGGACGGACATTTCAACAAATTCCGGTTTACCAGGATTTCCATGGGGCATTGTTGGAATTACGTTATCACCTGTAGATTCAAAAAGGGTTTGGGCCTTAATCGAAGCGAAAGAGGGTGGTCTTTTCCGATCGGACGATGGCGGTAAGACTTGGGACAAGATAAATGAAAACCGTGCCCTAAGACAACGCGCCTGGTATTACACCAGAATATATGCGGACACACAAAATGTGGATAAGCTATATGTAATGAACGTAAGTTACGGGGTATCTACGGATGGAGGAAAAACCTTTACTTTAAAGAACGCGCCCCACGGGGACCATCATGACCTTTGGATAGATCCCAACAACAATTTGAGAATGGCCATTGCCGATGATGGGGGAGCACAAATCTCAAATGATGGCGGAAACAATTGGACTACCTACCACAATCAACCCACCGCCCAATTCTACAGAATAGCGACGGATAGTGTATTTCCCTATCGCATATATGGTGCGCAGCAGGACAATACGGCCATCCGAATAGCCCATAGAACCGCGGGAAGTGCCATTACGGAAAGAGATTGGGAACCTACCGCCGGAGGCGAAAGTGCTCATTTGGCCCCTGATCCAATGAACAATGATATTGTTTACGGTGGAACCTATAAAGGATACATGAACAGATTGGACCATAGCACAGGCCAAGAAAGGTCTACTAACGTATGGCCGGACAATCCTGCCGGATCCGGGGCCGAGGTTATGAAATACCGCTTCAATTGGAACTATCCCGTTACTTTTAGCATGCACGATTCAAACAAACTCTATGCGGGATCCAACTATTTACACATGACTACAGATGGAGGACAGTCCTGGGAGACCATATCTCCGGATTTGACCAGAGGTCTCCCTGAGACCATACAATCAAGTGGTGGCCCAATTACCCAGGACAATACAGGTGCGGAATTCTATTCGAATATTTTTGTGATATCGGAATCGGCATTAGAGGAAGGGGTACTATGGACCGGTAGTGATGATGGACTTATCCATGTAACAAGGGATAATGGTGAGAATTGGGAGAACGTAACCCCTCCTTTGGATATGTCCCCAAAATTGAATATGATCAATTGTATCGATGCAAGTCCCTTTAAAAAAGGAGCGGCCTATGTAGCCGCCTCGTCCTATAAGTTTGGCGACTATACACCTTACCTCTACAAAACGGAGGATTATGGAAAAACATGGGAATTGATCACCAATGGAATACCGGGAGAATATTATACAAGGGCTATACGTTCAGATAAGGTAAAGGAGGGTCTCCTCTATGCCGGAACGGAATGGGGCATGTACATTTCCTTTGATGATGGCAAATCTTGGTCCCCTTTTCAGCTGAATTTGCCCATAACTTCCATACGAGACCTTCATGTGAGGGATAACGACCTCATCGCCGCTACCCATGGTAGAAGCTTTTGGATGATTGACGACCTCACCCCGTTACATCAATTGTCGCAGGAGGTTGCCAACAGTGATTTTTACATGTATAAACCCGATAGCTCCTATAGGATGTATCAATCTGGTGATGGGGACGATAGAAATGTAAAATTGGAAGGGGAAAACCATCCAGATGGTACCATCATAAATTATTACCTTAAAGACCTCAAAGAGACAGATTCCGTACAAATCGATATTCTGGAAACCAATGGAGATATCATACAAAGTTTCTCTAACAAGGCCATTGCCGATAATTTGAATCCTTCGGCCACTAAAACTTTAAAAGTAAAATCCGGTGGCAACCGACTCGTTTGGAACATGAGATATCCCGGTTTTGATGCCTTTAAGGGAATGATTTTTTATTCATCGCCCAACATAGGCCCAAAAGCCGTGCCCGGAAACTATAAGGTAAGGCTAACCTATAATGGACAGGTGCAGGAACGGGACTTTACCATTCTAAAAGATCCAAGACTGGAAATAACGCAAGAAGAACTACAAGATCAGTTCGATTTTCTGATTAGAGTACGGAATCAGGTTAGCCGTGCGAACAATGCCATCATTTCAATCAGAAAGGTAAAAAGCGATTTGGATTATTTGAAGGAGAAAACCAAAGAGGATACCGCAATGCAGGAACTCATCAAAGAATTTGAGTCGGAATTAACGGTAATCGAAAACAACATCCATATGACCAAAAACCAAAGTAGACAGGACCCTTTGAATTATGGAATCCGAATAAACAATCGGCTTGCGTTTTTATTGGCCGATTCCCAAAGAGGTGATCAGCCTCCAACAAAACAGGCCAAAGAATTCTTTGAGGTAGTAACAAAAGAATTGAATGTTGAAATCGAAAACCTGAATAAATTGATGCAGGAATACGTGGAAAACCTAAATAACAAAGTGCAAGAAAGCAAAATCAAAATGATTTCATTGGAGTAAACTAACATAGGGCAAGCTCACGAGGGGATCGTAGGAAACGACCTTTTAATTTCGAGACCTGCCCGACAAGCGTTCATGCAGGCAGGCCTTGGCATATTAAATCATTTGGCGGTGCCAATAACCGGTTACATACTATTTTAATTAAAAAGGGAAGCTCTATGTGCTTCCCTTTTTATTATTATTATTATTATTTGTTGATTACAACTCAAAAGTACTTATCAACTGGATATCATTTTCCAAATATTCATATTGCCGTAACGTACCTCCTCCAATCATCAACAAGGTGTTTTCCAAAGGAATAACATCATAGGCTTCGATATCAGGGAAATGGTTGAGTTGGGTAATGTTGGGAGCATTACTCTTGTCAAAGACCTTAAGCCCATCGCTTCCATCACAAATAAAGAGTTTGTCCCCTTTTATACCCAGTCCATTGGGACCGAACATAGGATAAATCACCTTCAAATCAGGATTTTTTAAATCGGATATATCCACCACGTAAAGACCGCTCTCGGTATTACCACAAAAATCCCCGCCTTTTAAGGTCACATAGGCGAAGTTACCGTCCACTACCACAGGGTCACACGCAGTTCCATGTCTGAATTCAGAAACGAATTCAGGTTTGGCAGGGTCTTTAATATCATAGATGTACATGCCCTGTCTTCCACCTATGAACAAAATTTCACCTTGGTTAAATATCGTCTCTATGTCCCAAGCTACGGATACATCTTCCAAAGCGGTAGGGGTCTCCAAATTTGAGATATCAAAAATATTCAGGTCGCTATAATCCACTACATACAGATAGTCGCCCACAATCTTGAACCGAGCGAGGGAACCACCTTGGCCCACATTACTTTCTGCAGTGTTTACAACGTTATCGAAATTTCTAAATTCACAGTTATCGCATCTGAATTGTTCTTCATATTCAGAAACCGGTCTTCGCTCCATTTTCACTTCCCAACCAACGACCACATACCTGTCGTAATCGATAGTGCCGTAGTCATAAATATCGGCCTGGGGAAACTCCACATTCTGTATCCAAACATCATAGTTCTTGTATATGGCATTTACCATACGGCTGGTCAATTGAATGTTATTGATATCGGAAATATCAAAAATGACGAGATCCCCATAGCTATCGGCAAATAGTTTATCGTCCTTAATGGAAATATCGTTGTTTCCTTCCAATTTAATGAAGGCAATATTTTGTGGGTTGGAAGGGTTCTGATTGTCGATGACGTGAAATCCGCTACCTACATCATTAATAAAAATATAATTCTTGTAGGCATAAATTTTCCCCGATGTCTGTATAGGAATTGGGTCGATAATATCTATGGCTTCGGCCTTAAATGAAATGGCATCTTCCAAAATGGGGCGTGCTACCAAATAGTCCTCATATGGACCATCATCATCACAGGATACGAAAGGTAGCGCAGCCAATAAAAGCAACAGTAGTATACTCTTTTTCATTGCATTAGCAGTTTATTTGTTTCAATTATTAGATACAAAAAGGGCTTTCTAGTTGCGTATTCCATAATAAAAAAATTTGCACCCATTTCTTTCTACATCTAAACGAATGACATTCCATTTATAATAATTCAAACTATAAATTAAAGCTAAATTAAACTGTCATCTTGTCATATTTTTGAATATAATGCTATCTTTGCCCACCCAATATTTAATGGTATTTGGAGGCATTATGGAGAAAATAATTGACGAAAGCGTGCAAGGTTCCGCGCTAAGGACCCAAGCTAACATCAAAAACAAAAGGAATTTATACATAGAGAGTTATGGCTGTCAGATGAATTTTTCAGACAGTGAAATCGTAGCCTCCATTCTGGCCCAGGAAGGGTTCAACACCACACAAAATTTGGAGGATGCGGATTTGGTGTTGGTGAACACTTGTTCCATACGCGAAAAAGCTGAACTGACCGTTCGCAAAAGACTTGAAAAGTTCAACGCCATCAAAAAGGACCGGCCGCATTTAAAGGTGGGTGTCTTGGGATGCATGGCGGAACGATTGAAGCATCAGTTTTTGGAAGAGGAAAAAATTGTGGATATGGTGGTTGGTCCGGATGCATACAAGGACTTGCCAAACCTCATTCAAGAAATTGATGAAGGTAGGAATGCCGTAAATGTAATACTCTCCAAGGACGAGACCTATGGGGATGTCGCGCCTGTGCGCTTGAACTCCAACGGAGTTACCGCCTTTGTTTCCATTACCAGGGGGTGCGACAATATGTGTACCTTTTGTGTGGTTCCCTTTACACGTGGAAGGGAACGAAGTAGAGATCCACAATCCATTATTGAAGAAATCAACGATCTATGGGACAAGGGGTTCAAGGAAGTGACCCTATTGGGACAAAATGTGGACAGTTATCTCTGGTACGGTGGAGGCTTGAAAAAAGACTTTAAAAAAGCCACAGAAATGGAGCAGGCTATGGCGGTGAACTTTTCCCAGTTATTGGAAAAAGTGGCGTTGGCACAGCCAAAAATGAGAATCAGGTTTTCCACTTCCAATCCGCAGGATATGACCTTGGACGTCATCCATACCATGGCGAAATACGAAAATATTTGTAATTACATCCATCTTCCGGTGCAAAGCGGAAGCAATCGGATTTTAAAGGCGATGAACCGCCTGCATACCCGGGAAGAGTATTTTGAACTTATTGATAACATTAGGAACATAATTCCCGATTGTGGGATTTCACAGGACATGATCGCGGGATTCCCCACGGAAAACGAGGAAGACCACCAAAATACCCTAACTCTGATGGAATATGTGAAATATGACTACGGATTCATGTTCGCCTATTCTGAAAGACCGGGAACCTTGGCAGAACGTAAGCTAAGGGACGATGTACCCGAAGAGACAAAAAAACGTAGGCTAACGGAAATCATCGAATTGCAAAGACAGCATTCCTTGGAACGGATAAAGGCCAATCTAGGGAAGACAAAAGAGGTGTTGGTCGAAGGCACTTCCAAGAAATCCGATGCGCATTGGATGGGAAGAACCTCGCAAAACACCGTGGCCGTTTTTCCCAAGGAACATTATAAGGTTGGGGATTATGTAATGGTAGAAATGCAGGATTGCACATCGGCTACATTATTGGGCAAAGCCGTTGGATACTCACACAATAATTGAGTTGAAAACGGAATAGCAAAGGTATTCTGGGCAACCTAAGGGAAGATTTATAAAAAATTCAAGTTTTATTCCGACCGAAATATCGGAGTATTTTAATCTCGATTATCGAGTTTATGGAAAGCATACAAAGCATAAAACAACGATTTGAAATCATTGGTCAGGACCCTAAACTGAACCGCGCAATTGAGAAGGCTATTCAGGTAGCGCCTACGGATATATCCGTTTTGGTAACGGGAGAAAGTGGTGTGGGCAAGGAATCCATTCCCAAAATCATTCACTCCCTCTCGCACAGAAAGCACGCCAAGTACATCGCCGTAAACTGCGGGGCCATTCCTGAAGGTACGATCGACAGTGAACTGTTCGGACACGAAAAGGGCGCCTTTACCGGAGCTACCCAAACAAGGAGCGGTTATTTTGAAGTGGCGGACGGAGGTACCATTTTCCTAGATGAAGTTGGTGAACTCCCCTTAACGACACAAGTAAGACTGCTTCGGGTTTTGGAAAATGGCGAATTTTTGAAGGTAGGTTCTTCCCAAGTCCAGAAAACCAACGTTCGTATTGTGGCCGCGACCAATGTGAACATGTTCGAGGCCATAAAAAAGGAAAAATTTAGGGAAGATCTATATTACAGGTTAAGTACGGTGGAAATCAATATTCCTCCCTTGCGGGAACGGCAGGAGGATATCCATCTGTTGTTCCGAAAATTTGCTTCGGATTTTGGACAAAAATACAAGATGCCCACCATCCGTTTGGAGGACAGTGCCGTAGATTTGTTGTTAAAATATAGATGGCCGGGAAACATCCGTCAACTTAGAAACATAGCGGAACAGGTCTCCGTATTGGAAGAAAACCGCTCCATAGATGCTGCAACGCTCCATGGTTACCTGCCACATAATGTGGGCAATAACCTTCCGGCCGTTGTCAGTAATAAAAAGTCCGAAAGCGATTTCAGCAATGAACGTGAAATTTTGTACAAAGTGTTGTTCGACATGAAGGGCGATCTCAACGACCTTAAAAAGTTGACCATGGAACTCTTGAAGAACAATGACAGCCAAAAAGTGCAAAAGGAAAATGAAAACCTCATACGCAAGATCTATGGCGATAAACAAGAGGAGGAAATAGAGGAACAGGAAGTCTCTTCCCTGGAAGTGCTAAGTCTTCCGGAGCCCAAGGTAGACAGGACCTACACTCCTATGCCCCAGGAGGACAAATATCATTTTGCGGAGGAAATTGAGGAAGAGGAAACCTTATCTTTACAGGAAAAGGAAATTGAACTGATCAAAAAGTCCCTGGACAGAAATAGGGGCAAAAGAAAGGCCGCTGCCTCGGAACTGGGAATATCGGAACGCACCTTGTACAGAAAAATAAAGCAATACGATCTTTGATTTGAGAAAGCAAGGAAAAACGACCGAAGAAACGGAAACCTGAAACCTGAAACCTGAAACAAATTAAAACCTTGGACACACTTAAAAAATTAATTTGGCTCCTACTGCCCTTCTTTTTGGCGAGCAGCTGTGGTATTTATAATTTCACGGGGGCAGGACCCATAGACGCGGAAACCTTTCAGGTAAACTATTTTCAGAATTATGCCACGCAAAGTCCAGGTTCCATATTTGAGCCGGGAATGGACCGGGATTTCACCCAGGCCTTACAGAATAGGATATTGGATCAGTCGAGTTTGGATCTGGTGAACAATGGGAATGCCGATTTATTGTACGAAGGTGAGATAACGGAATATCGAATTTCGCCCATGGCGGCCACGGCGCAACAGACCGCGGCCCAAAACCGACTTTCCATAAGGGTGAAAGCAAGATTTTACAACAGGAACAATCCCGATGCGGATTTTGACCAGAGTTTTTCCTTTTTTTATGACTATCCCGCCAACGTACAGTTAGCTGCGGTAAAGGACGAAGCTCACGAAGTCATTTTTGAACGTATCACCCAAGATATTTTTAACGCTTCCTTGGCAGATTGGTAACCATGACAATTACGGATTTTACATATTTCCTTGAGCATCCCAACAAAGTTGTGGACCCGTTGCAGACCAAGCAATTGGAAGATATCATTGCGGAATATCCGTATTTTCAGGCGGCCAGGGCACTGCATTTAAAGGGGTTAAAAAACCTCAACAGTTACAAATACAATAAGAACTTAAAGATTACGGCGGCTTATACTGCGAATAGGGACGTACTTTTTGACTTTATAACCTCTAAGGACTTCCTAAACTATGATGCGCCTACCCCCAAGGAGGCTGCCGAAAATGAAGCGTCTTATGAACTGCCTGTTATATCCAAAAATGAAAAACAACTGATCGAAGAATCAGAAGATAAACCCTTACCACAGGATATCCATGACGCGGAACACATTTTAGACCCCGATATTTTCACCACCAAGGAACCCTCAGAAGAACTAAAAAAAGAGGCCAAGTCCTTGGACATGGGCAAGCCACTTGACTTTGACAAAAAGGAAAAATATTCCTTTACGGAATGGCTTCAATTAGCTTCCAAGAAAAAAATCGACAGGGAAGAAAGAGTAGGAACGTCCAAAGAAAAGGAACAAACAAAAGAAACTACACAGGAAAAGCCCGCCAAAAAAACCGACCCTAAAAAACATAAATTCGCACGCATCGATAAGTTCATTGCGGAGAATCCAAAAATAGTTCCCAAGGAAAATATCAAGACAACCTTCAATCCCAAGGACTCCATCAAAATCGACAAAAATGAATTGATGACGGAGACTTTGGCAAGGGTCTATCTGGAGCAAAAAAAATACAAAAAAGCCATACAGGCCTACAAAATTTTAAGTTTGAAATATCCGGAAAAAAGTGGTTTCTTTGCAGACCGAATAAAATCGGTGCAAAAAATTCAACAAGAAAACAAGTAATTATAATGAGTACATTTTCAATATTCCTGATACTGATTATCATAGTTTGCTTTTTATTGGTATTGGTAATTATGGTACAGAATCCCAAAGGTGGAGGGTTATCGTCTTCTTTTGGTGGTGGTGGAAATCAAGTTGTGGGAGGCGTAAAGAAGACCGGTGACTTTTTGGACAAGAGCACCTGGACGTTGGCCGGCTTGCTGGTGGTATTGATTTTGGCTTCCAACATTGCCCTAAAAGGAAACTTTGGCGATGCTGATTCCAAATTGTTACAGGGCGATGATTTTGAGACTACCGTTCCGGAGACATTGCCGGAGGAAGTTACCCCACCTGCCACAAATGAGCCTGCAGCAAACGACAGCTTGTAATCAAGACTCAAAAAATAGATATAAAATGCCAGCTTTGTGACAAGCTGGCATTTTTGTTTTTACAATGTGTCAGTTTTTAGGTAATGGCATAATTTCTGCCTATACTGTGTGAAACTTAAAAAATCAATTTAAAATTTTAATATTATGGCTAAAATTAATATCAAACCATTGGCTGATAGAGTTCTTATAGAGCCAATGGCAGCTGAAACAAAAACTGCGTCAGGTATATACATTCCGGACACGGCAAAAGAAAAACCACAGAGAGGTAAGGTAGTTGCCGTTGGACCTGGTACCAAGGACGAAAAAGTTACTGTTAAGGTTGGTGATACCGTTCTTTATGGAAAGTATGCCGGTACCGAATTAAAGTTGGAAGGTTCCGATTACTTGATGATGCGCGAAAGTGACATTTTAGCGATCATATAAATGACACCCTCGCCAATGGCCATTGGCCTTTGGCCCAATCAAAGAAAGTTTAATAGAATATTTTAATTAGGTTTGAAGGCAAATGGCCTTTGATCAAAAAGCTAAAAAATTAAAAACATGGCAAAAGACATAAAATTTGATATCGATGCAAGAGACGGACTCAAAAGAGGCGTGGATGCATTGGCGAACGCTGTAAAGGTAACTTTGGGACCAAAAGGAAGGAACGTAATTATCAGTAAATCCTTTGGAGCTCCACAAGTAACAAAAGATGGTGTGACCGTAGCAAAAGAAATTGAATTGGAAAATGCCCTAGAGAACATGGGTGCCCAAATGGTAAAAGAGGTCGCTTCCAAAACAAACGATTTGGCCGGTGATGGGACTACTACCGCTACCGTTCTTGCCCAAGCAATTGTTAAGGAAGGACTTAAAAACGTTGCTGCCGGAGCAAACCCAATGGATTTGAAAAGAGGTATCGACAAAGCCGTGGAAGCTATTGTTGAAAACTTGGCAAAACAGGCCAAAAAAGTGGGAGATTCATCTGAAAAAATCAAGCAAGTTGCATCTATTTCGGCCAATAACGATGATGCTATCGGGGATTTGATAGCACAGGCTTTTGGCAAAGTTGGTAAGGAAGGGGTAATTACTGTTGAGGAAGCCAAAGGAACGGACACCTATGTGGATGTTGTAGAAGGTATGCAGTTTGACAGAGGATACCTGTCCCCATACTTTGTAACCGATTCAGAAAAAATGGTTACGGAATTGGATAACCCTTACATCCTATTGTTCGATAAGAAAATCTCTTCCATGAAGGATTTGCTTCCTGTATTGGAACCAGTTGCCCAGTCTGGTAAACCTCTTTTAATCATTGCCGAGGACGTTGACGGTGAAGCTTTGGCTACCTTGGTAGTGAACAAATTAAGAGGATCTCTAAAAATTGCCGCAGTGAAAGCACCAGGTTTTGGAGACAGAAGAAAAGCAATGTTGGAGGATATCGCCATCCTAACAAAAGGTACCGTTATTTCAGAAGAAAGAGGCTTCTCCTTGGACAATGCAACCATCGATATGCTGGGTACTTGTGAAAAAGTACAGATCGATAAGGACAACACGACTATCGTAAACGGTGGTGGTGTTGCCAAAGATATCAAAGCAAGGGTAAACCAAATTAAATCTCAAATCGAGACCACCACTTCTGATTACGATAAAGAAAAGCTACAGGAGCGTTTGGCAAAATTGGCTGGTGGCGTTGCCGTACTTTACGTAGGTGCAGCCTCTGAGGTTGAGATGAAAGAGAAAAAAGACCGTGTGGACGATGCTTTGCACGCTACAAGGGCTGCCGTTGAAGAAGGTATCGTATCCGGTGGTGGTGTTGCTTTGGTACGAGCGAAATCGGTGCTGGCAAAAGTTAGCACTGAAAACGACGACGAAGCTACTGGTCTTCAAATTGTAGCCAGGGCCATTGAAGCGCCACTAAGGACCATCGTTGAAAACGCTGGTGGTGAAGGATCCGTTGTAGTCGCCAAAATCTTGGAAGGAAAAGGTGATTATGGATACGACGCCAAGTCGGATCAATATGTTGAAATGATGAAAGCAGGTATCATAGATCCCAAAAAAGTAACGAGGGTTGCTTTAGAAAATGCAGCTTCTGTCTCAGGAATGATCTTGACTACGGAATGTGCCTTAACTGACATTAAGGAAGATGCTCCAGCAGGTCCTCCAATGGGCGGCGGCGGTATGCCAGGCATGATGTAATAAGCCCCTAAATCCCAAAAGGGGACTTAGATAACCAAAAAAAGCCGTTCAAAAAGCTAAGTTTTGAACGGCTTCTTTGTTTCTAAGCCATAAAAAAACCACCTTCTTTCTTTACAGAAGGTGGTTTCTTTTTCCAAAGGTAAGGGCCTATCCCATAGGTCCGAACACGACTACTTCTTTCTAGGAGCAGCTTTTGGAGCAGCCTTTTTGCCAGCCTTAGCTGGTGAAGGCTTTGCAGCTGGCTTACCAGCTGATTTTGCTTGTGCCATTGAAATCTAATTTATAGAAATTTACACGAATGTATTTCAGATTGTGATCCATGATATTTTTGTTAAGAAAATATTAACTAAAATTGATTTATCTCACCGGAAAAACACTTTTAAGATGTTGATTTACTGGTATTTATATAACATTTTAATGTTTCAAAAAATTAAGCCAAATCAATTGTATTTCTAATTGTTTAACCCCAATTTTGCCAAAAAAAGTCGAATATGTTTACTTCTTTACAACCCAAGGTCCTATCAATTTTAAAATCCAAGAATGATGTGGATGCAAAACTTCAGGAAGTGTGCGAACTACTAAAAAAAGAAGTAACACATTATGATTGGGTGGGTTTTTATTTTAAGAACGGTGATAAAGAGGAATTAAAGTTGGGGCCCTATGCAGGTGCACCTACGGACCATACTGTCATTCCTTTTGGAAAGGGCATTTGTGGACAGGTGGCAGTAAGCAACCAAAACTTTGTGGTACCCGATGTAAAGGCCCAGGACAATTACATCGCCTGCAGCATCACCGTCAAATCAGAAATCGTTGTACCCTTGTTCGTCAACGGTAAAAATATTGGGCAAATCGATATAGATTCCAATACCTTGGATCCCTTCACCGAAGATGATGAACGGTTTTTGGAATTCGTGAACTGCGAGGTCGCTAAAATTCTTTAAAACTTTCCTTTTTTTGTTGATAAACTCGGCCTCTTTTTACTTCTAAAAAGGGTACTTTTGTTGCCTTAATCAAACCCATAAGTATCCTATAATGAGTCCCTCAAAAAAAGCCTCCTCGGCCTTAATTTCAGTATTCCACAAGGATGGTCTGGAACCCATCGTGAAAAAATTTCAAGAACTTGGTATTACCATATATTCCACGGGAGGAACCGAGAAGTTCATAAAGGATTTGGGAATCGATGTCATACCTGTTGAGGACGTGACGAGCTATCCATCCATATTAGGCGGAAGGGTAAAAACCCTGCACCCCAAGGTTTTTGGTGGGATTCTTAATAGGCAGGACAATGCAAGCGACGTGGCACAGCTGAAGGAATATGAAATTCCCCAATTGGATATCGTAATCGTGGACCTGTATCCCTTTGAAAAAACGGTGGCCAGTGGCGCATCGGAACAAGATATCATTGAAAAAATTGACATTGGAGGTATCTCATTGATAAGAGCGGCTGCCAAGAACTATAAGGACGTAATATGTGTTTCTTCCATGGAGGATTATGCCGAGTTTTTGGAAATTATATCCAAAAACGAAGGGGCGACCACGTTGGAAGATCGCAAGAAATTCGCAGCGAAGTCGTTCAATGTTTCTTCCCATTATGATTCCGCTATTTTCAACTATTTCAACAAGAACCATGATATTGCAGCCCTAAAAGTAAGCGAGACGCAAGGAAAGGTATTGCGGTACGGGGAAAACCCACATCAAAAAGGATTCTTCTTTGGAGATTTTAATGCTATGTTCTCCCAGCTGCATGGCAAGGAACTCTCCTACAATAACCTGCTAGATGTGGATGCGGCGGTAAACTTGATGCTCGAGTTCATGAACGAGGCCCCAACATTCGCTATTCTAAAGCACAACAATGCCTGTGGATTGGCACAAAGGGAGACCTTGCACCAAGCCTATATCGATGCATTGGCCGGAGATCCGGTTTCCGCTTTTGGCGGTGTATTGATCAGCAACCAAAAAATAGACAAGGATACTGCCAAGGAAATCCATGAACTTTTTTGCGAAGTGGTTATTGCGCCAGGCTATGATGCGGATGCTTTGGAAATACTTAAGGGAAAGAAGAACCGAATCATTTTGGTACAGAACGAGGTAGCTATGCCAGAAATGCAAGTGCGCACTTGCTTGAACGGAATTCTACTTCAGGAAAAGGACCATAAAACCGATACAGCATCTGATTTGACAAACGCTACCCACTCAAAACCGAGCGAAAGGGAACTTGAAGACCTTTTGTTCGCCTCCAAAATCTGCAAACACACAAAGTCGAACACGATTGTTTTGGCCAAGAACAAACAGCTATGTGCTAGCGGAACGGGCCAGACCTCTAGGGTGGATGCCCTGAACCAGGCCATTCACAAGGCAAACTCCTTTAATTTCGACTTAAAGGGAGCCGTTATGGCCAGTGACGCTTTCTTCCCGTTTCCAGATTGTGTGGAGATAGCGGACAAGGCCGGTATTACCAGCGTAATACAGCCAGGTGGTTCAATCAAAGACCAACTAAGTATCGATTATTGCAACCAAAATGGAATTTCAATGGTGATGACCGGCACACGTCATTTTAAGCATTAATTTTACTACTTTTGTCGATGTATTGCACCCCCTAATCCATAACCAAACAGTATTATATGGGATTTTTTGACTTCTTGACCGAGGAAATAGCCATCGATTTAGGTACGGCTAACACCTTAATCATCCACATGGACAAGGTCGTGGTAGACAGTCCTTCTATCGTTGGAAGGGACAGAATCAGTGGAAAAATAATTGCCGTTGGTAAAGAGGCCAACATGATGCAAGGAAAGACCCATGAAAACATAAAGACCATTAGGCCATTAAAGGATGGTGTAATTGCGGATTTTGATGCATCTGAAAAGATGATCAATATGTTCATAAAGAACATTCCGGCACTTAAGAAAAAATGGTTCCCACCTGCCCTAAGAATGGTTATCTGTATACCATCGGGCATTACGGAGGTTGAGATGCGGGCCGTAAAGGAGTCTGCGGAAAGGGTGAACGGAAAAGAGGTTTATTTAATACATGAACCTATGGCTGCGGCCATAGGTATCGGCTTGGACATTATGCAGCCAAAGGGCAATATGATCGTGGATATAGGTGGGGGTACCACAGAGATTGCAGTCATTGCTTTGGGTGGTATCGTTTGTGATAAATCCGTAAAGATTGCAGGTGACGTTTTCACCAATGACATTATCTATTATATGCGAACCCAACATAACCTATATGTGGGCGAAAGTACGGCGGAGGCCATAAAAATTGAAATCGGTTCGGCAACGGAAGACCTTCAATCTCCCCCTGAGGAAAAATCCGTACAGGGAAGGGACCTTTTGACCGGGAAACCAAAACAGGTACAAATATCCTATCGGGAAATTGCCAAGGCCTTGGACAAGTCCATTTTAAGGGTGGAGGATGCGGTCATGGAAACCTTATCCCAAACACCACCGGAATTGGCGGCCGACATCTACAATACGGGAATTTACTTGGCCGGTGGCGGGTCTATGTTGCGAGGATTGGATAGAAGACTTTCACAAAAGACCGATTTGCCCGTGTACATCGCAGAAGATCCACTACGGGCAGTAGTTCGCGGAACTGGTATCGCCCTTAAAAACCTGGAAAGATATAAGAGCATATTGATAAAGTAATTACCAATATAGAATCCTTAAGTGAAAATTTAGAAGTGAATGCAACAGATTATAAATTTTCTGATTCGGTATAAGATATTCCTGTTATACCTTTTGTTGCTATTCATTTCCCTAGTTTTTACGTTTCAGTCCCATTCCTATCATCAATCCCGGTTTCTGAACTCTGCCAATTACGTTTCGGGCACCATCTACGCTTTTTTTGATAACACAACCTCATATTTTGGCCTAAGGGAGGAAAACGAGAGGCTTTTACGGGAAAACCAGCGATTGCGTTATCAGCTTTACAACAAAAAACCCGAAGCCATCCAACCTTTGGATTCCTTGGAGCGTAATTATTTGGTAGTACGTGGAAGGGTTATAAAGAACAGCTATGCTGACCAACGTAACTACATTACCATAAACAAAGGCAGGAAGGATAGCGTGGAACAGGATATGGGTGTTATCACTACCAGAGGGATACTTGGTATCGTAGAAAATACATCCAACGGATTTTCTACAGTTCAGAGCATCCTGAACGAAAAATCCAACATCAATGCCAAAATCAAAAATTCCAACCACTT
Organism: Maribacter sp. PR66; assembly: GCF_028464205.1. Lineage (NCBI taxonomy): Bacteria > Pseudomonadati > Bacteroidota > Flavobacteriia > Flavobacteriales > Flavobacteriaceae > Maribacter > Maribacter sp. PR66. The sequence goes on from NZ_JAQPCH010000003.1 coordinate 255,153, forward strand.
TGGTTCCTTGATATGGGATTCCAAGGACTATAACACGGTGCAGCTTATTGATATTCCAAGATTGGTTCAGCTCACCATTGGAGACACGATTGTAACAGGGGCTATGAGCAGTATTTTCCCCGAAAATATTCCCATTGGGATTATAAAAAAATTCGACTTGGACACCTCCAAGAACTTTTATCGCATAGATGTTTCCCTCTTTAATGACATGACCAATATCAACAATGTCTATATCATAAAAAACCTGAACAGGGAGGAAATTTTGGAACTTCAGGAAGAAACGGAATCAAATGATCAATAGCACTTTCTTTATAAACGTTTTAAGGTTCGTGCTATTGATTTTGGTACAAGTACTTGTATTCAATAGGTTGAACTTCTTTGGTTTTATAAATCCGATGGTCTATGTTTTGTTTCTTTATTGGTACCCTATAAAAAAGAACAGGACTACCTTTATTTTGATTTGCTTTTTACTCGGTCTTTTAATCGATGTTTTCTCGGATACCATGGCCTTGAATGCAGCGGCTACAGTTACCATAGCCTATTTAAGACCTTCAATTATGCGGTTCGTTTTTGGTGTGAATTATGAGTTTCAAAGTTTTAAGTTAAATAGTGCTACCAAGGCACAACAATTCACCTTTTTAGCGTTATTAATTGTGGTTCATCACGTTATATACTTTACGCTGGAGATTTTTAGTTTTGCGAATGTCTTGCTGATCTTCAAAAAAAGTATCACTATTGGGACGGCATCCATTATTTTGTGCTTATTGTTTAGTTCATTGTTCAGTACCAAGAAGGAATGAGAAGAGTCTTACTTTCATCGATTATCGTAATCATAGGAATTACCTTTTTAGGTAGGCTATCCTATTTACAGATATTCAGTTTCTCTCCCGATCAGGTTATTGAAGACCCAAGTATAAAAAGGGTTTACACCTATCCGGAAAGAGGTTATATCTACGATAGGAACGGTAATCTCCTTGTAGGTAACGACCCCGCTTATGATGTCATGGTCATACCCCGTGAAGTACAACCTTTGGATACCCTTGAATTCTGCGAAATGCTGGGTATCGATACCGATACATTCGTAGAAAAGCTGACAAAGGCCAGGGTATATTCCCCAAGGCTGCCCTCCGTACTGGTCCCTCAACTCTCAAAGGAAGACTATGCCAAATTGCAGGAGAAAATGCGTAAGTACAAAGGCTTCTACATACAAAAGCGTTCCTTAAGATATTATGATACGCCCAGTGCGGCAAACGTGTTGGGTTATATCAGTGAGGTAAACGAAGGTGACTTGGCAAAAAACAAATATTACATACAAGGGGAGCTTAGAGGTAGAACCGGGGTTGAAAGGTACTACGAGGAACTATTGAGAGGAAGAAAAGGGGTGCAGTATATTCAAAAAGACAGATTTAACCGTGACATTGGTCCGTACAAAAATGGTTCACTGGATACCCTTCCAGAGCAAGGAAAACAGATAAGCGTTACTTTGGACAAGACCCTACAGGAATATGGTGAACGATTGATGGTAGGCAAACGTGGTGGTATCGTTGCGCTTGAACCTGCAACGGGTGAAATATTAACAATGATTTCGGGGCCTACCTATGATCCGTCCCTACTGGTAGGTAGACAACGTTCCAAAAACTATACGGAACTCTACAACGACACCATTGCGAATCCAACATGGGACAGGTCCATTCACGCGCAACAACCGCCAGGATCCCCCTTCAAGACCTTGAATGCCCTTATTGCCTTACAGGAGGGGGTTTTGGACGAATCAACCACCATTCAATGTTATAATGGTTTTTACGTAGGTAAAAAGAAACGCGGCTGTCACTGCGGTGGTGGGCTTCGTAATTTGAACAGTGGTATTTATCAATCCTGCAATGCCTATTTCGCAGGTACCTTTCGCAAGATTTTTGAAAAGTTCGACACCACGGATGATGCCATGGATGTTTGGGAAAACCATATGAAGAGTTTCGGACTGGGCGATTACCTAGGGTATGATCTGCCATTTGGGCAAAAAGGGAGAATCCCCAGTAAGGAATATTATGACAAGTGGTACGGGGACAATAGATGGAGCTCTTCTTACATCATTTCAAATTCCATTGGTCAAGGTGAAGTCCTGGCGACCCCAGTGCAATTGGCCAACATGACAGCGGCCATTGCAAATCGTGGTTTTTACTATACACCCCATATCCTCAAAAAAATAGAAGGGAAGGATATTAAAGATCCAAAATTCACGGAGCCCAAGTACACCACAATAGATAGGGAACATTTTGAACCCGTAGTGCAAGGTATGGCAGATGTTTACAAAAAGGGGACGGCACGATGGTTACAGGTTCCAGGTATCGAAATCGCGGGAAAAACAGGTACTGCAGAAAATTTCACCAAGATTGACGGAGTACGCACCCAGTTAACGGACCACTCGGTATTCGTGGCATTTGCGCCGGTAAACGACCCCAAAATTGCCATTGCCGTTTACATTGAAAATGGATACTTCGGTTCTAGGTATGCCGGTCATATAGCCTCATTAATGATAGAGAAATACCTGAAAGGCGAAATTACCAGAAAGGACTTGGAGAAGAAGATGTTGGAGAAGACCTTGGAACATGAATATGCCAAACCTTATAGTGGTGAGGAATTTAAAATAAACGAACGTGTTTGGTAAGGTTCTAAGGAGAATAGATTGGCTTACGATTCTTATTTACTTAGCACTGGTCTTTATCGGCTGGATCAACATATACTCCAGCACCTTTAGCGATGAACAAACCTCCCTTCTTGATTTAAGTACGCGATCTGGGAAACAGCTTTTTTTTATAATTGTTAGCTTAGTAACCATTATCGTGGTACTAGCCCTAGAAGCAAACTTTTACGAGCGCTTTGCAAGTCTATTCTATCTTTTGACCATGGTATCCCTCTTGGGATTGTTCGTGTTTGGCAAAACCATTGCGGGAGCCACCTCATGGTACGACCTGGGTTTTTTTAATTTTCAACCTTCGGAATTGGCAAAAGTCTCCACCGCTCTTGCCCTTGCAAAATACCTAAGCGATATCCAGACCGACCTAAGGCGAGTAAAGGACCAATTGTATGCATTATTGATTATACTTATTCCAGCGTTGCTTATCATTCCCCAACCGGATCCAGGAAGTGCCCTCGTATTCTTTTCCCTTGTATTCGTGATTTTTAGGGAAGGACTCCCGCTTTATTATTTGGGCATAGGCTTTACACTGATTTTGATCTTTATAATCACTCTGATGTTCGGGACCATTTGGTTGACCATTGGGCTATCGCTGTTGATCGTTTTGTTTTTTCTTTTAAAACGAAAAACCCTAAAAGTTCCCATTATTCCCATCATAATAGGATCTATTGTGGTTATTCTTTTCTCATTGTCAGTGAATTTTGTTTTCAATAATCTTTTTGAACAGCGGCACAGAGATCGATTTAGCCTATGGTTGCGATTGGAAAAAGACCCAGAAAAATTGGAGGAAATACGAAAGACCATTGGCTATAATACCTATCAGTCCGAAAAGGCCATAGAATCTGGAGGTCTATCAGGAAAAGGTTTTTTGGAAGGAACTCGTACCAAGGGTGATTTTGTTCCGGAACAGGACACGGATTACATTTTCACTACCATTGGGGAAGAATGGGGCTTTGTGGGTACCGCTACGGTAATCATTTTGTTTTCAATCCTCTTTTTACGACTGATTTACTTAGCGGAACGTCAAAAAAATGGGTTCTCCAGAATGTACGGTTATGGTGTGATATCGGTTCTTTTGGTACATTATTTTATCAATATAGGTATGGTGATAGGAATTCTACCTACCATAGGTATTCCCTTACCCTTTTTCAGTTACGGGGGCTCCGGACTTCTTTTCTTTACCCTTTTGTTATTTATATTTTTAAAGTTGGACACCAACAGATTGAAGGAAAATTTTTAAAACTTCCAATCGTGGCTGGCCACGGAACTTTCCAATGTTTCCGCAAGTCCCGTATTCAACTCCTTGAAAAAGTCGATTCCTGTTAAGGATTCAATACTATCCACCGCCACACAAAAGCTTTCCAAGGGCCGTTGCTGTTCTACCCCGGGAATCAAGAACCCAAGAATCTTAAGTCTATCCCTTTCCTTACGAGCTACTATTTTGTAAAATTTCTTAGGAACGTCAACAGCTTCCTCCCCTATTTCTTGTAAACCAGGTTCCAGAACGCCGCCCGTTATAACGATCACTTTTCCGTAGCGTTTCGCCCATTGACGTACTTGCATCTCCAAGCGGTTCCAAACACCGGCATTGAAGTCCTTGTCCTGCGGACTTATATTACTGGTATAAAATGTTTCATTATACGCTTGTTCCGAAAACCTACGGTCCCCGGCGGGACATAAATGCCCCCTATCGTACCCTGAACCTCTGTAATTGCGCCAATCTGCCGACTTGGATTTTACATAGGGATCCTCAATGAAGTAGGGCCTATCCCTATCATCATAGGTCAAATGTTTCTTGTCCAATTCATAGGCCACCCATTCCGCTTGCTCAAAGGGTTCGTTATAGGAGAGCGAGTAATAGGAATGGTGTACGATGTCGCCGGTTGTGGAACTGGGCAAATACTCCAAAGGAAAGGAACTTGCGCCATTTTCATCATTGTTTTTTGAATAGGTATCCGGGGTGTAAAAGTTCTCAAATACCCAAAACCCAACGATGCATATCACTATTAAAATGGAGTAAATAGTGCTATTTTTACGATATCTGGACATCCTTCAAAGGTAACCACAAATTTGTAAGATTTTCAGGTTTAGACCGACCTATAAAACATCTAATAATTACTAAAGAAAGGACACTTATGGCACTTACGTGGAAAGATGTAATTCATTTTTCAGTGAAAGGAAATCCCGTTCCGGATAATCGGGTAGAAAAATCCGAGAACGAATGGAAAGAATTGTTGACACCGGAACAATTCAGGATTACCCGAAAAAAAGGAACGGAAGCCCCACATTCTGGAGCCTTGTGTAGCGTACACGATGCCGGAAAGTACGAATGTATTTGCTGCGGAACGCCCCTATTCGATTCCAGCATCAAATTTGAATCTGGGACGGGATGGCCAAGTTTCACACAGCCCATAAAGGAAAACGCAATCAAGTATAGTAAGGATACTTCTTTTGGCATGACCCGGGTGGAAGTACTATGCAACACTTGCGATGCTCATTTAGGACATGTTTTTCCCGATGGTCCTCCTCCAAGCGGCCTACGATATTGCATCAATTCGGAATCCATGAAAATGACAAAGAAAAACGAAAATGGGTAACATTAAATTGGAAACCATTACCGTAGGGGGAGGTTGTTTTTGGTGTACCGAAGCTATATTTCAAGAAATCAAGGGAGTTCAAACCGTAGTATTAGGATATACGGGAGGAAATGCACCGGGCAAGCCCACCTACAGGGAAATCTGCTCTGGTCTAACCGGTCATGCCGAAGTAGTCCGTGTTACTTTCAATAATTCCATGATTACCCTATACGACATATTGCACATCTTTATGACGACACATGACCCAACCACCCTGAACAGGCAGGGCGCCGATGTGGGAACGCAATACCGATCTGCAATCTATTATACCAATGATAATCAGAAAAAAATTGCGGAGCATGTACTGGCGGATGTTTCTAAACTTTATGAAAACCCCATCGTTACGGAATTGACCCCAATGGCTATTTTTTATGAAGCCGAAGAGTATCATCAAGACTACTATAAAAACAATCCCTCCCAAGCATATTGCCAAGTTGTAATCGACCCAAAATTGGCAAAATTGAGAAAGTTACATGCTAATAAATTAAACTAAAAAGCCCCTATTTAAGGGGGCCTTTTAGTAAATGTAAGCTTTGCTTATTAATTTTTTGTGCTACTAGCCAATTTGATATTTTTCAAATTGTTCATTTTTAAGTCCTCCAGGACATTCACCGCTTCTTCCACGTAAACATCCTTCGCCAAGCTTTTATGCCATCTATCCCTTTTCTCCCGTAAGACGGAATCCTGGGTAAAGAGTTCCTGTTCGTACTTCAAGGACTCGAAAGTCAATTTTGAATCATAGTCGGATAGATTCTTGAAGTAATCGGACTGCTCCTTATCCTTTTCCTTCTCCTCTTTATAAGTAATGTAATTCAAGGAGATTTCGGTTTCGTCCTGTTCGGATTTCAACCATTTGGCATTTTCCTCTATCAACTTTATCTGTGGATTGCTCGCCATTCGCTTTTTAGACTTGGCCACGGTTTGTTCATAATCCAAATATCCGTTCCAAACCTCATAATCGGCCGGTGTGATTTTATCCCATTTTAGAGGATTTGCCTGATCGCGTTCCCCAAGGTCGATGTAACTGTACTTATCCGGAACAACTACGTCACTCTTCACACCTTCCAACTGGGTAGAACCTCCATTGATCCTATAAAACTTTTGGGTGGTCAATTTAATGGCTCCCAAATCCCCGTGTTCATTGCTTCGAACGATATTGTCCAAGGGAATTACGTTCTGTACGGTTCCTTTTCCAAAGGTTTGCTTGCTACCTATTACAATGCCTCTTTTGTAGTCCTGCATGGCGGCGGCCAATATTTCAGATGCTGATGCGGACAGTTCGTTTACCAATATTACCAAAGGGCCGTCCCACTGGATTCGCTCATCATTATCGTCATACACTTCTTTTTGCTTGTTGCCCGATCTTACCTGTACAATGGGTCCGTCCTTTATAAACAGACCGGCCATTTCAACCACCGTTTTTAGAGATCCTCCTCCGTTATCCCTAAGATCTAGAATTAGGCCTTCTGCACCTTCTTCCTTGAGACGCTCTACTTCCTTGGCAACATCCGTAGCCGCATTCCTTTCGTTATAATCCTCAAAGTCCACATAGAATTTGGGAAGGTTGATAATCCCGAATTTTTGATCTCCTCGAATTATGTTTGCCGATTTTGCATAGGACTCCTCCAGTTCAACAACATCCCTTGTCAAGGATATTTCCTCCAAAGATCCATCCACTTTTCTCACCGTTAGATCTACAATGGTTCCCTGTGGGCCCTTTATCAATTTAATGGCATCATCCAAGCGCATTCCAACAATGTTGATAGGCTCTTCCCCGTTCTGTCCTACTTTGATGATCTCATCACCAACCTCCAAACGCTGGTCTCTCCAAACGGGTCCGCCAGAAATAATTTCGACTATTTTGGCACCTTCCGGCTTTTTCTGAAGCCTGGCACCGATTCCCTCAAATTTCCCGGACATGTTCATGTCGAATTTCTCCTTATCGTCCGGTGCAAAATAAAACGTATGGGGGTCGAACTCGTCTACTATAGTATTTATATACTGTACGAACCAGTCCTTGCGCTCCAAATCATCCACAAAATCGAAAAACTCGTCCAAGGTGGCCTCGGTAGATTTTCTGGATTCGATTTCTGCCTCCTCAGGGGTATGTGCACTATGATCGTGGTCATCGGTCGAAGCCTCGTCGGCTGGCTTCTCGGCATGTGAAATCTTGGAATCGTATGTTCCAAGAGTGGCATATTTTAATTGTTTTCTCCAACGCTCCTTCAATTCTTCCTTATTGGAAGCAAAGGGTTCATCCTCGTACTTGATACTGATGCTTTCGTTTTGGGTATAATCGAATGGCTGCTTCAGCACCTCCTTATAAATTTCCTTGGCGTCGCCCATTCTTTTTATCAATCTTTCATACACCAAATTGAAAAAGGAAATATCCGTATTCTTGATTTGATCGTCGATTTGAAATTTATACTGTTCAAAATCGGCTATGTCCGAAGCCAAAAAATAACGTTTGGTGGGATCCAACACATCGATGAAATCTTCAAATACACTTACAGAAAAATCATCGTTAATGTCCTTTGGCTCATAATGGCCTTTTTCCAGAACGTATGTAATCAGATCTAATAACAGTTTGTCCTTGTCGTCATTCTCAAATGACTTATTAGTAAAACTACAAGAGGCAACCGCCACTAGCATAACCGTAAGAACATAGGCTAAATTTCTTTTCATAAAAATATTTTTAAATCTGTTTTTCAAAACCTTTTGAATTTGAAGATTATATGGACAAGTTTTGTATCGAAATCCTCTAAGATAAAGAAAAAACCATGCCAATTGGGGGACTGGGAATTAATTTTTTGTTAAACGGGCCCATCGGCAAATCCTATTTAAAAACGTATTTTTGCCCCGAAAAGTATGTGCCATGGGAAAACCTTTGATATTGGTAACCAATGATGACGGAATAACGGCTCCCGGGCTTCGTGCTTTGGTCTCCTACATGAAGGAGATAGGGGACGTTGTGGTGGTCGCCCCGGATAGTCCACAATCCGGCATGGGGCATGCCATTACCTTGGACAGTACCCTATATTCGAAAAAAATGCAGGTGGACCTTAGCCATACGGGTACTGAGGAATATAGTTGTAGTGGTACACCGGCTGATTGCGTTAAATTGGGCCTTCAGGAACTTTTGGGGCATAAACCCGATATCTGTGTCAGTGGTATCAACCACGGATCTAATTCTTCCATAAACGTTATCTATTCCGGTACCATGAGTGCCGCCATAGAGGCAGGAATAGAGGGAGTGCCCGCCATAGGTTTTTCCTTGTGCGACTATAATTGGGAGGCGGACTTCGCCCCTTCGGAGAAATACGTTAAGAAAATTGTAGGCGAGGCGTTAAAGTGCGGTATACCAAAAGGAGTGGTACTCAATGTGAACATCCCCAAATTAGCAAAGAAGGAGATCAAGGGAATAAAGGTCTGTAGACAGGCAAAAGCAAATTGGAAAGAGAAGTTCGATAAAAGAACGAACCCTATGGGCAAGGACTACTATTGGTTGACGGGCGAATTCGAACTATTGGACAAAGGCGAGGATACGGACGAATGGGCGTTGGCGAACGGGTACATTTCAGTAGTTCCAACACAGTTCGATCTAACGGCCCATCATGCGATGCAGGACATTAATAATTGGAATCTGAAATGAACATAAAAAAGGAGCTTATCATTGGATTTTTAGTCGGTATCATTGCAAATACCCTTGGAACCTTGGCTTATATTGTTTTATTTTCTGACCTTAGTATTTCAGAAACATATCAGGCGGCTGTTTCCCAAGGTCATGTGGGCAGTCTATTGGCCCTAGGTGCGATTTTAAACCTGATCGCCTTCTTCGGGTTTTTAAGGATCAAGAGGGACAACCGCGCCAAGGGCGTGCTTATTGCCACTATTTTGACCGCTTTGTTAATCCTGTACTACAAAGTTTTCTAGCATGCGGTACTATATCATAGCGGGAGAGGCCTCCGGAGACCTGCACGGTTCCAACCTCATCAAGGCCATTAGAACCGAAGATCCGGATGCGCAGGTACGTTGTTGGGGCGGTGATTTAATGCAACAGGCCGGCGGAACCCTGGTAAAGCATTACAAGGAAATGGCCTTTATGGGTTTTCTTGAGGTAGTGATGAACCTACGTTCCATTTTTAAAAATATCAATTTTTGCAAAGCCGATATTGAAAGTTTCCAGCCCAATATCCTCGTTTTTATAGATTATTCTGGTTTTAACCTACGGATTGCCAAATGGGCCAAGGAACATGGTTACAGGACCAACTACTATATTTCCCCACAGATTTGGGCCTCAAGGGAAGGCAGGATCGAAAAAATAAAAAGGGATATCGATGCCATGCATGTCATACTTCCCTTTGAAAAGGAGTTTTACGAAAAAAAACATGGCTATCCCGTAAATTTTGTTGGGCACCCATTGATCGATGCCATTTCCGATCGGCCGGAACTGGACGAAGCAAAATTTAGAAAATCTTCTGATATCGATCAAGGTAAACCCGTAATAGCTTTGTTACCGGGAAGTCGAAAACAGGAAGTACAAAAAATGCTTTCCGTGATGCTGTCCATTACAAAGGACTTTCCCGGCTACGAATTCGTAATCGCGGGCGCTCCCAGTATGGAACCCGAATTTTACGTACCCTTTTTAGAAGGCAACAATTTAAAAATGGTAAAAAACAGTACCTACGACCTGCTTTCCATAGCATCGGCTGCATTGGTCACCAGTGGAACGGCCACCTTGGAAACGGCGCTTTTTGGGGTGCCCCAAGTGGTTTGCTACAAAGCCAATTGGATTTCCTACCAAATTGCAAAAAGGATTATCACATTAAAATATATCTCCCTTGTTAACCTTATCATGAACAAGGAAGTCGTTACAGAATTGATTCAAAACGACTTAAATACCGTAAGACTCAGAAAAGAATTATCGGCCATATTGACCGGAACAAAACGGGAGGAAATCCTAAAGGATTACAAAGACCTTAAGCAAAAATTGGGCGGGATCGGTGCCAGCAAGAAAGCCGCACAGGCCATAGTGGCGAACGCCAAATCCTAGTGCAAACCAGTCCGTTACAAAATAATTCTCTAATTTTGATGTTCAAGTAAAAGATGCTACTTGAAATCCATGCGCTACTTCTCCACCTCATTGCTACTTATTTTATTGGCCAGTTGCGGCAGTTCCAAAAAAAAGGCGACCCCAAACGAACGTACCATATCCGTTGCTGCGGCGTATGAGGCCCGAAGAAACGGTACCGAAATTAAAGAGGAGGACAATCCAAAAGCTTACTATCCTATTGAAACTCCAAAGGGTAATGCTTCCAAAGCCGATAATATCATCAATACCGCATTGACATTTTCCGGTGTGCGATACAAATATGGCGGAACCACCCGAAAAGGTATGGACTGCTCCGGACTTTTATATGTTTCCTTCAGCGAACATGATGTGGAGCTGCCAAGAACCTCAAGCCGTATGGCCGAAAGAGGTACGAGAATCCGGGTGAAGGATATTGAAAAAGGTGATTTGCTTTTTTTCAAGACTACCCGTGGTTCCAAACGGATCAACCATGTGGGTATGGTGGTAACCGTTGAAAATGACGAAATAAAATTCATCCACGCATCCTCCTCTAGGGGTGTGACCATTTCTTCACTGCGGGACGGTTTTTGGAACCAAGCCTTTGTAAAGGCCACCAGAATTTTATAACATGAGATTGTTGGCGTTTGTCCCGATCAAGGGTACGCTACTGCTGATTCTAGGCATTCTTATTGGATTTTTCTTTCCCCTACCCTTGGAATATTGCTTCGGTATTTTGTTGGTAAGCTTTGCCATTTTGGGGTATTTGTTCATTCGAAAGGATACTAAAGGTTCGAGATTCGAAATTATGGCAGGGGTATCCGTCATACTACTCGGCATGTTTTCCTACGTGCAATACCAGCCGATTCACTACGACCATCATTTTAGTAAGATTACCACGACCGATACTTCGCAACTTCATCTAAAAATACGGGAGACCTTAAAACCGAACGCCTATTCCCAGAACTACATAGCATCGGTTTTGACGGTAGACAATAAGAAATCCGTAGGGCAACTACTGGTAAATCAGCCACTGGACAGTGCTTCAAAGCTCTTAACGGTAGACCAAGAATTGGTAGTGCGGTCCACTATATCGGAAATGCATCCGCCCGTAAATCCACATCAGTTCGACTTTAAAAAGTACATGGAGCGAAACGGCGTGTATCATTCCTTGAAGCTTTCGGATGAAGACTTTGTCAGCTTACCTCATCCATCCAGGACCTTGATAGGTTATGCACAAGAAATCCGAAGCGATATCATCCAAAAACTGAAAAAGGAAAATTTTGGCACCGAGCAACTTTCGATTATCCAAGCACTGCTTTTGGGCGAACGTGCCAATATTTCAGAGGAAACATACTCCAACTATGTGGACGCCGGGGCCGTACACATTTTGGCCGTCTCCGGACTTCATGTGGGCATTTTGTTACTGCTCATTCAATTTCTTCTAAAACCGATGCATAGCATCCCTCACGGCAAAAAAATAAGTCTACTGCTTACGGTTTTATTTCTTTGGGCGTTTGCGTTTATTGCGGGGCTTTCACCCTCTATTATACGCGCATGCGCCATGTTCACGTTTGTGGCCTATGCCATGTACCTGAACAGGCCCTCGAACAGTTTCAACATTCTGGCCCTGTCCATGTTCTTTATTTTGTTGGTTATTAATCCAAACCTGCTGTTCCAGGTCGGTTTTCAAATGAGCTATGCCGCCGTATTCGCCATTATATGGATATTTCCACTTTTACAGCGCCGGTGGTATCCAAAGAACAGAACTTTGCGGTATCTATGGCAATTATTGTCCGTAAGTATCGCCGCCCAATTGGGGGTATTGCCTATAAGCCTATTCTACTTTCACCAGTTCCCGGGCTTGTTCTTTGTCGCAAATTTATTGATCGTTCCTTTTTTAGGAGTCATATTGGGGATGGGAATCTGTATCATTTTCCTGTCGCTTTTGGACATTGCCCCAAGTCCATTGATTTCGGTTTACAATATGATTATTGGTCTCATGAACCGAATCGTTGGCTGGATTGCCGATCAGGAAACCTTTGTTTTTAAATCCATTTCCTTTGACAGTGTACAACTGCTCTTGGGATACCTTCTTATCGGCTACCTGCTATATGCTTTCTCCAAAACAAACTATAAACACCTTATGTTGTTCTTGGGTTTCCTTTTGATGTTCCAAGGATATACATTGTATCAGGAATATGAATCTGACAACTTACAGGAAATCCTCCTACTGCATCAGATAAAAAATTCGGTGTTACTGGATAGGAAGGGAAAAAACCTGCATGTGTTCACCACGGACACTACCAATGCGAAACGGTTGATAGCAAATTACGGGGTACAAGAGCGCATAACCGAAACCGATTACTTTCCCATTAAAAATAGCTACCTTATCAATGGGACTTCCTTACAAATAATCGATAGCTCGGGCGTTTATCTGCCAATGGATTCCAGTTTTAAAATTCTACTGACGGTGTCGCCCAAAATAAACTTGGAACGCCTCATTTTGGAAACCAAGCCAACTGAAATAATTGCAGATGGAAGCAATTACCCAAGTTTCATCGTATCCTGGAAAGCGACCTGTAAAAAATACGATATCCCATTCCACTATACAGGTGAAATGGGATATTACGCTTTTGATATTAAATAGGCTTAATTTACATCGCCCATCCATTTTTTGATAAAGGGTCCGGCTACCAAGAAAATAATTCCCGCACCAACGGAAACCCAAACGACGTTCAAGAAAATATTAGGCATTTCAAGGACATTTGCAGGATCAAAATTACCGCCTATCAATCCGGCGATTAAATTGCCCAGGGCCGCCCCAACAAACCAAATTCCCATCATTTGGCCCAAGTATTTGGCCGGGGACAACTTGCTTGTTGCACTCAGACCAACAGGACTAATGGTCAACTCTCCAATGGAGTGCAGAAAATAGGTGAGAATCAAAGCGAACATTCCAGCCTTGGTACCACTTGCCGCAACATTGGCGGCACCAACCATCACCCAGAAACCGGCACCTAATAAAATAAGTCCAACAGCGAACTTTAAGGGGGTTCTTATATTTATATTCCTTGCTGCCAGTTTTACCCATAATGCCCCTATGATGGGTGCAAAAATTATTATAAAGGCGGAATTAACGGATTGCAACATCCCCGCAGGCATTTCCCAACCTCCTATAAACCTGTCGGTGAAGTCCCTAGCGAACAAATTCAAAGAAGAAGCCGCCTGTTCAAAACCGGACCAAAATATAGCTATCCCTACAAAAAGTATAAAAATAACCCCCACCTGTTTCTTCTCGATAGTGTTCAAACCCCCATTGAACAAAATGTTTATGAAGTAACCCATGGTTATCAAAACGATGATTAGACCAAGTGCCTGTGCAATGCCCGTAGCTGTTGTCACATCAATATAACCTAAGAACTGCAACAGAAAAAGGGAAATCAAGACTATCGCAATAATTAAAATGGATATTGAGGTATTGGAGGATGTTTTTTCTACTCCTGCAGATTTGACTTTGGGTTCAACGCCAATGTCGGCCAAATACTTTGGGGAGTATACCTTAAAGGCAATCAATCCAAACAACATACCAACAGCGGCAAGTCCAAAGCCAAGATGCCAGTTATACTCTGCCAATAATGGCACAAAAATCTGACCTAAGAAAGAACCCAAGTTTATTCCCATATAGAATATGGAAAATCCTGCGTCCCTTTTTGCACCACTGTCCTTTGAGTATAATTCCCCAACCAACGTACTGATATTTCCTTTCAACAACCCGGTTCCCAAAGCTACAAAGGCCAATCCCGTAAAAAATATTATGGGAGAACCTGGGATGGCCAAAATTAGATGGCCAATCATGATCAGGACACCGCCATAGAAAACGGCTTTTCGTTGCCCGAAAATGTTATCGGCCAACCACCCACCGGGTAAGGTCATCAAATAAACAGATGCGGTATAAAGGCCGTATACTGCGCCCGCAGTTTCTGTGGTCAACCCCAAACCTTCATATGCTACGTCCGTAGTCATAAAAAGTATCAAAATGGCACGCATACCATAATAGCTGAAACGTTCCCACATTTCTGCGGTAAAAAGCACATACAATCCTTTTGGATGTTTGAAGCTATCCTTGCTGGGTTTTGAAGTAATATCCATAGTTCTTGGTTTGGTTTATAGGTTGATTATAAATGTTCCTTTACAAAATTGGTCATCTTGTTAAATAAATGTATTCTGGTATTACCCCCATAAATACCGTGGTTCTTATCTGGATAAATCGCCCATTCAAATTGTTTGTTGGCCTGCACCAGCGCTTCTATCATCCGCATGGTATTCTGCACATGAACGTTGTCATCGCCTGAACCATGTATCAATAAGAAATCCCCTTTTAAAAGTTCAGGATAATTAAAGGGCGAGTTATCGTCATATCCACTAGGGTTTTCCTCTGGGGTCCTCATAAAACGCTCTGTATAGATGGTGTCATAGAAACGCCATGAAGTCACCGGTGCAACGGCAATGGCCATTTCAAAGGTGTCATTTCCCTTAAGCAGGGAATTGGTTGCCATGTGTCCGCCAAAACTCCACCCCCAAATACCCGTTCTTGCTGCATCGATATACGGCCTTTCACTTAATTTTTTGGCTGCTGCAATCTGATCTTCGGTCTCGTACTTTACCAAATTCAAATACGTGGTCTTTTTAAAATCCCTTCCCCTGAATCCGGTACCTCGGCCGTCCACACAGGCAACGATATAACCTTCTGCAACCAGCACCTGATGCCAATAATCCCTGGCACTATACCATGTATTGCTCACACTTTGGGAGCCGGGACCGCTATATTGGTACATCAACAAGGGATATTTTTTGGAGGCATCAAAATCCTGCGGCTTGATGATGTACATATTCAAATCGTTACCATTGATATTGATAGTGGAAAACTCCCTTGGATTCAAAACATAGCCTTCCATCTTTTCCAAAAGCGCGGTATTATCCTTAATGTCCTTAAGTTTTTTACCCGATAAGGCCTTGTGCAGGGTGTAGACGGGAGGTGTGGTAGCGTTGGAAAACGTGTTGATGAAGTAACTGAAGTCGGCACTAAAGGATGCGCTATTGGTCCCTTCGGCAATGGCCAAATCCCGCTTATTTTTCCCATCGCTCTCCACACTGTAAACGCCCCTGTTTATAGCTCCATTTTCGGTGGATTGATAATATACCTTGTCCTCGTTTTGGTCGTAGCCATAGTAACGGGTAACTTCCCATTGGCCTTTGGTGATTTGGTTCATCAGTTCCCCATTAGAATTGTACAAATAAATATGGTTCCAACCGTCCTTCTCGCTCGTCCAAATAAAACTGTCATCGGCCAAAAAAGTAAGGTCGTCCGTAATATCGACGTAGGCCTCATCCGTTTCCTGTAACAGTAATCGAACCGCTTTTGTATTGGCGTTCACCTCATGCAAGCGCAGGTCGTTTTGATGTCTGTTAATGGTCTGCACACTCAAATAATTGGGATTGTTCATCCATTTTATTCGAGGGATATAATAAGGATTGCCTAGATCAACCCCGGAAATTGTTCCACTGGCAACATCCAACAAATAAAGTCTAACGATGGCATTGTCCTCGCCGGCCTTTGGATACTTGAACACGTTTTGGGAAGGATATTTTTCGGTACCATATAGGTCCATGGAAAATTCCGGCACCTTGGTCTCGTCAAACCTTAAAAAAGCGATCTTGGTCCCGTTACTGTTCCATGCAAAGGCACGCACGAAGGCAAATTCCTCCTCATAGACCCAATCCGTTATACCATTGATAATTTCATTCTTTTTGCCGTCCTTGGTAATTTGTTGGGTGTTCCCTGTCGTCAGGTCCATCACATACAGGTTGTTATCCCTAACATAGGCCACCTTTTCACCGTTGGGCGACAAGGCAGGTTCCTGAATTTTCATTTCATCGATCTTTACCAGCTCCTTGGTTTTGATATCAAGGACATAGAAAATCCCCAATGTGGACCTTCTAAAAATCGATTCCACTTCCGTGGCCAATAACACCTTTGACTCGTCATTGCTGAATTCATAGGATGAAAAGTAGGGGACACCTTCCAAAGCATCCGAGGAAACGATGGTTTCAACTTTTTCCAAGGTTTTATAATCGTATTTGTCTATTGTAGAAACCTTTCTGGCAGGGTCAAAGTTCAGCACGGTATATTGTCTGCCATTGTTCATGGAGCGAAGCACATCAAGGCCTTGGGTACTAAAGGCCCCGGAGTAAATTTCGGCTACCGTGATTTTTTTTTGTTGGGCGATAACTACCGATTGAAAACCAATCAAGAAAAGTACCAGCACGTAAAATTTTCGCATGAAATGATGAAATTTGTTAAATTCTCCAAGTTTACCACTAATTCTCTAAAAAACCTCGGAATCCATTCAAAAAGACCTGATTTTTAACGATGCTTTCACGTTGGTTTGCATTAGGTCCATTATGATTATCTTTACCCTAGAAACTACCGTTTCACGGCCTGGTTTAAACTAAAAAAGTTACCCGATTTACCCAAGAAACCCTAGAGAATGAAGAAGCCCATTGCAGGTTTTTCCAAGCTATCCAAATCAGAAAAAATCGAATGGATTGCCGCCAACTATACCCAAAATCCCCAGGAATCAAAAAAAATCCTAGAATCCTACTGGAATTCGGATTCACGGTTGCAGCAACTCCATGACGAGTTTATAGAAAATACCATCAGTAATTTTTATATGCCGATGGGCATTGCCCCAAATTTCCTGATCAACGATAGGCTTTACGCCATTCCCATGGCCATTGAGGAAAGCTCCGTAGTTGCCGCCGCCAGTAAGGCGGCCAAATTTTGGGAGGGCCGGGGAGGTTTTAGGACCACCGTCTTGGGTACGGAAAAAGTGGGCCAGGTACATTTCATATACCATGGGAGTACGCCCAAACTACTGGATTTCTTCAAAAATATTAAACCAACGTTGTTGTCCGAAGCCGAACATTTGACCCAAAGCATGCAAAAGCGAGGAGGCGGAATCAAGGACATTGTTCTAAAGGACAAAACTGGCGAGCTTTCTAATTACTATCAACTGCATTGTACGTTTGAGACCCAAGATGCCATGGGCGCGAACTTTATCAATAGTTGTTTGGAACAGTTTGCCGAAACACTTAAAAAAGAGGCCTTGGCACATCCCGATTTTTCGGAGCAGGAAAAACAGTTGGAGGTCGTAATGAGTATTTTGTCCAACTATGTGCCCAATTGCCTGGTAAAGGCCGAAGTGCGTTGTCCCATTGACCAATTGGACCTTACCCAGGATATATCGCCCAGGGATTTCGCCGAAAAAATGGTGCGTGCCGTGGAAATTGCTAAAGTTGAGCCGTACAGGGCCGTAACCCATAATAAGGGTATCATGAATGGAATCGATGCCGTTGTATTGGCCACGGGTAACGATTTTAGGGCCATTGAGGCCGGCGCACATGCCTATGCCGCCAAGGACGGAACTTACAGCAGCTTGACGCATGCCAAGATCGAGGGTGACCTATTCTCTTTCTGGATAGAGATTCCGCTTGCGGTAGGCACCGTTGGCGGACTCACAAAGCTGCATCCATTGGTGAAACTCAATCTGGAGATACTACAGCAACCTTCGGCTGTAGAGTTAATGCAGATCATGGCCGTGGCGGGTCTTGCACAGAACTTTGCGGCGGTAAGCTCCTTGGTTACCACCGGGATTCAAAAAGGCCATATGAAAATGCATTTGATGAATATCCTGAACCAACATAACGCGACCGACAAAGAAAAAGAAGCCATCTTAGCTCATTTCAAAACCCATACGGTAACCCATAGGGGTGTTTTGAATTCCCTTGAAAACCTACGAAAATAGATGACCGAGTTTTACAGCAACGGAAAATTGTTGCTTACGGGCGAGTATGCCATTTTGGATGGTGCAAACGGACTTGCAATACCTACCAAATTTGGTCAATATTTATCCGTAAAAAACGCGACTACGGGCCAAATCAACTGGCAAAGCCTGACAGACAAAAACATCCCATGGTTTACTGTGGACCTATCCTTAAAAGATTTCAGCCTTCTCGCCACCTCCGACGTACAATTCGCCGAAAGATTAATCTCCATTTTAAGGGAAACCAAAGCTTTGAATCCTTCCTTTTTGGATGCATGTAAGGGCGTTTATGTCGACACGAAATTGACCTTCCCCAAAGATTGGGGCCTAGGATCCTCATCTACCCTCATCAATAACATTTCCCAATGGGCACAAGTGGATCCCTATAAACTTCTGGAAGCTACTTTTGGCGGCAGTGGATACGATATTGCGTGTGCCCAGAACGACACTCCCATCGTTTATCATAAAATTGGGGGCAATCCTAAAGTAGAAAAGGTAAATTTTGACCCAGTTTTTAAAAACCGACTTTTCTTTATTTATTTAAACAAGAAACAGAATAGCAGGGATGCTATTAAGGCTTATCGTCAATTAAATATTGATAAAAATGAGCTTATTACCCAAATAAACGGTCTTACCACTCAACTTATAGCGGCTAAAGATCTTGGAAAATTTGAAACTGTAATAAATAGGCATGAGCATTTACTTTCCAAAACTTTAAAAGTCGAAACGATTAAAAACCAACTTTTTCCCGACTATCAAGGCTGTATCAAAAGCCTGGGAGCTTGGGGCGGAGATTTTATTTTGGCAACCGGAACTATGGACGATATGCAATATTTCCGCCAAAAGGGATACGATACCATACTACCCTATTCCAGCATGGTTTTATAAAAAAAGCCCTCCAAGTGGAAGGCATTAAATTTTATAGATACGAACTATTAATAAAAGGTAGCTCTTTTATCCTCAATTTCAGAGGACTCCTTTAGGGCATTGTACACATCAGAATTCACCCTATTGGCCGAATTGGTCTTTAAGGTATTCGCATATGTAGCATAGTTGTCCAATTTAGGGGCCTCGGTTTTCTTGATTACCTCAATTTTAAAAATACCTGTGTTACCTTCCAAAAGACCTGAAGTTTCGCCTTCTTTCATTCCGTAGGCAGTACCCACGATTACCGGTTCGCTACCCGCACCAGGAATAGTAGGCGACTTTACGGTTAGGGCACTTGCCGTGGAAACCGTTGTATTGTTGTCTGAAGCAATGGCATTCATGTCCTTACCTTGGTTAGCGGCCATGATTTGCGCTGCTTTTCTTTCCTTTCTAATAATAGGAAGTACGGTGGCCGAAGCATCCTCGGCACTCATTAGTCCTTCTTTGTATATGCCCGTTAATTGTACTATGGCATAACCATCGTTGATATTGAATCGTTTGATGTCACCAACTTCGGTATCTTCATTAAAGGCCCACTGAACAATAGCTCTTTGGGCGCCCAAACCTGGAAGGTTCTCGTCCAGTTGTTTTATTTTGTTTACGGGACGAACCAAATACTCGCTTTTCTGTGCTATTACGGAGAATGCGCTTTCATCGGCAATTGTTTCCATTTCAAACTTGGTAGCATCGGTAAACAACTTATTGGTCGTTTCTTCGGATGCCGTTACCTCTCTGGACAAGGTGGCGATTTGAACCAAATCTTCCTTATCATCGACTTTTATAACATGGAAACCAAAATCGGTCTCCACCATCCCAATAGTTCCAACGTCATTCCCAAAGGCAAAATCGTTGAAAGCTGGCACCATGGTTCCTTGTTGGAAATATCCCAAATCACCACCGTTGGGTGCAGATGGGCCATCAGAGTTATCCCTAGCCAATTCAGCGAATACCACTCCGGATTTTTTTGCCTCTGCCAATAAACGCGTTGCTTCCTTTTCTGCCTCTTCCTTAGTTCTGGTAACTTCTGGATTGGCTCTTGTGGCACCTTCATAGGCAATCAAAATATGACTAGCCTTTACGGAGCCATTGGGCCTTCTACCCATCATTTTAGAAACCTTATAGGAACCGGCATCTTTGTAAGGCCCGTAAATTTCACCCACATTTAAGGTCATTAAGGTATCGGCCACACTGGAAGGCAGGTTCTTTTTCGCTTTATAAATGGTATCGAATTTGATATCGGAATTCCTGTCCAGGAAAGCCTCCATATCCTGGGTATTTCGAAAACCTGCAATGGTATCGTTCTTATCGGTCTGTGCATTGTACTCTACAGTATCATCCAACAACTTGGTAATCGCTTCCTTCACGGCCAAATCATCCTCATCCGAGGGTTTTTCACTAAAATAAACAAATTGGATATCACGGGCAGGGTCCTGTTTAAAATCATCCTTATGTTCGTTCACATAGGCCGAAATCTCGCTCTTGGTTACCGTTATAGTACTGTCCGGAATTGAGGAATACGGAACCCTCACATACCGAATATCCATTTTCTCGTTGGCCAATTTATAATCCAGTTCCCCTTCCTTTAAAGTAGCGCCCACACCTGCCTTGATAAGGTCAAAGTATGTTTGCTCCTTTGCCATTTGAACGATTTCCTTTTCGGTCTGTAACCAAAAATCGTACTGGGCCGGGTTGTTGTTCTTCCAATCCAATACCGTGGAGCGGAACCTGTTAGGATCAAAAACCCCGTTCTCGTTCTGAAACTCGGGATTTTGGGCGTATCCGGTAGTTCTTAAAAAATCTACGATTTGGTCCTGCTCGATGCCGATTCCCAAATCCTCAAATTGTTCTTCCAAAATGCTCCTTCTTACCTCTTGATCCCAGACCTGGTTCATGGTCTGCATGGAAGAAACCGTTGGCCCCATTCTTTGGGAAGCCGTTTCCACCTTCTGCCTGAACTCGTCTATGGATATTTCCTTCCCATTGATTTCGGCTACGGAAGAACCTATTTTACCTCCGGCCCCAAAATTACTACTTGTAAATACCCCAGAAATCACAAAGGCGAATAGTGCCAGACCTATAATCAGTATCAATACCGTGGTACGCTTTCTAATGTTTTCTAAAACTGCCATCCTATCGAATCAAAAAGTTAAAATCAGTTGGCGAAATTACCATTTTTAATTGAAATAATAAAAACTAAAATGGCACGTAAAATATGGTTGCTTCGGCTCCCAATATTTTGATTTCCACCACTTGGAATATCCGAGTAAATCTGTTAATCCTCCTTTAAAAGTTCCAGGGAAACCAAATCTATTTTGGTGTTTGAAACCTCCAAAACGATGAACTTAAAATGATCGATCGTTATTTCCGAATCCTTTTCAGGAATTTCCCCAACTTGATGCACCAAAAGACCTCCCAAGGTCTCAAACTCATCACCAATGGGCAGTTCCAGTTTGTAGCTTTCGTTGATGTAGTCCACTTCCAATCGAGCCGAGAACAAATAGTTTCGTTCGTCGATTTGTTCCTCCTTCAGGTCGGTGGTATCATGCTCGTCCTCAATTTCCCCAAAAAGCTCCTCTACAATGTCCTCTACGGTCATTAGACCGGAAGTCCCTCCATACTCGTCCAAAACAACAGCTATACTTTTCCGCTTTTTGATCAGCACATTCAATATATCCTGAATGAGCATGGTTTCTGGAACAAATTCGACGGGAAGCAGAATACTCTTAATGGTCTTGGGCTTTTTGAATAGTTCATAGGAATGTACATAACCTATGACATTGTCAATAGTATCCTTGAAAACCAATATTTTGGAATAGCCGGTTTCCGTAAACAACTTGGCAAGATTTTTAGGCGTTTCATGTATTTCCACAGCGGTAATTTCAGTTCTGGGAACCATGACCTCACGGGCCTTGACCTCTGCAAACTCCAACGCATTTTGAAAAATTTGGATTTCGGAATCCACCTCATCGGCCTCTTCAACCGTTTCCATTTGCTCTGTTATATAATCTCCTAGTTCCAATTTGGTAAATGCCAACTGGACCTCATCACCGGAAGTGCGAAAGATGTATTTCAAAATGAAATCCGAAACATAGATTACAAAATCCGATACCAAACTAAATGCCAAATAAAACAGATAGGCAGGAATGGCAAGTAACTTCAATAAACTGTTCGCATAGATTTGAAACAGTACTTTGGGGAGAAACTCGGCCGTAATCAAAATAACCAAAGTTGAGATGATGGTTTGGGTCAATAAACTGAAATCCGTCAGAAAGACCCTAACGATTTCATTTTCAGGATGCATACCCAAAAACCAATTCATAAGCACTTCGCCCATAAAAAGACCATACACCACTAAGGCGATATTGTTACCAATTAGCATGGTCGCAATAAACTTGGAAGGTCTTTTGGTGAGCCTTGTCAATACCTTGGCGAGAAATCCGGCCTGTTTTTTCTCAATTTCAATATGGATTTTGTTCGCGGATACAAAAGCAATCTCCATTCCTGAGAAAAAGGCTGAAAAAACCAAACAAAGAACAATAATTACGATACTACTATCCACTACTGGTTCTGATTATCCTTTGCGCGCTGTTCAAATTTTTTGCGATAATTTCTTCGGAACAAGAACATCCCAATGGAAACAATCGCAAAAAAAATGAAAATATAGGCCATACTTCTATCAGTGTTCCAGTCCGAGTAAACCCTGTATATCGAAAAAACAGCTACTACAACGTATACGTATTCCGTATAACGTAAAATCTTAATCATCCTTTTCTTCTTTAATCAACATTAAACCGTAGGTTTTATGGGCATTTAAGAAGGTGAGGTCCTTTTTTATGTCCATCCCCTCGCCGTCCAAAACGGTACCATCCTCCGGATTTGTAAACTTAAACTTTTCCTGGGTAAAAGCCCACTCGTTTTCTTGGTCGTAGTACAACTGTGGGGCTTCCAACATTTTACCATCATGGCCCTTGATCACCACGTTTCCCTGAAGATCAATGACGTCCGTTGCCGTGAAATAAATACCTTGATCGGCCTGTATGGTCGTCCTTTCATTCCTCTCATTAAATATTTCCACCAAAACCCCTTCAGGAAAGGTCTGGTGTGGAAATTTCAAATTGTCAAAGTCATTGCGAAGAGGCCCGGAAATTACGGCCAACACCTTAGAACTCCCTGTATCCTCAGCACTCAGGTTTTCTGGAATTTCCGTATAGGTCAACACAAAATTCTTTGCGACACCCTGCGGAAAAATTTCCTTCTTGGCTTCTTCGCCAACCCGTTTGTAATTATCCTTGCATGAAAAAAAAAGCATTGCCATGGAAACCATGGCAATGCCCTTGAATATATCTACAAAATGTATTGTCATTTTATAATGAAGGTACCTTTACACTTCCTCCTACCCAACAAGAGAAAGATACCGATTGTCCTGCCATGCCGGCACTGAAAATCATCTCCTTGGTTGGTGCTTTTGCGTTGTAACTAGCCGCAGCCTGGCCGGCCCTTCCACTTAACGCAGGGTCTACCCTACCGGCCTGTCTGGCCATATCAGCTGCCTTCCAATAGATGGCACGCTTTTCAAATGGGGTGTTCCCACATTCGTTGGCACTACCAGCATACAAGCTTGCAATCAACAAATAAGCCCTACCGTTCGCCGGATTGGCATCAATTGCCTTTTGGGCGTAACTTCTTGCAGTGGATCTACTTGATTTAGTATAACTAGTCGCAATTTTGTAAGCGATATTCGACTTCTTTTTAGCATCCGTTTCCAGTTCCAATGCTTTGTTGTAATCCGCTACAGCACCATTGGTATCGCCACTTGACTTTTTCAAGGAACCTAAATATACATAGGTATCCGCTGATGGTGCGAGTTGTGCTTGTACCTCCACCAATTTTTTAAACATCGGGTCTTCCGTACATTCCTTATTATACATTCTTCCCACTGCAGCTTTTACCCACTTCACGTCACCTTTCTTTTCCTCAAAACTCTTTTCGTATAGGGGAATTAGGTTTTCACAATCTGCCAATTTTCCTAATTTAGAATCGATGCTCCCGGCAATTTTACCGTAGTTTTCTGAGTAGGAATTGTAAACTTTAAGAGACCTTTGCTCCTTTGAGGTCAACGTACCGGCCTCCTCCTTTGGAAGTAACTTAGCAATGTTATCCGTAAGCTTTTCGTTCTCCTCATCGATTTTTGCAGTTACGTCATCATATACGTCAAAAACCTCTTGAAGTTCCTTTTTACCTGCTTCGTGCAAATCCACTAAACTTGAGAAGTATAGATACAAAGCTTTTGGGTTGGTGAAATTCTCCCTATCCTTGCTGAAAGCTTCAGACAACATGCTGTACATTTTGGAATCGTCGGCCATTTTGTTATCATACATTACCATTGCCTTATCCACCATAGTTTCTCCAGGACTGGTCTTTGAGGAAAAGTGGACAAGCTTGTTGTCATAAAGCCCCATAAGCTCATTGATATACCCTTCCTTTTCAGCTCCGGTAGATTTTTCAATTTTATCGTTCAGGATGCGCTCACCATAGACATAGATCGCATTGTTCAACTGAGGACAGGTCTCATATGTCTTTTTCCATGGCTCATAAGCCGCATCATAATTTTTAACTTTTGCATGCTCTGAAAATATAGACAGGTTCGTCATACATTCAGGGTTTTGCGCCTGTGCATTACTTACTCCCATCATCCCAAGGAACACAATTGCCGCGAAGTAAAGTTTAGTTTTCATCGTTCTAATTTTAAAAGTGGTTAATGTACTAAAAATTTATCAATTAATCTTTCGTTTTTGGAACCATCGATCGTTTAAAGATAGGCCTACATTGACCTTAAAGTAACTCTCCTCTATCAAATTCGCCCTGGTGGTTCCCCTTCTGCCCAGCTCAAAACCAACATTGAGATTGGAGAAACTTCGTCCCAATGGTAACCCTAATCCAAAAGTTATGCCAAAATTATTTATGTCCACATCGTTGACCACCATTCCGGTCTTGTCCAAACGCACGCCTGCTCGATAGGTAATTCTTTTTAAGTAGCTATCAAAAGACCTTGCATCAGGTGTTATAAAACCACCCAAGGCCAAGGAACTGGCGTCGTTGTATTCTATATTATTAGTTCCTAAAAAAGGATTTTCAAAGGAACCCAACCCCTGAAAACTATATTCTGCACCTAAAAACCATTTAAAATCCATTCCATAACCCAACCCTAAAGTAGTGGTAGTAGGAATCTTAAACTCCGTATTTCTGAGGTTGATTGCCTCCAGATCAACCTCTAAGTTCTCGATATTGGTGCCGCTGGCGACTGAGAACGAACCGATATTCCTATTGTTCCTTGAAACCAAATTTCCTTGGGTATTTACCCTAACGGAAGTATGTAAGGTATGATTCTCATTGATCTGTGGGGTATACAAGAGGGCATAATTAAAATCAAACCCGTTTATTTGGGAGGACCTTCTATCAAAAGTACCAAACTGCACATCCTCGATTTGTTGGAGCCTTTCATTGGACAAAGTGCCATAATTATAGTTTATGGTCACACCCAGGCTAAGATCCTTTATAATTTGATAGCCCACGGAATAATACACCTTAGTTAAATCCCCTTCCCCGCTGAAGATGTTTGTCAATGCTTGACCACTGCTGGAAGTTGCATCCACAAAATTATAGCCAACCGAAGAATAGGGCATAATCCCAAATCCCATTCCAAAACCTTTTCCCAGACTAAAACCTAAGGATAAATAGTCCAACGTGGTCAGGGAGCTACTCTGTTCTTCCTCAAAACTTTTGAGCCGCACCTGTTTGTTGGAAATCCCGGCCGTATACGTCACCAGACCCACTTTATCCATTACGTCTAGACCTAATTCTCCATAGGCCGCAGGGTTCTGTAAATTTAGATGAATACTATCCGCATAGACCCCAATATGACCCATCATTTGGTTTTCAACCGTTGCCGAAGTCCTTAAGTCACCAATACCGAAAAACGAATAGGGAGAAACCGTACCATTTTGAGCATACATGCCCGCGGAGGCCATGCACACTATTGCAATTACAATTTTCTTGATCATCTAGTGCTTATTGTATTCCAGCAAATAATTAAGTCCCTTTAGCAGGAATTTGGAATCCGCAAAGATGGTATTTTTTAGTCTTTTAGACAAAAAATGACTATCACCCCCTGTTAAAATAACTGTTAAATCTTTAAAACGGGTTGCATATTGATCGATTATTCCGTCCAATTCGGCACAAATACCATTGACGACGCCGCTGTGCATACTGCTGTTGGTGGTATTTCCTATTAAATCCAGGGGTGCCTCCATAGGAAGCAGCGGCAATGCCAAAGTCTGTTGGTGCATGGCCTTGTAGCGCATTTCCAGTCCTGGGGAGATGGCCCCTCCAAGGTATTCGTCAAAATCGTTCACCATATCATAGGTGATACAGGTACCGGCATCTATCACTAGCGTATTTTTATGGGGCGCATGATAAAAAGCGGCCGTTACCAGGGCAATTCTATCGATTCCCAACGTTTGGGGCGTGGCGTAACTGTTCTTAAATGGGACTTTGGATTCATGGGACAGCACATGTACCTTACAGAACAAGGTCAGAACGGTAAGGTAGGTATTATCGGTGACACCTACGGATGCATAGATGGCCCTTTCTATGCCCGAGAAACGCTTAAAAAGTTCTTTGACCCTGTCCGTAAATTCCTCCAGTTTAAACCGTTCGTCAAAAATCAAGGTATTTTTGTCAAATACGGCAAATTTCACGAACGTATTCCCTATGTCAACGACTAGATTCATGGTGTAAAGTTATAGAATGGCTTTTGCATTGAAACAGTTGTAACCTAATTTATCTTTGGCAGGAGCCATAAAAATCCCATGCTCAAAAGAAAACCCATAAAAAACCAAATGGCAGGAATGCTTTGGGGCAGGAATTTTTCCTTTTGGTCCGTAACCGTAGAATCAAAGAATCCCTTGTTCCGTTTCAGGGTATTTTGGGCGGTCAAGGAATTCCAGTTTCCCGCCTCCATAACATAAAAATTTTGGGACGCCTCACTATCCAGTTCCGATGCCAATTCATGCCAACCCTTTTCCTTAGGATAGACCCTTCCCTGCCATTCATCATGAACCACAGTGTTTTTTAATATTGGAACCCGATACTGATTTTCTAAGGTCACTACCGGGTTTTCTTCCGATGTAAAAAACGAAAAATCGTAAGGTTCGTCAATAAATGCCAAGTTGGATTCAGACCGAAATGCTCCCGCATTACGGGTTTCCTTCCGAAGTCCGTTGATCAAGGATGTCCAAATTTCCCTGTATTCTGCCTGCTTACCGTCCAGCAGCAATTCATACGTATTCTTCAAAGAAGTGGTCCCGATAATCCCTTGGCCCAACCGCTTGGAATATCCGTAATTTCCGATGGCCATTTCCGTCAGTCCTCTGGCCGGAAAGCGCACCGGATATTTTTCCAGCAATGGTTTTGTCCCAACCGCTACGTTAAGGGTGTTTTCAGTATCGGGCTGCGTTTCAAATGCTCCCAGCTTGGTTTTGGCTTGAAACCGATCTCCCGTTTGTTGCACAAAAACACAGAGTCCGTACTGCTGTATCGCTTCGGTCAGAACGGTCCTTTCCCGATTGGAAAGTGTATTTAAGGAGGCATCGTCAAAAACGATCAGGTCCAAAGCCGCTAGATTCTCCGAATTCAAGGAAGACACAGGTTGCCTTTCCGTATTGAAATATTCATACTTGTATTTCTGTTTGGTCAGTTTCGTCTTTACGATGACACGATGCCCTTCTTCAGATAAAAAATTCTTCAAATACTTGGTTTCAAAGGAGGGAAACTCATTGACCATTAAAATTGTCAAAGGAGTTTTCACATCCACAAGTACTGGTAACGGTTCTATCTTAGTAACAGTACCGGAACTGCCCTTGGTCTGTAAAGAAAACAGGAACTTTCCAGATGCCTTTAAGTTGGTCTTTAACGAAAAACGATGGTCATCATTATTGGGAAACACCAAAGAATCCAATACGCTTCCGCCCGGTCCCTGGAGTACCAGCCTGCTTTGCGGAGTGGGGTTTATAAAAGTACCTTGGACGATCAAGTCATCTCCCAAAACGGCCTTTTGGCTGTACTTCAATTGTACGATTCCCTCGGAAACAGCTTCCGGAATAAATGAAACGGAACTTTGCTTAAACTGCCAAAGATCGTAATCCCGGACTCCATGTCCCACAATCAGCAAACGGTCAATGGAATCCAAATTGGAAGAAAGGTCCATTCCTGGTGCATACTCCAGAACGGAAATCCTTCCGTTGCTTTTTTTTAGACTGTCCAAGGTTTCCGCTTGGTATCCATTGGTCAAAAGAACTGCCTCCTTCCTGACCTTTTGTAGGTACGTTGGTTTCAGAACCAAGAAGGCCAAACAGAGAATGGCAATGAAGCCAAGGAGCGTCTGTAGATAGAATCGCCTATCCGCCACCCTGTTCCAAGTCTTCCAAATGAAAACGGCGAACAACAGAAGTCCCGTAAGCACAACGGCCAACATCCAATCTTTATTTTCAAAAGCAAGGTTACTCAACATTCAAGGATTCTATAAACAGATTGTTCAGCTCGTTTTGATAGCACCCACTGGAATTGGGCAGCACTTGTTTTTTGGGCAAAGCCCGATATAAGCCTTGTAACGCGTTTTTCATTTGCTGGGTATCTATGTTTTCCGATTCCGATAACCATTTGACGGTCTGTAGGGTTTCCAGATATTTTCCCGGTTCCTCAATGGCCTTGCGCGCCAGTTCGTTTCCTGCTTTATTGAACAGGTCTTGATCGGTTTTGGTAATTTTAGAATCGGAATCCAATAAAACTTCCAAACGTGCTACAGCTTTCCGCATGTTTTCGTATTCGTCTTCCTTTTCCAAAGTTTCGTTCTTGGAATAGTTCCCAATCTCCTTCAGGTCGCCCGTCAAACGCTTGTCCTCTTTGATGGGCGGGGGATCAAACCCGATTCTGTGTACATATATCCGTGCGCTGTTTTTAATTTCCTGAATCAGTTTTAAGGCCTTGTACTGGTAAGGCAGGGATTTTTCCGGTTGAAAAAGTCGCAAATACAATTCGGCATCCCACATTTCCGCCATGGCCTGCTTCAATTTACTTTTTAGGGATTGGGCAAAGAGCGTGGAGGCTTCCGGATCCTCGTGATTATGGACATAGGCTTCCAGCGGATCTTCCGCGTCGTCTTCGTTTCCATGATCCTCGTGGTCGTGGTCTTCATGCTCCTCGGCCACCAAATTGTGCTCGTTTGAACCATCATGGTCATGGGTGTATTCCGCCAACGGATCTTCTGTTGCAGCTTCAACTTCGGTAACGACTACAGGGCCTCCCTCGCTTTCGTCGCCCATAAATTCCCCATATTTTATGCGCAAAGCCTTTTGGTCAAAGCCCAGCTCGTTGCTCCTAAAGTTGAACTCCTTGGTTTCAATGACGGGTTTCTCCGCAATCAATTTTTCCGTATCGATAATCAATTGGCGTTGGCTCCTGAAATAATCCGGCATTAGGTCGGCGCCCAAAGTTCCTTCTACCGCAAATTGATTGGTAACAGTGTCCTTTATGACGGAAAAGAAAGTTTCTGTCCTGGAAATATTGGGTCTAGGCTGTTTGTTGTCAATAGCCTCCACATAAAAATAAAGTTCGTCCCCAGGTTCCATTTTCAGCTCCCTTAAATTAAGGGTCTTGCTGAAATCCTGACGTTTTGTTCCCAGACTCAGTTTTGTATCGAAGTCCAAGCGTTCCTCCCTAAATTTGACGGATTCCCCACTTCCCTTGCTTACCGTGGCTATGATGGCGACATCGGCCAGGCCAAAATCATCCTTTAATTGGGTGGTAAACGCCAGTTTTTGGGGACCTTCAAAATCAAAAGGGCTGAACTGCGGCAAACCTTCCATTTCAATAACGGGCGGTTCATCCTTATAGGTCTCCAACGCGAACAAATCGGATACGTAGGAATTGCCGAGGGAATCCTCAAATTTGATGGCATAAAAATTGGCATAATCCGCCACCAGCGATTTTGAAAAGGAATCTTTGGTACCGTCCATCTGGAGCGAATCGGCACCCATTTGTAGTTGCACCCCGTTGACCGATTGATCAAATACAATGTTCCAGGATATACGGGATCCTTCCAAGACCCGTAGGTTCATTTGGGTGGTGTATGTATCGAGTTTTTGGGTGTAATTTGGGTAGCTGATGCGGATTTCCTGACTCCTTATTTTTGGAGGAAGGATTTCGAGGTCTGTGGAATCCAGTGGCTGAAAGGTCACCACATCGGCCTCCGGAATGTTTTTTGTATTGCGGTCCAACTGAAAAACTCCCGATGCATGTATCAACCACGCTAACAAAACAACAAACAGGGAAACACCGGCAGTAGGTACTAGGGCATGTTCTATACGTATGTCACGTTGATGGTTCTTGAGGGTTTCACTGGCCCTTGCCCGTTGGATTTTGGAAAGCAGCGGCAATTGGTTTTCATTTTCCAGAATCAAGCCCGTACTGTGCTCCATGGTCGGGATGGTTTCGTCTACACGGGAACAGATTTGGGCCAGGGTAAACTTCCAAGGTCGAACAAACCATAAACCGACCGACAACGAAATCAAAAAGGCTAGTACTGCCACCCAAAAAGAGGAAAGAAGTAAATAAGCGCTCCCCCCAAGAGCCAACGCTACCAGCAATGGCTCCGTACTTTTCAACAAGCGCCATTTACGCAAAGCCCCGTATAAAATATCCTGCGCCTCCTTCATTGCTTCCTTACTTTTGAGAGTATCCGCTCTGCCAAGAGCACTAAAAAAACGACCACCAAAATCCATGGAGACATATCCATGGTACGGACCTTCATTTTAGATTCCGAGGTGGCTACATTCGGGGTAAATTCCGTTTCGGGCAATACACGTTGGTCACGTTCAATCAAATTGTCCTCCAAAGTCCTGTTGAACAACAGCAATGAGGCCAAAGAATTGGTGAAATTTTTGGTGATTGTATTTTCTATATTCAATCGCCCCGTCAAATGAAAAAGATTTTTGGATTCGGTAGGTTCTATAAGGGAATTTGCCAAAGAATCAGGTACCATCGCTAGGGTGGTTTGACTTATATTCGGGACGTTGCCATTCTTTAACCAGACCAACAAATCCAAAGGTTTTCCTGTCTCCGGTAAGGCATCGGCGTCCATCGTTTTTAGTTTGATTTCCCGCATCCCATACGTGCCAATAGCTTTTAACGCCGATGTAACATACCGCATTTCTCTTTCATAACTTTCGTCAAATGCTACGGTAACATGCAGGGTATCGTTCTGTAAAATAGGGACTTTGGTCGTTTCTCCCGATGCGTTCCAAACCAGACTATCCGCAGTTAGCGAGACAACGCTTGCATCATTTTTGGAGAGCATGTTTGCCTGTAAATCGGTTATTTGGGAAGAACTCTTTGCTTCGAATAGCCTTATAGAATCCCCAATGATTTTTGCGCCAATGGGCTCAACAAAATCCGCTTCATTTTCAACGATGACCCAACGCACATTTGGGTCTACCACTGGTCTTGGTCCTTTGATTCCTTTGGCCAAGCCTTTAGTAAAGACCACGATACTATCCGAATGTATTTCAGTTAAGCTTTGCGCAAGCTGCCAATAGGTAGGGACGGTGCCACGGTCAACCTCAGCTTCCAAATCCGGAAAATTTTCGGCAAACCATCGCATATCGTTTTGCGGTAGGGAATCCGCAAAGGCCATAAAAGCTTCGTTGGACGCCAAAGAAGGCTCAATAAGATAGGTCAGTTTAGCCTTTTGCACATTGGTCTTCCACCGTGGTTCTGCCAAATACAGAATGATCAGGCCCAATAAAAGCATCCGCAGGAACAACAGGAACAATTCGTGCAACCGGATCTTTCGGGATTGCTTGGTATCGGATTCCTTTAGGAATTTTACACTACCTACCTTCACCGTTTTTACATCCCCTTTGTTCAACAAGTGGATGAGCAAGGGAACGGCCAAGGAAAAAAGGGCCCAAAGATATGTAGGTTGCAAAAATGTCATTTACCTCAACGCCATCCGTTTTTTTAAAAATAATTGCAAGGCCTCTTCCATCGGGTTATGAAGACAGAACAGTTCATAGATGATATTCTTGAAAAGGAAATCATTTTTTAGTTCCCTTAGATTCGCTTCCATCAATTTTAAATATTCCTTTCTGGCATTTTTTGCCTCCACCTTCACCTTTTTTCCCGTTTCCAGGTCTTCAAATACCAGGGCACCGGAATAGTTGAACTCCAATTCATTTTCTCCCAAAACATGCAGGACGACCACCTCATTTCTAGAAGTTTTAAGATTTTGAATCCAACGGGTCAGTTCGGCACCCGCTTCGTGCATATCGGTAATGACGAACAACAATTCCTTTTGGGTGCGTTGATGTATCTTCTCCAAATCGTTCAGATTTGTGGGCCACTCCCCACCCACTTTGAGTTCGATCAGTTCATGCAAAATGCGGTTATAATGCTTTTTATGTGCTGCAGGATATACACTTCGCAATCCCGAGCTGTTAAGTGCATACAGTCCCACCATATCCCCTTGGTTGTGTGATAGATAGGCCAAGGAAGCCACCAATACCTTTACAAAATCGATTTTTCGCAGTCCGGCTTCCTCGTGGAGCATAGAAGCACTGCTATCCAGAATGAACTTTACGTTTACCTGGGTATCAATGTCCGATTCCTTGATGTAATACCTCCCGGAACGGGCCAACATTTTCCAATCCAACAGCCTCATGTCATCCCCGGGTTGATAGCCCCTGTACTGGCTAAATTCCTGACCAGGACCCACCCGCCTACTTTGATGCGACCCGGATAAAAATCCGTCCACAATCGCACGTGCGATGAGCGCCAAGCCAGATACACTGTTGATGATCTGCGGTTGAAAAAGTTCCCTGTAGTCCGTTTTCAAAGGGCAGCTATTTTACGTTTACCTTACTTTTTTCCAACAATTCCTTGGTAACGGCGTCCGAATCGATTCCTTCGGCCTCTGCCCTAAAGTTCACGATGACCCGGTGTCGCAATACGGGGAAGGCGACATGTTTCAGGTCTTCCAGCGTGACCGAAAAACGGCCTTCCTGCAAGGCCCTTGCCTTGGCGGTCAAGATCATGGCTTGCCCTGCCCGGGGTCCCGCTCCCCAACCTACCCACTGTTTTACAAAGTCGGAATTGGTAGTTTCCGGGCGGGTAGCCCGTACCAAATCGCTTACATATCCAATAAGGTCGTCGCTTATGTGTACCTCGCGTACCAATTCCTGCAAGCGGATGATTTCGGGTCCGCTGATGATTTTTTCCACTTTGGGCCGATGGGTCCCCGTGGTATTTTTTAAGATGTTCTTTTCTTCTTTTGCGGTTGGATATCCAATCTTTATATAAAAAAGAAAACGGTCCTGCTGTGCTTCGGGCAGTGGAAACGTTCCCGATTGTTCAATTGGGTTCTGGGTGGCCAATATGAAAAAAGGTCGGTCCATTTCATAGGTTTTCCCTGAATAGGTAACCTCAAATTCCTGCATGGCCTCCAACAGAGCGGCTTGGGTCTTTGGCGGGGTCCTGTTGATTTCATCGGCCAAAACGATATTGGCAAAAATGGGTCCCTTATTGAACTTGAAGAATTTTTTGCCCGTGGTGTGGTCCTCCTCCAGAATTTCGGTGCCCACAATATCCGAGGGCATCAAATCCGGAGTAAACTGAATCCTATTAAACTTTAGGTCTATTGCCTGGGAAATGGTCTTGATCAGCAAGGTCTTGGCGAGTCCGGGCACCCCTTCCAAAAGGGCATGTCCACCTGCGAGAAAAGTGATGAGCATATGCTCAATGGTTTCCTCTTGCCCCACAATGACCTTTCCAATTTCCTTCTTTAGCAAGGGTAATTTATCCGTCAATTTTTTTATTTCCTGCTCCGCAGCCACTAATTGTTTGTCCATGTATTCTAAATTCTGCTTAAGATGTTAATGCGTACATGACGATATTTACGCCAAATCTTGTATTATCATTTTTATACCACCGTTTGTTTCTAAAATCATAATCCCATTCACAACCGTAGTCCTTGTTACTGTACAACACCCCTATCCTTCCATTGATTTCGATTGCCTTTAGGTATTCATGTACCAAGTCGTCGCCCCATCCGTTCAGTTCCTGGGAAGTAGTGGGAGGTCCATCCTCAAAATCGAAAAATATGGTGTAGAGTTCATGATCATTGGGCAGTTTCACCAAGGCTTCGTTCCCGAACAACTCCCCCATTTGCCGTTCGAAGGATTTTGCAAAGAGTCCGTCGATATCGTGGTTGCAATCGTCCACGAAAACGAATCCGCCGTTATCCACATATTTTTTAAAGTTTTCCCCTTCCTTTTTGGAGAACTGTACCAATTTATGTCCGGATAGGTAACAAAAGGGACATTTAAAAATATCGTCACTTGCCAAGGGAACGATGTTTTCTACCGTATTCACCTGGAGGGTGGTATACTCTACCAAGGAGTTGAGCAGGTTGGAAGGCATGCGTTTGTCCACGTCCCAGTCGCCGGACTCATATTGTAATCGGGTAAAGAAAAACTCGTTGCGCAACGGTATTCAAAAGTATTTTAATTTTTAAAGCATAGTGAAAAGAAAAACTGGTTGCAATGATAAAATGTATCGCAACCAGCTTTCAAAATTTCAAGACCTATACGGCATCTGATAAGCTCGTAAAGGTGAAGTCCCTGATTTTCATGTACGGAATCAAATTCCCGTTAATACGGACCTGTTGCCCCAAAGCTTCCAGATTGTTCAGCATGATGACCGGACTCTCATTAAAGCGGAAGTTCTTCACCGGATGTTTGATCTGTCCGTTTTCGATGTAAAACGTTCCGTCCCGAGTAAGACCAGTGTATAATAAGGTCTGCGGGTCTACCGTACGGATGTACCACAATCGGGTCACCAAAATCCCTTTCTTAGTCCCTTTTATCAAATCTTCCAAAGAAGCATCGCCCCCGCCCATGATGATATTATTGGGAAACGGCACGGGCTCAACACCCTGTTCCTTGGCCCAGAAACGATCATAGGCCAAATTTTTGACCACACCGTTTTCGATCCAAACTGTTTTCTTCAAGGCCTGACCATCTCCGCTCCAAGTACTGGTGGGAACTTCGGGATGTAGCGGATCGGACCAAAGGTTGACCCTCTCGTCCACTATTTTTTCTCCCATTTTGGTACCACCACCTTCTTTGGACATAAAGCTCCGGCCTTCATCAGCCGTACGGGCATTTAAGGACCTTGCCATATTGCTGATCAAGTCCTCGGCCGCGGCAGGTTCCAAGATGACCGTGTACTTTCCAGGCTCTATGGCCTTCGCTTCCCTGGATAGGACCGCCTTGTCGATAGCGACCTTAGATGCCTCTGCGGCATTGAACTTGCCCACATCGTTGAAATCCCTTGCGACCCAACCGGAACCTGTACCGTCATTAGTTCGCATGGTGACCGTAAAATCTACGTTGGAGGATTTATTGTATGCAAAAAGACCCTTGGAATTCAACATCGCACTGAAACCATAGGAATCGTCCAAAAATCCTGCTGCGGTAACATCCTTTGCCGCTGCGGGTTCAATACTGTCATTGGCCACTGATGCCCTATATTCCGGGGTTATATTCGCGGTCGCTTCCACAAAGTTAATGGCCTTATCATAGCTCTGCTGCTCCAAAGGTTCCATGAATTCCGGGTTCTCCGGAGAGAGTTTCGCCAGTTCCTCCGCTCTTTTCACCACCTTTTCCAAGGAGGCGTCGTCAAACTCGTCAATGGTCGCCGTGCCCGATTTTTTTCCAAAGCTGGATTGCACCACCAGGGACTGGTTGGATCTATGACCTGCCGTGGAAACCGTATTCCGGGCGTAGCGGATATTGCCGCTCTCCTCGCCACTTAAATTTATTTCACATGTATCGGCCGTGGAAAAGCTCAACGCCTTTTCCATAATTTTTCTGGCCTCTTCTTCTGTATATATTGCCATTTCTGAAATTTTGTATTGCGTATCCTTTAAATGGTACGACCCGTGTTAATTACATTGATATCATTGAATCTGGTGGTAGAACTACCGTGGGATACGGCGCTCACTTGGGATGGCTGTCCCTTTCCATCGAAGAAGGACCCGAACATACGGTAATCCCCTTCATCACAAATCTTGGCACAGGAATTCCAAAATTCCTGGGTATTGGATTGGTAGGCCACATCGTTCAGCATACCAGCAATTTCCCCGTTTTTGATTTCATAGAATACCGTACCACCAAACTGGAAGTTATACCGCTGTTGATCAATGGAATACGAACCGCGTCCGGCGATATAAATACCTTTTTCCACATCCTTGACCATGTCCTTAATGGAGTACTTTTCGGTTCCCGGTTCCAAGGATACGTTTGGCATCCGCTGAAATTGGACATCGTTCCAACTTTGGGCATAGCAACATCCGTGGGATTCGTTTTGGTCGATGATGTTTACCTGGTCACGAATGGCCTGATAGTTCACCAAGGTACCGTTACGGACCAAATCCCATTTTTTGGTTTTCACCCCTTCATCGTCATACCCAACGGCACCCAAACTGCCCACTTGGGTCTTGTCCGCCACCAAGTTTACGATTTTGCTTCCGTAATTGAAATCACCCGATTTCCATTTGTCCAAAGTAGCAAAACTAGTACCTGCATAATTGGCCTCATAGCCTAGGACACGGTCCAGTTCCAAGGGGTGTCCAACCGACTCATGGATGGTGAGCCCCAAATGGTTGGGCTCCAGTACTAAGTCGTATTTTCCGGGATCTACGGATTTTGCCGAAAGCATCTCCTTGGCCTGATTCGCCGCTTGGATGGCATCTTCCACGATATCATAACTTTTTCGGTAGAGGGTGATTCCAGCAGGACCTTCCAGCTTTTCCGAAGCAAGTCCGTCCATATACTCATAGCCCATCCCCATGGGCGCACTCATCGCCTGGCGGGTCTTGAACTTGCCGGCCGCCCGATCTACGGCCGTTACGCTAAATGTGGGCCAAATTCTATGTACATCCTGATCTATATAAGAACCATCCGTAGAGGCAAAATATTTTTGTTCGTTGACCATGAACAAGGCCGAATTCACAAAGTTGGCCCCGTTTTCCATGGCGGCAGCATTCGCGCTCAATAACAGGTCTACTTTTTCAGAAACCGGTACGTCCTTAAAATCCTTGGTCAAAGGTGTCTTCCAAGAAACCTCTCCATGCGCCTCCACCGGTGCCAGTTGTACGGGCTCCTTCTGGATTTTGGAGTTGGCCTTGGCAATGGCTACGGCCTGTTGGGTCGCTTTTTTGATTCCGTCCTCGGTAACGCTATTGGTGGAGGCAAAACCCCAGGTCCCATTGGCGATTACTCTTATTCCAATTCCAAAGGATTCCGTGTTCACCACGTTCTGCACCTTGTCCTCCCTTGTAAATACATATTGGTTCAAGTACCGTCCAATGCGCGCATCGGCATAGGTAGCACCCAAGGATTTGGCGGTATTCAGGGCTACATCGGCCATTTTCTTTTTTAGGACGACGTCCATACCCGGCTCCAGGAGGGCTTCTGTTTCAATCACATTGCCCATCATACTTGCGGGTACCAATAGGGAGGCCGCACCCATGCCGGACAATTGTACAAAGTTTCTTCGTTTCATTGTTTCGTCTGTTCGAGTTAATTTTTTTACTTAGTCAGTATTCCCATAAGCCCATATTTCATGGGTGTCTATTTTGACACTACTTAATAGGAATAGCTCCTAAAATAGGGAATTCTACCTGTAACATCCTTGGGTATTTGGATTTTATTAAGAAGATTTTATGATATTCACATTTTTTATAGGTGCCAAATTAGAACCCTGAAACCAAGGATATGATTTATTGACGTTCCCCTATCGCAACGTGGAATCATCGTAAATAGGGGTATTGAACGGGAGGCACAAAACAAAAGGATGCTTTTTTTGTTTTTTAGTTGGTATATGTAAAATTAGAAATTATATTTGCAGCCGCATTCCCCATAGCTATGGGGGCGTAAAGGTACCTTAGCTCAGTTGGTAGAGCAACGGACTGAAAATCCGTGTGTCCCTGGTTCGATTCCTGGAGGTACCACTTAACGCAGCGAACCCGCTCCTTCAAGAGCGGGTTTTTTATTTACCGGATTTTTGGTAAGCTTGATTGATCAAAAAAGTAGGAAAATAAAAAAGCAGCTGCCATGGGCAGCTGGGTTCGCTATTTTCAATTGTGGTTCCGATGGAACAACAAGCAAAGCGAAGTTATCTGCTGGAGGTAAGGAAAATAAAAACTTAAATCACGTTAAGTTTACCAAGGATTCAAACCCAATACTACCACCATCCCCACATTAACCGTATCTTGTATTCCTAAAAGAGCTTCTTATTTTGATACGAATCCATGAAGAAATGCCCATTGAAACACTCCAAGCCTTTTTGGCGGAGCGTCAATGGTTACAACCCAATGAAAAAATCGACCGACTTTCCAAAGCCGGGGAGGGCAATATGAACGTCGTGCTAAAAGTACACACCGATCAGCGTTCTTTTGTTCTAAAACAATCGCGTGAGTATGTACAGAAGTATCAGGACATCTCCGCCCCTATTGAACGTATCGCCGTA
This sequence comes from Maribacter sp. PR66, assembly GCF_028464205.1. Lineage (NCBI taxonomy): Bacteria > Pseudomonadati > Bacteroidota > Flavobacteriia > Flavobacteriales > Flavobacteriaceae > Maribacter > Maribacter sp. PR66. The sequence continues at coordinate 294,009 of NZ_JAQPCH010000003.1, forward strand.
GAGCACGCATTTTATAGTGCTTTAAAACACCAAGACCTGCAAAAACACTTGCCAAAAATCTTGGGCTTTGATAAAGATGCCTACCTATTATATATGGAAGATTTGGGCGATTGTAAGGACATGACCTATCTATACCACCAACGGAATATTGACCAACGTCAATTGAATACCTTGGTGGAAGTACTTCACAAAATACATAGCAGCAAGGCCCCCAAGGATTTTCCCGAGAATATGGAAATGCGCCAACTCAACCACCAACACATTTTTGTGCTTCCTTTTATGGAGGACAACGGCTTCTCATTGGACACCGTTCAACAAGGACTGCAAGGTTTGGCCGCGCCCTATAAAAGTAATCCTGAATTAAAGTCGGTCATTTCCGAACTTGGAAAGAAATACCTCAGCCAAGGGGATACCCTACTGCATGGGGATTATTACCCGGGCAGTTGGATGTCCAAAAACGAGGAGATTTTTGTACTAGACCCTGAATTCGGTTTTTTGGGTTTCCCCGAATTCGATTTGGGCGTCATGGCCGCCCACCTCATCATGGCCACACACGATGCGACTTTCGTGGAAAGTTTATCCAAAACGTATCCCGGCAAGCATGACAAACCATTGGTAGCACAAATAGCCAGTGTGGAAATCATGCGTCGGCTTATCGGTCTGGCACAGCTTCCCTTGGAACGCAGTATAGAAGAAAAGGAATCACTTTTGGCCCTGGCCGAAAAACTAATACTGTCTAAATAGCTAACAATATAAAACAATCAACACTTAGTTTTTGAGATTCAAACATGGTTTTAAAATGTCAAAAAATCTATTCTGTATTTTAAAAAAGTATGTCACTTCGAGTGGATTTTTCGATTGATAATGAGAAAAATTTTTATCGAGAAGCGATATTTTTCCATCGTTTAGTTCTCGATACGATTTTTCGTGCCTCAAAATCACTCGAACTGACGATTCATTAGGTTTTTGATACATATTTGTAAATAGTTCCAATATTGAATGGTAATAAGTATATTCTCTTCTTTCTAGATGACAGTCGGAAATTAGTTGACCCTAAAAGAGTATAAGCCTATGAAAAATCATCATCCAAGCCTTAGCAAATACATTGTTGTCCTTTCGTTGGTTCTAATGTTTTCATGTAAGCAAAACGAGAAGGAAACCCCGATTATACCCGCACCAAAAAATACGGCATACACCTCGGATACCCTACAACTCTCCAAAGAAGCCTATTACGATAGGGTTTTGGGGGCATTGGTGGGGTCCGCCATTGGCGATGCCATGGGCGCAAGTACCGAAATGTGGCACCGGAAGGACATTCAGCTAAAATACGGATACATCACGGGACTTACGCCCGCCGAACGCGTACAGTCCCCGGAGGGCACTTGGGAAAACAACCTCCTCCAAGGTGCCACCACCGATGATACCCGCTGGAAATTTCTCATGACGGAATATTTTACACAATCCGAAGGGGAGCCAAATGCAACTTCCTTTTCAGAATTCATCAACGACTATTACGGGCAACTTACCAAAAACCTTTCCGATACCGGCCTGGCGACCCAAACCGACCTACTCGACCAAAAAATGGAACAGATCGATTGGATCAAGGAATGGGCCAGGGTCTCACTGGCCTACCAAAATGGTATGACCGAATATACCCGTGCCCTCAACCGATTTTACGGTGGTGAGATGTCCTGTGCCGGACAGTTGTATGCGCCCATGTTCGGGTTGATCGCCAACAATACCGAGGATGCCTATGCCCTTGGGTACGAGCATTCCCTATTCGATATTGGCTATGCCAAGGACATTACCGCCAGTGTATCGGCCATGACGCATATGGCCCTAAGGACCCAAAACATGGATTCCATTTTGAACGTGGTCCCCTTTACAGATATGGAGGGCTATCAGGACAGCCGCTTGGTGGGACGGATACCTTACAACATCTGGGTAGCTTCCACAAACCAAATCCGAAGTATCAAAAAACTTAGCAAAGCAGGTGCGATCCACAACGAAAATATAGCCAACAAAATCGTCCCACCTCAAAATTATCCTGGGTCCGCCATTGATTGGGAACAACAGGAAATGTCCTATGCCTTCTTGGAAAAAGAGCAAAAAGCCATTCCCTTTCATTCCGGGGAAATCTGGCAAATCCTGATTACAGGTCTGGCCTTTGGCGAAGGTGATTTTTTAATAACGATACAATACATCGTAAACTATGGCCGGGACAATGACACTGTCGCCGCCGTGGCGGGGATGGTATTGGGTGCGAAAACCGGTTATCAAAACCTACCAAAAGAGATAAAGGAAGAGGTCGTGAAGGTAAATCGGGATCATCTGGGCATCGATTTGGAGGCCATGGCCCAAAGGATTACCGATTTAAAGTACCCTTAATCCCAAATCCGCATCACCTTACTTTCGGAAAGACTGTCTATTTTCTGTTCGGTGTCCGATGTATTCTCCAAGGTAAGTTCCGTATAATCGACATTGGGAAAGATTTGGTTCGTCATCACGTACTGACCCTTGTTCAAAAAGATTTCCAAGGAAGACTTGTCCAAAAGCATCCGGACTTCAATGGCAACGGTAGGCAAATTGGGAACAGGCATATGCTGCTTTCCGAGGACAAATTCGGGTTTAAAATCCACCTTCCCAGATTTGGAACGGTCTAATGAAAACATCTTATCCTTTTGATTTAGCTGTAATACCAGACTATCCCCCTCCGGATTGCTAAAAATCCATTTGCTGTCCAAAGCCTCCATGTGAAAACGAATCTCAGATTGGTTCCCGTATTTAAGGGGGATTTGGGTCCGCTGTTCCGGTTTAAGTGCCACGGGTGTCTCGCCATAGGAGTGCTCCACGATTTCGTCAAAATTGGCAATGGGGTAGCTATACAGTTCCAAGGTTCCGTTGTTTTTATGGAGCGAAAGGTTTCGGGGTATCGTGTTGGCACTTCGCCACACTTCGGTGGGCGTGTCACGGGCATAGTCCCAATTGCTCATCCAGCCAATGAAGATTCGTTGGTTTTCGGGTACATTATTGTATGTGACGCCTGCATAGTTGTCCCGGCCCCAGTCGACCCATTTGGCCTCTTCTTGGTCGGTCGTAAAGGTGGTGCCATCAAAATCGCCCACAAAATATTGCGTGCCGCTTCCACCATTGGGCGCTCCAGGGTTGATACTGATGAGGAGAACCCATTTATCGGTATCGGTTCCTTCAACGTTCAACTTGAACATATCCGGACACTCCCAAACGCCCCCGTGCGCACCTTTGTCCTTCCCAAATTCGCTTACCTTTTCCCATGCCTTTAAATCGTTGGATTGCCAAATCTGTAGGTGGTCCCCCGCTACCAAAAGCATGGTCCAGTTGTTTTTGATCTCGTTCCAAAACACCTTGGGATCCCTAAAATCGCGCATACCATCATTCTTAATAACCGGGTTTCCATCATACTTGGTCCAGCTATCCCCATTGTCCAGACTATAGGCGATTCCCTGGGTCTGATAATCGGTTCTTCCCGCTTTCTCACCCTCCATATCATGGTAGGTGAAAATGGCTACCAAGGGCGGATTTTCTCCCGTTCCAAACCCCGAATTATTGTTGGTGTCCACCACCGCGGATCCAGAAAAAATCAGTCCGTGTTCATCCGGAAACAACGCTACGGGCTTATGCTCCCAATGGATCAAGTCCTTACTTGTGGCATGGCCCCAATGCATGGGCCCCCAGACGATATCATCCGGATAATATTGATAGAACAAGTGGTAGATTCCCTTATGATAAACCAAACCGTTAGGATCGTTCATCCATTTTTCCTCTGGGGAAAAATGAAACTGCGGCCTATAGGCTTCGGTGTAATAGGAAGTTACATCAGGATTTTCCATAGGTTCATTTTTGGAAGCTTCCTTGCATGCATTCAGGCACAAAAGAATCAAAAAGATAGGGAGGGTAGACTTAATCATTACGAACAATTTAAGATAGTGCAATATGCGACCTTCGCACCTAAAATACTACCTTTGTATAGATGTCGCAAAAAGTTTTATCCTTTCTGGTCTTACCGTTCCTTTTGCTTGTGCATTCCCATGCGATAAGGGCGCAACGCAGTTTGGACAACACCCTAAAATTGCTGAACAAGGAGACGGTTCCCTACATCCAACCGGAGAACCTACAACCCAATGATTCCATTGTACTCTTAGATGCCCGGGAATTGGGTGAATTTGAAGTAAGCCACTTAAAGGATGCCGTTTGGGTGGGCAATTCCGATTTCGACCCGGATAAAGTCCTGCAAACCCTTCCCCAAAAGGAACAAGCTATTGTCGTATACTGCTCCATAGGCGTACGATCCGAGGACATTGGCGAGAAACTACAGGAATTGGGCTACACCAACGTAAAGAACCTCTATGGCGGCATCTTTGAATGGAAGAACAAAAACAGAACGGTATACAATTCACAGGGTATGGAAACGGACAGTGTTCACGCCTTTAACCGTTTGTGGGGACGCTTGTTGAAAAATGGGATTAAGGTTTACCAACCCTGAACGACCAATGACGTGCCATCTTAATTTCCTAAAGAAAAAACAGTACTGACACTTGGGTATTCTACAGACCAACAAAAGCGAAAAGAACGAAAAAACCATAGATTTTACCTTGGCCAACAGCAAGAACCTGCTCCTCATCTTCACCAGAAACCCGGAACTTGGCAAGGGCAAAAGGCGCTTGGCGGCAACCTTGGGAGACCAAGCGGCTTTGGATATTTATAATTTCTTACTGGAACATACCGTAAAGATTACCTCCGGATTGTATACTGATAAAATTGTTTACTATTCCGATGAAGTCTGGGAACAGGACATTTGGGACAACAAGATCTATGGAAAAAGGCTTCAGGTTGGCGACCATTTGGGCACCCGGATGCTCAATGCCTTTCAGGACGGGTTTGCCAGCGGATATGAAAAAATAGTCATCATTGGGAGCGATATGTACGACCTGTCCCAAGAAAATCTGGAAGAAGCATTTAGGGTACTAGCGCAAAACGATTTTGTCTTGGGCCCCGCCGAAGATGGCGGTTATTACCTCTTGGGCATGAAAAAGCTGAAACCTGCCCTTTTTATAGATAAGGAGTGGGGAACAGAGACCGTTTTAAGGGATACCTTGAACGATTTGGAAAACGAAAAAAAGATACTTTTAAAAACCAAAAACGATGTTGATTATTACGAGGACATAAAGGACATACCTGCCTTTGCCCCGTTTTTAAAAAATAGATAAGCATGCAAAAGAAACAATTGGAAGAATCGGTCGCCTATTTAAAATCCAAGGGGTTTGAAAACCCGGAAATAGGAATCGTGCTGGGTACCGGATTGGGAAAACTGGTCGAGGAAATTCAGGATCCCATTGAAGCACATTATAACCATATACCATTCTTTCCCCTCGCTACGGTAGAATTCCACACGGGAAAGCTTCTCTATGGCACCATCGAGGACAAAAAAGTAGTGGTCATGCAAGGCAGGTTCCACCTGTACGAAGGGTATGACTTTCTGGATATCACCTACCCCATTCGGGTGATGCACATGCTCGGTATTTCAAAGCTATTCATCTCCAATGCCGCGGGAGCCATCAACCTCGATTTTAAAAAGGGCGATATGATGTTGATCGAGGACCACATCAACTTGCAAGGGGGGTCACCGCTGGCTTTCAAAAACGTGTCTGAATTTGGACCCCGTTTTGTGGACATGTCCCAACCCTACGACAAGGACATGCGAAAAAAACTTTTAGAAATTGCCAAAGAACATGGCATTTCGCTAAAATCCGGCGTATATGCATCCGTGGTGGGGCCGCAGTTGGAAACCAGGGCGGAATACAGAATGCTGAAAATATTGGGTGCCGATGCCGTGGGAATGAGCACCGTACCCGAGGTCATTGTAGCGAATCATTTGGAACTGCCCATTGTGGCCGTTTCCGTACTGACCGATGAATGCGACCCGGATCATCTGGAGCCCGTAAACATATCTGAAATACTGGCCATCGCCGAAGCGACCGAACCCAAGATGGTAAAACTCTTCAGGGAACTGATCAAGCAGCTATAAACGTGTTTGGCCCTACCTGGGAATTTAATATGCAAAAGGAAGTACCCAATATCAGTATCATCATCCCCGTCCTGAACGAGGAAGACTATATACAACGGGTATTGGCCAAGATTTTAGAGAATACCCGCCTGGACCAGGTCATGGAAATCCTGGTCGTGGACGGCGGTAGCACGGACCAAACCGTTTTTTTTGCCCAAAAATTTGGGGCCCGGGTTATATCCAGCGAAAAAGGCAGGGCCAAACAAATGAACTGGGGCGCTAAAAATGCATCGGGCGATATTTTGTATTTCTTACACGTGGACAGCCTTCCGCCACCGGGTTTCGATACACAGGTTCTAAAAGTGTTTAAGGAAGGAAAACGGGCAGGATGCTTCCGACTCAAATTCGATTCGCCCAGTCCCTTTCTGGGATTTTTCGCTTGGTGTACCAAAATAAACCGACCTATATGCCGTGGCGGTGACCAATCCCTTTTTGTGAAGAAGGAACTTTTTGAAACGCTTGGCGGATTTGATGAAAACTACAAAGTCTACGAGGACAATGAGTTTATTGGACGATTGTACAAAAAGACGCCGTTCAAGGTCATCAATGATTATGTGGAAACTTCGGCACGAAGGTACATGGAAAAGGGAATGGTCCGCCTTCAATATCATTTCGCCATGATACACCTTAAGTATTATTTGGGCAAGGGTCCGGAAAATATATATGACTATTACAGGAAGAACATCGCCCTGTAACCCGGTTTATGCATTAGAGAAGTGTCGTGAAAGTAAAAGCGCAAAAAAATAACGTGGTTTGGAAATTTCAGCATAGCACCGCTATGGTGAAATTGAAAACACGGGGCAACCTTTTATTTTGAAGGGATTTTTAGCTGCAACAGCTTTTCTAATGTATAATCCGGATTGAACTACCGCTCCTCATAATCCAGTATCACACCTTCTGAAATCCATTTGGCCAATGCCTGCCTATTGTCCGGGTCCAGAATACGTCGTTGGTCCTTTTCATTACGGATATTCCCGATCTCGATAAAGGTCATGGCCGGATGCGTCTTTTTGACCAGGAACAGGGAAGTACGGTCCTCAAAAGTTCCGGAATAGGTCCTATTGGGCTGGTACTGTTTGTATTTCGCCTCGAAGGTCTTGTGGATACTCTCCGCCAGCCGCTTCCCATTTTGGCTCTTTTCATGATGGTAAAAGAACACATCTATATTCTGGCCAACGCTCCTGCTGTCCACATGGGTAACAATGAGCCGCTGGTAGGCACCTTTGTTTTGTTTGTACAAATCGTTCACGATATCCACGCGCTGTTGCAGTCTATCCCGTTGGTTCAATGGAATGACCTTATCGGGATAGGCGACCTCGTCCCGGTCCATTTCCAGGATGCGTTCCTCGCGAATGCCATCGTTTTCATCCCTGATTATAATATATACCGATGCCCCATGCCCCAAAAGTTCCTTGGCCAAACGCAAGGTAATGTCATAGGCATACTCATCCTCCGATATGGATTTGCCCGCATACACGGCCATTGCCCCCGGGTCCGGACCGCCGTGGCCGGATACCAAATAGTAGATGGCACCTTTCAGGCGTTCACTCTTGGATAGCACCGTTTTGTGCTTCTCCCCAAAAATATCGTAAGTCTTGGCCTCCACTTCCTTCACTTCCTTGGCCTGCCGCTGGATGGAATCCACCACGGGTATGGTGTCCAAGGGCACTTTGGGAATGGCATAGGTCCTACCCTCGTACAAATGAACGCTGTCCCGTAAATTATCGAGGTTGATGTCCACAAATTCATGGTAATATTCATACGGGTTCACCCCATGTTTTCGCAAAAGGGAATAAATGCCGTCACCTTTTTCCGCAGTAACGGTGGCCAAGGTATCCTGCCCATGTACAGGGAAAAATTGGAAGGAGAAAACAAAAATAAACAAGATAAATTTCCGCATCATACACTTACCAAAATCAAAGTCCATGCCGAAGAATCCAAGATATTCCCCACTAATTTTCAAAATTCAACTGGGAGTAATCCTCCAGAATGCCGTCGTTCAACAGACCTACTAAAGGTTTCTTTTCGGATTTTAGGTTAAATCCGCCCTGTAAGGGTTTGGAACCATCGGTAAAGTTCAAAATTACGATGGGCGGAACCAAGTTGTTGGCAAAATACAAACTGGCGTCGTCCTTAAAGGGATTCGTTTCGTTCTTTCCCTTTACGGGAACCGAAGTGTTTTTTCGCAATACGTTCTCCAAAACGGAAGCGAATTGTCTACCTTCACTACTTTTAGGATTATGGCTAATACGTACGACCGAATTTTCCCGTGGTCCAAAAGCGTCCTCAATTAGAATCACGCGTTGGTAGGCGCCCTTATGCCTCAAATATTTTTTATTGATCGCGCTGGAAAAATTTCCGTACATCTCCTTTTTTGCCACAAGGGACAGCGAATCCGAAATCGCCGCCGCTATTTTGGAATCTTCCAAAAGATAGACCCGCGCCCCTTTTACCATTAGGTCATTGGCCAATTGGCGTGTGAGTGCGTCAAACCGTTTTTTAGATTCGGTACCACCGGAATGCACAAAGTAATAGACCGTATTTTGCAAGGTGGTATCCTTTTGGTTCATCAGGGACAACTCCGTTTCATTGAAAATGGGAGCTTCTACCTCTTCGCCCGTATCGATTCGGACCCCAGTGCGCTTAAAGGAGTCTGGCGCATCCGGAAGAATGTATTCCTTCCCCACAATCAACTCGCTACCGTTCTTGATGTTATCGGCATTCAACTTCAGGAACTGCTCATAGTAATTAATAGGATGGATTCCGGATTTCCGCAAAACGGAAAAGATACCATCCCCCGTTTTTGCCACAATGGTATTGGACGTTTCTTGGGCCACGGCTGCATGGATACATAGTAAAAAAAAGCAAATGGATAAGCTCCTAAAAACGGAACTAGGTATAGGGTTGTGCATGCTGATAGTATTCCTGTTACAAAGATTACCAAAAATAATAGCCCTTTCAAAACAGTGGCCAACTAATTTTCAAGGGGTTTACTATAAATCAATCCTTATGTAGCCTGTAATAGTTGGCAATAATGGCCTGTGAAGGTTTGTTCTGGGGGGTGAATCGATTATCCTTTTCCCCGCCAGAACGGTCATGCTGTATGAACCATTTCCAGACGAAGCCGCCAGCGAACCATTCCTCGCCCCAAAACTCCTCAAAAATGGCCTTTTTGGCGTTGGACTGACCCTCCATATTTACGCCCTCCTCGGTTCTATCCACCAACCAGGGCTTTTTGGCGGTGTAGTCCATGGATCGGTAGCCGTATTCCGTAAACAGCACCGGTCTTTGTACTTGGAGGGCCAATTGGGAAATTTTCTCTTTCCAGGGCTGCCAGCCGGCCTTTAATTCCGCTACGGAAGGTGTTTTGGACTCCGATAAAGGAAAATAGGCATCTATGCCGATGAAATCGAGTTGGTTCCAAAAGGGCGTTCTGGCATATTCGTCCCAGTTGGCCGCATAAGTCAGCTTACCGGAATAGATTTTCCGGATTTTCGCGATGAGCTCGTTCCAGTATTCCGGCCGGTTCTTTATAAAGGTCTCCAGTTCCGTCCCGATGCAAAAAATAGGCGTATTGGTCTCCTGTGCCAACGCTGCATAGTTTAAAATAAACTTGTCGTAAGATTCCTCCAGCACCTTCCAATCTTCGGGCGATTTCATGGCGATGGTACCCGTAAACTGACCGCCCCCGATCCAAATCTGGGGTTTTACCATCACTTGGATCCCGTTCTTCTTTAAAAGTTCGATGTACTGTTTTGCGCCTTTTCTGGTTTCCCCGAACCATTGTCTCTCCGTATCGAAAATAATTTCGGGCGAAGCCAAATCACGTATAAAACCAAAGGGCATTACGGCCGCACTGTTGGCATGGATCTTAATGATCTCGTCTACGTGGGGCTGCGCCGCCTCTTCCCGGGAAGCTACAAAACTGACGCCGTTCCACTTTTTCTGTGCCTTTCCATTACAACAGAATTGGAGAAAACATACAAGAATTAGACCTAATTTCCTCATAGTGAATCAATCTAAAATCTAAAGTAATGTATTTAGGCTTTCCAAGTAAGTCCATTTTTTAAAGTGAAGTGTTAAACTTTTTATTACTACAGATCATACATGCTATACAAATCAAAGAAATCAAACCTATTTCCATAGGACATTCCTATCTAAATTCTTTATAACTTAACATGGCTTGTTAAGGAATTCGTTTTTAGAACGACCCACACTATAACTAAATCAACCGGCCCATGGAACACATCGTCATTATTGGAAACGGCATATCGGGCGTGACCCTTGCCCGACACATCCGTAAACTATCCGACAAAAAAATCACCATCATTTCTTCCGAATCCGATTATTTCTTTTCACGTACCGCCCTTATGTACGTGTACATGGGCCACATGAAATTTGAACACACACAGCCATACGAAAACAACTTTTGGAAGAAAAACAGGATAGAATTAGTAAACGGCTATGTTGAAAAGGTGCTTCCGGACCAAAAAACGGTGTCTCTTTCCAATGGCGACCGCATTGAATACGATGCCCTGGTCATCGCCACGGGCTCCAAACCCAACAAATTTGGGTGGCCCGGTCAGGATTTAAAAGGTGTACAAGGGCTTTATTCCAAACAGGATCTGGAGCAATTGCAGAAAAATGCACCAAACAACAAAATCTGTAAACGTGCCGTCATTGTAGGCGGCGGGCTCATTGGCATAGAAATGGCCGAAATGCTACGAAGTAGGGATATCCCGGTGACCTTTTTGGTGCGTGAGTCCAGCTTTTGGAACGGGGTCTTGCCCAATGGGGAATCTGAAATGATCAACGAGCACATCAGGGAGCACCATATTGATTTACTGTTGGATACCAATTTAAAAGAGATATTATCTGATGAGAATGGCCGGGCCAAAGCTGTAGTGACAGATAAGGGAGAAACTATTGCTTGTGATGTGGTAGGGTTGACCGCTGGCGTAACCCCCAACATAGATTTCCTTAAGAATTCCGGTATTGAACTCGGAAAAGGAATCAAGGTAAACCGAATGCTACAAACCAACATCGAGGACATCTACGCTATTGGCGATTGTGCGGAACAACACGAGGCCATTGGGTTGCGTAGACCCATAGAGGCCGTTTGGTATACGGGCAGGATGATGGGCGAGACCTTGGCGCAGACACTTTGCGGCAACCCCACCGAATACAATCCTGGGCACTGGTTCAACTCGGCCAAATTCTTGGATATTGAATATCAGACCTATGGCTGGGTGTTCAGCGAACCAAACAAAAAGGAATATGAAGAACATTTTCATTGGCGACATCCCAAGGAAAAACTTTGTATCACTATTGCCTTCCACAAAGACACTCATGAGTTTTTGGGCATCAATAACTTTGGCATACGATTACGGCATGAACTGTTCGATAGATGGCTGAATGAAAAACGAAGCGTGGAATATGTATTGGAACATTTAAAGGATGTGAATTTTGACCCGGAACTCTATGAGACATATGAGGAGGCCATTGTATCTAAATTTAATCAAGATTTTCACCAAAACATCAGACCAAAAAAGAAAAGTTGGAAGCGGATATTAAATCTTGCCTAACCTTACCAACAGTTAAAAACAACTTGTATGCGTACTCTAGACAAAAGCATGTCATTGGCCGGGGAACCGCCAAAGGCCTTGAACACCAACCAGAAAATATCCGTGTTGATCGGTATGACCGGTCTTGGCATTCTTGTCCTACAACTCTTCAACCTGCAATTGGGCAACAGTGCCCTTTGGCTAAGCATATCACTCCTGCTTATTTTCTTGGGCGTGTTCCTATTTTCCCAAGCGGCCTATGCACATAAACATGAGGGTATCAAAAACGATGGGGTGTGGTTCAAGTCCATTTCTAGCAGGGGCTTTTTAGGCTGGTTGACAGGAATTGCCCTGACGGGATTTTACATCGTACTTTATTTTTATCCGGAATATCTGGGTTTGGTTCAGGATGGGGATAACAAGGGTGTGATTGCCCTTTTTGACCCCTTGAGCAAGGCTTTGAGCGGGAATCCTGCCAGTCAGTGGTTCGTATATGGAGCCTTATATACTTTGGGCATACTGGCCTTTGGGTTAAAATTTATGTGGAAATACCGGCATAACGGCTACCAACGTTTGCGAACGCTAAGTGTTATGTTCTTCCAGACGGCCTTTGCCTTCATCATTCCCGAAATCATGGCTCGGTTAAACGGGGACCTACCCTATTACGACCTCAAGAATATGTGGCCACTGAACTACTATAATTTTGAGCGCTACCGGATAAACGGTTTTATAGATGCTGGGGATATTGGTTTGGCCATGTTGCTTTTTGGTATCCTCTCCATTTTTGTGATTTCACCTATTTTGACCTATAAATTCGGGAAACGATGGTACTGCTCTTGGGTGTGCGGTTGCGGTGCCCTGGCGGAAACGGTGGGGGACCCTTTTAGACAATTGAGCGATAAGTCCAAATTTGCCTGGAAGGTAGAAAGATGGGTAGTGCATAGCGTAGTAGTATTTGTAACCTTAATGACCACGGCCGTTATCTACTCCTATTTAGGGAACGACACCAGCAAATACTGGTTGACCAAAACCACCTTTCTTATTGGGGTATCCGTAATACTGACTGCAGTTTTCGCTTGGGCCATGATCTATAAAAGGGACCAACTTGAAAAGGATGCCCAGTACGGGGCCATAGGCTATTTTACCATCATTGCGGTGCTGATCGGTATGCACTTCTTTAGCGGTGACGGCAACATTTTCATATTCAAATCCAATACACTTAGGACCACCTACAGCTTTTTGATCGGTAGTATCTTTTCGGGTGTTATTGGTACGGGGTTCTATCCCATTTTTGGTAGCAGGGTATGGTGTCGCTTTGGGTGTCCCATGGCGGCCATCCTAGGATTTCAGCAACGCTTGTTTTCCAAATTTAGGATTACCACCAACGGGGGCCAGTGTATTTCCTGTGGCAACTGTTCCACCTATTGCGAGATGGGCATCGATGTACGCGCCTACGCCCAAAAAGGCGAGAATATCGTACGATCCAGTTGTGTGGGCTGTGGTATTTGCTCGGCGGTTTGCCCGCGGGGCGTACTCAAATTGGAAAATGGACCGCAGGAGGGTCGCATCAATCCAACCGAAATACTTTTGGGCAATGACGTTGATTTAATGAAGTTGGTGAATAGGAAGTAGTTCTCGAAAGGCCTGCCTTTAGCGGAGTTGTAACACTCGGAAAGACAGTCGAAAAACACAGTGTCACGCTGAGCCTGTGGAAGCGCAGGTCAATAAAAAAGTTCACTGAAATTTTATGTTATAGGTCCTCAAAAGGCCTGTCCTGAGCGTAGCCGAAGGACTTGGACTGACAGTCGTACATTATATGTCACGCTGAGCATGTCGAAGCGCATAAATTTGGTCCATATTAAAAGTGCCATCCCAAAAAGATGGTAAGTTATTGATACTTTTGCGACCTAATTATTTTTAGATGGTCAACCGCCTTTTCAATTAAGATAATGAAGGACATTAAAGTCATTATACCCGCCTTCAACGAAGCAGATTCCATTGCGCACGTCATCCACGACCTTCCAAAATCGGTTTCCGAAATAATAGTTATTAACAATGCATCTACCGATGCAACCGTTGAAAATGCCCGTGCCGCTGGGGCTACGGTGCTCACCGAGACCAAGAAAGGGTATGGGTATGCCTGTCTTTGCGGTATGGATTACATCGCCAAACAATCCAAACAACCGGATATTATCGTATTTATCGACGGAGACTACTCCGACTATCCGGAGGAATTGGATAAAGTTGTAGCTCCCATTATTGAAAACGATCTTGATTTTGTTGTAGGGGCCAGAAAAAAAAGTTTGCGGGAGGAAGGTTCCATGACCCCGCAACAGGTTTTTGGCAACCAATTGGCCACATTTTTAATGCGTTTGTTTTTTGGCTCTAAATTTACGGATTTGGGACCTTTTAGGGCGATAAAATACGAAAGTCTCAAAGAATTGAAAATGGAGGACAAAACGTACGGATGGACGGTAGAAATGCAATTGAAAATTTTGCGAAAAAAAATGGCATATACCGAAGTACCAGTGCGTTACAAAAAAAGAATTGGTGTTTCAAAAGTGTCCGGTACGGTAAAAGGTACTATCTTTGCCGGAGTAAAAATATTGGGTTGGATCTTTAAATACAGTTTAAAATAATATGGCACTTACCATCTCTTACATTATCATCGCGATCTATAGCATTTCACTGCTGTTGATCTTCTTTTACAGTTTGGCCCAATTGAACCTTTTGGTCAATTATCTTTCCCAAAAAAGGAAGAACCAAACGGCTCCAAAATTCAATTTATTGGATCCCAAGGAAATTCCTTTTGTGACCATTCAGCTTCCTGTGTACAACGAGGAATATGTAATGGAGCGGTTGTTGGAAAACATTGCCAAGATTGAATACCCAAAAAGCAAGTTGGAGATTCAGGTATTGGACGACTCTACCGATGACTCCGTGGCCGTTACCGCGCAACGCATATCCGAACTTCAGGAAACCGGATTGGACATACAGCATATCCGCAGAACGGATAGAACGGGCTTTAAGGCCGGTGCCCTTAAAGAGGGTCTTAAGATTGCAAAAGGCGAGTTCATCGCTATTTTTGATGCCGACTTTATGCCGTCTGCTGATTGGTTGAAGAAAACCGTTATCTATTTCAAGGATCCGGAAATTGGCGTGGTACAGACCCGTTGGGGACACTTGAACCGTGACTACTCCACCTTGACCAAAATACAGGCCTTTGCCTTGGATGCACACTTCACCTTGGAGCAGGTAGGTAGAAATGCCAAAGGACACTTTATCAACTTTAACGGTACCGCTGGTATCTGGAGAAAAGAGACCATTTTGGATGCCGGTAACTGGGAAGGTGATACCCTGACCGAGGACCTGGACTTGAGCTATCGTGCCCAGTTGAAGAATTGGAAATTTAAGTATTTGGAGGATGTGGAGACGCCCGCCGAGCTTCCCGTAGTAATCAGTGCGGCCCGTTCCCAGCAGTTCCGTTGGAACAAAGGTGGTGCGGAAAACTTTAGAAAGACCGTTTGGAGCGTAATCACAGCGAAAAACATTCCGTTTAAGACCAAGTTTCATGGTGTCATGCACTTGTTGAACAGCAGTATGTTCCTTTGTGTTTTCATAGTGGCCTTTTTGAGTATCCCCATGCTGTACATAAAAAATATGTATGGGCATTTGGGTTGGGTATTTGAGGCGACCAGCTTCTTTATCCTAAGTACCATCATCCTTTTTATCTGTTATTGGTTTACCTACAAGAGCGTTCAGGGCAGTAGCTTTGACAATTTTGTGGACTATATAAAACTGTTCTTTACTTTTTTCTCGGTGGCCTTGGGCTTTTCCCTACACAACTCCATCGCGGTGTTGGAGGGCCACATGGGCAAGCGTAGTGAATTTGTGCGTACCCCCAAATTCAATATCAATAACCTGACACAAAGCTGGAAGGGCAACAAATATTTGGCAAAGAAACTGTCCCCCAACATGGTTTTGGAATTCGCCTTAATGCTGTACTTCCTTTTTGGCATGTACAGTGCAGTACCCTTAAATGATTTTGGACTGTTCCCATTCCATTTTATGTTGTTCCTAGGCTTTAGCTTTGTATTCTTTAAGAGCTTAACGGCCAGGGCATAAAAGACAAATTTGTTTAAATATAAAGGACGGCTATGGCCGTCCTTTTTTTATTGCAATATATGACCCGCAAAACTTTTATGGTATTGGAAAAAACCAATCTCAAGAACGAAGAAAGAAATGGTATTTCAAAGGGTTTTGGGGAACACGATTAAAGTTAAAGCGATTCACCAAAAGAAGAGTCTTTAAGAAACGTGGAAAAAACAATGTTATGGTAAACTAATTTTTTAGTGTACATTTAACACTAATTAAATCTGTAATACCGAACAAATTATGAGACCATTTTTAAAGACGTGTACGCTATTTCTCTTTTTTGCGGCAATAAGTTTTACCTCCTGTAAATCCGACCCAGAACCAACTGCAGAAGTAGATCTGGTAATTGAAACCACCAACGGAAAGATAACCGGAAGCGTAAATGATAGCGTTTATGCCTACAAGGGAATTCCCTATGCCAAGGCAGAAAGATTTATGCCTCCACAAGATCCCGAGGCTTGGGACGATGTACGCGAATGTACGGATTTTGGGCCTGTAGCCAGACAAGTAGTGCCTTGGTATCCTGATGAGATGCAGAGCGAGACAGATCTGTTTAGCCTGAACATCTGGACCCGTGGAATAAAAGACGGTAAAAAACGTCCCGTAATGGTTTGGTTACACGGGGGTGGATTTTTTGTGGGTGCCAGTAACGACCCCATGACTTATGGAGAGGCCTTGGCCAAGAAAGGAGATATTGTAATGGTTTCGGTCAATCATAGATTAAACATTCTAGGATTTCTTGACCTGTCCGCTTATGGCGATTCCTATGCACAATCGGCAAATGTGGGCATGCTGGACATCGTAAAAGCGCTGGAATGGACCAAAAATAATATTGCAAAATTTGGGGGAGACCCTTCGGATGTGACCATTGTGGGAGAATCCGGGGGTGGCGGAAAAGTAGGCACCTTAATGTGCATGCCAGCTGCGAAAGGATTGTTCAACAAGGCGATTATACAAAGCGGTACCTTGATTAATTCAATGACCCAAGAGAAGTCACAGAAACTGGCCGCAAGCGTGCTTGAGAAATTAAACCTTACCCCTGAAGACGTTAAAAAGCTGGACACCATTCCGTATCATGATCTTGTGAAAGCAGGAAATGAGGCCGTAGCCGAAATTTCGGGCCCTAGAATTCCGGGTTCATCCGGAATGTTTGGTTTTGCACCCTCGGTAGATGGCGAGGTATTGC
>NZ_JAQPCH010000004.1:0-297912 GCF_028464205.1 Maribacter sp. PR66
TGGTATTTGGGTTATCTGTAACCTAGGGATAAAGCTGTATTTGCATTTTTGGAAGAAAAATAAGCATACCATCTTTTAACCAATGCCTTCCGTTATGTACTTTTGGACAAACAGAACCACTTGAAAAAACAGTTCTGTAGGATAGATTTTGACTCAGAAAAAGAGACTTACGTGAAAAACGTATGCCTTTTCGTATTCCTTTTGTAAAATTAGGAAAATCATGGTCACAAAAAAAACGGTTTTTGTATTTACAAACCGTTAATTTATAAAGGTTTTCACCTTGTAGCGAGAGAGGGATTTGAACCCTCGGCCTCCGGGTTATGAACTTTAACCGCTATTTTTTATTATTACAACCTATTGAAAAACAATTAGTTATTAAAATTATTTTTTCTGTTTTAATGTCAGCCGTATACGGTAAGTATGCGGTTTACTTTTTAAATTTACTGAAAGTAATCGGTCTATTTTTTAATTATTTTTTCCACTTTTCGAAAAGTACAGCTTTTTAGGTAGCTTCTATGCTACAAACGTTTTCAATAATTTCATTATGAAATAGTATGGAGATTTTTGTCTAGCTATAACCGTTGATTTTAAAATAGAATACTATCCTAATTTTTGTCGAATCTGGTAATGTTGTCCTTGTCCTGAGAATAAGGAACATGTCTTATCACATAACCTTTAAATTTCCTTAGAGTCGACACGTGAAAAGACGATACAGTGCCAGAAGATTCATTTAAACAAAGAGCAAGGTACGCTCAGATAAAGTTTTTTTAGAATTAATTATAGAATTTTTAATTCATAATATGCTCATTTTGTATATATTAATAAAAACCAAGATAAAATTGCTAGCTTATCTCCCATCTGAACCTTGTCCTAATTAAACACCTATACACGTTCAATAGTTTATTATGTTATTAGAACCTTAGTCTAGATGATACGCCCTCGGTAAACAGGTCAATTATGTCAAAAATCTAAACATAAGGGTATTGACGAAGTATCTTTAAAAATATTTGGCAAACCATTGGATGTCATCCAAACCTACTTTAATATTCTTGACCGTGACCTTACTGGGTTTAAAAGAGGTTACCTTAGGGTAGGTCTCATAGATTTCTTTAATATGATAGGCAATAAAGTTCAGTCCAGCCTCCAACTCAAATTGGTAATCATAGGTGGACTTCACGACATCCCCTGAAAATTGATTCGTGGTCGTACATTGCATGTTCAATGTAGTGGCCTGGGCCACATAAATGAGTTCGTAGAAAGTACCCTTTTCAGGATTGTTGTAGGCCTCGTCTTCCAGCCAAGGAATCATGGCCTCACTTGTCACCGGAAAAAGTACACCTGAGTACCTTCCTTTATACCACAATGTAATGGGTTTGATCTGTAAGGCCATTATTTCAGGATATAACGATTCCTCCTGTCCCAAGCAATTGAAGTAAAGGGCATACTTAAGCTCGTTGACGACCATTTGTTGTGCTTCATTGTCGGATAGGAAGCTTTCTATAGGGGGAAAAGTAAATTCCAGTGTCCCATCGGCTTTCAGTTTCCCAATGGTAATGGATCTGTCCAGTCCCAAGGGCAAAATTTCAATATCCATCTGCTTCATCCCCTTCAATGGATTGACAAGTTTTCCCGTTAAGGTCTGGGCACTGCCCAAAACACTTAGCAGTAGGGTAAGGAGTGTAAATAACTTTTTCATATCTATAGATGTTTTGGTTTTTCCGTTGCCCACGGCCATCGGCCAAGCAAACACTTTGTTCATGGGCTTTATCCAGTAGGCTTTTCAGAGTATCTTCAAAGTAAACATCGTTTTTATGGGTTCCGCTTCCCTTTGGGACGGTTGCATTTCCAAACATATTTCATAGGTTCCTGGCATCAGCTTTACTTTATTGCCATTGGCCGTTCTCTTAAGGAGCTGGCTAAATCAAAAGCTTCCACGGGAACATACAAGTCCCCCGGTAGCCAGGGCCGATCGTAACTTTGGCCGCTACCTACGGTTCTTCCATTATGGGCAAGGGTCGTTTTCATCTGGAACAGTACAATGTCCTTGTCCCCCGAGCTTTTCTTGAACCGGAACAGGACTTTGTGTTTGCCATTCCCAAAGTTTTTGAAAAGGGATATCGGCTCCTATACCTTCCAATCGGTGACCCTGTTCCATCTTTCCACTTTCAATTTTCCCTAAAGGGATTGGCCCAAAACGTTAGGAACAAAAAGACTGCGCATAGGTAAAAATATAACTAAAAGATTTTATGTGGAATTCTATTTTTAGGATTATTGAAAGCTTCTTCCCATATAACAGACCATTTCATGTCGAGATTAACCAAAAAAACATCTGCAAAACCAAAAACAAAGGGTCTATAACTTAGTTTTCAAATATGCAGATGCTTTCGTTCCATTTTACTCAACTGGGGTCACGGTGAAGGTATATGGCGTGGACCAAGTGTCAGGCAAAGGTTCCCCAAGATTAAGGTCCGCTGTTTTGCCATCGTTCATAAAAGTACGTGCCCGTACATAGTATGTGCCCACATCAAGTGTGGCATTGGTGGTCTTAATGTACAATGACCCATCTTCTTTGTCGCCAGGCATACCTGAAATGGGTGTCAACGTGGTCACTATTTCCCCTCTGTTTTCCCTGTATAAGTTAAGGTCGACAAAATCATCGGAAGGGCTTTGTAACAATTGTACCTGCAACCTGGCCGGTTGGAACAGGACCACTTTGTAATAATCATCCTGTTCTTCCTGAATCCCATATCCCTCATTGTTCTTGTTCGCATAAGCCTCAATGACTTCATCCTTTGGGATGAACTTGGCCTCATCAAAATTGTCATTGGGTTCATAGCAGTCCATGATGCCCATATATTCCCATGATATTTTATACGGTTCCGGATAAACATCCGATGATGGTGATGCATTGAAAAAAGGTCTTGCCATGACGTCATAGGCAATGCCCGGATGCGCCGAAAAGGCCACTTTTCTGGTAAGGGGGGTATCGGTTCCAGCAGACGTTCCGTTGATGACGGGAACCTCATCGCCAGAAACCGAAATATCTATCCACGGTTGGGATGGGAGGGGTCCTGTTGATTCCAAGGTAACGATATAATACCCCCCTGCGGGATCCGTTGATGCCGGTAGTAATCCGGGAAACTCATCCTCTTCACCGGCCTCCACCCATATGTCATCCTTGGCCATTGAAAAAACATCCGGTTCATAAGGTTCACATTCGTGCAGTTCGGCAATGGGAGCGATAAATGTCCTGACCCATTTTTGAACATTGCCCGCACCGGGGCTATTGACGCTGATCCTCAAGGTATCGTCCGTGCCCATTTCCATGAACCCGTTGTAATAATTCTGGTCAGAGCCCAACTCACCGTGTTCATAATTGGTTTCCCCGGTGGCCTCAATGTCCTTCCATTTGATGTTGTCCACCTGTAGGCTGGTATTTGCCGGGTCGGTCAGCACCCCTTGGTTGTTAGTGACAGTGACTTCCATACCATTGGCATCTGGGTTGTTGCCACCTACCCTGTACCATTTTCCCTGCAGCGCATCGAGGTTATATTGTGGGTCGTTATCCCCATCGGAGGAACAACTGCCCAGTATCAGGGCCAAGGTGAACAAATACATGATTTTTGTTGTCGTTTTCATAGATATAATTATTAGTGATGTTTTCGTTGTATTAAAAATTGGGTATAAAATAGTGTGGTTTTCATGTTGAGGTTTTTTGAAATATCCAATGAAAACAAACCTAGTCGATCACACTTCCCCATAAAACCATGATTTAGAATTTGACCTGTCCAACTTAGAATTCGGGATTGGTGTAATTACGTACCAAATTCTAGTTCACAATGGCCAAACCCTAATTTGTGGTGCGGGGGACGAATTCATTTTATATATTGGGGGAGTATTGAAGAGCCCAGCAATCGGGTCTTTTGTACCGATGCGATTTCAAACATGGAAAAATGAAAAAAATAGCCCCTGTCATTGTTTTTCTCCTAGTGGGGCTGTGTTCCCTTTCTGCACAGATGAAGGCCGATTCCCTTCCTTCCCGAGTGGACCTTGTGGGCCATCCGGAAGTAAAGGCTTTGCGGAGCACCCGGGAGGAATCCCTTGAGAAAATCTTGAAAACCGACGGTTGGAAAGCGTATGATTCCTCTTTTGCCACCACCCCGGAAACTGCGATCTGGATCAAGTTCCCGCTTGAAAACACCACACCGGACACGCTTACCACCTACCTCTTTCAAAGCGGTTTCCACATGGATTTGTACCTGCAAAATGATGGGGAATTCGAGCATTTCAAAAATGGTTACTTAATCCCCTTGGGAGAACGTTCTGAGTCCAAATGGTCTTTTTTTACAGAGTTGGTACTTTTGCCCTTCCAAAATTACCAATGTTATATCCGTATCACCAATAGTTACAAAAAGTACCGTTCCAATATGCCGATTTTGTATTCCAGACTCGACTATTTGGATTTCATGGACAAGGTCAGGACAAATCAAGCCCCATCCATTGCCTTTATTTATACCTATATCATCTCGCTTTGCTGTATCCTTGTATTTGCCCTGGTCTTTTGTTTTCGCCTGCGCAAACAGGTCTATTTCTATTATCTCGGCTACCTTTTCTTTCAACTATTATATGCCCTTGGCGTATTAAAGTTCTCTATAGCAACAGTGGGAAACATTGCACGGCACGCCCCGGCTACTTCTATGATCGTATTTGAACCGGCGCAATTTACTTTCATCGGGTTTTACATCTTGTTTATTTTGCATTTGCTGGAAGTCAAAAGCTTTAGTAAGCCGCTATCAAAGGCTTTGATAGGCTTGGGCATTTTTTGTTTTGCATACGCCTTTTTGCGTCTCATTTATAATTATCATATGTGGGATACGGATAATGCCGAAGAGCTGATTTTCTACATAGTACGGGCCATTGTAATACCGTTCAATCTTGTATTGTTCGTTTGGATCATGGTAAAGGTAAAGCATCCACTCATGAAATACTTTGTGTTGGGACAGAGCCTGTTTTTTATAGGGGCATTTGTTTCGTCATTTATATCGTTTACCGAATTACATTTCGTTCCCGGCAGTATTTTCAATTTTCCTTATGCACAAAATATCATCTTCCAAGCAGGGCTTCTGGGCGAAGTGTTCTGCTTCTCCATAGCGCTTGGGGAAAAGGTGTTCCTCATCCAAAAGGAAAAGGACAGGGCCAGCCAAAAATTGATCGAGCAATTGCAACAGAACCAGATCATGGAGGAAAAGATGCGCAAGGAACTGGACGAGCAGGTACAGCAAAAAACCGAAGAGTTGATCCAGCTCTATTCGGAAATGGAAAAGCAAAAGGAAGAACAGATCAAGAGGTCCTTTGCCGAACGCCTCCGCGACATGAAAATGCTGGCCCTACGCTCCCAGATGAACCCCCATTTCATCTTCAACAGTCTAAATGCCCTCAAAAACCTCGTGATGTTGTCACGGGAGGAGGATGCCATCCAATACCTGGACAATTTTTCGGTGCTGCTCCGTACCATATTGCAGAACAGCAGCAAAAACACCATCACGGTGGAAGAGGAACTGGAGATGCTGGAACTCTACCTCTCGTTGGAGAAAAGTCGTTTGGGCGAGGATTTCTCCTATACCATCCGTTGTGACTCGCGTGAAGCGCTCTCACAATTTACCATTCCGCCACTATTGTTGCAGCCCTTCGTGGAAAATGCTATATGGCACGGGCTGCATCCCAGTGGCAAACCAGAAAAAAAACTTTCGGTCACTTTCGACACCTCACAGCAACTTCAGATCACCATCGAGGACAATGGCGTTGGGCGAAAGGAAAGTGGCAAAACCAAAAAAACACATCCGTCTGCGGGGACGCGGATCACCCAGGAGCGATTGTCCCTTTACAACCATATCAGCGAAGCCAAAATGCACCTGAACATTTTGGATCTTGAAAACGACCAGGGCATGCCAGAGGGCACCCGCATAACCATAACCTATAACGGATAACCATGGCCAATATCATTATCATCGATGACGAAATGCACTGCGTGAACGTACTGAAAAACCTGATCACCAAGGTGCACCCCGACTACAAGATTACGGGGACATTCTGCAACTCCACCCAAGGTTTGGAGTATCTTCATGCCAATTCGCCCGATCTTTTGTTCCTAGACATTGAGATGCCCAACTTGAATGGTTTTGCATTATTGGACAAAATACTACCTATCGACTTTGATATTATTTTTACAACGGCTTATAACCAATATGCCATTCGGGCTTTCCAGTATAGTGCCATCAATTATCTATTGAAGCCCATTACCGAAAAAAGTATAGTGCAAGCATTGTCCAATTGGGAGAAACGTCGTAAAAAAACCTATCCTGAACAGTGGGAACTATTGCAGCATAATTTGAAGGGCACGGTGAAGGACCTGTCCAAGATTGCACTGCCCACGGGTGCCGGATACCATATTGTCGAGATCAAGGACATTGTGCGCTGCGAATCGGACAACAATTACACGAACTTTTTCTTTGATGACGGAAGCAAGCTGCTCATTTGCCGAACACTGAAGGAAATTGAAGAAATGTTGCAGGACTATGGTTTCCTGCGTGTGCACCAGTCCCATTTGATCAACCCCCAATTTGTCAAGGGTATCCTGAAAAGGGACGGGGGCACCGTGATTATGAAAGACGACAGGGAAATTCCCGTCTCAAGGCAAAAAAGGAATGAAATAAACGGCATCCTGGAGTCTATGTTGCGGTTTAAATAAATCGAATAGGATAAGTTACTCATGATTCTTATAAAATTAATTCGTTCTATAAGCTTTGACCTCTTCACATTTTTAGGTGCCCGTCATAACAAGAGAATTCGAGCTATTTTCATTCATTTTGATTTCATGAACTCCTTAGGGATGGTTTCTCTCATGAACTACAAGGTATAGTCTTAATTAACAAATGTTTATCCCGTATTACCGTTAATTCAAAATTAGGGTAGTCATGGTAAATTTATATTTAACATAAATATTATAAACCCGAATGTTTTATACTTGTAAAGTACAGAATAACAGTATTTCATTTGATTTATTTAGTAACCGCATACGCTACCGTATACGGTAATCACCAAAAAAAGAAACCGTTGAAAATGAACGTAAGTGATTCATTGTCAACGGTCTATTATGTAGCGAGAGAGGGACTTGAACCCTCGGCCTCCGGGTTATGAATCCGACGCTCTAACCAGCTGAGCTACCTCGCCATGGTAATTTTTGCGGCTGCAAATATAGAGTTTAATTTTTTGTTCATCAACATATGAGGTCTAAAAAATATTAAGCATCTTTTATTTTTTAATCATATAGAAATATATATATTGGGCGCATAAAGACGATCGAATGAGCGAAAAAATTAAATTTGAAATAGAGTACGTTATACAATCCTCCCCCCAATTACTTTATCAATACTTGGTAACACCCTCCGGCCTTTCCGAATGGTTTGCCGATAATGTAAATTCAAGGGGTGAGAAATATATTTTTATTTGGGACGGTGCAGAGGAAGAAGCAAAATTACTGAAAAGAAAATCCGATGAATTTGTACGCTTTTCTTGGGCCGAGGGTGATGAAGGAACCTATTTTGAGATGAAGATTATTGTCGATGAGATTACCAAGGATGTATCGCTATTCATAACCGATTTTGCCGAAGAGGACGAAGTGGACGAGGCAAAGATGTTATGGGAGAACCAAGTATCCGATTTAAAACAGGTGCTAGGATCAAAATAGAATTTCTTTATGAAACCGTATCTTTGGGCCTTTAAAGTAAAGGCCTTTTTTTATGGTAAATTTTAATGGGGAATTAGTTGGAAACGAACAAGGTTTTTTTAATCACCAAAACCGCGGTTTCAAGTATGGGGATGCTCTTTTTGAGACCATAAGGGAAGTTAACGGCCATATTTATTTTTTGGAGGAGCATTACCTTAGACTTATGGCTTCTATGCGGATTTTACGCATGGAAATCCCCATGAATTTTACCATGGAATTTTTTGAGGAGGAAATTCACAAGACCATAAGTCCCAATGAAACCTCACCTGCCCATAGGATTCGCTTTGCCGTTTACAGGAATGATGGGGGTTTATATACACCACAGACTAATGATATTTCCTATGTGATTGAAGTAAGTAGTCTAGATGCACCTTTCTATGTTCTGAACGAAGCTGTTTATGAAGTAGAACTCTTTAAGGATTTTTATTTGAATCCCGACATGTTGTCAAACCTAAAGACGAACAATAAAATAATTCACGTAGTGGCGGGCATTTATGCAAAGGAAAACGATTATCAGAATTGTTTGTTGCTCAATAATGATAAGTCCGTCGTGGAAGCCATAAACGGGAATATCTTCGTAGTAACTGGAAATTTAGTTAAGACGCCCCCCTTGAAAGATGGGTGCTTGGACGGAATCATTCGAAAAAAAATACTTACCATGTTGAAGGATGATGAAGTTTATAACATCGTAGAGGAAAGCATATCGCCCTTTGAACTTCAAAAGGTTGATGAGCTTTTTATCACCAATGTTATCCAAGGAATCGTTCCTGTTACCAACTATCGCAAAAAGGAGTATACATCGGCGATGGCCAAAAGGCTCGTTGGAAGATTGAATGCCCTTGCCCGATTGGCCGTTTAATCCGCATTATCCAAAAACAGGTACATCATAGCTTTTATTGAAATAACTGGTCATTTATAGTAAAATAGGTTAGCCTTTAAGTATTTCGTTATCAATACCATGTCAAATAAAAATGGCTGCCGATTTACTGATTCATTTGCCTGATGCCTTCATCGCACAAATTTCAAGGAAACCAAGGTATTGATAAACTTTACTGCTTCTGCACGGAAAATGTAATGGGAGTAAGCTTTTGCTCATTTGGTAACCGCAACATGTATATTAAATATGTTTAGAGTTATCAGGGGAATACCTTTTACAGAACATCATTTAAATACTTTGTACCTATAATTTCATATTCAATTTTTGGTAGTTGATCTTCGCTAACTGCTAACTGCTAACTGCTAACTGCTAACTGCTAGCTGCTAATTGTAATTGGAGTCCCTCAATTAAGACTAGGGTTTTCCGGTGCATTGGACCATAATAGATAGTCTCCACCTAGTTCCAGCATTTTTTCCTTCCAAAAAGCTCCAGAGGGTTTTTGTATAATCTGACTCCGATATTCATTCTTGACAACTATCCAAGACTTGGATGATAGCTCCTTGTCCAGTTGGAGAGAAGACCAACCGGAGTAGCCCAGAAAGAACCTTATATCGTCTTCGGAAATAATGTGGTTATTGATAAGATCTACGGTCTTATCAAAATCACCGCCCCAATAGATGCCGTCCGAAATTTCAACGCTATTATCGATTAGATGGGGTACTTTATGAATAAAGTATAGATTGTCCTGCTCAACGGGTCCGCCATTGTATACTTGAAAGGGTTTGGAGATTTCGGTAACAAGATCACTTATTTGATATTCCAAAGGTTTATTGAGTATAAATCCTACGGACCCCTCTTCATTGTGCTCCGCAATAAGAACTACAGATCTATTGAAGGAAACATCACCTGTTAGAGACGGCTCAGCAATTAACAACTTACCCTTGTTTGGCTTTAAATGCACCATATTTAAACACCTGAATAATCCTAAAGTAAGACATTTCACATTAATTATCCAAACTGGGAATAAAAAAAGGCACTTAATAAGTGCCTTTTCATATGATAATCTTGCAATTATTTAGTTAACTGCATCGCTTAGGTCAGAACCTGCCTTAAACTTAACAACGTTTTTAGCTGCGATTTGGATAGTTTTACCAGTAGATGGATTTCTACCTTCTCTTGCATTTCTTTTAGATACGGACCAAGACCCGAAACCAACTAGAGAAACTCTATTGCCCTTTTTTAGAGCACCTTCAACATTTCCTAAGAAAGACTCCAATGACTTTTTAGCCGCTGCTTTAGTGATGCCCGCGTCTGCTGCCATTGCATCAATCAATTCTGTTTTGTTCATAATCTGATTAAATTAATTGTTGTTAAATAATTTTAAACCTATAACAAATTTATATGGATTTACGACCAACACAAGTAAAATGGGGGCAAATCCCTTATTTTGTTGATAACTCAAGAGGTTTGTTGATAAAGTAAGGCTTTTTTTACGTCTTCGGCTATCCCAATAATGACGGGGCTTCAGCCAATTTTGGCATTTTTTGATAGATTAAGGCCGTTCAACAAATCTGCTACCGTCATTTTTCGTTTCCCCTGTAGTTGTACTTCCCATAATTTCAGGAACCCATTTTTAACCGAAACCTTTAGCTCTTTTTTGTCGAACAGTAAACTCCCAAAATCCAAGGAATGGTCTGTTTTCTCCTTGGTGGCCTTATAGATTTTAATATCCAGTTGTTCCCCATCATTTGTTAGGGTGCTCCAAGCGGCGGGGTAGGGGCTCAATCCCCGAATCTTATTATAAATTTCATCCATGGGACGGCTCCAGTCGATTTTGCATGTATCCCTTTGAATTTTATGGGCCACTTTCAATTCGGCCGGATTTTCCTGTACAATAGCATCCATATTTCCTTGTGAAATCCTTTCCAAAGTTTCCATAACGGCATCGGCGCCCAATACCATCAAACGGTCATGTAAGGAACCAGCGTCCTCGTCCTTGTGAATTTCGGTTTCCTTTTGGAGGATGATAGCCCCTGTGTCTATTTTATCATCGATAAAAAACGTGGTGACCCCCGTTTTTGTTTCGCCATTAATAATGGCCCAGTTGATGGGGGCCGCGCCCCTATATTGGGGCAGCAGGGAGGCATGGAGGTTAAAAGTGCCAAATTCCGGCATTTGCCAAACAGCCTTTGGCAACATTCTAAAGGCGACGACCACTTGAAGGTTCGCGTTCAATGCCTTTAATTCTCCCAAAAAATCCTCGCTCTTGAGATTGGTCGGTTGTAAAATGGGCAGGCCCTTGTCCTGGGCGTATTTTTTTACTGCGGACTCGTTTAGTTTTCTTCCCCTTCCAGCAGGTCTGTCAGGGGCCGTAACCACACCTACTACTTTGTAACCGCCTTGAAAGATGGCATCCAAAATCCCCACGGCAAAATCTGGGGTTCCCATAAATACTATTCGTAATGCTTGCATTAGATGATTTTATATTCGTTTTTGGAGGTAAGCTCCACAATCCCGTCTTCCAAAAGTTCTTGTAATACCAGTAGGAGCAATTCTTGTTGGCAATGAAGCAAAGTTAGCAATGTTCTTGAGGAGGCATCCTGATTTTTCAGTAATCCTATCGCTCTGTTCTTGAGTTCCAGAAGTTGAGTACCCTTAGAAGGAGCTCCTAGACATACGTCGCAGATTCCACAGGAATCGGGGTTCTTTTCCCCAAAATAGGTTAGCAATTGCTTACTTCGGCATATATATTCCGTTCCAATATAATTAAGCATGGCCGTAACCTGGGCCTGTTTCAATTGGTTCTGTTCGTTGATAGTTTTCGCAAATCGATTTATGGTCTGCTCATCTTCCCTTGGTACCAAAAAGGTAATTTCAAGGTCACTATGGGAAGCATTGTATTCGATTATTTCATCCCGCGCCAAAATTTCGAGGTATTCCAGCACTTTCTTTTCGGGGTAACTTAATTTTTTGGCCAGGGTAAAGGTATTGATGACCGTATGGTTTTCAAAAATTCCTCCATAGGTTCGCAAAATCAATTTTGTAAAGTCGTCCAAAAAAGCGTTTCTACCTAAATAGCCTAAAAGCGATTCTTTGGAACATATAAAGAGTACACTGGACATACGGTTGAAAGATTCAGATAGTGCGATGACGGAGTTTCTATCCAGAATCTTCAATACATTATATGTTATCAAAGTATTTAAATGATAGGCATCACAGAATTCATTGAAATGTATCCGAAATGTTTCGTTACTCCCTTCCCCAAAGGCGATTTGAAAATAGTTGTTCAGTTTTCTATAGATGTATTTTACCGTGGAGACATCGGGCAATACATCTAAAAATTGTTTTTTGGCAAGTTCCTGGTCGGTTTTATTTGTGATGAGGATTGCAGCGGCCTTATCCCCATTACGTCCAGCCCTGCCTGCTTCCTGAAAATAATTTTCGATACAGTCCGGAACTTGATAATGAATGACAAGGGAAACATCGGCCTTATCGATACCCATGCCAAAAGCATTGGTGGCTACCATTACCTTTATCTCGTTCTGGAGCCATTTGTCTAATTTGTCCCTTTTGTCCTTTTCGGGAATTCCCCCGTGATAGAACGTCGACGAAATCCCATTCTGTAAAAGATAGTTACTGATATCCTCGGTAACCCTTCTCGAGCGTGTGTAAATTATTCCGCTACTTTTTAGTCGCTTGCAATAATACAAAAGTTGAAACCGCTTGTCTTCTTGGGTATCTACCCTAAAGGAAATATTATCCCGTACGAACGATTGCTTTTGAATCAGTGGATTCAACAATTCCAATTGCTTAACAATATCCGCTTCTACCCTTTGTGTGGCCGTAGCGGTCAAGGCCATCATAGGGACTTCTGGATGAAGCTCCCTTAGGATTTTACATTGTAAGTACGCCGGACGAAAATCGTGGCCCCATTGCGAAATACAGTGGGCCTCATCGACCACCAAAAAATTGACGTACATCTGACGGATGCGGTCCTGTACCATTTCCTGCTCCAAACGCTCAGGAGACATGTATAGAAATTTGTAGTCTCCATAGACACAATTGTCCAAAAGATCATTGATCTCCTCAAAACGCATCTTGCCGGTCATGCCAATGGCTTTTATACCCATGCTTTTTAATTGCGAAACCTGGTTTTGAATTAAGGAGATTAAAGGGGAAATTACGATACAGATACCCTCGGTGGCCATGCTGGGAACTTGAAAGCAAACCGACTTCCCACCACCTGTGGGCAATAATGCCAAAACATCCCTACCATTGAGGGCCGCTTTAATAATTTCTTCCTGAGAGCCCTTAAAATTTGGGTAGCCCCAATATTCTTTGAGTACTTTATGTGGATCTAAGCTCACTTATATGATTATCCTTTTCACTATAAAATCCAAACGCTCCGCTACAGTTCCAAATGGTACTTCCACGATGTCGTAACCTAAAGATCGGTAGGTCTCTTCCAGATGAATATGGAGGTCTACGGCCTGGGGATAGCTTTCCAATCGCTCATTGTCCTGTACATAGATTTCTTCCCAAGGAGGTAGAATGAACACTTGGTCATATCTATATTGCTTACAAATCTCCTTGAACTCCACATCGTATGCTTGTCCAAAATAGTCCATATAGGCCAAAACATCGGGGGTACCCCGGTCGTAAAAAAGTACATCATTTTTTAGGTTTCCGGCCTCTTGGAACTGTGCCAATCTACCTTTTAAAAGTGTATGGTTAAATGCCAAAGAATCGTCCACAAAGTCAATAGGGTTGCTCAAAACCGAATCTGACCTTTGCGATTTTTTGGCCTCCAGGGTCATGGTACGAATGATTTCATGAAAGCAGTAATATCCTCTATCTTCCAAAGATTTAATTACCGAAGTCTTTCCGGTGCCGGGGGCACCGGTTATCACAATCCTCTTAAAGTCCAAATACTGTAGATTTACCCTGTAAATTTACGCAAACGCTAGGTTTTAAAAAACTAATCATTTACCCGTACCTTTGTAAAAAATAATGTAATGGCAGAAAATAATTCTGATGCGTTTTATAGTAAATTAAGGAAACAGTTATCGGCGACTAGCACATGGCCCTCAAATTACTTGTACAAATTCATTGTTTTATCTGATCAGGAAAAAATCAATAGCATACACAAGATTTTTGACAATATGGGTGCCGTCATCGAATCAAAAAAATCCAAAAACGGAAAGTACACCAGTGTTTCGATTACCGTCAACCTCAAGAATCCGGACCAGGTCATTGAGAAATATAAGGAAGTAGGGGCTATAGAGGGAGTGATTTCCCTCTAAAATCAATGGTTCCAAATTCCTAGGGGTATTTAAGGAGATACAAGTGTGAGGGATTATTCTTTGAATTTCGGGCAAACTTCAATAAGTTAAATTCCGATTATGTGGTAAAATAGTATTTCCGCCATAATTTTATTACTTTGCAGACGTTAAAAAGAAGACTTCTTCGAAACATTTTTTAAGATAAATTTTCCAATTTGGATTTAGTAAACAACCTCGAATACAATACAGAGCGTCCCCAATTGATCATCCCTGAATACGGTAGGCATTTTCAAAAAATGGTGGACTATGCCGTTTCTATAAAAGATGATGCAGAACGTAACCGTGTGGCAAAGTCCATTATCAGCGTTATGGGCAACTTGCAGCCACACTTGCGCGACGTGCCTGATTTTCAGCACAAATTGTGGGATCAGCTATTTATCATGTCCGACTTTAAACTCGACGTGGAATCACCTTTCCCAATAACTTCTAAGGAGATGTTACAAAAGCGTCCAGAACCTTTGGAATATCCCCAGAACTATCCTAAATACAGATTTTACGGGAACAACATCAAGCGAATGATCGATGTTGCCGTACAATGGGAAAAAGGTGACAAGCGCTCCGGCCTGGAGTATGCCATTGCCAATCATATGAAGAAATGCTATCTTAACTGGAACAAGGAAGTTGTGGACGATACCGCAATTTTCAAACATTTGTACGAGCTGAGCAATGGTGAAATAGATTTGGCCGCCAAAGGCGAAAATCTTACCGATAGCGGACAATTCCTTAAAAACAAGGTTGCCAAAACCCCAAGGCCAAGTTCCGGTAAAAAGAATAGAAACAATAATCGCGGTAAAAAACGCTACTAAACTTCCATTTCCTAGATGGGAACATTTAAGATTGAAGGCGGACATTCACTTTCCGGTGAAATAACGCCACAAGGTGCAAAGAACGAGGCATTGCAAATTCTGTGTGCCGTACTTTTGACATCGGAAAAAGTTACAATAAACAACATCCCGGACATCGTTGATGTGAACAAACTGATATCCCTTTTGGAAGATCTTGGTGTAAAGATTCAGAAAAGAGGAAAGGGTTCCTACACGTTCAAGGCCGATGATATCAATTTAGATTATCTACAATCCGATCAGTTCAAACAGGACGGGCGAGGACTTAGGGGTTCCATAATGTTGGTTGGACCATTATTGGCCCGGTTCGGAAAAGGATATATTCCAAAACCTGGAGGGGATAAAATAGGTCGTAGGCGTTTGGATACCCATTTTGAAGGCTTCATAAAGCTCGGTGCCAAGTTTAGATATAACAAGGAGGAATATTTCTATGGGGTTGAGGCAAAAGAGTTGAAAGGTACCTATATGTTGCTTGATGAAGCTTCGGTTACCGGCACCGCCAACATCCTAATGGCAGCGGTATTGGCGAAAGGTCAAACCACCATATACAATGCGGCATGCGAGCCTTATTTACAACAGTTGTGTAAAATGCTCATTCGGATGGGTGCCAAGATTTCGGGAGTCGGGTCCAACTTGTTGGTCATTGATGGTGTGGAATCCTTGGGGGGAACGGAACATACCATGTTGCCCGACATGATCGAGATCGGAAGCTGGATCGGCTTGGCAGCCATGACTCGAAGTGAATTGACCATAAAAAATGTAAGTTGGGACGATTTGGGACAAATACCCACGGTTTTCAGAAAACTGGGGATACAATTGGAACGGAGAGGAGATGATATCTTTATTCCGAAACATACCAACGGATATGAAATTCAAAATTACATTGATGGGTCGATATTGACCATTGCCGATGCGCCTTGGCCCGGGTTGACTCCAGACCTTCTTAGTATTATTTTGGTAGTAGCCACTCAGGCGAAAGGGGAAGTCATCATTCACCAAAAAATGTTCGAAAGCCGACTGTTCTTTGTGGACAAACTATTGGATATGGGTGCCAAGATAATTCTTTGCGACCCGCATCGTGCTGCCGTCATGGGCCATAATTTCAAGTCGACCCTAAAAGCGACCACGATGACCTCACCAGATATACGTGCTGGTGTATCCTTACTGATCGCTGCCTTATCCGCAAAGGGTACCTCTATTATCCACAATATTGAACAGATCGATAGGGGCTATGAGAATATCGATGTACGATTGAAAGCTATCGGGGCAAAAATAGACAGGATTTAATTGGAGATAACTATTTTTCAATTACAGTTCCATCCGGATATTTCGCGAACCTACCTTTTTCGGCATCATGAATATTATCGGGATA
Source organism: Maribacter sp. PR66 (assembly GCF_028464205.1). Lineage (NCBI taxonomy): Bacteria > Pseudomonadati > Bacteroidota > Flavobacteriia > Flavobacteriales > Flavobacteriaceae > Maribacter > Maribacter sp. PR66. The sequence continues at coordinate 16,220 of NZ_JAQPCH010000004.1, forward strand.
GGGCCATGGCCATCCACCAAATTGGGTCAATCTAAACTGTGAGAAAGCTTTTTGAAGTTCTTCCTGTGTGGTCATTACAAAGGGACCTTGTTGGGCAACGGGCTCGTTGATAGGGGCCCCCTGCAGCACCAATAGCTTGGCAACTTTTGAACCTGCTTTTAGGTTGATATCCGCTTCAGGATTCACATCCATACCAAAATTTTTGGGGATTGTTTCGGTCTCGATGCTAATTTCGTCCCCTTCATAAAAATAAATACTTCGGTTAATGCCTTTCTCTGCCTTTGGAAGACGGATTTCTCCGTTGGCTTTAATAACGATACTCCAAATAGCTACTTTATTTTCAGGCTCCGATGCCCAAGAATCCGGCGGTGGTGCAAGTGCCGTGATATCATTAAAGTTCCCTGCAATTACGGTAACCGTAGCTTTTTCCGTTATTATTATAGGGATATCTTCATGCCAGAGCATCTTAAAATAGGGATCGGCAAACTTGGACTTTTTTGGTAGGTTCAACCAAATTTGAAATAGTTCCAAGGTGTTTTCCTTATCGGTATGTAATAGCGGAAACATTTCGCAATGTTGCACACCGCTTCCTGCGGTCATCCATTGAGTGTCGCCCAAGCCAAATCTTCCTGCTGCACCTAAGGAGTCGGAATGATCGCAAAAACCTTGGTTAACAACTGTTACCGTCTCGAATCCAACATGTGGATGTGCGGGGAATCCGGGAATGGTTTGACCATGATACATACGCCAGTCCTGGTGGGGATCAAAATCCCCGCCCAAAGGTCTTCCTTTCAGTAATTCTGGATTCGGACCTAAATCTGGGGTACCTTCAGGAAAATGATCTAAGTGGTGTACACAGAACAAAAATGGGTCCTGGGTCTGCCATTGAAAACCGAGAGGAAACTTTCGTATTATTGTATTGCTCATTAAAAGGATTTTTAGTTCAAGATAGCTACGTAAAATTACGCTACCAGATTATCTTCACAAAATTCGCTCCATCACTAGGTAGGATACTCCTTCCTTTGAAAAGCTATTTTTTGTTTTTATCAGTCCAAAATTTTCATAAAAGTCGGTTTTGTCCAGTCGGGCATTGCACCAAATTTTTTGTACCTTTTTTTGAAGACAAATGGCGATTATATGGTCGATAAGCGCCGAAGCATATCCTTTTTTTTGGTATCCATGTAGTGTTGCAAGCTTTCTAAATTGGGCCAAATCATCCGCTATAAAAAGGGAAATACAGCTCACCAATTTATCTTCAACGAAAATTCCGTAATGTGCTCCGGAGGTATCTTTCTCCAGCTTTACGAATTCGATTGGATGCTTGGGCCACATAACCTGATGCCTGATCGTCCAAGTGTGTTCGGGCGATATCCTTTTTATTTCCAATCCAAAACAGTTTTGGTCATTATAAAGATGAGCATGACTTTTTAATGAACGGCCGTATTGATTTCCACCCAATTATTTTCAGGATCTTGTACATAAATTTGTCGGACTCCATCGGCCCTCAGGGTAACGGCGTTTGGTTTACCTGGCCAGTCCGAGTATGGAACGTTCTTTTCTTCCAAATGGGCAATAAATTCATCCAGTTTCTGTGTGGCCAAACAAAGATGGACACTTTTGTTGTGCTTCATAGGTACGCTGTCCTTTCCGATCAAATGCAATTGCGAGTTCCCATGGATTACGAACCAACGAAATCCGGAAGTGGCTGAAGGATGGGGAATTTCCTTAAGTTTTAGAATGTTCTTATAGAATTTCCCCGTTTTTTCCAAGTCCTTCACAATGAGCGAATAATGGTCGTACTTAAAATCGAAGTTCGTTTCTGATTCTTCCTGGGCTTTTAGCGAATATTGAAGAAAAAAGAAACAAAGAACCATCAATGTTGGTCTTTTAACTTCATTCCAAGGCATCCAGTTTTTTCTGGATTTCGTCCGCTTTTGCATATTTTTCATCACTTGCTTTTCTGTTAATGGTCGATAGTTCAAAAGCCTCTTTCATGAGCTTTTGATATTCTGCAGTCAATTTTTCCTTTTCTGTTTTTCTTTTAAATAATCCGAACATAGCAATCTTATTTTTTTCTTAATTTTTTCCAATAGGTGGTGGCCCATCGATCATGGGCTCGTACACCTCATTTCCTTTTCTGGTCTTAAACTCTTCCTTCACGGCCTCCACCATTTTTGGATTTTCAAAAAGGTCCAACATGGTCATACCCATCGCTTTGGCCGCATGCACCATTCCTTTATGGCCAATGGACATACCGCCGCAGGCCACAACGGCCCAAGAATGCCAGGGCGTATCTTTTGGCGCTACGGTAACTCCCAAATTAATGTTGGGTACATTCCAACTTACGTCGCCCACATCTGTGGAACCGCCACCGGGATTCTCTTCCGTTTCCTTAAGCGGGTACACCTTACCGTCCATTCCAACTTCGGGTTTTCCCGTCGCTTTTTGGATGGCCCTTCCAAAAGCTTCCTCTTCTTCCGTATAGGTGATAGGGCCCAATAGCTCCAGATTGGACTGCATGATTTCTCCACCCGTCCTGTTGACCAAGGTTTCATAAATACCTGAGACCAATGAAATTTTATAATCTACATCCGCCATGATGGCAGCACCTTCCGCCATGGCCTTTACGCGTTCGTAGGTAGGCAACATTTTGGACCTCTTTGGGTCGCGAACCCTTACCCAAAGCTTCGCATAATCTGGAACCACATTTACCACCTGTCCGCCATCCTGTATGTGATAGTGAATACGTGAAGTGGGCAAAATATGCTCCCTGTAGTAGTTGATACCGGTGGTATACAGCTCTAGGGCATCGGAGGCACTTTTACCGTTCCAGGGATCTGCGGATGCATGCGCAGTCTGTCCATAGAACTCAACGATGAAATCGATCAGGGAAAGTCCTGTTTGAACATCGGCTTCTATGCCTGCGGAAGGATGCCAGCTTACATTAACGTCCACATCGTCCCAAAGTCCGGCCTCAACCATCCACACTTTAGCAAAATACTTTTCTTCTGCCGGTGTGCCCAAAAACTTGACGGTCCCCTGTATTTTTCCAGCTTCCATTAATTCCTTTATGGCAATGGCGGCCCCTAAACTTGCCGTGCCGAACATATTGTGGCCGCAACCGTGGCCCGCCGCTCCTTCTTTTAAAGGCGATTTTTCCGGGCTCGCCTTTTGAGAGATTCCGGGTAGGGCATCAAATTCACCCAAAATACTAATAACCGGTTTGCCGGAACCGTATGTGGCCGTAAAGGCAGTGGGGATATTGGCAACGCCCCGGGTTACAGTCAGTCCATTTTTTTCGGCATAGTCAGCAAGGATTCGGGAAGATTCCGTCTCTTCAAAGGCTGTTTCTGCCAACGCCCAAATGGAGTCGCTGATTTTGATAAGTTGCTCCTTATGATTTTCAACGGAAGCAATGACCGCTTTTTTGTCCTTGCTCATTTTTTGGCCCTGAACAACGTTAATCAGACCGAAGCAGCATGCTAGTACTAGGAATTTTTTCATTTTTATCGGTTTACTTGGTATGGATTATTTAGTGTTTCTAAATATAAATTGAAAGAATGATTTCATTGTAGCGTAAATATAAGGTTTTAAAAGGTCTGAAGGAAGCGCCTACAATATAGGCTTGTTCAAATTTTTATGTTCTTAGAACAGATAATCCAAGACTTCTAAGTTCTTGGCATTTTTTACATACTTCCTGAAATACTTAACAGTAAAGTTTTTCGTTATAAATCAACCAATTATATCCTTAAATCCGATAGCATGAAGAACATTTTAAACATATTCCTAATTGCCGGAATCATTCTAATGAACGTTTCCTGTAGTTCTACCAATAGATTGACCATGGGAGTGACGCAGGCTCCGAGGATTGCCATTCCGGCCCATGTGACCAAGATTGGTATCCTCAACAGGAGTATTCCATCGGAAGAAAACAATAAACTGGATAAACTGGATAAGGTCTTGTCCCTTGAAGGAAAGGATTTGGACAAAGAAGGCGCAGAATATGCCATTCAGGGGCTTCTGGATGCATTGAAGAGGGACAGCAGATTTGAAGTGGTCAGGATAATCGAAGATGTTGATGGATCGCGCAAAGGTTTGGGTGTTTTTCCAGCTGCCTTGCCTACGGATTTTGTAGCGCAAATTTGTCAGGAGAACGAGGTGGACATTTTATTTTCCTTGGAGTTTTATGATACGGATACAACGCCCAGTTATGAACTAACCACCGTAAGTATACCTAACAACGTAGGTATTAACATAGGGATTCCAGGTCATAGGTTAACCTTAAATACATTAATTGAAAATGGCTGGAGGGTTTACGATCCCGTTACAAAAACAATTTTGGACGAATATATTTTTAATGACTTCCTTACATCGGTGGGAGAGGGCGTCAATCCGGCAAAGGCGTTTGAAGCCATAGCGGGAAGAAAGGAAGGTGTTTTGCAAATAAGTAACACCATTGGCATGGATTACGCGCTCTTGACAAGGCCCATTAACGTGCGAGTAGCACGGGATTATTTTGTACGCGGCACCAACAATTTTAAAATCGCGATGCGAAGGGCCAGAACTGGCAATTGGGATGGAGCGGCCGATTTATGGGCTACGGAACTTGATAACAGAAAATCCAAAATTGCCGGAAGGGCCCATTACAATATGGCCATCATCAATGAAATCAATGGTGATTTGGAAAGGGCCTTGGAGTTTGCATCCGCTGCGTATTCCGATTATGATACTAGACTGGCCCTGCAATATGTCAATATCCTGAGAAGAAGATTGGCGGAACAACAGGAGTTGGAAGCCACATTTGATCAGCTTTCAAGATAATCAATTGTTAAGTGCCTCTTTATAGGTTTCCAAGCAGCGCTCCCTGGCCATTTTATGATCTACCATTTTATCTGGATAATTCAGTTCCTGTAATTCCGGTACCCATTTGTTGATATACTCTTTTTGCTTGTCGAATTTATCCACTTGGGTCATTGGATTGAATATCCTAAAATACGGAGCCGCGTCAACACCGCTACCGGCCGCCCACTGCCAGTTGCCTACGTTGGCACTCATGTCATAATCCAAGAGCTTTTCGGCAAAATAGGCCTCTCCCCAGCGCCAATCGATCAATAAATGTTTGCACAGGAAACTAGCGACGAGCATTCGCACCCTATTATGCATATAGCCGGTTAAATTTAGTTCACGCATTCCGGCATCTACAAGGGCATAACCCGTTTGTCCCTTTTTCCATTTATCGAATTCTTCCTCCTTGTTGCGCCATTCGATTCGGTCATATTTTGGTTTAAAGGCCTTGTCTTTGGTATGAGGAAAATGCCAAAGGATTTGCATAAAAAATTCGCGCCAAATCAATTCGCTCCAAAAAACCTCATTATCCTCATTGATGGCCTTTTTCATCATTTTCCGTATTGATGCCGTTCCAAACCTTAAATGCGGTCCTAATCTAGAAGTACCATTTTCTTTTGCCGGATAGTTTCGGGTATCCTCGTAATTATTGATTAGGGTAGGGGTGACAGTAAAATCCGGCACCTCTATGTCCGATTTTTTAAACCCTAAATCGCTCAACGTAAGGTTGGGAAGCCTCGTGTTTTCGATTAGATTATCCAAATAACTATTCGTATAATGGATTTGCAGATGTTTATCCTTGTCAAAGGTTTCCTTCCATTTGTTCTTATAGGGCGTATACACCACGTAAGGATCGCCATCGTCCTTCATAACTTCGGAGGTCTCAAAAATAACTTGGTCCTTAAAGGTCTTGAAGGCTATATCCTGGCTCGCCAAAAGCTCCTCGATTTCCCCATCACGGTCCCTCGCATACGGCTCATAGTCCCTATTCGTGTACACGCTTCCAATATTATACATCTCTATCAATTCCTCGAAAATCGATTTTGGCGTTCCGGAATATATGGCCAATGAGCTGTTCCAGTCATCTTGTAGTTCTTTCCTCATTTTCTGCAAGGTTTCAAAAATGAAGGTTACCCTAGCATCGTCTTCGGGCAGTTTGGAAAGAATATGGGTATCGAAAATGAAAATGGGCAGTACTTTGTGGTCCGACTTCAATGCGGCCAAAAAGCCTACATTATCATCCAGCCGTAAATCCCTTCGGAACCAAAAAATAGTGACGTTCTTTTTGGACATTTAACTAAGGTTTAGTGTAGAGATTCCTCCATCGACTCCAATGACCTGTCCCGTCATCCAAGAGCTTTTATCGCTTAGAAGAAAGGAAACTATATTCCCTATGTCTTCTGGTTTTCCAACTCTTTTCAATGGATGTCTTTCCCCCATGGATTCCCTTTTTTTGTCGTTGTTGAGCAGTCTGCTGGCCAGAGGAGTATCTATCAATGAAGGTGCCACGACGTTCACCCTTACTTTTGGCGCATATTCAGCGGCCAAGGATTTGGCAAAGCCTTCTATGGCACCTTTTGCCGCCGCAACGCTGGTGTGGAAGGGCATTCCATTGGAGACAGCTACCGTACTGAAAAATACCATGCTTGAATCATCCTTCATCTTGGGTATAATGTCCTTTACAACCCGAATCAAACCAAAGAAATTGATTTCCATATCGTTTTCAAAGGTTTCCAAACTCATCATCTTAAAAGGTTTCAGGTTGATACTTCCAGGGCAATACACAAAACCATCCAAATTGGGAATATCGTCCATATTTAATACATCTTCCGTGGCATCGAACTGAATATGGTTAATATTTTTATGGGATTCCGGGAGTTCCGTTCTGGATGCTACCAAAAGGTTATGAGTTTCCTTTAATTGGTCTACTACATCCAAACCAATCCCATGAGATCCACCTATCAATAATATTGTTTTCATCTGTTTATTTTTATTGTTTTTCGTAGGTCAGGTGTAATTCGCCAATAACCATCTCGTTATGTATCAAGACTTGTTATGGCTCATTTCATATGTTTAAAATTAGGTCAATAACTGGATTGTTAAACATTTCCTTTTCTAGAGTTATGTAATTCACTATAACAAATCCCTTGATACGGGTTTCATTTATATAGATTTAAATTCAACGGTGTTTTGTTTATCTAGCATACTACCAAAAAGTGAGGTCAATTTTTGCTCTCGATGCATAAATATTTGCTTTAATTGCTTTTTTACCAGAAATGGGTGCGACATCCGGCCCAAAATCCCAAAGGGCAATTTATAATCAATGATATCTTCCATTAAAACACCACCGGGTATTTCGCTGATGAAGTGTTTGTGATGCCACAATTTGTAGGGTCCAAAACGTTGCTCGTCCACAAAATAGCTTCCGGCCTGCACATGGGTTATCTCCGTTACCCACTTGGTGGAGTACCCTGGAAAAGGTTTCACGATATACTGGATAATTTGGCCGGGAAACATTTTCCTATCAGCGCCATCCAGAATATCAAAACCCATATGTTCTGGTGTAATTACCTTTAGGTTCGCAGGATTCGATAGAAACTGCCAAGCCTCTGATTGACTTATGGGCAAATATTGTTTTGACTTAAGCTGATAAAGTTTCATACAATCCTTTTAACAAATATACCTAATTTTTGTTTAACAAATATTGTTTTAAGTTAAACAAAATATAAAGTCTTAGCATTTATCTATGCAAGAGGATATGAATTTTCACCGATGAATCTGAATCTTTGATAGTTTAAATAAGTGCACGTAAGCTGCTTACCAAAAGGATTTTGTATTTTCCCTTTGCAATGTGAGTTTTGCCATGAAATATTTTACAGTTTTGTTGGTATTATTTACGTCCGTGCTTACGGCGCAACAAACGATTTCTGAAGTTGGCGGTTTGAATGCCGAAATCAACGAATCATCCGGACTACTTTTTTTTAATGACCGATTGATAACCCATAACGATTCTGGGAACGAGCCAATTCTGTATGAGATGGATACCACTTCCTTGGCCATAACCAGACGCATAACAATTACCAATGCCCAAAATATGGACTGGGAGGCATTGACACAGGATGCCAATTATATTTATATCGGGGATTTTGGGAACAATGTTGGAACGAGAACGGATTTGGTGATTTACCGAATTGCGAAGTCGGACTATCTAGTGTCCGACCAGGTACAGGCCGAAAGAATCGAATTCACATATGAGGACCAAACGGATTTTACCAATAACGGAAGTTCCGATTGGGATGCGGAAGCTTTCATCGCTTTGGATGATGCGTTGGTTGTCTTTACGAAGCAATGGCAAAGTCTGGGATCTGTCGCATATTCCATTCCAAAGACCATCGGTAGCCATGTCGCTACGAACATCGGTTCATTAAACGAGGTGGGCTTGGTGACTGACGCCGTTTATGATAGTGCAAGAACCAAATTGTATTTACTGGGATATTCAACCATTCTAATGCCGTTTTTAATCAAATTCGAGAATTCCATCGGTACGAACATCTTCAATGGAAGTTTTAGCAGCTACGATTTAGGACTGTCCTTTGTACAAACCGAAGGTATCGCCCAAATAAGTGCCAACCAATTCCTCTTTACTTCTGAATTTTTTTCACGACAAACACCTTCCATCACCAGTGCCGCAAGACTGTTTAAAATTACATTTGTCGATTCCGAGGTTCCCGAAGAACCGGAAACCCCTGAGGAACCGGAAACCCCCGAAGAACCTGAAACCCCCGAAGAACCCATAGAAAGTGACGAGGACGAAACGATACTTATATATAAGGATCTAAATATGGGTTCGTTCGTTTATGAAATTCAAACCTCCAATACGGTTTTTGGAAGTGCCATTTTTGATGCAGGCGGGAGGCTCGTTTGGAACTCCGGGAATGAAGTAGATACATCGGGTTCAATATCCAACACAATTAACGGACCCGGGATTTTCTATTTTGCAGCCTATCTAAATACGGGTACCCTTTCCGTACCTTTTGCCATATACTAGCACTTGTATCCCGCTTATTTAATACTTTCTTAACAAATGGGATTTTGGTTTATACCTAGTTTTGTTAAAACTAAATAAATCAATTAACTATGAACAAAGTAATACTCTTTTTATTGGCCATTGTGGCATCATTATCCCTTGAGGCCCAAATCAATACTCCGGCCCCAAGTCCCGCTTCCAAATTGGTTCAAATGGTTGGATTGACGGAGGTAGTGGTGGATTATTCCAGGCCTTCCATGCGTGGAAGAAAAGTTTTTGGCGATTTGGTACCTTATGGCAAATTGTGGAGAACGGGTGCCAATGCCTACACAACAATTTCGTTTGATACGGACGTAACCATTGCAGGTAGCGAGGTAAAAGCGGGAACCTATTCCATCTTTACAAAGCCAGGTCAAAAGGAGTGGGAAGTGTTTTTCTACACGGATACCAATGGAGGTGGCGTACCCAGTAATTGGGAAGAGAGCAAAATTGTTGCCACGGCGACCGTACCTGTGTATCCTATTGAAATACCCATTGAAACTTTTACCATCACCATGGATGACCTTAATACAACAGGTGCCAATTTGGGTATTATGTGGGAGCAGGTCTATGTAGGCGTTCCGATAGAGGTTCCAACCGATGCTACCGTAATGAAAAATATTGACAGAATCATGTCCGGACCAGGAGCTGGGGATTACTATGCTGCTGCGGTTTATTATTTAAGTGAGGGCAAGGACATAAATAAGGCCAAGGAATGGATGGATACCGCCATGAACATGACGGAGAATCCTGCATATTGGCAATTAAGACAGCAATCCTTGATCTTGGCGAAGGCCGGGGATAAAAAAGGAGCCATAGAAGCTGCAAGAAAATCATTGGCAAAAGCGAAAGAGGCCGGTAATGCCGATTATGTAAAAATGAACGAGGATTCCTTAAAGGAATGGGGAGCCTAAGAATATTTTAGTCTTTGTAAAAGGCCCGTAATGCATGTAGCTTACGGGCTTTTTTATTGGTAACGAAAGAGACTTTATTCCAATAGGTTCGCTTAATTTGAAAATTCCATCCGTATGGACATCCTGTGGGCTTACTTCTTGGCAGCTTAATCTAGCACATGGACCCCATCCCCAATTTCCAACGGATAGGTTTCACATTCGATGTTGGTCTCTTTACGATAGGCACTTTTTATTTCGGACAGACAGGATTCAACTTTATCCGTTTTAAGTAGGTTTATGGTGCACCCGCCAAATCCACCTCCCATCATTCTGGAACCCACTACGCCGTTCAGTTTCTCACCTGTTTTTACTAGAAAATCAAGTTCGGGAGTCGTTATTTCAAATTCCTGAGACATGGCCCAATGGCCTTGTAAGAGTAGGTTACCTACTTCTTGGGTGTCACCGGCTTTTAAAGCCGCTATCATTTTTAGAACCCTTTCGTTTTCCTCCAGAATATATTTTGCCCTTTTGTAATCCGTAGGGCTTACCTCCATTTTTATTTTTTCCAAATGCTCTTGGGTAACATCCCTTAAGGAAGCTGCTGGTTGAATACTGGTATTGACTTTGGAAACGACCGTTTCACAGGAAATTCTCCGTTTGTTGTATTCGGAATCAACAGCAAGGTTGTGTTTTATATTCGAATTGATAAGCACCCAGCTGTAACTTTTTAAATTTACAGGTACAAACTCATGGGTCAAATCCCGGCAATCCAAAAACAGCGCATTGTTCCGTTTTCCAAAAAGAACAGCATATTGGTCCATCAATCCGCAGTTAAGCCCAATTTTATGCTCCGCCTCCTGTGCTATGAGCGCATTCTCTTCCCTGCTAATGGAAAAGCCTAAAATTTCCGAAAGGCCAAAAATAAAACCACAACAAAGGGCAGCGGAGGAAGAGAGTCCCGCTCCTATTGGAATATCTCCTCCAAAAACACAATCGAAACCTTTTAATGAATATCCTTTAGATACCATGATTTCTAAAATTGCCTTGAAGTAATTTCCCCAAAAGGCCTGGTAAGGTTTTGGGTTTCCCTTTAGGTCGAATTCAATTTTTTCGGCATCCGTCAGAAAAGTTTCTATGTGAATAGACGAACTTCCATTTTTTTGAATGGCAAAATAAATTCCTTTTTCAATGGAAGCGGGTAGTACAACCCCCATATTATAATCTGTATGTTCCCCAATCAAATTGATTCTTCCGGGAGCCTTTACCAGAATCGGTTCCCTTTGATATTTTGAAATAAACGAACGCTTGATATCGTGGGCAATCATGGAAATTAGGATAGTTGATTGGTTTTATGCTTCTGTTGGAGGCTTGCTCAACATTCTGTCAAAGGCTTCGAAAATAATGGCCGTAATTATGACCAGGGCAGCACCAATAAAGTTTAACCATAGGTACCCTAGCTTTTCTTCTCCAGAAGGATAAATATGGATTAGGTTATAATATATAATGCAGATAATTATCTGGGTAATGATGGCGGCAAAAAACACCGCATTTCCCTTTACGAACTTGAAGAAAAAAGCCAAGAGAAATATGCCAAGTACATTTCCGTAAAAAATACTACCTATAATGTTCACTAGTTGAATTAGATTATCAAAAAGATTGGCAATACAGGCAATCAAAATGGCGATGACACCCCAGGCAAGAGTAAAACCTTTGGAAGCAAGTACGTAGTGTTTTTCCGTAAAGCTTCCTTTTTTATTCCGTTTATACAAATCTAGAGCCGTAATGGTTCCCAAGGCGTTCAGTTCCGATGCCGTAGAGGACATGGCGGCCGAGAGAATTACCGCCAATAAAAGACCGATTAATCCCTTTGGCAGGTTGTTCAGAATAAAGTGAATGAAGACATAATCCTTATCATTGGTTTCGATGGAATCATCCGCCTGTGAAATCAGGGCTTTTGCGGCAACCCTGTTTGTGCTATCTTTTTGATTGATCCGAATGATTTGTTGTTTCGCTTCCTGAACTGCCGTGTATTCCTTAATATCGAGGGCGGTCGAAAACTGATTTTGGGCGATACGCTTTTCGGCTTCCAAGGCAACCTGTCCTTCCTGAAGGATTTTATAATCCTCGGCATAGTTAGACTCCATCACAGCCACCGTCGCCGCCGGATTAAAATTCAGGGGCGAAGGATTGTATTGATAAAAGACAAAGACCATCACCCCGACCAAAAGAATGAAAAATTGCATGGGGATTTTAAATATGGCATTGAAGACCAATCCCAGTTGACTCTCCCTGATGGATTTTCCGGATAAATAGCGTTGTACTTGGCTTTGATCTGTACCAAAATAGGCGAGGGCCAAAAAGAGTCCGCCCGTGATTCCGCTCCAAAAGGTATACCTACTCTTTGTATTCAGACTAAAATCAAGGATGTCCAATTTATTGCTCGCGCCGGCTATTTTTAGGGCCTTGGAAAAAGTTATGTCCGAAGGAAGGAATCCTAAAATAAAGAAAAAGGCCACGAACATGCCCGTCATTATGATGAACATTTGCTGCTTTTGGGTAACACTGACCGCTTTGGTACCACCCGATACAGTATAAATAATTACCAGGGTACCTATGATAATATTTAGGGTGCCCAAGTCCCAGCCTAAAACGGCCGAAAGGATAATCGAAGGTGCAAAAATGGTGATTCCCGCGGCAAGGCCCCGCTGAATCAAAAATAGGATGGCCGCCAAGGAACGGGTTTTTAAATCGAACCGTCCTTCCAAAAATTCATAGGCAGTATATACCTTCATGCGATGATAAATGGGAACGAACACCAAACAGATAATGATCATGGCCAATGGAAGGCCAAAATAAAACTGTACGAAACCCATACCATCGTGAAAGGCCTGACCGGGCGTGGACAGAAACGTTATGGCACTTGCCTGTGTGGCCATAACCGAGAGTCCAATGGTCCACCATTGCGCCTCGTTTCCACCTTTTACATAATCGTCAACGTTCGCACTTCCCTTGGTTTTCCAGACCCCATAGGTTACAATGAATAATAGGGTACCAGCAAGAATCGTCCAGTCCAGTGCGCCCATTTTAATTGTATGAAGTCATTATAAGATAAAAAACGAGAATGTAAACAAGATTAAGAATCAGAACCAGGGAATACTCACGTTTCCAACTTTTATGTTCCTCTTTTTCCTGACTCATCCTTTGATCTGTTCCTTTTTTGACAGGTTATCCTTACCCACGGATAGCATGTTCGAAAATAATTTGTATGCTCCTGGAACACCCGCGGGAAGTTCCCTGAAAAAGCTTAATCCTGTGTAAATATAGTGACCTTCTCCGTAAGGTGCTATCAATAAACTTCCTTTTGTGGCTTTTTCCCCTTCATCCTTCATTTCAAGGATGGGTGTAAATTCCTTGCTCCAGCTATCCGGAAAATAAAGACCGCGTTCCTGAACCCATCCATTAAAATCATTGGAGGAGATTTTATTGGGATAATTTACCAATTGATGGTCTTGGGCGATTATTTTAACCTCGGAATTTTCATTGGTCACCCGGTCCCTTGAAATCTGAAGATCATACGGGGCGATGTTTTCAAACTGGTCCGCCCATCTGCCCGCCGTGTTGTACTGGACGATTACGGTACCGCCATTCTTTGCGTATTCCAGAATATATCGTTGCTTAAAGCTCAATTCATCGACTACATTATAGGCCCTGATGCCCAGAACTACGGCGTCGTATTTATCCAAGGAGTTCTCGTCTATGTCCGTAGGATTTATAATATGCACTGTATACCCAATTTGTTCCAAACTGGTGGGGACATCATCCCCGGCGCCCATGATATAACCAATATGCTGACCAGCTTTTTGAATATCCAGTCTAACGACTTTTGCCTCGGAGGGCATCAACACGGTCTGAGTGGGTATATGATCGTAGGCGATGGTTACCAGTTCCTTTGAAATGTTTTCTCCATCTATGGATACTATGGAAGTTAAATACGATTCATTTTCGGTAGCGGGAGGCGTTAGTGTAAATACCAGCGTCTGCTCGTCGCCCTTCTTCTCAATGGAAAATGGTTGGGTAGCCGAATCGAGAATCCAGCCGTCGCCAATTTCCAAACGTACTTTACCCGATACATGGTCCTTATGGGCCTTTACGGTAACCGGAATCTGTTTTGGCGTTCCGTCCGAAAATATAAGAACTTTGTCCTTCAACATGGACGTTGCCTTTGGCACGATTTCAAAAGGCTGATATATTTCCCCTTTGTCCGGTCTTCCGTATTTATAGGATACATTTTTTGTTATCGGGATATTGACACCGTCAAAAAGTAGATTAAAAGTCGCTTTGAAGGCCCTAGGGGTTTCAGGTTTTCCTATTAATTCCGAATCGGTCACTGTATAGGTTCCCAATGTTCCCTTTTCCATAAGCCAATAGGGACTTGTATAGTTCGTAGTGTTGGGAATGGTGATCTTCATTTGTTTTTTGAACAGCTCGTTGTACTTCAAATCCGTCGATTCAATTAAAAGTTTTTCTCCATTTACCGATACCGATTCCAGAACGATGTCGGCATTACTTCTGTTGACCGCCTCCAAATTGAGTTCTATGGATTCCCCCGGGTTGGAAAAGGCCTGGGTGGTAAATGCTTCCAAATGAAGGCCCGCCACATCCTCGATGATTGCCTTAAGTTCTATTGATTTTAGTTCCCTCCAATGGTCATCGTTTATTTTTTGAAGCAGCTGATAGGCTTTTATCAAATCCGATAAATGAACGGAAGGATCCTTAAAATTAAATTCGGACTCAACCTTGTCCAGAATGGCTCCTATTTCCGTACCACCGGCCACCCGGGTCCACGTGGTATTGATACCTTCAAACAAATCCGACTTATTCTGAGGTAAGTCGCCTTTTAGGAGTTCAAGATATTCTTCTTCGGTGCCACGGGAGCTCAATCTTCCAAAACCTTGGCAAAGGTGTTGGCTACTGGCCAAGGAAGCAATTTCATTATTGGACATGCCCAATATAGGATAATAGGTTCCTATATCCACATTCAATAGTTTGGTTTTGTCCGCCTGTTCAAACTTTTCTTGGCTACCATAAAACCACCAAGACGTGTTAAAAAACAAACGTTTGGGTTGCCAGGTATCGGTGTTTTCCAATTGGTCCGAAAATGCCTTGGGGTCATTGGCCAAATCAAAGGCTTCCATACTTAGCATGGCAGATGATGTATGGTGCCCATGTGTGGTTCCTGGACTTCTATGGTCAAACCGGTTAACGATGACATCGGGTTTAAATTTGCGAATGGCCGTAACCACGTCGCCGAGAATCAGTTCCTTGTCCCAGATTTCCAATGTTTCCTTCGGATTTTTTGAATATCCAAAATCAACGGCCCTTGTAAACAACTGTTCGCCTCCATCCACTCTTCTAGCGGCCAAAAGTTCCTGTGTCCGTAGTACGCCCAGCAATTCCCTAAGCTCCGGACCGATCAAATTCTGGCCGCCATCGCCCCTTGTTAAGGAAAGGTAGCCTGTCCTGGCGTGGACATGGTTGGAAAGGTAGGAGATAAGCCTGGTGTTTTCATCGTCTGGGTGTGCCGCAATATATAATGCCGTGCCTAAAAAATTCAGTTTTTGAATCTCATGGAAAATATCGGCTGGGGAATGGTTTTTTGGTGTCTGGGCGAAGGATGGGCCAATAAAAAGGATGCCCATGAGTAAAAATATGGTGATACGGCGCATTAAATTGGTTTTTGGTCTAATCTCAAAGATAAAAAGATTGCATGCCCAAGACTCGATTTTACGACTTCTTTAACAGACTGGTAACTTATTTATCCGCAGCAATTTCCTCGCTTTTGTATGTCGATATCAATACCACCCCTTTTTGAAGGACCAAGTTATTGGGATAGGTAATAATTTCCCCGTTTGCCCTTCTCAAGTGAAGATGAAAGGGCTTAATATCCTCAATGACAAAAACCTCCCTCTCGGGATTGTCGGTATCCAGAATTTCCTTGTCCAGTATTCGAATGGTATTGCCAATTTTAAACGGAAAGGAAAAGAAGATGATGACCCCCGCAGTAATATTGCTCAAAATAGACCATTGCGCAAATAAGGCTACGCCGATTACCGCAAAAACGGAGGAAAGCAGAACGCCCAGATCCCGGTAGTTTACGCCCCAAATAAAGGTGAGGGCAATTATGGACAAGGTAATCAATACGATATTGATGTACTTGATAATCAAATTGATCCGTACGGGATTAAAATCGCTCAATTTACCCACTTTCCTTACGATGGAGGTAAATATGATTTTAAAAATGAGGATAATTACAAAAAGTACAAGACTGAACAGGAGACTGCTTTTGTGATCTTCAATAAAACCTTCCATAAATTATAGACCTAAACTGTCCCGCAAATATAAATCCTTATTATGATTCTGTTGCCAATAGGGTGCATTAATGGTCTTGATTTTAGTAGCTTTTGAAGTAAGAGTTTGGGCCTCTGGGCCAAACCCACTTTTTGAGGTTTCTGACCAGCTTTCGATGGGATACGGAAAAGCATTTCCAAAGGTTATGGAAAGGCTTCTTTCCAATTCCGGATACGAAATTTCATAGGTGTAAAAACCATCAGAATTTGTAAGGGTGGCTTCTGCATCATAGGCTTTTAATTCCTTGTGGCTAAGCCTAACAAATTCAAGGGAAGGAATGATTTGATGGGTGCCTTGCGGCAGATTTTCTGGATCGATTTTTAGTTTGTTCCAAAGTTCATTTTCCAAAACTGTTTTTTTCAGGTTGAAATCTTGGTCGCCCTCCGATTCAAAATAGGAACGGGACATGACCTGAAACTCTTCTTTATTGTTAATTTGGGCATATACATGACCACACCACTCCTGCGCTGAAAAGGACACTTTAAGCGCATGCTGGTTGTCATAAACCGGATAGAAGCTACTGGCCATAATGGAGTAGGGGTAAATACCGGTCAGGTATTTCTTGGTGGCGTTCAATTTTAGGACCGGGACATTATCGGTAGATGCATTGTCCGCTTTGACCTGTTTGTCTTTCAAAAAAGGTTCCGTTACATAGATCATCACCGCCTTGCCTGTTCGTATTTCTCCATAGCGTGCTTGCTCCAGTTCATAGGATGTAATTTCCGCTGTGCCGGAATACCAATAGTCCTTAAATTCTTGGGATAATTTTTTTCGAGGGAATTCCGGTTCTTTTTTGGGCGTTACACTTTCTTCCTTTGTATCGTTCGCTACTTTGGAATTGCAGGACTGAAATGTCGTAAAGACGGCAGCCAAAAGGACCACCGACATTTCCAAGGTCAACCATTTCTTAAACATAAAACGTTCTTTTCTTTAAAATTAAGGAAAATCTATCTGGAAACCATATCCAAAAGCGTTTCGTATACCAGGTTTGTAGGTAGACCCACCACGTTGGTGTAGGAACCTTGAATTTCAGAAATGCCAATAAGGCCTATCCATTCCTGAATGCCATAAGCACCAGCCTTGTCATAGGGCGCAAAATGGGTGATGTAATAATCGATTTCGGCATCGGACAGGTTCTTGAACTTTACTTTGGTGATGCTGTTTTTAATAATCTGTTCGCTGTTTGTGGTAAAACATACCGAGGTAATGACCTCGTGCCAATCGCCAGATAATTTGGCAATCATGTCATGGGCCTCTTTGGCATCGCCCGCTTTGGCGAAGGAGGTGTTTTTATGCCATACCACGGTATCGGACGTAATTAAAATTTCTTTTGGACCCAATGTCCCTTCAAAAGCCGATGCCTTTAGTTTCGAAAGAAAGTCGGATATTTCCGCACCTTGAAGTACTTCGGGGTAGATTTCCTCCACAGGCTTCAACCTAATTTCAAAGTCCAGCCCCATCTCCTCCAAGAACTGTTTTCTCCTGGGCGAACCAGAGGCCAATATCAATTTGTAATCGCCAAGCTTTTCCCGTAACATCCCTAAGCGTTTGCGGCATCAAAATTATCCATCCAGTCCCCCCGTACTTTAAGTACCTGTTCAATGACGTCCCGTGCGCATCCAGAGCCACCGTTGATATGTGAGATATAGTCACAGATGGCCCGTACTTCGGGTACGGCATTTTGCGGGCAGGAGGCCACGCCCACCTTTTTCATGGCAGGGATATCCGGTATGTCATCGCCCATATAAAGTACATTTTTCGGATCGATGCCATAAATGTCCAAGTATTCTTCCAGAGCATCGATTTTGTGATGGGAGCCCATGTAAAAATCGGTGATGCCCAAACCTTGCAAGCGTTTTTTCACACCCTCGTTGGTACCGCCCGTAATGATACATATATTATACCCTTTATCGATGGCGACCTTTAGTGCGTATCCGTCCTTGACGCTCATTTTTCGGAGCATTTCCCCCGTGGTGGTCACGAGGACGCTACCATCGGTCAAAACGCCGTCCACATCAAAAATAAATGTGGTAATATCCTTTAAGTACTCTTTATAGCTTTTCTTCATTTTCGTTTTGGTTGGATGCCTTTATCGCATTGCTTATTAGTTTGTATAGGGTCCTATGCTTTTCGTCGGTTAACAAAGTAAGGTGTCCATGCAAGGTCTTTAAATCGCTCCGAATGGCCGGGCCTGTTTGTGCAGCTTCTGGGGACAAGGTTTCTATTTTGGCAGCGGTTTCCTTTATCAAAGGATACAGTATTGAAAAATCCAAGTCATTTTCATTGCAAATTTGCTTTCCGATGGTATACATGTAGTTGGTAAAATTATTCACAAAAACTGCGGCCACGTGCAACACTTTTCGCTGGGCGGAATCAATGTGCTGAACGTTATCGCTAATTTTTCTCCCCAATGTTTCTAATATCTCCATGTCCTTTTCATTGAAAACTTCCAGACACATGGGAACAGTTTTAAAATCAATAATCTTTCCAGCGGTAAAGGTCTGTAGGGGGTAGAAAACACCCCTTCGTTGATGCTTTGACAAAGTGTCCAAACCAACGCTTCCGGAAGTATGCACTACCATTCCTTCTACGTTCAGGGCATCGGACACTTCCTGTATGGCATCGTCCTTCACGGCGATGATGTAGATATTGGCCTTTGGTATTTCCATCCAATCCAAAATAACATTGACTTTGCCCTCAAAATGGGATACGGAGGCCTCTGACCTGCCAAGGATTCCTGCCAGATGTATTTCGGGAACACCATACAATACCGATGCCAAATTTTGGGCAACGTTCCCAGTTCCTATGATGACTACGGAAATCATTCGGCGAAAATACAAAGAATTGCTTGGAGATTTTATGGGTAAACTGTTGCAGTTCCTTCGTTCCCTGGGAAGCTTCCTGAAAGTGTTTCCAGACTAGGAAACATTTTTTTGAAAAACATTTATAATCTTTATGATAGCCAAACTAGAGGATATATGGATGTGATTCTCACTTTTACAGACTATTGTAGTCCCTAGAAAATTAACATTTTGTTACACTATTCTCCATGGATATCGTTTAAAAAAAAGTGTAAAAGGACGTATTTTTGCAACCTGAAAACCATTGTCTTCTTAAATGACAGATCTGTTAAAGAAAATTTTCTTCTCCACCCGTTTAATGTCCGTTTTGTTTATTGTATTTGCCGTGGCCATGGCATTTGGGACTTTTATTGAAAGTTGGTATAGTACGGAAACTGCCCGAATCTGGATATACAATACCACCTGGTTCGAGGTTATTATGGTCTTTTTTGTAATCAACTTCATTGGGAACATTGCGCGTTATCGCTTGTTGAGAAAGGAAAAATGGCCCGTTCTAGTCCTGCATTTGTCTTGGATATTGATCATTGTTGGTGCATTTGTAACCCGATATATCAGCTACGAGGGCATGATGCCGATCAGAGAAGGGGAAACTGAAAATGTGTTCTTTTCGGATAAGACCTATTTGACGGCCTACATTGAGGGTGATATCAATGGAGAGCCAAGAAGGAAAACTATGGAGGATGATTTGATCGTAACCCCAGAAGCCATAAAATCCAATCTGCCATGGACCGGGGACTTTAACGGTCAAGAATTTACCATTTCCTACGTTGACTTTATTGAGGGTGCCAAGGAAGGCCTCATTCCGGGAACGACAGGGAATACATATCTAAAAATCGTGGAAGCGGGCGATGGTCAGCGACACGAACATTTTTTGGAGAATGGCAAGGTCATGAGCATTCACGGCGTGCTGTTTTCATTGAACAATGAGACTGATGGGGCCATAAATATTTTCACCGATGGCCCCGAATATCGAATATCTTCTCCGTTTCAAGGAAGTTTTATGCGCATGGCCGACCAATTTCAGGGACAATTGGTCCAGGATAGTGTACAAAAATTACAATTGCGTTCTTTGTACAATACGGCCAATATGCAGTTTGTCATCCCCGATTCCTTAGTACAGGGAACCTACGGCATTGTGGAAATACCCGAAGCCGAAAAAATGGAATTCGATTTGGATGCGCTTGTACTTTCTGTATCCAGTAATGGCGAGACCAAGGAAGTAAAGGTGTTGGGAAGTAAGGGGCAGACCCAGTTTAGCGATAAATTCAACGTTGGGGGCTTGGATTTTGCCCTGCGATATGGTTCCAAGATTTACGAGCTTCCTTTTGCCATACAACTCAACGATTTCATTGCGGAAAAATATCCTGGAACGGAGAACGCCTATGCCTCCTTTATGAGCAAGGTGACCATAAAGGATGAAAGGCCCTTTGATTATGATATTTACATGAACCACATTTTGGATCATAAGGGATACCGATTTTTCCAGGCAAGTTTTGACCCTGACGAAAAAGGCACCCGACTTTCAGTAAACCACGATTTTTGGGGGACTTGGATTACCTATGTAGGGTATTTTCTGCTGTATATTGGTTTGATGGGAATCATGTTCTTTGGGAAAACCCGTTTCAAGGATTTGGCGGAGTCCTTGGATAAATTGAAGAAAAAAAAGAAAAAGATACTTACGGCCATTATACTGTTAATTGGGTTATCTAGTTCCTTACAAGCGCAGGAGCATACAGCGGACGATGGCCATGATCATACCCAAGCACCCACCCAACAACAAATAGATTCCCTCATAAAATCCTCCATGGTGGCCAAGGAACATGCGGATAAATTCGGGAAATTGGTGATTCAGGATGAAGGCGGAAGGATGAAGCCCGTCAATACCTTTTCTTCGGAATTACTGAGGAAGTTGAGCCTTAAGGACACCTATTTGGGGTATAGTTCAGACCAAATTTTTCTTTCCATGATCATGAACCCCGCAGTTTGGTACAATGCGGAGTTTATTGCCTTGGACAAAAAGGCACAAAATGATAGCATAAGAAAAATTATAGGAATTCCGCAAGGGCAGAAATACGTAAAGGCGACCGATTTTTTTAATCCGGACGGGACGTACAAGCTGGAGCCCTTCTTAAGGGAGGCAACTGCTACCAATAACCCAAACAAGTTTGAACAGGATTTCAAGGATGCCAACATCCGTTTGAGTCTATTGAATCAGGCCTTGGGTCAGGATATTGTTAAAATTTTCCCACTGTTGAACGATGAGAACAACAAATGGATATCGGCGGTAGAATATCGTGGGGGACAGATCCAGATTCAGGATTCCCTATATGCCAATTTTGTCAAGAATGCCATGCCGTACTATTTGATGACATTAAGTAAGGCACAGCAGACAGGGGACTATGGCGAAGCAGACCGACTTCTGGCCGCTTTCAAGCAAAATCAGGTAAACAATGGTAGTGAAGTACTACCATCGGAACGAAGAATCAACACAGAAGTTATTTACAACAAGCTGAATATCTTTAATCGGCTGTATCAGTATTATGCCTTGGTTGGCGTACTTTTCTTTTTGATTCTTATTTTTCAAATTTTTAAAGATCGTTCCATCTGGAGAATTGGGGTCTATTTTTTCAAAGGTGTCATTTATTTATTCTTTTTGTGGCATACCGCAGGTTTGATTTTGAGATGGTATATCTCCGGCCACGCGCCATGGAGCGATGCCTATGAAAGTATCCTGTATGTTTCCTGGGCAACGATGGGCATGGGCTTATTGTTTGGTAGAAAGAGTAATATGACCGTTGCCGCATCGGCCTTTGTAACCTCCATGCTCTTATGGATAGCCCACCAGAGTTGGGTGGACCCTTCCATTGCCAATTTGGTTCCCGTATTGGACAGTTATTGGTTGATGATACATGTGGCGGTCATTGTTGGCAGCTATGGTCCTTTGACAGTGGGGATGATCTTAGGGGTGGTTTCTTTGATTTTGATTCTGTTGACCAATAAGAAAAATCGCGAACGCATGGATATCAATTTGAAGGAACTCACCATCATCAATGAGCTTTCGTTGACGATAGGTTTGGTCATGCTGACGATTGGGAACTTCTTAGGGGGTCAATGGGCCAATGAAAGCTGGGGACGTTATTGGGGCTGGGACCCTAAGGAAACGTGGGCCTTGATATCCATTATGGTCTACGCCTTTGTCATCCACACACGATTGGTTCCCGGGCTAAGGGGAAGGTGGACCTTTAATTTTTTGAGCGTCGTTGCCTTTGGTAGTATCATGATGACCTATTTTGGAGTGAACTTTTATTTGGTGGGACTACATAGCTATGCGAGTGGGGCACAGGTGATTACACCAACCTTTGTGTGGTATACGGTTGCCGGCGTTTTGGCCTTGGGAGCATTGAGTTACTGGAGGTATCAGGTGAATTACGCCAAAAAGTAGTTGCTATCATGAAGCTGTTGATACTCGGTGCGACTGGAAGAATATCTAAATGGATAGTTTGACCAACCTTGGAGGAGGTATAGTCAAAACCATGCAATATTGAACAAAGGATAGAAGAAAAAATCTCAAAATCCTAATTCCAAATCACAGAATACCGCTTCGTTTTTAAGCTAAAGTTGTTATTGGTTTATATAAATCGTTTATAATTATAAAATTTACAAAAATCCATTTCGAACAACGAACAACGAACAACCCATGCCCCGAGCGTAGTCGAAGTGAACAACCAACAACTATTCCTTCTCCAACAACAACCGCATTATCTCCTCAGCGGCGACCTTTCCTTTCTCCTTTAGAAAATCCCGGGGCGTGTTATCGCCCAGTTCAAAAACGATGGCCGGCATGCCATGGTGTACATAAAAGTAATTTCTGGAAACCATGGTCGGTTTTATTTTATCGGATGGGGCAATATTCGTTCTTTTTTGAGGGAGTCGGGTTGAAATGCTTTCGATCCAATCGTATACAATCTTACCTTTTTGTTCGATGACCGTGCTGTCAATCGGATAGTAGATATCGTCCCAAGTTGAGTGAAAATCGGCCCCAAAAACGAATTCGTAGCCCTCTTCATTTTTTTTGTTCAGAAAATCGCGCACGCTTCTTGTTTCCGGCTGATTGAAATTTTCCCAATCGCGATTCAGGTCAATACCGCCCATGTTATGACGCCAATGTCCGTTGTCCACGCCATCGGGATTCATAAGCGGTACGGCGAAAACGTCAAACTTTTCCCTGAAAGTCTTAGCCTGTTCCGTATCACCGGATATGGTTTCCATAAAGGATTTCATCACAAGGAATCCAGTAACTTCCGGCGGGTGTTGTCTGGAGATGATCATCAATGCTTTCTTGGTACTTGGATATTCCTTGATCTCCATGAGCTGGATAGCACGGTTTTCGTGGGATTTCCCAATTTCATAATTGGTAATGAAGGGTTTAACGGAGAGTGAATCTACCCATTCCTGCACTCTTTTGGAAGTATAAAGTTCTTGGGCCGATATCCAAACGGGTTCATTACCAATGGCTAAGGTAATTTCAGCAAACTCGGGTGCCGCTTTGATGCCAAACTCCCCTTCGCCCGGATTTATTACCTTGTAGTTGGTACTGTCCAAAACCTTAAAATGGATACCATCTGAACTGATTTTGGGATAATACCTACTTCTTGAATCCTGATAGGAAAGTTTAATGGTGATTTCCCTGGGCTTCCCGGTCCAAACTTTGAAGGAATACCATGGACTCACGTTTATGGGCGTATTTTCTGCGGTGATCCAAATGGTGTAATGGTCGTTACCATCATTGGCCACACCGTTCAACCGGGCACCATCAAAATCGTTCGAAAAGTAGGTTTGATTGTCCATGGACCAGATGCCTTTCCATTGCTTTTGTACCGGTCTGTTTACGGTGGGCACAACAGGGCTGGCACCCTGTCCTTGATAGCCTGAAGTTGATTTTTGGGGAACTAACGTCGCTGTATTTTTACAGGAAATGAATACCGAAGAAAGGATGAGAATTGCAAGTAATTGGGTCCTCATAAAGTAAGGCTGATGAATCATTGTAGAAAATTAGCGGATTTTATCTTTGGTTGAAAGGTATTTAAAAAAATCGAACCAAATTTTGTCGGCCAATGTTTGCTTGAAGTATAGCAGGGAGTAGTTTTGATCTTGAGTAAGAGCGTAAATTGCATCGAGTAAGATTCACCTTCATTTCGTAACTTTAGCAATTCATTAAACTTGGAACAATGGACAATAAAGGTAAAGGCTTGAATACAATTTGTACACACGTGGGAGAATTGGAGGATACCAAATATAAAGGCGCGGTTTCCCCCTTGTATATGAGTACTTCGTATGCGTTTGATGATGTAGATGTTAAGCGATACCCAAGGTATTTCAATACCCCCAACCAAGATGGTCTTTGTAAAAAAATCGCCGCATTGGAACATGCGGAGTCGGCCTTGATATTTGGAAGCGGAATGGCCGCGGTAAGTACGGCCCTCTTGGCATTCCTTAGGGCAGGGGACCACATTGTTTTACAACAGACCTTATATGGGGGCACTTATAATTTGGTGACCGAAGAGTTCGATAAATATGGTATTTCCTATTCCTTTACAAAAGGATGGGAGCCTAAGGATTTTGAGAACGAAATTAGGGAAAACACCAAGGTGCTTTATATAGAAACACCCTCGAATCCCTTGTTGACGATAACCGATATAGAAGGTGTGGCCGCCATAGCGAAAAAACATGGCATCGTTTCCATGATCGATAATACATTTGCCAGTCCGGTGAACCAAAACCCGATAGATTTTGGCATCGACGTGGTCATTCATAGTGCCACCAAATACATGGGCGGTCATTCGGATATCTGTGCGGGTGCCGTAGCCTCTACCAAGGAACATATGCATCGCATATTCCATTTGGCCAAAAACTTTGGAGGTAGCCTCAGTGATTACACTGTTTGGTTGTTGGAGAGAAGTATAAAGACGATGGGGCTCAGGGTCCGGGCCCAAAACGAAAATGCTTTGGCAATGGCGAGGTATTTGGATTCCCATGCCGATATTGATGCGGTGTATTATCCCGGGTTGACCATCCATAAGGACCATGAACTTGCCAAGCGGCAGATGAAAGGCTTTGGGGGAATGCTTTCTTTTGAATTGAAGCCCTATTTGGATGCCTCGCTTTTTCAGAAATCCCTAAAAATGATCAAATCCTCCATGAGTTTGGCAGGTGTGGAAAGTACGGTACTTTCACCCACCCAGACGAGCCATGCCCTGATGAGTGCCGAAGTAAGGGCAGAACAAGGCATCAAGGATGGGTTGATTCGATTTTCAGTAGGAATCGAGGAGCCGGAAGATCTAATTGCGGATATTGAATATGCCATTAAAAAAGTCAAGAAAGAGACTAAAACGACCGTTTGATATTTTTAAAAATCCAAAAAGGCACTTATAAATGAAATTAGATATTTTGGTATTTGGAGCGCATCCGGACGATGCTGAACTTGGTGCGGCCGGGACCATAGCCAAGGAAGTCTCCAAAGGCAAAAAGGTAGGCATTGTGGATTTGACCCGAGGTGAGTTGGGAACCCGGGGTACTGCAGAAATTAGGGGTAAGGAAGCTGAAAATGCCAAAAACATTTTGGGAGTTTTTGTCCGGGAGAACCTGGGCTTTCGTGACGGGTTCTTTGTAAATGACGAGGCACATCAATTGGAGGTTATTAAAATGATCAGGAAGTACAGGCCTGAAATAGTCCTATGCAATGCCGTAAATGACAGACATATTGACCATGCTAAGGGAAGCGAATTGGTGAGCCATGCCTGCTTTTTAAGCGGGCTTGTAAAAATCGAGACCCTTCTTAATGGTAAGGCCCAGGAAAAGTGGCGACCAAAATTGGTATATCATTATATCCAATGGAAAAACCTAACCCCTGATTTTGCGGTGGATATAAGCCAGTTCATGGAAAAGAAAACAGAAGCCATTTTGGCGTATTCCTCCCAGTTCCATGACCCAAAGAGCAAAGAGCCGGAGACGCCCATCAGTAGTAAAACTTTTATTGAAAGTGTGAAATATAGGGCTCAGGATTTGGGGAGATTGATAGGGGTGGATTATGCCGAAGGTTTTACGGTAGAGCGTATGTTGGCCGTAGACTCCCTTGATTCCTTGATTTAGGCCGTTTTCTTGTACTCTTTTTTGGCTTTTGGTATGGAGAAGTAAAAGCTGGATCCTTTGTGGATGGAACTATCCACCCAAATGTTGCCATGATTTTTTTCAACCATTTCCTTGCAAAGTGACAATCCGAGTCCGGTACCTTTTTCATCATTGGTGCCGTAAGTGGAATGTGAGTTGGACTGGTCAAATATTTTTCCAATGGTTTCCTTGCTCATACCTACACCATTATCGCGTACAACAATTTCCCAGTGTCTGGCTTTTTCGGCTGCGCTTATGGTAACCATACCGTCCTTAGGAGTGAATTTCAAGGCATTGCTTATCAAGTTTCGGATCACAATATCAATTTGGTCACTATCGCACCAAGTCAGTGTGTTGGACTCTATTCTGTTGATAAGCCTTATGGATTTATTGTTTGCTACTTCTGAAAGCAAGGCTATATTTTCGTTAACTATACTTTCTATGGCCGTGATTCCAGGTTTCGTCTGGGCCCCATTCATTTGGGTTTGTCCCCAAGAAAGTAAATTATTGAGCGTAAAGGCGATATTATCTATATCCGATTTCAATTTGGGTACAAAGCCTAAAAACTCTTCCTTGGACATGTCACCTTCCTTAAACAATTTGATCAGCCCTTGGAAAGCTCCAATGGGGCCTCTGAGGTCATGACCAATGATTGAAAAAAGCTTGTTCTTGGTCTGGTCGACCTCGTACAAATACTTTTCTTTTCTTTCTAAATCTTCTTGTTTTAAAATAAGTTCCTTATTCAACTCCTTCTGAATTTTAGCATTACGTTTAATTAGGGCTGTTATGAACAAGAATATTATTAAAACAATTAAGGTGGCATATACATATTTTTTCTGTTTGGCCAACGCCTCCTTATTTTCAAGGATTAACTGCTCCTTCTGCCTCTCATACGCTATTTTGGTTTTTAACATCGTAAGTCCCTTTTTACTTTCCTTTCTGGAAATTTTTCCGGACACCTCATTGAAAATTTCATGGTACTCTAGGGCCATTTTATAGTCACCTTTATTCTTGTATATTTCATACAATAATTCAGCACCTTCCTCTATTCCTGATAAAACATCCAGATTTAAGGAATGGTCGTAAGCCTGCTGTGCATATATTGTTGATATACTATCATTTCCCAATTTCAGATGCGCTTTTGCCATTCCCGTCAAAAGCTGTATTTCCTCCCTTAAATCGTCTAACCTATCGTGAAGGATTTCACTTTGAGCATACCAATATAAGGCCCATTTATTCTTCTGCTGTTTTAAGTACACTTTACCTTTTACCTGGTATGCATAGGCGAGCCAATCCCTGATTCTGTTATCCTCAAAGGTTTTTATGGCACTATTTATATTGAACATGGCAAGTTCCAATTTTCCCATATCGGCATAGGCCGAGGCCATATTGCTCATGGTTTCAGCCATGATGATTGCATCTCCTATTTTTTCGTTGATTTTTTTGACCTTTTCATAATAGAACATACCTTCTTCAAAATCCTTTTGGGAAATATAGAGGTTGGCAATATTTTCGTTGATTATGGATAACATCTTTTGATTTTC
Organism: Maribacter sp. PR66; assembly: GCF_028464205.1. Taxonomy (NCBI): domain Bacteria; kingdom Pseudomonadati; phylum Bacteroidota; class Flavobacteriia; order Flavobacteriales; family Flavobacteriaceae; genus Maribacter; species Maribacter sp. PR66. The sequence continues at coordinate 44,004 of NZ_JAQPCH010000004.1, forward strand.
AAGATATTCTGCCAGTTCAATACATTCAAGGTATTTGCTTAGGGCAAGGTCATAATCACCCCTATAGTCAAATTGTTCGCCTATGGTATTGAGAATTGTTAAGCGTAAGGTATCGTCCTTTTCAACAAAACTGATATCCAAGGCCTTTTGCAAATTGCCCAAGGACTCATCATATTTGCCCTTGTCTGAATAAAATGTTCCTAAACCTAGGTAAGCATTTGCCTTACCGATTTCATAGCCTATTTTCTCACTTATTTTAAGCCCTTCCTCCGATAGTAATTTAAGGCTGTCCAGATTGAAATACCGCTGTTCTAGACCTAATTCCAATAACAATTCTACATACTCAGTATTTTCTTTGGAGGAGTTTTGATACTTTGAAATTTCAATCAATAGGGAATCCTTGTAAGACATTTGGGCAAGTGCACTATAAGTAAAGAAAATAAATAGTAGAAGCACTCCTCTTATATAAAAGGCTTTGCTGTCGTAGTTCTTAAAGGTTTTAAATTTAGAAATCACCTGAATTTGCTCATACAAAATGTGAATTTACAATGCCTTTAGCACATGTCTCATTTTTTGTTGTGAACTATCAATTTTTGTGTGTTTTATCTTGAATTTATGTAATTCGTCGATAGTTTGAAATTTCTACATCCAAATATTATTTATATTACTAATAAAGTAAAGCCTTTAAAGATAAAACGAAAATGCATCCTAAAGTTGGATATTTTAGGTGATTAAGTACAGGGCCGCAAACTTACTTTGAAAGTTGTGCCCTTATTTATTACACTTTCCACCCAAATATCACCGTTATTTTTTTCGACCATTTCCTTGCAAAGCATCAGGCCAAGACCAGTACCTTTTTCGTCGTTCGTACCAAAGGTTGATAAATGTTCCTTGTAGTCCCATATCTTTTTAATATCGTCTTCGCTAATGCCAACACCGTTATCCTTAACTTTAATCAACACCTTGTCTTTTGATATTTCTCCATCAATTAAAATTTTTCCGCCTTCATGTGAAAATTTAATTGCATTGCTTATTAAATTTCTAAAGACAATTTCAAAATGGTTCAAATCCATTTTGGCACATAAATTATCTGGTATAGAGTTGATAAGTTTAATTCTTTTGTTTTTTAGATTTTCATTAAAAATCTGGGAGATATCTTCGACTTCATTTCGTGCTAGAAGATTTCTTGGTACCATACTTGATCCCTTCATTTGTGTTTGACCCCAATTCAAAAGGTTGTCCAAAGTAAAATGAATATGTTCAAGGTCCTTCTGCAATTTAGGTCCAAATCTCCTGAACTGACTTTCACCATTTTCTTCATTTAGGGAGACATCCAACAAACCCTTCAACGATATGATAGGGCCTCTAAGATCATGACCCACAATGGAAAACAATTTATCTTTTGTTTGATTTGTTAGGTGTAATTCTCGCTCGTTGTCGGCAAGAATGGTATTTAGTTTTTTTCTTTTTTTACTGGATTTCTGAATAAAAAAAATAACGACTATTGCCAATATTAGTGATACCAATGACCAACCTATGTATTTTTTTTGAGTATTTATAGTGGCCAGATTGGTTTCTTCAAGTCTTGTCCTTTCCTCCTCAAAGGCCAACTTTGCCTTTAGCATGGAGAGATTGGTCTTATTTTGTTCTTTGGAAATGGAGTCAGAGTAGGCTTCGGCACTTTCCAAATATTTAAGGGAGTCTTCAAAATCACTTTCATACTTTGCCAACTTATAGAGTATGCGAGAACACTTTTCCAGGCCAGATCTTAATTTAAAGGATTTGTATAAGTCTAGGCTTTTAAGGGCAAATTCCTTCGAAAGGGTATAATTACCTAGTTCGTAATGAACTGATGCAAATCCAAAATATAAATCCGAAATACCTTTTTTATCCCCACTTTTCTGATATTCCTTTTCGGCTTTTTCATAAAATTCCAATGCTTTGTCATATTCCTTATTTAAACTAAATACTTCACCGGTAGTCAGATAATTGAACGCAATGATTGTTGAAAAGTTGGTTTTTTTTGCAAGTTCAAGACCTTGCTTTAAATAATCCTTTGCTTTATCCAAATTATTTTTCCGCATATTCAGATAGCCAAGATTTGATAGAATAATACCATGGATGTGAACTGGCGTCTCTTGATCGATAACTTTTCTTGCAGCGTCATAATAAAGCATTGATTCGTTATAATCTCCCAATAAAAGGAACATTGTTCCCAAATTGTTGTTAATACGAACCAATTCGTTTAAATTTTTGGTTTTTTCAGCCAAATAATTGGCCATGAGGAAGTTTTGAAAGGCCTTTGGATGATCTGATTGTATGAAGTGGGCTTGGGCAATATCATTATATATTTTTATGCCCAAATCTGGGTATTTGGACAAGCTTGGATGGTTTGAAATTCTTAAATTTATTTCCAAGGATTTCTTGCTGTTTCCTTGATACAACTCGTAGCTGGCCAGATTGTATGTGGAATACAATACACCTCTTTCATAGTTGATTTCCTTGCTTAGCTCCAAAGCCTGTAAGGCGATTATTTGAATGGAATCAGATTTTCTATAGCGCAGTTCTTCCGCTCGTTTGTTGAGCTCCAAAATATAAATCGTGTCCTTAAGTATGGAAGGTATCTTTTGTGAGTATACGGCTATGGAAATAAATAGGAACAGAAATGTAGTTTTAAGCATTTTTGAACTTTTCATCCTGTTTAATAGTTAAATGGTTTTTGATACGTGTGTGAACGAAAAATACTAAAATTTTACTTTTATTTTATTCTTGAACGTATATAGAGTTTGTAATAGATTGGCTTTTGATTACTGTCACTATGTAAAAATCAGTTAGAAAGTAAATTCACCATCGTATTTATTTGTCAATTTCTCCTACACTAGTGCACAAGTTATTGATGGTTGAATTAAAACTTGATAGTATTAGTATAACTTAATCTTTTTGTACGATCAACAATATTTTAAAGTAGTTTTTCTTTTGATAAGTAGAAGAAAAAAAATTACCTTTGCCACCGCTTATAAATGGTGGTTGTAGCTCAGCTGGTTAGAGCGCTGGATTGTGGTTCCAGAGGTCGCCGGTTCGAACCCGGTCTTCCACCCAAAAAGCATTTTAAACTCGCCCTGTACATGATATGTCCGGGGCTTTTTTGTATCCTGAATGTAGGGTGAGAAGCCTGTGCCGAGCAAGGAATGCCCAGATTCCAGTCTTTACTTTTTAAAAGAAAAAGGCCGATAATAACTATCGGCCTTTAACTTAAATCTTAAACTTCCTTAATCTGAAGCCTTATCGACAACAACGGGATTGGCCCTGTTTGCCAATTCCCATGCCGTATAGAAAATCAGTCGGGTTCTGTTCTCCAATAAATCATAGTTTATTTTGTCCGGAGTGTCACTAGGCCTGTGATAATCGTCATGTGTTCCGTTAAAATAGAAAATTATGGGAATGTTGTTTTTGGCAAAATTGTAGTGATCGCTTCGGTAATAAAATCGATTGGGGTCGTTTTCATCGTTATAGGTATAATCCAATTCCAATTGGGTGTATTTGGAATTCACTTCCTCGGAAAGCTCATGTAGTTCCGTACTCAATTTATCGGAACCAATTAGGTAGATATAATTTCTATCCCCATCCCGCTTAGGGTCTATTCTTCCCACCATGTCAATGTTCAAATTCGCAACTGTCTGGCCTAGGGGAAAAATGGGCTCTACATCGGTATAATATTCAGAACCCAAAAGGCCCTTTTCTTCTCCGGTCACGTGCAAGAAGACCACAGACCTACTCGGTCCATTTCCGTCTTCCTGAGCTTTTTTAAAGGCTTCCGCAATTTCCAAAAGCGCCACGGTTCCAGACCCGTCATCGTCCGCGCCATTGTTGATCTCGCCCTCTTCGGTAATTCCTATATGGTCCAAATGCGATGAAATGATAATATATTCATTGGGTTTCTTGCTTCCCTGTATAAATGCCACTACGTTCTCCGAATCTACCTCCACGTTGGAACTTTCAAATGCCAATGTTGCTTTTGAGTCCAATTCTTTGGGCGTTTGGTCTGTTTCTATAGATGGTAAAATCGCTTTTGCCAACGTACCATCGATAAACAGACTTGAAAAGTCATTTTCCTGAAGGTCCTTAAGGCTCATTCTGCCACTATTACTGTTTCGCATATAGTCGAACCGACTTTTAAATCTTGGGTAATTATCGGCATCGTAGTAAAGTACGCCAATAGCTCCCTTGTCTTCGGCCAATTGGAAGCGTTTTCCAAGTGATTCCGACATGTTGCTCCAAATCGATTTTTCAGAGGTACCGGAAATCGTGTACGTACCGTCCGAGTTCATGGGCTCCCCGGTTTTCATCAATACCAACTTGCCGGCAATGTCCATTCCCTGGTAGTCAGAATAATTATCGTCCTCGATACCGTATCCTACATATACAATTTCATTGTCCCCGGATTGGGCTTTTGAAAAGGTAAGTACGTGCTCGCCCAAAAGATAATCGGAAGTGTCGATGCTTAACTTGCCAACGGGGATTTGGCTGATTTCAATGGGTACTTTCTGAAAGTAATCGCCATTGGACTGGGCGGGAGGAATCTCCAAATTTTCATATTCCGCCTTTAGATATTCAATGGCCTTTTTTTGTCCGGGTTGTCCGGTTTCCCGGCCTTCAAATTCATCGGAAGCGTAAATGTACAAATGCTCCTTCAATTCAATTTCTGTAATGGTTTCCGCATAGACTTTAGGGTCGACGGGTCCTTTTGAAATGGTTTCCGTCCTTACTGTCTTCTGTGAGGAATTACATGCGGCCAAAAGGCCCGCCACCAACCAAACTAATTTTCTCATACGTTTAAATTAAATGCGACATATTGATTTTTAATTGCCTCCTTTGGAAGAGGAATTTAGTTAATCACTCAAATCCCTCGACGAGGGTTTCATAGGTATTTTGTGAAATTTGTCAAAAATAAGGAAAAGTGGGATATGGAATATGATCAGCAAGATGAATCGGCCACTATCTTCCAATCCCCATTAATTCTTTTGAAAATAATGAGAAAGGTCCCTTTGGCATCCCCAACTTCCCGGGTCAAATGATATTCTCCCATCACCCAATAGGCATCTTTGTTTATTTTGGAAATATCTGCAATTTTGAATTGGAGTTTGCCCGTATGTGCTTTTGAAGGATAGCGCAGGTTATAATTCTCCAAGGTTGTCTCCCAGCCCTTGGAAAGTTTGGCACCACTGTAAAACTTAAGGGAGTCGCTCTCCCAGTATCCGGCCATAAAACCCTCAATATCACCGTTGGACCAGCTAGTTTGTTGGTCACGTAAGATTTTTTTGATTTGGTCGATGTCCTCCGCATCGTTGCTAGTTTCAGTGCAGGAAACGAAAATACCTAGAGTGATGGCAAGTAAAAAGTACTTCATAATAGTTGGATTTATAAGTCAATATAGAAAATAGAATTCAGTATCTTTAAGGGTAACCTTTTTTATTTTTGACCGATGCAAATTAAGGATTTGGCAGAGCGACATTCGCTCATCTCAGAACTTTTTAAATTCCCCAAAACAGCGGATGAATGGGAGGCTTATAAACTATCCGAAGCCCAATTGACCCATTACGAGGAATATGGATATGTATCCGGCATCAAACTGTTGGACGAAGGGCAAATTTTACACTTGCAAAAGGAATTAGACGAGCTTATGGATCCCAAACATCCTGCACACTCGCTTTTTTACGAATTTCACAGTAACGAATCCAAGGACCAGGATTCCGTATTGTTTCATTCCCTTGGGCATTGGAGGATTACGGAAGGCTTTCATGATGTTCTATGGAATCCGGCGTTTGTAATGGCGGCATATCAATTGTTGGGTAATAGGGCAGTTCGTTTTTGGCACGACCAGCTTTTTTACAAACCTGCAAAGCACGGTGGGGTAGTGGCCTGGCACCAAGACTATTCGTATTGGACACGCACCGTGGCCATGCAACATTTAACCTGTTGGACAGGTCTGGACGATGCCACCGAAGAAAACGGGTGCTTGTATTATGTGCCAAAAAGCCACAATTGGGGATTGCTGGATGCCCCTGAACTTGCCGGAAACATGGAGGGGCTTTTGGACTATTTGACCGAAGATCAGCGCAGGGAATTTAACCCTGTTCCCATTCCCTTGAAGAAAGGCTATGCCACTTTTCACCATCCCTTAATGGTACATGGTTCCTATGAAAACAAATCGAATAGGCCTCGAAGGGCCTTTGTCCTCAACGTTTTTGCAGATGGCACGGTAAGCAATACCAATGATGAACTCTTAAAGGGTGTCCCACCTATTTCAAAGGGGCAGAAAATGGAGGGTAAGTTTTTTCCGCTGCTTTTTGGTTAGGCCAAGCTTTTTGATTTTTCCTGCGTCCTTTTTTGTCGTAGCCTGATTTTCTTTTGTATCTCCTCCGGGTAGTTATTGGAAGTGTCTTCGGCCTCCAAAATGAGTAATTCCTGCCCTTCCTGGGGTTCTTTTAGTTCATCGGCGTGGCATCCTAGAATAACCGCTGCCGTATTTACCCCAGAATGGCTTGCCCCGGCCACACCGTGCGATAAAATACTGGCACCGCATAGATATAGGTTTTCTATCTCACTTTTGGATTTGTATGCAAAAGGTCCAATATGCTTTAAGCTTTTTTCCGTTCCGTAGACATTTCCTCTTGTTGTATTGATGTAATATTGGTTGGTAATTGGGGTGCCCAATTCTTGGTGCACGATGTGCTTGCTGATACTCGGGACAACTTTTTCCAAACCTAAAATCATTTTTTGGGTGAGTTCCTCCTTAAACCGCAGATATTTTTCCGACCGTTCGGCACTTTCCTCCGCAAAAGGCTCAAATGTCCTGTAGTCTATAAAGGTGATTACTTCCAGGCAATGGTGCTTTCCATCAAAACTTGTAGGGTCTTTCAAGGTGGTACAGCTCACGAAAAGCGCCTCGAAAAATTCGACCTTTTGAAGGTCCGATTTCATTATGCCGTCATAGTAATCATCCATATCCCTATCCGGTAAAACCCAAATATTTCCGGAGTCCAAACCGGCCTTTCGCACATCCATATCCACCGATAGAAACAACATGAGCGAAGTGCATGAATATATCGTTTTTTCCAGTTTTTTCTGAAGTTTTGGGCTTAGGTGCTGCTTCCCGATGAGTTGGTTGTACGTGATGCCGACATCCGCATTGGAAACAATATGCTTCCCGAAAATTTGCCTTCCATCGGCAAGTTCCACTCCGGTAGCTTTCTTGTTCGTTTCGCCTTCGATCAGTATTTTTTTAACGGAGGTGGAAGTTTTAAGGACACCTCCATATTCCTTGAATTTGTTGGTCATTGATTTTACCAAGGCACCTCCGCCACCCATGGGATAGTATCCTCCTTTAAAATAGTGGTACATCAAAGCTGCATGAAGAATAAACGCAGCTTTCTTTGGCTGAACCCCATGGTCGCCACATTGAATATTTAGGACATTTTTTAAAAGTGGGTCTTTGATATGCCAATTTATGACCCTTTTGAGACTGAACAAACCGTATTTGCCAAAATGCCGGGTTCTGTACGGAATGGTCAATTTTTTCCAAAAACCCTTTATGTAGGGTAAGGAGTAGAGTTCCTCGCTTGCCAGTCGGATTAGCTTTAGGTATTTTTTGATTCCTTTTTTTTCCTTCGGAAATCTGTCAATCAATCGGTTTTCAAGTTCTTCGGGATTATCGGGAAAATCAAATCGGTGGTTTCCAATATGCACATGTTCATAAGCATCGGGATTCATCCTAAAAAACACCAAATCATTGGCAATACCCAAACCTTTGTACAAGTTACTGGTAGATTCACCTTCACCTACCAACCCAATGTAATGTACACCCGGAGTAAATCGGTGTCCCTCCAGATAAAAGCTATGGCACCATCCTCCGGGTACGTCGTGTTGTTCCAACAATAGGACTTTCTGTCCGGCCCTTGCAAGGCATAAAGCGGTGGTCAGCCCCCCAGCACCAGAACCTATGATGATGCTGTCCCAGTTTTGGGTCGATATATCCTCTTGTAAATCCTTTTTTTTCAAGGGCTATTTTTTCAAGGCTTTCTCAATGGCTTCCTCCACTAAAGGCTCCATGACCTTATATCCTTCAACGGTGGGGTGGACATCATCATCTGCATATTTTTTTGGCAATCCGTTCCTCTCATCCGCCATTTGCGAGAAATAGTCTAGATAGATATGCCCTTTCTCGTCGGCATAGGCCTTTATCATTTTGTTAAGTGCCACAATTTTTCCGGCGGGTTCCAACCCTGGTTTCCAAGGATAATCATACGCCGGCAAGGTAGATGACAATACCACTTTAATATCATTGGCGTGTGCAATTTCGGCCATGCCCTTGATGTTGTCCATGATCATTCCCAATGTGGACGGTCCCGTGTTCCCGGCAATATCATTGGTTCCGGCAAGGATGATCACCACCTTTGGATGAAGGTCCACCACATCCTGCCGAAAGCGAATCAGCATCTGGGGCGTCGTCTGTCCACTAATGCCCCTGTTTACATACGGTTTTCCCTCAAAGAATTCCGGTCTGGAATTCAGCCAACCAATGGTGATGGAATTGCCCATGAAAACGACCCTATCTTCATTTTCTTTGGGGGCTTCCAAAGATCCATTGGCCTCTTGGAACATTTTTAAGTTGGCCCAATCCTGAGCTAAAACCGTGTGCTGGGATAAAAAAGTGGCAAGGATTCCCATAAGCAAAAACTTGAAATTTTTCATTTGTAAGTTATTGATTGTGATTGTGTTGAAGTTTTCTTTTTTCGTCCGATGTCAAAGGAAGCGTATCCAAGAGCTTTTGAAGGTTTGGCCGTTGAACGGCCAAGTACAGGACCAAACACACGGCTATGACCCAAGGCAAGGCATTACCGGATGTATTATACGCGACTATGGCCAAAAAAGCGGGGCCTTCCAATAAGGCATATTTAACGATCGATGCGGACTGGTATCTTTTCAATTTTTCCTCCAATGGCATTGTTTTTTCTATGGCAGAAATCTGATTTCTAAAAATAAACTGACTCCCAAAATAACCAGCGATTGCCACAATGGGAACGAGGTATAAAAATGGATTTGAATCATCCATTTTGGCATTAAATTCCCCTGAGCCTAAATAGGAAAGAAGTAGAAAAACCGAAACACCGGCCACCAAGGCCAGGTGAATTATTTTATTTGTCCTTAAATAGCTTTTGATCTCCAAGACGTTGAATAAAGCCCTAAGATACTATTTTAAACTAAAGTTTTAATGTAAAGTGATTCGGGATAGCTTTTGGTACACTAGTAAGGTCAAAGGTGATTTGTGAAGCCCTGGGGAAATATGTACTTTTTGATTATCGGATAAAAAACCGCAACAAACCAATGCTTTCTATATATTTGCGGGGTATGAGAACATTTATACTTTTTTTCTGTGTCCTCTTTTTTGTATTAAAAGGTTATTCCCAAATTGGAGAGGATAAGGTGCTTCACTTTGTGGGCGGCAATCTTTTTGGAATGGTAGGGGCAGGGGTTGCCAATCAAATATCAGATGGCAATAGGGCTTGGACTTTTGCCGGATCTATAGGCGGAAGCTTACTCATAGGCTTGGCAAAAGAGGGCATTGATCAAAACCAATATGGTGGTTGGGACAATTCCGATCTATTGGCGACCGTCCTTGGTGGTGTTAGTGTAGGTGTCACCATCGATGTTTTCAAACAAAAGAAAAAAAGAAAGCGAGCGCAACTTTATAGAGAGGCCATTGGATTTAAAATTGAACATGATCATTTTCCAATGGATTCTATTTCCCCAGCTACCTCGCTTTCCGTTTTGGCAATTTCGCCAAGTGTTCTCAGCGGCGAATACTAGTATTTTGCACTTTTGCCGTTTGCTTGCGTGTTTTTGATGAATTCACGAATGTCATCATTGGCCTTTTGCAAATCCTTCTTACGAAGGTACATCATATGACCGGAACGATACCCCTTAAAACTGAATCGGTCTTTCATTCTACCACTGGGGTCCACTTGCCACATCAGATATTTTGCATTGAAATACGTAGTGGCGCCATCGTAATATCCGGATTGTACCATGACATTCAAATACGGATTTTGCGCCATGGCCTGTCTTAGGTTCTCACGGGTATTCTCATCTGAGTTGTCCCATGGATGCACCGGACCGAACATATTGTATTTGATGTCGGTCTTAAATTTTAATTCCTCCTGCAGATAGTAATTTATGGCGGGGGTAAAGCTGTGGAGCCAAGAGGTAAGTTCAGAATTATAATCGGGTCGCATGCCCATCAACTGTTTGTCCATTCCCAAATACCTGGAATCCAATCGCCCAACGGTATATCCTCCCTTTTCCTTCAACAGATTTTTCCAAAAGAATGAAGTAGGAACGGACAGATTCTGGTCCAAAATATCTTTCGCTTCCAATCCGGAGTAATAGGCCATTTTTTCGGCAACCGCAGACCTTTCCGCATTCGGTATAAACCCACCTTTCGCCAACGCGGGAATCAAGGTGTTGATGGTATATTCTTCTGATTCGGGTAAAATTTCAAGTAAATCCTTGTTTTGCAATGTCGGGGGTAATGCCTTATGATGCCATGCAGCTGCCGTATAGTAAGGCAGGTTCATCGCTTCGGCAACGGGTCCGGAATTTCTGATGATTTTATAATCGGCGGGCGAGACCAGGATTACCCCGTTCAAATACATCCATTGTGCGTTTTGCAATTCCAGGGAAAGCCCCATTACACGGGGACCACCATAACTTTCCCCAATAAGGTACTTTGGGGAACGCCATCTGTTGTTTCGCGTAACAAAGGTGTTGAGCCATTCTGCGAGGTATTTGATATCGGCATTGATGCCAAAGAACTTTTTACGGTCCACCTTATCGCCTGTTTCCGGAATCGTTCTGGAATACCCAGTGTTCGCGGGATTTACGTAGACCACATCGGTTACATCCAAAACGGAATATGGGTTTTCCTTAACCCCATAAGGTTGCACGGGATATCCCTCGTCATCAATGTTCAATATACGGGGGCCCGTATAGGCCAAATGCATCCATACGGAACCGGAACCAGGCCCGCCGTTAAACGAAATCAATAAAGGTCTGGCCGCACGGTCCTTAACATTATTACGGGTATAATAGGTATAATGCAAGGAGGCAATGGGATCGCCATTTTCGTCCCAAACGGGCTGCGTTCCCGTTTTTGCGGTATAATCAATGGAAGTCCCGTTTATGACAACGCTATGTTGGGTGGTAACTACTGTATCCACTGGAAGTTCCCTTCCTTGGGCCTTGGATTTAACGTGCAATAATAAAACTAGGATGGTTGGTAAAAATAATCGTTTCATAGGTTCTCTGAATTAGTCCCCTAAAAATAACCAATTATTAGCTAATGTGATTTTATTCCATTCCATGAAATAAGATTTTTATTCTTGTTATATTTAAAAAGGCATCAAATTGGTTAATTGTAAATAAAAAACTTAAAAATGAAGATTTTCACCAGACGTGATTTTGGAATAACTTTAGGAAAAGGTATAACCGCAACTACATTATTGGGAGCCACCAGTATTGCATGTGCCAATGGAAAAAAACCACAGAATAAAAAATTAGGTGTCGCCCTAGTGGGTCTCGGCAGCTACAGTACGTATCAATTGGCTCCGTCCCTGCAGGACACTGAGCACTGTTATCTAGCCGGCATCGTTACGGGAACTAAGGAAAAGGAAAAGACCTGGCAGGAAAAGTATGGTATACCGGTTGAGAATACCTATAACTATGAGAACTTCGATTCCATAGCTAACAATGAGGCCATTGATATCGTATATGTGGTGCTACCAAACAGCATGCATGCAGATTTTAGCATTCGTGCAGCAAAGGCAGGGAAACATGTTATCTGCGAAAAACCGATGGCCATTAGTGTGGCCGAATGCGATGCCATCATCGGTGCCTGTAACAAGGCCGGTGTGAAACTTTCAGTTGGCTATCGAATGCAGTCCGACCCGTATACCAAGGAGGTGAAAAAATATGTAGCCGAAAAAACGTTTGGCGATGTTCATTTTGTTTCCTCCGATGCCGGATATATCTCCAGGGGCAATCCGGACCAATGGCGATTGAACAAGAAATTATCGGGTGGCGGGGCCTTAATGAACATGGGCGTATATTCCATTCAGACCAGTATTTATGGATGTGGGGCAAATCCTTCTTCGGTTTCGGCACAGGAATTTAGTACCAGACCCGATTATTTTAAGGATACGGATGAGACTATCACCGCCCAATTCGAATTTCCCAATGATGCTGTCGCCCATATGATGACATCGCACAATGCCAATGGAAATCGGCTAAAATCACATTGCAGCAATGGTTGGTTTGAATTGGATCCTGCCCATAGCTATGGGCCTATCAGTGGTAGAACATCCAACGGAAACGTCATCAGTTTTCCCCACCAAAGGCAGCAGGCCCTTCAAATGGACGATTTTGCCAAACACATACTCATGGGAACACCAAATGTGGCCCCTGGGGAAATGGGGAAAAGGGACATGATCATTGTGGAGGCCATTTACAGATTCATTGCGGAAGGCGGAAAAAAACAAATGCTGGACTTGGGCAATATGGGCATCGTTGGCTGAAACGTTATGCCAGAATATTTTAAACGATCAATTTACATTAATTTAAAGTCTTAACCTTTAGGAAAACTAATCGTAATACATTCCTAATTTTAAGGACACCTTATAACAAGGTACTCGTTATAGTTTTGGACTATTCATAACCTGAAAACTGTAACGAAAATGAAAAAATCAAAAAATGTATTGTTTAAAATCTGTGCACTTTCCCTGCTTGGGATTGCGGCCGTTAGTTGTAATCCAGAGGACGGGATCGATGGTATGGACGGTCGTGACGGCATCGACGGTGTTGACGGAAGGGATGGGGTAGATGGTCAGGATGGCGAGGACGGACAGGACCTTACCATTGAGGAAATGGTACCTTTGACCAGTTCTGTAGTGCCTGATGATGTTTTTGAATTGAAAGGTTCTTTTGCAAGTTCCGCCAATCTAAAAATGATTCTTTCTTCCGCTGATATCTTGGCATCGGATTCCACCTTTGTATACGGTTCTTATATGGACGGTGCCGCTTTGTATCCCTATGGAGATGGCACGTACGCATTTATCAACAATTTGGAGGCCGATTATTCCATTGCCCGAATCCGAATGAACTCGAATTTAGAGCCCATGGAAGGGGATTACATCGTCAATTCAACCGCCACTGCCTTTACCGCTATGTGTTCCGGTTCTTCGGTAACCGTTGAGGAACATGGATTTGGGCCTTTGTACCTTTCCGGCGGTGAATGGGGAGGAAACGCCAAAGGCGTCTACAAAGTAAATCCTTTTAGGGCCGCAGAAAATAGGGTAGAGGCCGAAAGACTTCCTGCTATGGGCGAGTGGTCCACGGAAAATGCCGTGGTGATAGGTAAGGATGCCTATCCGTCCCAAACCGTTGTGTTTATGGGAGATGATGATAGTAATAATACCTATCCACAAGCTCATTTTGGAATGTACGTAGGTTCCAGAGGAGATTTGTATGGTGGGAAATTATATGTATTGAGAGGGAAAAACCCTGTGGAATCCGCACCTGGTGCAGGTGGACAATTGTTTGAAATGGGAATGGCCGAAGATATCGAGTATGATGTTGAATGGGTAGAAGTTACGGAAAGGACCTTGGCCGAATTGAACCAAGAGGCCATCGATTCATCTGCGATAGGCTTTCAGCGAATTGAGGATATCGACTGGAGAAAGGGTTCTGCCCAGGCCAATAGGGAAGTTTATTTCAATGCCACCGGAAGGATTCGGGGCGATAACCCGGACCTTAACTTGAGAGGGACCGGATTTGGTAGGGTATATAAATTGGAACTCAATCCAGATAATCCTACCGGTGACGCCAAATTGACCGTTGTGGTGGATGGTGATTTGGAAGGCGGAAAGGGTGATGGAATGCATTCTCCGGATAATATTTTGGTAACAGAAAACTATGCCTATATCCAAGAAGACCCCAACGGTTATGCTTCTTTAAATGCCGATATTTCCGGATTTGCAAAATTATGGCAATTGGATTTGAATACCGGTGCCTTTTTAGAGGTCATGGAGTGTAACCAGACAGTTGCCGCCGGACTTGGTTTGGGAACTACTACCGACATGTGGGAAATAACTGGTCTAATAGATGTGACCGATGTAATTGGTGCTTCCGAGCCAACCTTTATGGGCGGTGCACAGGTACATGGATGGAATTTTAGTACGACTCCAGAAACTGCCGTTCGTGCGGACGGATTGAAATTTGTGGATCCAACGGCCATCGATGAATCCAGTGCTACCTTGGAAGGTTCCTTCCTTTTTAAAGTAACAGGCTTACCTAGATAATCGGATTTAGAATTTTATTCAAAGGGGTTTCTTAGAAAAGGGCCCCTTTTTGTCTATTTAAAAATTGAATGAAAATGGGAATAAAAGATTTGGGATTGATTATGGGTGCCACATTTGTGTTGATGATTTCATGCAAAGGGGATATGGAAACTAAATTGTTGGCTTCAAATGACATGGAATCCGCATTTAATAAATCCATACGAGCGCATTACTTCACTACTTTGGATAGCACGGCGCAGTTTATTTCACAAATGGATACCTTAAACTCGGTAGCGGCCAATCGGGAATTATATTTAAAGTCTAGAAAATGGTATAAGAGGGTAGAGCCCATGCTCATCGCTTACGATTATGAAAATTACCTTTCCATGAACGCACCAAACCTAGTAAAGGTAGAAATAGACGATTATCAGGATATTAAGGTGCTTCACCCGAAAAGTTTTCAAGTTCTGGAGGAACTTTTGTTTGCCGAAGAAGACTTTTACAACAAGGAATTGAATACCGTATTGGACTATTTAAAGGTGCGCATACCTTTTGTTAGAAAGAATCATATTTTGATTAATCAAAGAGATCGACATCACCTCAAGATGATTCGTGATGCTGTTGTTAACATTGCGACCAAGGGCATTACGGGCTTTGATTCCCCCATGTTGTCCAATTCATTGAACGAGGCGGTATACAATTACGAAACCCTTGCCAAGGTTATCGATATTTATGAAAATGCCTTCAACGATAAATCCCTCTATCAGCATTGGAAGACCGAAATCGCCTTAACGATGAAGGATTTAAATACTTCCGATTTTGACAGTTTTGACCGATACGCCTTTATAAAAGATCACACCAACAAACAATTGGAATTGATAAATCTAACGGCCAAAGATTGGGGGATTACCATGAACACGTCCCGCACTTTAAATCCTTCAGTTGCCAATCTTTTCGATAAAGACTTTTTTAATATGAAAATGTTTTCGGAACAACGGGAGCCACAAATGACCCAAGATCGCATTGAATTGGGAAGAAAACTCTTCAACGACCCTTCTTTATCAAGTACTGGAACCATAAGCTGTGCCTCGTGTCATATAAAGGAGAAAGCCTTTACGGACGGACGGAAAATAGCAATCGGCATTAACAATAAAGAGCTTCAAAGAAACACACCTACGTTAAGTTACTCCGCCTATCAAACTTCGTTCTTTTACGATGGTCGTTCGGATGGTCTGGAGGATCAAATCGTAAACGTGGCGAACAATGAGGACGAGTTTCATATCGATTTAAAACTTTTGGAGCAAAAAGTTCTAGCGAATGCGGATTATAAGATTCAGTTCGATTCCTTGTACAACGGTACCATTTCCGACCTGAATGTACGAAACGCCATTGCGACGTACATACGAAGCTTGGCTCCTTTCGATTCCAAATTTGACCGAAATATGCAGGATTTGGAAGCATCACTTACGGACGAGGAAATAGAAGGTTTCAATCTTTTTATGGGCAAGGCTGCATGCGCCACATGTCATTTTCCCCCTGTTTTCAATGGTACGGTTCCTCCCAAATACATGGAAACCGAATTTGAAAATTTGGGCGTACCCAAAACAGATGACTTTGACCATCCTGAATTGGATGAGGATATGGGACAATATTTTCCATACAAGGTAGCTGAAAAACGTAATTTTTTTAAAACTTCTACCGTTCGAAATAGTGAATTGACAGCGCCCTACATGCATAATGGCGTGTATGACAACTTGGAAGAAGTCATCACCTTTTATAATGTAGGTGGTGGACAGGGAATGGGACTTTATGTTCCCAACCAGACCCTTCCTGCGGATTCCCTGGGGTTGACGGACAACGAATCAAAGGCCATTATCGCATTCTTAAAAACCCTGACCGATAGGGAATTTGAAACCGTGAACTAGAATTTTTCAAAAACACCCAAACCAAAAAGGGCAAAATCATATTTTACGGGGTCAACGGGATCAAGTTTTCTTAAGTTCCTGTCCAGTTCGGCCAATGCTTTGGCATCGTTCTGTTTGCGTTTGAGCAGTTTTAGTTTGCGGGCCACGTTTCCGGAGTGTACATCCAAGGGACAGGACAATTTGGAAGCTGGTATGTGCTGCCATAATCCAAAATCCACTTGGGTATTGGCATTACGCACCATCCAACGTAAATACATATTGATTCGTTTTGCCGCGGAACCTTTCAAGGGGTCGGAGACATGTTTTGCAGTGCGCCTCTCGAACGGAAGTTCAAAGAAGCGTTCTTTAAAAAGGGAAATGGTGGGTTGCAAAGAGGTTTTACCCTGGTTTTGGGTAAAAATACCTTCAAGTCCCCCGTGATTTTCATAAATGTTCTTGAGGCTTCGAATGAAATAAACCAAGTCATTTCCATTGAAGGTCCTATGAACAAAACTTTCCAAAGCATCCAAATCTGCCAGCGTATGATTCAGTACAAAGTCATAGGGGCTATTGCCTATTAAATCCATCATCCTTTGGGCATTGTTGATGATGCTTTTTCGATTACCCCATGCAATGGTCGCCGTTAGGAAACCACTGATTTCTATATCCTCTTTTTGGTTGAACCGATGCGGAATTTGAATGGGATCAGATTCCAAGAATTTGGGATTGTTGTATTCGATTACCTTTTGGTCCAAAAATTCCTTTAGTTCCTTTTTGTTCATTCGATCGGGATATCTAATAGTTGGAACACTAAAATGGGCCCGGCCAATACGAAATTGTAAAGGGCGTGAAGTAGTATGGAATATAGAAGCCCGAATTTGACCCTGGCAAACCCGAGTAATAGTCCCGCAGCCAACTGTGGTGCGACTAGAATAGGGGACAACGCCAGGTTTTGAAGGGTCATTTCATAGTTGGAAATGTGCATAAACCCGAAGCCTAGTGTCAATACATAAAAAATGAACGGGAAAAACTTGGAATGCTTGAACCATATCATGGGCCCTCGAAATAGCATTTCCTCAAGTACGGGAGCGCCTACGACCGCAAAAATCAATAGGTAGACCAACGGGTAATTTTCTAGAAAATCGTCCATAGCATGTTTTCCCAAATCCAAATTGAAGAGGGTTTCCAATAAACCAAGGAGGAAGCTCAAGAGGATACTTAGTGCAATGGCCAATACCACCAATTTTAGTACATATCTGAGTTTTTCTGAGGTGTTTAGGGAATTCATTTCCTCGTAAACGGGTTTTTTAAGAAACAATAGGATTTCCTCGAACATGGAATTAGGAAAGTATGACCTCTTTGTCCACAATTTTACCGTCCACCATGGTCAACTTTCTGTCGGCCATTTCCGCGAGTTCCTCGTTATGGGTAACGATTACGAAGGTTTGTCCGAATTTTTCACGAAGTTCAAAAAACAGGTTGTGGAGGTTGTCCGCACTTTCAGAATCCAAGTTACCACTAGGTTCATCGGCAAAAATGATAGAGGGATTGTTGATCAAGGCCCGTGCCACGGCCACTCTCTGTTGCTCGCCACCGGAAAGTTCGGAGGGTTTATGGTCATAGCGATGCGATAGTCCAAGAAAATCCAACAGCTCCTTGGCTCTTTTTTCCGCCTCTGATTTGGGCGTTTTTTTTATAAACGCCGGCAGGCATACATTTTCTAAGGCCGTAAACTCAGGTAAAAGTTGATGGAATTGAAAAATAAAACCGATGTGTTCGTTCCTGAATTTGGCCAGTTCCTTGTCGGACAATTGGGTGGTCTCCGTTCCGTTGACAATCAGGGTGCCATCGTTGGTGTTGGTAAGAACGTCCAAGGTGCCTAAAATCTGTAATAGTGTTGTTTTTCCGGCACCTGAGGCACCCACTATAGAAACGATTTCGCCCTGTTTTATATGGAGGTCAACACCTTTTAACACTTCCAATTGCCCATAATATTTATGGATGTTCGTGGCTGTAATCATATCATGGATTATTGAAGTGGTGAAAATAAAGAATGGGGGTCAGATAAAAAAATCCATCGGACATTTGAGAAAGTATTTGCAGTAGGGAAACGCACACTATAGAAATATTTGATTTCGGTATTCGAATTTTAACGATATATTGGCTTGAATTGATGTATCAATGAATATTTTTGTTCAACGAATATTTTAATTTATTAAACATAATAAATGGCGCCATATAGAAATTTAGAGGAATACAACATGGAAATCACCGATGGAATCAAGGAAAAATTTGCATCGGTAATCGATGAAATAGGGGAGGACAAAAGTAGGGAAGGACTCTTAAAAACACCGGAAAGGGCCGCTAAAGCCATGTTGTTTCTTACGCAAGGCTACAAACAGGATGCCGAGGAAATTTTGAAAGGGGCTATGTTCAAGGAGGATTATGACGATATGGTCATTATAAAGGATATTGAACTTTATTCTTTGTGCGAGCATCATATGTTGCCATTTTTTGGTAAGGCACACATCGCCTATATTCCAAATGGACACATTGTTGGACTTAGTAAAATTCCACGGATAGTGGATGTTTTTGCCCGACGATTGCAGGTACAGGAACGACTTACCCATGATATTCTGGAATGCATCAACAATACGTTGAAGCCCAAAGGTGTGGCCGTGGTTATTGAGGCATCCCACATGTGTATGATGATGCGGGGTGTCCAAAAGCAAAATTCCGTTACTACTACATCTGGTTTTAGGGGGCAATTTGAAAAAATTGAAACCAGAAATGAATTCCTAAAATTGATTAGCTCAGACCTTTCGTAGTTTCAAATTTTGGTATTGTTATTGTTATTTTCCGTAGGTTTTTTAAATTTATGTCATGTCAAAATCTACGGATAAAAAATACAAACAATTATTCCTAGGGCTTCTGTTCGATGCTATTGGAATGCTATCCTTTGCAATTCCATTTGTGGGCGAGTTTTCTGATGTCATTTGGGCCCCTTTATCGGGTTGGCTTATGACACGTATGTACAAAGGAAAAATTGGTCAGGCTGCCGGGATCATTACCTTCATTGAAGAGATTATTCCTGGTTTGGATATCATTCCAACGTTTACCATTATGTGGTTTTATACGTATGTGTTCAAGTCGGCCAAAAATAGAAAAACCATAGAGGTATAATTTCTTCCGAAATTTTAAAAAGATGTAACTTTAGGAGCAAATCCACGCATCTTGAAAAGAAGAAATTTTGTTAAAAAAGCCAGTTTTGGAGGCTTCTCTGCCATCGTTTTAAGTGATATCGTTTTTAAGGATTTACTTCCGAAAGACTATGTTCCATTGGCTTTCCAAAATCCTGACCCTTTTAAAATGTTCCATAAGGACCCTGAAATGGTCCTACTTAACGATAAGCCTTGGAATATGGAAGCTAGGGCCCACTTGCTCAACGATGCCATCACACCAAACAAATACATGTTCATACGGAACAACGGCATTGTTCCAGAATCAATTGACGCGTCAAATTGGACCTTAACGATTGACGGTGAGTCGGTCAAACAGGAAAAAACATATACGCTCGACGCGTTGAAATCAAAATTTAAAAGCCATACCTATCAATTAACTTTGGAATGTGGGGGCAATGGGCGAAGTGAATTTGATCCTCCTGCCAAAGGAAATCAGTGGACCGTAGGGGCGGTATCCTGTGCCAAATGGACCGGAGTACGGTTGCGGGATGTATTGGAGGATGTCGGTATAAAATCCGATGCGGTGTACATAGGATATTATGGCGCCGATCTGCATCTCAGTAGGAACCCCAATCTGGAGCCGATTTCCAGGGGGGTTCCCATTACCAAGGCCCTGCAGGATGAAACGCTAATTGCCTATGCCATGAACGGTGAGGATATTCCTTTGGTACATGGCTACCCATTGCGATTGGTGGCTGGTGGCTGGCCGGCATCCGTATCGGGTAAATGGATCAATAGAATCAGCGTGAGAAATAAAATCCATGATGGTGAAAAGATGGGGGGAAGTTCGTATAGGGTTCCTTGTGAAACCGTTGCTCCAGGAGATAAAGTGGCGGATGAGAGTATGTGTATCATAGAATCCATGCCCGTAAAATCCTTGATTACCTATCCAAAATCCGGTGCGGTTATCGAACTAGGCACCAATTTCCGAATAGCGGGCCATGCCTGGGCTGGTGAGCTTGCCGTTTCACAAATGGAGCTTTCCATAGATTTTGGATCTTCGTGGCAGCCGTGTTCCTTAAAGCGACCCGTAAACCGATTGGCCTGGCAGCATTTTGAAGGTTCCGTATCATTTCCCAAGAAAGGATATTATGAGGTATGGGCCAGAGCTACGGATAGTGATGGAAAAAAACAACCGATGGTCCTCCCAGGATGGAACCCAAAGGGGTATCTAAACAATGCCTGTCACAGGATTGCCGTTAAAGTGGTTTAGGACAAAGAACAACTTTTAATGAAGAAAAAACCGATAATTCGTTATATCGCCATTGCTGCTATTTTGATGCTGACTTTGGGTGTAGTCTATTTGTATAAAAAGCAATCTGAGAAGACCCAATATGAGGATACCTATGAGGTGGCGGATGAAAATCCGGATGAAATTGTGGACGGTATTCATGTGAGAACCGGATTGGTTGCTGCCGAAGGACTACAGGAGGTGATTACCAATTGTACGACATGCCATTCCTCCAAATTGATCGTACAAAACAGAATGGGAAAGGAACAATGGAACGCAACCATTCGTTGGATGCAGGAAACACAGGGGCTTTGGGATTTGGGCGAAAACCAGCAAATCATTGTGGACTACCTAACAACAAACTATCCCACATTTAAAAAGGGTAGGAGAGCGTCCTTAACGGACATTGAGTGGTATACCTTGGAATCGGAATAATTCCATTAAATCCTATTGAAAAAAGATGTAAAAGAAAAAAGACTTTCCGTTATATCGGAAAGTCTTTTTTACAACTTGAACAATTTTAGTAGTGCTTGTTTAATTTAAAATCTCTATGGAACAAAAGTGTTTTATTCTACTGTTATGGTAAATTCTTGGTCGATATCGGTTTCCCCACCCGCATCGGCCAAGGTTCCATCATTTGGTTTTTTGGGTTCGTGACGCAAGGTAATCTGGAGCGTTCCGCTACCTGCATCACCCGTGTTCAGGGTAAAATTCAATCCGACCGGGTTGCCGTTACTATCTAAATCCTCATAATCCACTCCCGTAATTGCACCTGAGGTTGAAAAAAAGAATTGATGTTCCTCATCTTCTTCTTCAATTTCTTCGGTAATATCCTCTGCAGGAGTTTCCGTTTCGTTCAGAAGCTCAATGCTACCATTATATGTGGCATTGGGCGCTAAACTTCCTGAAACCGTGATTTCGGGTGGATTAGGTCCATCCCCATCCAAATCTTGGGATTGAAGGGTAATTGTACTTCCGGCTCCCATTAAGGTAACGTTCATGGTCGTTATTACCTCTTCCTCATCAATTGGTGCTGGATTGTCATCGTCATTATCACAGGACACAAAGCCAAATGCAACGAAGCATAGTAAGAGAATCGATTTGATAGCGTTGTTGTTTTTCATTTTAGTTTTAATTGTATTCATAGTCATTTGTTTTTATTAATAATTATAGATTATTCTTAGATTAATGTTTCTCCCCATGTCATCAACAAAATACCGTAACCTGTTTAAATAATCCCTGTATGAGGTATTTAAAAGGTTGGTCGCAGCCAATCCTACGGTTAAATCATTTTCGTTTAACAGTGAAAAAGACTTTTCCGCGTTCAAGGCGATCAAGTGATATGCCGGCGGTGGTGTATTGATGGCCAAAAGGACATCTTGTTGTTGTTCCGGTGAGAAGACGGTGATGTTTGGGGGAAATCTTTTTTGCTCAAATACGAACTGACTTTCCATGCCAAACGTAAAATTGTTCCACGAAGGAATTTTAAATTCAATACTATTGTTCAAGTTTGCCGCAGGAATATTGATCAGTGGGATATCGGTAACGACATCGGTACCTCGAACCCAGGCGAATTTATGTTCCGAACGTATATTTGTGTTCCAGTTATTATATATGGAGACGTCCAATCCATACAAGGTGGCATCGGTCTGCCTGTAGGACCAAACGGGAAAGGCTCCTCTAATGGTGAATTCCGCCCCCGTGGGTTCCAGTAGTATAAAATCCTTGATGCTATTGAAAAAAGGTGCAATTGTATAGCCCCAATTCTGGGCGTTTCGCTCCAAGGATATGGAAACTTTGGAGGACTTTTCACTGTTGATGCGCAAATCGCCCAATTCAATCCTTGCCGCGGAGTGGTGTAGGCCTTCACTGAACAATTCTGCTGGATTGGGCGCCCTTTGCGAATAGGTGTAATTGACCCGTAACAAATTGTCACCACCCATTTCATAATTCAGACCGGCACTCCCGGAAAAATTGTGAAAATTGAAAATTGGATTTGTAAGGAGTTGTGTCCCCAAATCTTCCAATACGATATCACTGAAATCCTGATCGTACCCCCTTTCTTCCCATCGACTGGTGCGATAGAATTTTTTAGCGTTTATCCTGTTAAAGTCGTAGCGCAAACCTCCATCTACGGTCCAAGACTCATTTAGACTGTATTCGGCCACGCCAAAGGCCCCCAAATCATATTTATCATAATCTGGTATGAGTCGTCTAACCCCCGTATCGGGGTTGGCAAAGTTGTTTTGATATCTTCCCAAAAGGCCTACCTTAATATCCAACCCTTGCTTCGCATCAAATTTTACATCCGTTAACAGGGAATGTGTGGTCAACTGCAAGTCCAAGGAAGCTTTGTCGGCATCATCACCAACCCGAATATCATATTCAAACCTTCGGTTTTTCTGAAAATCGTACTGTACAGTCCACTTGCCAACCCCTTCCATTCTGCGATAATAATTCAGTTTGCCAAGATGGTGTGAAACCTCTTGGTTGGGTCTGGCAATGGTATAGGTGAAATCGTTGATGACATTGGGCTGCTCACTATTAATGGACTGGATTAGGTCGTCCACATTACCAATATGCGAGGCCCTAAGGATTCCTATATCGGTATCGAAAAAGGAATAGTATGCCTCCCAGCCTTGTACGAAGTCCCTTTTTCCAACATTGAACGAAACCCCAAGTTGCCTGATGCCTGTATTGGACAACATATAATCAGGAGCTTCCAAATCGCCCAAAAGCTTATAGGACCCTTGTGCTTTTAAATAAAGTCCGGAATCATAGGACTTGGCAATTGTGCTTGTGATATTACCTCCACGACCATTGGAGAAAAGGTTCATTTGTGTTTTTCCAAACAGCGAATCCTTTCGAACGATGGGCAAGGGGTTTAAAACAATAACACCTCCAACAGCATCCCCTCCATATTCAAGTGCTGCGGCACCTTTGATGACGCTTATTTCCTGATTTGCATTGATATCCACATTGGGAGCGTGTTCATCTCCCCATTCCATATCCTGCATGCGCACGTTGTTGTTGAGTATCAAAACCCTACTACCGTTCAACCCTTGAATGACAGGTTTTACTATATTGCCACCAGTATTCAAGGTGGATACGCCCGTAATTTTCTTTAGTGCGTCTCCCAAGCTACTACCGCTACTTCGTTCGATATCCTTTTGGGACAAACGCTCTTCCTGACCGGAATTCGTGTTTTTTGGAATATTGCCAACAACCTTTACCTCTTCCAGTTCCTCCAAATGATGTTCCAAAAAAACCTTCTCAAAAGTATCTCCCTTAATCGTTAGGACCACAAACTTTGTGGTACATGACGGATGTGAAATCTCCAATTCCAGGACACCATCGCATAGGTTCCTAAAACTGAACTTACCATCTTCCTTGGAAAGCGTAGTTCTATCCTTGCCGGTTATGGAAACGGTAGCCCCGTCCAAGGGACGATTGTCATGAAAATCATATACCTCTCCCACCAAAATGGAATTACAATCCTGGGCACTTACCCTGAAGCCAGCAAATACAAAAAGTAGTATTAAATAATACCTCATTAAATGATGTTTACGCTAAATAATATCGGCAACCATAGTTTGCCGATTTGAAAAGATGGAAATTAGCGTAAACTTGGGGGAGGCCTCCCGAAATGTGTATATGGAAGATTGGGAGACTTTAAAAGTTCAGTAGTCTCCTTTGTAAATTTTCTGTCGATATAAATCAGCACCAATGCCGTGAAAATTAGCACCGAAACAGTGCTAAACGCTACTTGCTGATTTTGAAAGGAAAAGTAACAGGTTTCACAGTTTTCGACCGTATCGGAACCATCTTGATGTGTATAAATATGAAAGGAAGACACCTTGAAAAGCATCAAGGTGAATAAGACAAAAGCCGCTAGATATGTAAAAAGCCTACTTCCCATAACAGCAAAACTAGCAAATGCTACCCTAATAATTGTTAAATAAAACTTAACCCTTAAACAAAAAGCCAAACCCCATTCTTTTCAGCATCTTTTTTTCAAAGGTCCAAAAGAACTTGAATTGTCCAAACAACCATCCGTAGGCCACCAAAAGTACTTGATAAAAGGGAAATATAAGAAGTATACGTAATGTCCAATAGACAATTGGACTCCACCAAGTATCCGGAAAATTGTCTTGATCTAGTCCAATTACATCCAAAAATGGTTTTGCCACATATACCGATGAAGAACCGGTAATAGCGAAAACGATGAATATTATTATGAGTTGGAAATTAGAGTGTATTCCCCAATGCTTCTTTAACTTCTGCATTTTTTTTGATTTGCAGGGCAAAGATAAACCCTAAATCCTAGGTAAGAAAGGTCCCAGTCTTTGATTGTATTTGCGTTGAAAATAAATAAAGTAATTATAGAGTTTATAATTGACTTCATACCCATAATCAATTTCCGATTTATAATCGATTTGCAATTCGTACAGATTTGGACTGAACTGTGCAGGTTGTAAAACTCGTCTATTCCATTCCATGACCATTAAAATATTCCTGTTTTCCAAAAAGGATTGGGAATAATAACCTTCCGGCCTGGCTATGGAATTTAGCCAAGTGTAGAAACCGGGATCTATGATTATGATTTCATATTCAGTTTCTTCATTGGCAATTCTAACAGTGTCACCCTTGGTTGACTCGAACGCCTGCCTTTCTTTATCGGAAATGGAAAGTGCCTCCTTGGTGCTTCCACAATGCGCCAATAAAAGGCCGAGCGAGAGAACGCCCATGATTTTTAACAATGCATTCAGTATTTTCCTTTTCATAATCATTAAGATACAAAAAAGCCGTTTGAACAATCAAACGGCTTCGTTAAATAAGGTTAAAAATAGCTTATTTGCCAAAAAGACCTCCCAAGAGACCTCCCAGTCCACCTTTCTTTTTATTGCTGCCCATAACCATGCCAGCTACGTCATCCAAAATGCTTCCATCACCATCGGCATCCAATAATGTGGTTATGAGACTTTGGTTTTGTTGTGGTTGTCCGCCCAGCATACTTCCCAAAAGGGCGTTCATACTATTTGAATCGTTAACACGGTTTTGAGAGGTTTCCCTACCCAAATAGCCCATAACGATAGGTGCAGCTATCTTAAGGATTTGACTTACCGTTCCTGCGTCCAATCCGGATTTCTGGCTTAGGGCATTTTCTACCTGCGGCTGCTTACCACCAAAAACATGGCCTAAAATCCCAGCTCCATCGTTCATTACGGAATCATCGACCCCACCTTGGAACAATCCTCCCAAATTGTCCAAAATACTTCCATCGTGCTTGCTGTTCAAAGCGCTCATCAAACCTTCCGCGCCACTTGGAGATTTTACATTTTTTTTCATAGCGCCCAAAATTAGGGGCATGGCCATGCTCAACACATCCGCCGTTTTACTTTCCGGTTGATTGGTCTGTCCTGCAACACCGCTAATAACCTGTTTGCCAATTGGGCTATTTAATAAATCTAATAATCCTGCCATTTTATAGTTAATTTAATGTTCTGCTGGTAATGTACAAAAAGAGTTCAAAAAAGTCGCAATAAAGCACTATTTAAAATGTGAAATTATCTGCTCCGCCAACTCAATCCCAATCCTGTCCTGTGCTTCGTTAGTGGCACCTCCAATGTGTGGTGTTAAGGATATTTTAGGATGCATCAATATCCTGATTTCGGGTCGTGGTTCCGATTCGTACACATCCATCCCGGCAAAGGAAACCTTATCACTCTCCAAGGCGTCCACAAGTGCGACTTCATCAATTACACCTCCTCTGGCTGCATTGATAATTCCAACGCCATCTTTCATCAGGTCGAATTCCTTCTTGCCCAAAACATAGTTTTTCTGTGCGGGAACATGGACCGTTATGAAGTCCGATATCCTTAACAATTCTTCCTTATCCGTTTTTTTTAGATGGAAAGTGACGGATTGTCCGTCAAAAAAGGACAATGTTAGGGAAACATCATCCAACAATGGGTCAAAGAAGACCACTTTCATTCCGGCACCAAGGGCCAATTTTGCAACGGCCTGTCCAATCCTTCCAAATCCAATGATACCCAAAGTCTTACCGGCAAGTTCCTTTCCGTTTCCGTAGGATTTTTTTAGTTGCTTGAACTTGCTATCGCCTTCCAAAGGCATGTTTCTATTGGCATCATATAAAAACCGGACACCTCCGTACAAATGGGCAAATACCAGCTCCGCTACCGACAATGAGGATGCCGAGGGCGTATTGATTACCTGGATACCTTTTTTGTGGGCATATTCCACATCGATGTTGTCCATGCCTACGCCACCACGGCCAACGAGCTTTAGGTTGGGACATGCATCGATCAGATCTTTGTTGACCTTTGTGGCACTTCGTACTAAAAGTCCCATTACCTCGTTTTTATTTATAAAATTGCCCAGTTGTTCTTGGGCCACATTGGTAGTAATTACGTCAAATCCATTCTTCTCAAGAAGCGAAATGCCCTTCTGGGATATTCCGTCGTTCGCCAATATTTTCATCTGTTTATATTTAATATTATTAAAAGGTCAGATGCAATTCACCAATAACCATCAAGGTGGGTATCAAGACTTGTTATGGCTCATTTCATACGTTAAATATGTGGTCAATAGCCTGATTATTAAATATTCAATCTGGAATAAGTATTTTACTTACCATAACAACTCCCTCGATGAGGGTTTCATTTTGTTATGCTTTCCGTTCCATTTCGCTCATTACGTCCACCAGGACTCCAACACTTTCCAAGGAAAGGGCATTGTACATACTGGCCCTATATCCACCAACCGAGCGATGCCCGTTCAAACCGTTGATTCCGGCTTCTTTCAGCATGGCGTCAAACGTATCCTTAAGACCTTCTTCCGCCAAATTAAAGGTGGCGTTCATATTGGAACGATCATTTTTGTTGGCATACCCCTCGAAAACGGGATTCAAATCGATTTCCGAATACAGTAACTGGGCCTTTTTCTCGTTGATTTCCTCAATGGCGGCGATGCCTCCCATATTCTTTAGCCATTCCAAGGTGAGCATGGACGTGTAGACGGCAAAAACGGGTGGGGTGTTGTACATGCTTTCCTTATCGATATGTAATTGATAGTTCAGCATGGATGGAATTTTCCGAGACACCTTGCCCAATATTTCCTCTTTGATAACGACCAATGTGGTACCGGCAGGGCCCATATTCTTTTGTGCGCCGGCATATATCAAATCGAATTTAGAAAAATCCAGCACCCGTGAGAAAATATCGGAACTCATATCGCAGACCAACGGAGCATCGGTCGTAGGAAATTTTTTAAACTGTGTTCCAAAAATGGTATTGTTGGATGTAAGGTGTAAATAATCCAAACCAGAAGGAACCGCATATCCCTTTGGTATGTAGTTGAAATTTTCGTCCTTAGAAGACCCGACTTCCACTACCTCCCCAAAAAGTTTGGCCTCCTTGATGGCCTTATCGCTCCAAGTTCCAGTATTTAAATAGCCCGCCTTCGTTTCCAAAAGATTGTAGGCCACCATTAAAAACTCCATACTGGCACCCCCTTGTAAAAATAGGGCCTGATACCCCTTTCCCTCTAGATTTAATAATTCCAACACAAGGGAACGGGCACGTTCCATTACGGCCACAAAATCCTTACTTCGGTGAGAAATTTCTATTAAGGACAGGCCAGATCCGTTAAAATCCATAACGGCCTCAGAGGCTTTAAGGAGTACTTCCCTAGGAAGGACACAGGGACCGGCACTAAAATTATGTTTTTGCATTTTTCAATTGATTAAGGGGATAAAGGTCAGAAATTTCTATTGATTTAAGATAAAGATGGATTTAATTCTTGAGGGATGTTTTTAACAGGAATTCAACAGTATCCACTCCATCCGCATAATCCCAGAGTGCGGGTTTTTGGGATTCTCCAAAGGCGATATGGCCTGGACGGGGTTTGGAAGAAACGATGCACTGGATTTTATCGGCATCCCTCGTCAAGGTAGTTTCTAGAGACTCCCAAGTTTCATAATATTCGTAAAAAAGAGTCGCAATGGGAGAGGCATAGCCGTCATCTTCCTTCAATAGTAGGAAACCGTTGTCCAAAAACTTGAATTCGCTCATAAGGTACACGGCCTTGTTGTAATCATAGTTGTTGGCGTATTTATTCTCGTGTATAATAGGATTAATGGGATAAATGGCTTTGTAGAGCCGGTCAAAATCGAACCCATGGGGGACAAAGATTTTGGATACGCTTCTACATCCTAAGCCATAATACAGGAAAATATCCTCACCTAATAGCGAAAGTGTTTCGGGTGTTTCGTCGCCCTGGATTATTGCAACCGAATTTCTGTTTCTTCGGATAATGTTCGGTTTTTTGCCGAAATAATACTCAAAATAGCGGGCGGTATTGTTGCTTCCCGTAGCGATGACCACATCATAATCGGTCAGGATTTCATCTGAAAATGAAATACGGTCTGAAAGTAAGGGCGCAACCGATACCAGATATTCTGCCAAAAAGGGTAGCAAAAGCCTATCGTTGCTGGATAACTTTACCAAGGCGCGGTTTCCGGTTACCAGCACGGATAAAAAATCATGGAACCCTACCAAGGGAATGTTTCCGGCCATAATGATGGCAACTGTTAAGGGACTCGAATTTTGAATATCATACCGATCTAGCCATTTTTGTAAGTTATCGGCTTGCAACGCGTTGGACCACTGTTCAAAGGCGAATAGGATGTTCGCCTCAGTGAACCAGCCGTTATGACTGGTAGCTCTATCTACCACGGCCTCCAGTTCTTGGAACCAAGTTGCCTGGTCTCCTTTAATTTCATTGTTCCCTTTGGTAAATTGGCAAAAATCACCCAAAAATTCTCCGAGTTTAACAAAAGCTTTTATGGTTTCTGGTTGTTCTGCCATTATATTTGTATACAAATTTACTAGGGTTTACTTTTGTGCAAAAATAAGACTCTGAATTTAAAAAGAGCCGAATGTTACTACGTTAAGTCGGTATTAATTTTCGTATCGGGATTAAATATAAAATTGAATTATGGCAATTATAATTACGGATGAATGTATTAATTGTGGGGCCTGCGAGCCGGAATGCCCCAATACAGCTATTTATGAAGGAGCTGATGAATGGCGCTATGGCGATGGCACGTCATTGAAGGGAGACGTGGTTTTGCCCAATGGTAAGGCCGTGAACGCAGAGGATGCCCAAGAACCTATTAGCGATGAAGTCTATTACATTGCACCCGATAAGTGTACGGAATGTATGGGCTTTCATGAAGAGCCACAATGCGCGGCCGTATGTCCTGTGGATTGTTGTGTGCCCGATGAGGACCACGTGGAATCAGAGGAGATCCTGTTGGCGAAACAGGCTTTCATGCATCCGGAAGGTTAGCGAATGGACCGCTTTGCTTCCAAAAAGTAGAAAATAGACTTTTCCCGAACCTCGTTCGGGTTTTTTTATTTCATGCGTTTAAAATTTAGGTTAATAGCTTGATTTTTAAGCATTTCCTTTTGTGAAGGTATTTTACTTACCATAACAAATCCCTCTATGTGGGTTTCATAGGAATAATAACAGCGTAAAAGCTATCTTTGCGCCCCGAAATAAAAGTCTATCATCTAATATTTAGTATCTAGTATCTAACTTTTAAAATAATGAAAGCAGGAATCGTAGGATTGCCCAATGTGGGAAAATCGACCCTATTTAATTGTTTGTCCAACGCGAAGGCACAAAGTGCCAATTTTCCGTTTTGTACCATAGAGCCCAATATTGGTGTGGTAAACGTCCCTGACACACGGTTGGAAAAACTGGAGGAGTTGGTAAAACCGGAACGTGTGGTGCCTGCGACCGTGGAGATTGTGGACATTGCCGGTTTGGTAAAAGGAGCCAGCAAGGGTGAAGGTTTGGGAAACCAGTTTTTGGGAAATATCCGTGAGACCGATGCTATCCTACACGTATTAAGATGTTTTGATAACGACAACATCGTCCATGTTGATGGAAGTGTAAATCCGATCCGGGATAAGGAAACCATTGACATGGAACTTCAATTAAAGGATTTGGAGACGGTGGACAAAAAATTGGACAAGGTAAAAAGAGCGGCCAAAACAGGAAATAAGGAAGCACAAAAGGAAGAGGCGGTTTTAATGGTGATTAAAAATGGCCTGGAATCCGGGGTTTCAGTTAGGGCCATCGAAATATCCAAAGAAGATAGGACGGAATTCGTGAAACCACTACAGTTCATAACAGACAAGCCCGTAATGTATGTGTGCAATGTGGATGAGGAGTCGGCATCCACAGGAAATGCCTACGTAGAAAAGGTAAAGGAGGCAGTTGCCAACGAAAATGCCGAAGTGATTTTTTTGGCCGTAGGTACAGAGGCCGATATAACCGAGTTAGAGACGTACGAAGAACGGCAAATGTTCCTGGAAGACCTAGGTTTGAAAGAGCCGGGATCTGCAAAATTGATACGGGGTGCATACCGACTCCTAAATCTTGAAACCTACTTTACCGCCGGTGTAAAGGAGGTGCGTGCTTGGACTATTCCAGTAGGAGCGACGGCTCCCCAAGCAGCCGGAGTCATTCATACCGACTTTGAAAAAGGTTTCATCCGCGCCGAAGTAATCGCCTTTGACGATTATGTAAAATTCGGCAGTGAGGCCAAGGTGAAGGAAGCAGGTAAAATGCGTGTGGAAGGCAAGGAATATATCGTTAAGGATGGCGATGTAATGCACTTTAGATTCAACGTATAGGCCACCTAACTCCAAAACGGGGAATCCCTTTTTATAAAACTTGCTTTAAATTGGTTTCATTGGCTGTTCTACTCAATATGAATACTTCAATTTACACCAATACATCACATTTCAGGATAAAAAATTGGATTGTGGGCATGTTGAAAATCATGGGCTTTATAATTTTCCCTTTGGAGGACAGGTAGCTACTATATCAACAATACGGGGCCATCTATTGTTAATTACTTTACTGTTAAGGGGTTTTATCTTTATGCGAGTCATGCTATCTTTAGCCACACTTTCATAAATTTTAGTTAAATGTCCCAAGAATCTCAGTATACAGAAGATAACATACGCTCGCTCGACTGGAAAGAACACATCCGATTGCGGCCTGGGATGTACATAGGAAAATTGGGGGACGGCTCTTCGGCAGACGACGGAATCTATATTCTGCTCAAGGAAGTTATCGATAACTGTATTGATGAGTTCGTTATGGGCGCCGGAAAGACCATTGAGATTACTATTAAGGACAAAACCGTGAAAGTGAGGGATTACGGTAGGGGCATACCTTTGGGAAAGGTGGTGGACGTTGTTTCCAAAATGAACACCGGCGGTAAGTATGACAGTCGGGCATTCAAGAAATCCGTAGGACTTAACGGTGTCGGTACAAAGGCTGTAAACGCCCTATCCAGTTTTTTTGAGGTGCAGTCCTCAAGGGACAATCAGGTCAAGACCGCACAATTCAGTTTTGGGAATTTGGATAAGGAGGAAGGCCCTGAGGTTACTTCAAAAAGAAAGGGAACCAAGGTTACTTTCGTTCCGGACGAAAGTATTTTCAAAAATTACAAGTACCGAAACGAGTATGTGGAGCGCATGCTCAAAAATTACGTGTACCTAAATCCGGGGTTGACCATCGTTTTTAATGGGGAGAAATTCCATTCGGAAAATGGGCTAAAGGATTTATTGGAGGACAATAACAATATGGATGACATGTTGTACCCCGTTATCCATTTGAAAGGGGATGATATTGAGGTCGCGATTACACATAGCAAGACCCAGTACAGCGAGGAATACCATTCCTTTGTCAACGGACAGCACACCACCCAAGGAGGTACCCACCAAGCGGCTTTTAGGGAAGCCATTGTAAAGACGATTCGTGATTTCTATGGGAAGAACTATGATGCCTCGGATGTGCGCAAATCGATTATTTCGGCAATCTCCATCAAGGTGATGGAACCCGTCTTTGAAAGTCAGACCAAAACGAAATTGGGCTCCACGGAAATGGGGGGCGATTTTCCAACGGTTAGAACCTATATAAACGACTTTTTAGGTACGCAGTTGGATAATTATCTACACAAAAATCCCGAGACCGCTGATAAACTCCAGCGTAAGATTATTATGGCGGAGAAGGAACGGAAGGAACTTTCCGGAATTCGAAAATTGGCCAGGGACCGAGCCAAAAAAGCCAGCCTACACAATAAAAAATTACGGGATTGCAGGGTGCATCTGGGGGACATGAAAAATGAGCGAAGGTTGGAAAGCACCCTATTTATTACGGAGGGGGATTCGGCTTCCGGTTCTATAACAAAATCCCGGGACGTAAATACCCAGGCAGTTTTCAGTCTTCGTGGCAAGCCATTGAATTCCTACGGCATGTCCAAAAAAATCGTTTATGAGAACGAGGAGTTCAACTTGCTTCAAGCTGCACTGAATATCGAGGAATCCATGGAGGACCTTCGGTATAACAATATTGTAATCGCTACCGATGCCGATGTGGACGGAATGCACATTAGGTTATTGCTCATCACTTTTTTCCTGCAGTTTTTTCCCGAATTGATCAAGGAAAATCATCTGTACATTCTCCAAACCCCGTTGTTCAGGGTTCGGAACAAGAAAGAGACAATATATTGCTATAGTGACGAGGAGCGTCAATTGGCCATTCAAAAACTTTCCGGCAAGCCTGAAATAACGAGGTTCAAGGGCTTGGGCGAAATTTCCCCCGATGAGTTTCAACATTTTATTGGTGACGACATACGGTTGGAACCGGTAATGTTGGACAAGGCCATGTCCATAGAAGAATTGCTGAATTTTTACATGGGCAAAAATACGCCGGATAGACAGGAATTCATCATAGAAAACTTAAAAGTGGAGATTGACCTTGTGGAGGAAAATCAAAAATAAATTAGAAATACGATTGCTTCTGAATGGAAGAAAATGAAGATTTGAACGACGGTCAGAACGATAATCTATCTGAAGGTCAACAACCAAACAAAGACGAATCGTCCGAGGCCCTAACTAGGGTTACCGGAATGTACAAGGATTGGTTTCTAGACTATGCTTCCTACGTTATTTTGGAACGTGCCGTTCCCGCCATTGAGGACGGATTTAAGCCTGTTCAAAGGCGAATCATGCATTCGCTCAAGGAATTGGATGACGGTAGGTACAACAAAGTCGCCAATGTTGTGGGCCATACGATGCAGTATCACCCCCACGGGGATGCCAGCATCGCCGATGCCATGGTGCAATTGGGGCAAAAGGATCTATTGATCGATACCCAAGGAAACTGGGGTAATATTCTTACTGGAGATAGTGCCGCAGCATCAAGATACATAGAGGCCAGATTGTCCAAATTTGCCTTGGAGGTCGTTTACAGTCCTAAGATCACCGAGTGGCAATTAAGTTATGACGGTAGAAAAAAGGAACCTGTAAACCTACCGGTAAAATTTCCGCTTTTGTTGGCCCAAGGGGCGGAAGGTATTGCTGTGGGGCTTTCGACCAAAATCCTGCCGCATAATTTCATCGAGCTGATAGATGCCTCCATAAAACACCTAAAAGGAAAGCGTTTTACGTTGTTTCCCGATTTTCCAACCGCCGGGATTATCGATGTAAGCAATTACAATGACGGATTACGTGGAGGGAAGATTCGGGTGCGGGCCAGAATCTCCCAATTGGATAAAAATACTCTGGTTATCAATGAAATACCTTACGGAACCAATACCTCTACGTTAATCGATTCCATCCTGAAGGCGAATGATAAGGGGAAGATCAAGATCAAGAAAATCGAGGACAATACCGCTGCAGAAGTAGAGATTTTGGTCCACCTGCCATCCGGGATTTCGCCCGATAAGACCATAGATGCACTGTATGCTTTTACTGCCTGCGAATCCTCCATTTCTCCTTTAGGCTGTATTATTGAAGATAATAAACCGTTGTTTATCGGAGTAACGGAAATGCTGAAACGTTCTACGGATGCTACGGTAGAACTGTTGCGGCAGGAATTGGAAATCCAGCTTTCTGAGTTGGAGGAACAATGGCACTTCGCTTCGCTTGAAAGAATCTTTATAGAAAATCGGATTTATCGGGATATCGAGGAAGAGGAAACTTGGGAAGGCGTCATCACTGCCATTGACAAAGGCTTAAAACCCCATACCACGCATTTGAGGCGTCCCGTCACCGAGGAGGATATCGTTCGCCTGACCGAAATCAGGATAAAACGGATTTCCAAGTTCGATTTGGACAAGGCCCAACAACATTTGGAAAGCCTTGAGGAGAAAATCGCCCAAGTAAAGCACCATTTGGAACATTTGGTCGAATTTGCCATAGACTACTTTAAAAACCTAAAGGAAACCTATGGTAAAGGCAAGGAGCGAAAATCCGAAATACGCATTTTCGATGATATCGAGGCAACAAAAGTGGTTATTAGAAATACCAAGCTCTATGTTAATAGGGAGGAAGGTTTTGTGGGGACTTCATTAAAGCGCGACGAATATGTGACGGACTGCAGCGATATTGACGATATCATAGTATTTACTAGGGATGGTTCCATGCAGGTAACCAAGGTAGACGCCAAGACTTTTGTGGGTAAGAACATTATCCACGTAGCCGTTTTTAAGAAAAAGGACAAGCGCACTATTTATAACATGATTTATAAAGATGGTAAAGGAGGCCCCTCCTATATTAAAAGGTTCAATGTCACTTCCATTACAAGGGACAAAAGCTATGATTTGACGGCAGGCACCCCAAATTCACAGGTATTATATTTTTCAGCCAATCCTAATGGGGAAGCCGAAGTGGTTACCGTGAATCTGAGGCAAGCTGGAAGCATCAAAAAATTGAAGTGGGATATCGATTTTGCCGATGTACTTATTAAAGGCAGAAGCTCCAAAGGGAATGTGGTGACCAAATATTCCGTGAAGCGTATAGAGCTCAAGGAAAAGGGCGTTTCAACGTTAAAACCCAGAAAGATCTGGTTTGATGATGTCGTCCGAAGATTGAATGTTGACGGTAGGGGAGAACTCATAGGGGAATTTAAGGGAGATGACCTTTTGCTGATTATTACACAAAAAGGGGTCGTGAAGACCATTCAGCCCGTATTGACTTCCCATTTTGACGAGGATATGATCGTTCTGGAAAAATACAATCCCAACAAACCAATCTCGGCCATTTATTGGGAGGGTGAAAAGGAACGTTTTTATGTGAAAAGGTTCCATGTTGAAAACGAAAATAAGGAGGAAACCTTCATAACTGATCACTCAAAGTCGTATTTGGAAATCGTTTCAACCGATTGGCTTCCGGTGGTAGAAGTTGAATTCCCCAAACCCAGGGGCAAGGATCCAAAGGAAAACCTGAGGGTGGAACTGGAGGATTTTATAGCAGTTAAGGGAATCAAGGCTATGGGCAATCAACTGACACCTGAGAAAGTAAAAAATATCAACCTGTTGGATCCGCTGCCTTATGAGGAAAAGGAACCCGAAGATGCCGAGGATATTGAAGTGGTGGATGAGGAAAATATTTCTCCAGAAGAAAATGGAAATGATGGCTCAGGGCCTACAAGTAAGTACGACAGTGATGAAAAGGACGGCGAGCAGGGTGAAGGTCAAACTACTTTATTTTAATTTAGGTAATACATGAAAAGTCTGTTCAAAGAGTTCAAGGATTTTGCAGTTAAAGGCAATATGATAGACATGGCCATTGGTATCATCATTGGTACCGCCTTTAATGAAGTGGTAAATACCTTGGTCAAGAAGGTCATTATGCCGCCTTTATCATTGATGACAGATGATGTTAATCTTAGTAATAAGAAATGGATTTTACGGGAAGCAACTGAAGCCATGGAAGAAGTAGCAATTGGTTATGGGGAATTTATTGAAGTTATCCTAGATTTCGGAATCATAGCCTTTACCATCTTTGTAATGCTCAAGTTCATAAATAGGTTCAAGGAAAAATCTGAAGATCCCGCCAATGCGGAGGTGGTGACTCCAAAAAACATCGAGCTGCTGTCAAATTTGGAAAGTTTAATGAAAGAGCAGAATACCATCCTAAAAAATCAACAGCAACGCTAATTTTTTGAATTATTTATAGTTTTATAGAAATGAATTATTTTAATTCGGCTTCATAAGAACCTTTTCTAATTATATTTGGCGAAATCACGGAATTAAATGGATTTAACGAACCCCCTCATTTACGGAGTACCCTGTTTTATTGCTTTCATATTATTGGAACTTACCTATAGTCACACCCATGGTGACGAGGATTTATATGTCTGGAAGGATTTAATGGCTAGCGGGGCGATGGGAATCGGATCCGCCATACTGGGTCCGTTGATCAAGGTTACCGTATTGATTGTGGTTTTCAATTTTACCTATGAACTATTCAACCCTATGGTGGATGGGGTTAGAATGAATATCATGGGATATAAATCCTTTGGCTATGAATGGTATATTTTCCTACTGTGCCAACTGGCTGATGATTTTACGTACTATTGGTTCCACAGGGCCAATCATGAAATTAGGATACTTTGGGCAGCCCACATTGTGCATCATTCTTCGGATCATTTTAATTTGGGTACCGCCATTAGAAATGGATGGTTCACTTTATTGTACAAACCTTTTTTCTATATGTGGATGCCGGCCATAGGATTTCCTGTGGAAGTGGTGATATTTTGTTTGGCGATAGAATCTTTTTGGCAATTTCAGCTACACAGTAAGTATGTACCCAAAATGGGTTGGATAGAAAAGATTTTCAATACCCATACGATGCATCAGGTGCACCATTCGCAGAATGTAGAGTATTTGGATAAAAACCACGGGGGGTTCCTCAACATATTTGATAAAATATTCGGGACTTGGAAGGAATTGGATGATGATATAGAGGTGAAATTCGGGGTGATTCACGCACCAAATTCCTATAATCCCCTAGTTATTTTAACGCATGAGTTCAAGGATATATGGAACGATGTGAAGAAAGCGGACAAATGGTCCCATAAGTTCATGTATATATTTGGACCTCCAGGTTGGAGCCATGATGGCAGTACCTTAACGGTAAAGCAACAACAGCGTCTTTTTAACGAACATAAAAGCGCCAACCCAGAGGTTGTCTTTAATAGACCTAATTGATAGTTCAAAAATCTATACTTCCCACCCATCCCTGTAGGTCCTACCTACAAATTGATTGGCTTCCTCCAAGTTGGTGATTCTCATATTTTCACCGTCCCATAATAATTTTTTGCGGGCATAGAAGTCCATTTGGCCTTGTTCATTCTCCTTTCTAAGCATGTAGCTTCGTATGGCGAGATTCCCCATAAGTACGGTTTCCGTCATTGGGCCCGCATAATCGAAGGAAGATGTTAGGGCCAAGTGTTCCTCACTTCCAAATCCCGCTTTGCAAGCGTCTACCCATTTGCGTTGGTGCCCATACTCAGGCTCTAGATTTTCTTCCACTTCAGGACCAAATTCCGTAGTGCCATCGTTCAGATACAATTTTGGCATCAATGGGGAACTATCATTGATATTGGTGGATATGATTCCCTTTTCTCCAATAATCAGCACGCCATTGGCACTATTTTTGCCGCCAATGTCATCATTTGCTGGAATGATATCTGGATGCGCCGGTCTGATACCGCCGTCGCTCCATGTCATTTCAATGGGTGATTTTGTTTTCTCGGTTGCATCGAAATTTAGCGTAATAAACGAAGAGGGGGGGCATCCTTCTGGATAATAATCCGGTGTCCACATCTGTGTATAAACAGAACCGACACTACACTCAGCTGCTGTTGGGTACTTCAAGTTTAGGGTCCTAAAAGGAATATCCACCAAATGACAACCTACATCACCTAAGGCACCCGTACCAAAATCCCACCAACCGCGCCAATTGAACGGATGTAAGTTAGGGACATAAGGTCGCTCTTCGGCGGGTCCCAACCACAGGTCCCAATTGAGATCCTTTGGTTTTAGATTGGCATCGGCCTTGGGCATCTGTATACCCTGGGGCCAAACAGGTCGGTTTGTCCAAATCTGTACTTTGCTGATAGCACCTATTTTATCGTCGTCTATCCATTTTTGGACCATTCCCAATAGAGGATTGGAACCACCTTGATTACCCATTTGGCTAACAATTTTGTTCTCCCTGGCCATTTGCGTGAGCTTTCTGGCTTCCTTTATATTATGGGTCATCGGCTTTTGAACATACACATGGATACCTCTTTCCATGGCATATTTGGCGGCAGGTCCATGTACGTGATCCGGGGTCGAAATGGTAACTGCGTCTATATTCTTTTTCTTATCAAGCATCACCCTAAAGTCATCGTAAAGTTTTGCTTTTGGAAAAGCTTCAACAGCCTTGGACGCAGAACCGGAAAAATCTACATCGCAAAGGGCCACTACACGTTCCCTACCATTAACTGATGCGTTAGTGATATCGCTAAATCCCTTACCTCCAGAGCCAATGGCCGCTAAGTTGAGCTGATCACTTGGGGCTATGAACCCAGGCCCTCCAAGAACGTTCCTTGGGACAATGAATATGGAAGAGGCCATGGCACTTTTCTTTACAAAACTTCTTCGGCTAATTGATTGATTTTGTTTACTTGATTTTTTCATTTTATTTAAAAGGTTGATTTTATGAATTTCGTAATGGAATTTCAATGTACTAATTAAATTCGGTGTGAATCCAGCAAAATTTCAAACAATTGATAAAACTGCTTAAAATTCAAGAATTTGATTTGATAAAATCCGGGATGATGGGATTCGTAACCTGTGTAAACCTAAAAAAATAATGAATTGGTGAAATAGTGTATTGGTGAGATAGTGAAACAGTTAGTTTGTGAAATGGTAAAATAATTAAAAAGGAACCGGTAATCTTTTGTTGAAATTTTGCACTTGAACTTGATTCTTGCACTTGAGTTTAAACTTTTTACCTTAACCTGATTGCCGTACCAGTTTTTACGACGACTTTTCGATTAGGGTCCTTAACGGCATTTTTATATTCAAAGGTGTAAGAACTATCGGTCGTTTTGATGATTTTATAGTGGATGCCTACTTTGCTCTTCAAGTCCTGAAGTACAAACTCACAATCATTGATCCATCGAATGGATGCACTATCAACTTTGTTCTCATAATAATCCACACTGAAATTTTCACCTCGTATAAACCGCCCTTGTTTCAGAGAATCCCCAATTTGATAATCGAATAAAAATTCCCCTGTTTTAAATGCCTGACAATCCCTACTTGGACCATAACAGGAGACCAAAGCAATGAACAAAATAAAAACAAAAAGTACTCTTTTAAACATGGGTGCAAAATAACCAAAATCGTCCTTTTTATTCACGAAGAATTGAAGCATGCCTACAAAAACTTTTGTTAAATTTTTTCAAGGAGTTTTGCCTTTCACGAATTGTCCATTAGCTATAAACATATAGGTAGGGGGCGGTAGTAAATTTGGGATTTCTAAGATAGTTTGTATTATTTTCGTTGAGCGAAATTAAAAATTATGCCGGACAAAGACGACTATCTAAATTTCAAGGTAACATCCGTTCAAGGTAGGTACGTAACCAATCAACATATCGAAGCATTCCTAAATGGTCTGGGCAATTCGTTTAATTTAAAGGTTTTGGGACGTTCCGTAAAAGATAGGCCAATTTATGGAGTTAGA
The DNA here is from genome assembly GCF_028464205.1 of Maribacter sp. PR66. Lineage (NCBI taxonomy): Bacteria > Pseudomonadati > Bacteroidota > Flavobacteriia > Flavobacteriales > Flavobacteriaceae > Maribacter > Maribacter sp. PR66. Next base: position 84,402 of record NZ_JAQPCH010000004.1, read on the forward strand.
GTTGGTCAAGGGCCAAAGCGTATATTGATGTGGTCACAAATGCATGGTAATGAATCTACCACTACCAAAGCAGTACTTGATCTTCTAAACCTATTAAAGCAAAGCCCCTCACTGGTCGGGGATTTTCTGGGGAAGGTTACTTTACAGATTATTCCAATTCTCAATCCGGATGGCGCTAAGGCCTACACCAGGTCAAATGCCAACCAAATTGACTTAAATAGGGACGCACAGGATAGGTCGCAGCCAGAAAGTAGGGTTCTTCGCAAAGTCTTTGAAGAATTCAAACCGGACTATTGTTTTAACCTTCACGATCAACGGACCATTTTTAACGTAGGCAGCACAATAAGTCCAGCCACTGTGTCCTTTTTGGCGCCATCATTTGACGAGGCTCGAAATAATTCCGATTCAAGAGGCATCGCCATGAAAGTTATAGTGGCCATGAATGAGGAACTACAAAAATCGGTTCCAGGTCAGGTAGGTCGGTTTGACGATTCTTTCAATCCTAATTGTGTCGGGGATGCTTTTCAAATGGAAGGAATACCTACGATACTTTTTGAAGCCGGTCATTTCCCTGGTGATTATCAACGGGAGAGAACGCGGGATTTGATTTTTCAGGCACTTTACAAAGCTATTTATACAATCGCTAACGACAAAATGGAATCGTACCCATTAGAAAATTATTTTAAAATACCGGAAAACAATAAGCTATTTGTGGATATTCTTGTTGAAAATGCCCATATATTGGATGAATCCTTACGGGAAGGGGAATGCATTTCCTTACTATACAAGGAAGTTTTAGAGGATAACAATGTGAAATTTGTACCTACGATAACTGAAAAGGGACATAAACGAAATATATATTTTGGACATGTAACCAAAGATTGTTTAATCAAACAAGATTTGAATTGGCTAAATACCAAGAAAATCATGGATTTGATCAAACAATAAAATTATTTTTGGTTAAGTTTAGACTCATTACGATTTTCGTACAAAAACGTAATATTTATTATAATTCTTTTTAATATTTTTTATTTTTGCATAAAATAAATCAACCATGGGTAAAGTAAAATTAGACGAAATTGATCATCAAATTCTGGATATGTTGATTGACAACACCAGAACTCCTTTTACCGATATTGCTAAAAAACTACTGATTTCCGCCGGTACCGTTCACGTCAGGGTAAAAAAAATGGAGGAAGCAGGAATCATCAAGGGCTCCTCACTCACGTTGGATTATGTAAAGCTTGGATATGCTTTTATAGCCTATGTGGGCATATTCCTTGAAAAAACACATCAAACCAAATTTGTCTTGGAACGTTTGAATCAAATCCCAAACGTGACCATTGCCCATATCACTACGGGCAAGTTTAATATCTTTTGTAAGATTAGGGCGAAGGATACCACACACGCAAAAAACATCATTTTTAAAATCGATGATATTGATGGCATCAGCAGAACGGAGACCATGATTTCGTTGGAAGAAAGTTTTAACGACAAGAAACGATTGATGCATACCATTTTTAATGAATTATAGTATTTATTTGACACTTTTTCCAAGCCCGATCAAGAACTGATTGGGCTTTTTTGACCAAACTATCGGCACATATTATGAAGAAATCAGAAATTCCAAACCTAGGTTCCTCCAATTTTTACGATACCTATGTCAACACCCTGGAAGATGTCAACCTCATGGATTCGTTTTACGAGGGAAAAGAGTGGTTTCTAGATTATGTTAAGGAACTTCCTTTGGAAAAATTAGGTTATGCCTATGCCGATACTAAATGGACCGTTGCGGAGGTGTTGATACATATTATAGATACGGAACGCATTTTTCAGTATAGGGCATTTAGATTCTCAAGAAATGACAAGGTTGAGTTGCCCGGTTTTGATCAGGATGCATACATTTTGGAAAGCAATAGCCTTAACAGGACCAAGGAGGAAATACTTGAAGAGTATTTAGCCGTTCGTAATGCGACCATAACACTTTTTAAAAATCTTGGAAATACCCAGTTGGGCAGGGTTGGTACTGCCAGTGGAATTCCTTGGAGTGTTGCGGCATTGGGTTTTGCCATTAGCGGACACCAAAAACATCACGCCAATATCCTATTGGAAAAATATGCGTAGACTAGTCTAAGTCTGAGTAATCCTCGTCTTCGGATTCGTAGTTCATCTCCAATTCAGGGATAATTTGTTCATCTTCCTCAATAGCATCAGCCGCAGTTTTTCTGTCCAATTCCTTTTCTATGGTATCTTCAAAATTGGCGATAAAGTTGGAGAGACTTTTACTTATTTTCACTAAGTATAAGGTGTCTTCCGTTCTCAGTTCTACCGCTTCCACAAATTCACCACTTGCATTTTTGAATACGATAATGTCCTCATCCCCATATCCATAAGGGTATTTTTCAATTAATAAAGTGGCTAGATGATGGTCTAACTTTTTGTAATCAATGAGTCGTCTGGTCATAATAGTTTAGGTTGGTTACTGTGATACTTAATTCTTGAACCTAAACTAATTATTTAATGCATTGATATATCTAAAGAGTTGTGAAACAGTAGTTTTAGTATATGTAGAATTTATTCCATGTAGTATGCAAAAGCTTCCTGAAATAATTCGGGTGAAATGGTTACATCTATCTGGGTTTCTCCGATTCCTTTTAAAAGGACAAAATTGATATTTCCATGGGAGTTCTTTTTATCATATTTCAACAGTTCCAGAATGGCGTCAATATCCTTGGCCGTGAATGACACTTTCTCATAATACTTCAAAAAAGTAGATTTTATATCTTCTAATTGTGACAAAGGTAATCCAGTAAGCTTGTGGGAAAGGTAGCCCTCGGTAATCATGCCTATGGCAATGGCCTCGCCGTGCAACAAGGTCTCCTTGTTCTCGTTTTCCAAAAAGTAGGATTCAATCGCGTGGCCCAAAGTATGTCCGTAGTTCAATACCTTACGGATGTTTTGTTCGGTAGGGTCCTGTAAGACGATATCATTTTTGAGCGCTACGGATGGCAAAATATGATCTCTTAGTTCATAAAGGGAACTTACCTGCTTTAAGGATTCCCAGTAATCGGCATTTCGTATGAGACCGTGCTTGAGCATTTCCGCAAAACCGCTTGTAATTTGTCGTTCGTTTAAGGATTCTAAAAAGTCGGATACAATTAATACCATTTCAGGCTGATTGATAACCCCTATTTGATTTTTCAAAGGCCCAAGATCTACACCTGTTTTTCCTCCAACGGACGCGTCCACCATAGACAAGAGGGTCGTGGGGACATTTATGAACTTTATCCCCCGCTTGAAAGTCGAGGCCACAAATCCACCCAAATCAGTAAGAACGCCACCTCCTAAGTTGATGAGCAAACTTTTACGATCGGCACCAAGTTCTGATAGTGCTTCCCAAACCCCCACACAGGTTTCAATAGTCTTATTGACCTCTCCCGATTCAATTTCAATAATCTCAAAATTATAGTCCCCTGCAATTTCCGACATAAACTGGGGCAGGCACAATTCATGGGTGTTCTCGTCCACCAAAATAAAAATGGTTGAGTAATTGTGCGAGGACAAATGGGAATTTAGGGCTTCAAATGCATTGCTTTCAAAATGGACCGAATATGAATCTGATACTATGGACTGCATGGGATTGGAATTACGAATACACCAAAAATCTTTTATTTAAGAGCGCAAAATAAAGGTTATTTTACTCAATAGAATAGAAATCCTGTCTTTATCTTTGGAGCCTTAAAAATTGTATGCGTATGGACGCTATTTTTGAGAATACCGCAACTGCATTTTCTCTAAAATCAGATTCTGAATTAGAAAGAGCCTATTTTCTTTTTAAGATGATTGCCAACGAACCCTTGGTCAAAATTGGAACGGCAATGACCAATTTTGCCATCAAGGCGCATCTACCCGTAGAAGGGCTCATTAGGGCCACCGTGTTCGATCATTTTTGTGGGGGCGTCAACGAGGCGGATTGCATGCCTGTGGTGGATAAAATGTTCGAAAAAGGTGTCTGTTCCGTATTGGATTATTCCGTGGAAGGAAAGGATGAGGAAGACCCGTTGGACAATGCCACGGAGATGATCCTAAAAATCTTGGATTTTGTAAAGGAAAAGGATGCCATACCGTTTGCCGTTTTCAAACCAACCGGATTTGGAAGGTTTGCCCTGTATCAAAAAATAAGTGAAGGCGGAAAATTAACGGAAAAGGAGGAGGCCGAGTGGCAACGGGTCATCAATAGGTTTGACAAAGTGTGCAAAAAGGCGCATGACCTGGATGTTTCCTTGTTAATAGACGGAGAGGAGAGTTGGATGCAGGATGCTGCCGACCAACTTGCCGAAGATATGATGCGCAAGTACAACAAGAAGAAAGCCATAGTTTTCAATACGCTGCAGACCTACAGATGGGACAGATTGCCCTATTTAAGGGATTTGCACGAAAGGGCACAAAAGGACGGTTTCAAAATTGGAATCAAGGTGGTACGCGGGGCCTACATGGAAAAGGAAAATGAACGGGCAAGGGAGAAAGGGTACCCAAGCCCCATTTGTGAGTCAAAAGCGGCCACCGATGAAAACTTTGATGCCACCGTTGCCTATATGCTGGAAAACCTGGAGGATATGTCGATTTTTTCAGGTACCCATAATGAAAATAGTTGTTATAAACTTATGGAATTGATGCGGGAAAAAGGAGTGGAGAAAAACCATAAGGACATTTGGTTTGGACAGCTCTATGGTATGAGCGATCATATTTCTTTCAACCTCGCGGCACACGGATATAATGTGGCCAAGTACCTACCTTTTGGCCCCGTGAGGGATGTTATGCCATATCTCATCAGAAGGGCAGAGGAAAATACGTCCGTTGCAGGGCAAACCAGTAGGGAGCTTTCCTTGCTGAAGAAGGAACGAAAACGAAGAAAAATCTAGTTACTCGATCGAGACCGACTCAATACTGGCTTTCTCGCTGCAGTTTTTGACCCAAGCGGACAGTTGCTGGTCTTTTTGTTTTCCTTTGATAAAATAGGTTTTGCAAGGCGTACTTTTTGTGTCGCTCTTTGAGAAATCCACGGTGCCTTCGTTCAAAAGAAAAACAATATCCAAGGTATCCAATTCCTTTTCGGAAAGTTGACGCTGAACGGCGTCCGAGTAGTACAAGGATTTGGACCGAATGTCCTTTAAGGTTCTACAATTGGGGAAGTAACAGAAACTGACTCCTGTTTCGTCCGATTTCTTTCGTAAAAACATGGCCAAGAAAATAATTCCGATGGCAAATCCGCCCAAATAAAATCCCAATCGCTTTAAAAAAGACATGGTCATCGATACAATTAGATGAGCAAAATTAGCGGTTTACTGCCAATACCGAAAGCTTGGAGTCCTATTTCTAAAAAATAAGAAAGTTGATGTCGCTGTAGGAAAGGTCGAACCAATCCCCAACGGATTTATTTGTCAGGATGCCGTGGTACATATAAAGACCGTTTCGCAGCCCTTTGTCAAAACGCAGGGAATTTTCAAGTCCGCCGTCCTCACCAATTTTTAAGAGATATGGGGTGAAAATATTACTGATGGATACAGAGGCCGTTTTAGGATATCGAGATGGAATGTTGGGTACACCATAATGTAAAACCCCACTCTTTTCAATGGTAGGTTTATTGTGGTTCGTGATTTCACTGGTTTCAAAACACCCGCCGGTATCAATGCTTACGTCAATGATCACTGCACCTTTTTTCATATGTTCCACCATGGTCTTGGTTACAATGACCGGAGACCGACCTTTACCTCGGGTGGCTCCTATGGCGACATCGCATCGCTTTAAGGATTTGAGCAGGTTTTTAGGTTGTATGGTAGAGGTGTAGACTGTCTGTTTTAAATTGGTCTGGATATTCCTGAGCCTGGTTATGGAATTGTCGAAAATCTTCACGTTGGCACCTAGTCCAATGGCCGATCTTGCCGCGTATTCCCCAACGGTTCCGGCACCAATGATGACCACCTCTGCCGGTGGAACCCCACTTATATTCCCGAACATGAGTCCGTTTCCCTTATTGGTGGCCGCCATTAATTCCGCGGCAATGAGTACGGAGGCAGTTCCGGCAATTTCACTTAAGGAGCGCACGGCGGGATATTTGCCATCCTCGTCACGAATGTATTCAAAAGCAATGGCCGTTATCCGTTTTTTGGCCAACTCCTCAAAATAACTTTTGTTCTGGGTTTTTATTTGTAAGGCCGATATTACCGTAGTCTGCGGATGGATCAAGGCTATTTCCGATAGAGTAGGTGGCTCCACTTTAAGCAACAGCGGACATGAAAGGACCTTTTTCGTATCGCGGGTTATTTCTCCTCCGGCATCTACGTAATCTTTATCGGAGAAATTGGCACCCTCCCCGGCACCCGATTCCAAAAGTACCCTATGACCATTGGAAGTAATGGCATTTACCGCATCTGGAGTGAGGCAGATCCGTTTTTCCTGATATTGATTTTCTTTGGGAATACCTATAAAGAGTTCCCCTTTTTGCCGTAGGACCTCAAGAGTTTCCTCTTGGGGTATTAATTGCTGTTTACTAAATGGAGAGCTTGGTTGGTTCATAGAGGCATATCTAAAAAAGGATGAATACGTCCTAAATCAAATGTACGATTTTTAGATAAATGGATTTCGTAATAATATACCTGAATGTCCTGATGGTCAAAGCCTGAAATGGAACCAGTTTTGCAGTTTGTCCTGGAAGATTTTTAAGCCTTGCTCTATATTGTCCGTGGAAAGTTTTCGGTTTATTTCTTCGGAGAGCGACTCGGGTTTTAAATCTTCGGCTACGTCTACGTCATTTTCATGGGAAGCTTTTGAGGAATATCCGTCTTTACTATTTTTTTCTTTAAGCTCTTCCAATTCAGCCTCCATGGCTTCCAAGTCGATACCATGTACGTACTTGTCATAAAGCTTAATTCTAATGAAATAAACAAAAGGAATAATTACCATACAAATTGGTAATAGCCAAAGGATGTTTTCAGTATCAATATAATAATCATCTGAATAAATCTCTTCGAAAATTTGAAAAGCATACATTGTAATAGGAATCAATATTATATGATACCACCAGTGCTTACATGTAAAAAACCATATTAAAAGAAGGTATAATGGAACTAATTTTCCTAACATGAACCATATGTAAACACTTAAGTTAGCAAAACCATTATCATTTATTTCAATTCCTAAAATGTTTAATGTAGCCCCTTCTTCAGTGGATACATATTCGTGAAGTTTGAAGATGAAAGGAGAAGCTATAATTAAAAAGACCATCAATGAGTCTAAAAATAACTTCCTCTTTGCTCGCTTTCTTTCTGAATTATTCATTTACGTCATTGATATTTCTTTGCTTGGAATACAAGCTAAAATATCTCAACGAAAAAAAGGACAATTTATTGATTGTCCTTTTGTTAAATTTTCAAAACTGAAATTTTAGACTATTGCTTTTTCCCGGTTTTGGTAATTAATCGTTTATCCACACTAGGCTTTTGGTCTAGAACTGTTGGAGAAATAACTCCTAACAGAAATACTCCTAATGCGAGGGATGCAAGAAATGTTCTTTTATTTTTCATTTTCACTAGGGGATTTAGTTAATAATTAAATTGTTCTACTGCAAACGTAAGAAATAATGGACAAAAAAAATGCATTTAAACGTTAAAATTGTGCATTTCGTCGTGAAAAATATACATTTTATCGATATACATGTATTTCATCGAAAAAATACAATAATTCCCTTTGCTAAACGATGTTGATTTTATTTGAAAATGGAGGTAATTGTGCGAATGACTTGATCAAACCACGGATATCTTTCTAGTTATTGTATCCAAAATTTCAATTTTTAAGGCCAATACGTTGTCCGGCAAAAGGGATAGGATTTTTTCCGGCCATTCCATAAAAATATAGGCATTGGTGTTAAAATAGTCTTCCAAGCCAAAATCCAAGGCTTCCATTTCATCCTTCAATCGATAAAAATCAAAATGGTAGGCGATTGGATTCCCCTCGCCATCAGCATATTCATTGACCAGTCCAAACGTGGGGCTACTTACTTCGTCAACGGCACCCAATTCCTTTACGAGGGCCTTGATCAGGGTCGTTTTTCCGGCACCCATGGGAGCGTAAAAGGCGAATATGTTTGTAGAAAATTCCGCTAGGATGGCATTTGCCGTTTTCTGAAGTTCCTTTTCGGTATAAATAAGTTCCATGAAGACTATTTTGGCTCCAAAACTACAAAAGGTACAATCATTTCTTCCAAGGAAACCCCTCCATGTTGATAGGTGTTACGGTAATAACTTACGTAATGATTAAAGTTATTGGGATAGGCAAAGAACATATCGTTCTTCGCAAATATAAAGGAACTGCTCACATTGATATTAGGCAGAAAAATGCTTTTAGGGTCTTTGGCGGCGAATACATCCTTTTCCTCGTAGCTAAGACTTCTGCCTGTTTTGTAGCGCAAGTTTAAGCTGGTGTCCCGATCCCCAATGACCTTAGAAGGGGATTTTACATTGATAGTGCCATGGTCCGTCGTAATGATTAATTTCATTCCCAAGCTCTGTGCTTGTTGGATAATTTCCAACAACGGGGAGTTTTTGAACCAACTTTGGGTAAGGGACCTATAGGCCTTATCGTTTGAGGCCAATTCCTTAATGACTTCCATTTCTGTTTTGCTATGTGAGAGCATATCCACAAAATTGTAAACAATCACCGTAAGGTCATTATCTTTTTGGGATCTAAAGTTCTGGGATAGTTGTTTCCCTTGCTTAAGACTACTAATTTTATGGTATTCCCATTTTAAATCGAGTCCCAATCGCTTCAATTGCGCCTCCAAAAATTTGTCTTCATAAAGGTTTTTGCCTCCTTCATCCGTGTCGTTCTTCCACCAATCCGGATATTTTTTCTCCATGTCCAAAGGAGTCAATCCTGAAAAAATCGCATTTCGGGCATACTGAGTAGCCGTTGGCAAAATACTGTAATAGGATTTTTCCTTGGTCTTTTTGTAGAACGAACCTACTGTATCCTCAAAGGAGTACCACTGATCGTATCGCAAATTGTCCACTACGATCAACAGTGTCTTTTCATCCTTAATTTCGGGGGCTACCCAATTTTTAAAAAGGGTATGCGATAGTACCGGGGCATCGCCTCCGTGGAACCAATCTTCATAATTTTTATCGATGAACTTCCCAAATTGGTTGTTAGCTTCCACTTTTTGGGATTCCAGGATTTCGAACATTCCACTGTCCTCTATTTGTTCGAGTTGAAGCTCCCAATAAATCAATTTTTTATAGAGTTCTACCCATTCGTCATACGAATTCACCATGGATAGGTTCATGGCAATTTTCCGGAATTCCTGCTGATAGTTACTGGTGGTCTTTTCCGATACCAATCTGGAATGGTCCAGACTCTTTTTAAGGGACAACAAAATTTGATTCGGGTTCACCGGTTTTATGAGGTAATCGGCAATTTTGGAGCCTATGGCCTCTTCCATAATAAATTCCTCTTCGCTCTTGGTAATCATCACCACGGGCAATGAGGAATCAATAATCTTGATTTCGCTCAAGGTTTCCAATCCTGAAATACCCGGCATGTTCTCGTCCAAAAAAACAATGTCCACCCGTGTTTTTTCCAATTCTTCCAAGGCTTCCTGTCCACTCTGACAAGTAATTACTTCGTAATTTTTATTTTGAAGGAAGAGAATGTGTGGCTTTAATAGGTCCACTTCATCGTCCACCCAAAGTATTTTTATTTTGTTCATCAAGTATTCTAAGTCGTTATTGGTTTTTCGCTATTCGCTGTTGGCCGTTGGCTGTTCGTTGTTCGTTGTTCGTTGTTCGTTGTTCATTGTTAAAGAAACTCCTTATCTCTTTTAATTTTTTACATTTTCACTAATAAGTATCTCATCTTACATCTAGATTCTCATATCTCAATTAAATCATCTCAATTCTAAACACAAGGTATTACCTTATTAATTTACATAACTTTGAAAATTGGATGCAACTTCTAATGTTTAAATGAAACCCAAAAAACTCACCATATTCAATGATCCAATTTACGGATTTATTAGGATTCCCAGCGATTTGATTTTTGACCTGATAGCCCATCCGTATTTTCAACGCTTGCGTAGAATATCGCAAATGGGACTTTCTTATATGGTTTATCCAGGTGCGCACCACACCAGGTTCCACCATGCTTTAGGTAGCATGTACCTCATGCAAAAATCGATTCGGGTACTACGATTTAAAGGTGTAGCTATTTCGGAGGCGGAAGAAAAAGGGCTTCTGGGAGCGATTCTTTTGCACGATATTGGTCATGGCCCGTTTTCTCATGCTATGGAACATAGTATCGTAAACGGGGTTAGCCACGAGCAAATTTCGCTTCAATTCATGCAAGAACTAAACAAGGTTTTCAACGGAGAATTGGACGAGGCAATTTCCATTTTTACAAGGAAACATCCTAAAAGGTTTTTGAATCAGCTGGTTTCAAGTCAGTTGGATATGGATCGATTGGACTACCTCAAGAGGGATAGTTTTTATACGGGCGTATCCGAAGGAAATACCAATGCAGACCGACTCATCACCATGTTAAATGTGGTGGACAGTGGTAATCTCGTATTGGAAGAGAAGGGTATTTATTCTGTGGAAAAGTTTTTGATGGCCCGCCGTTTTATGTATTGGCAAGTGTATTTACACAAGACTGGGGTGGTTGCGGAGCAAATTCTGATCAGTATTCTAAAGAGGGCGCGTTTCTTGATCAAAAATGGCCGGCAATTACAAGGGAGCAACTCTTTACTTTTCTTTCTACAAAATGATATTAATCGGGATAGATTTGACGCTCAAGTGCTGGAGCGGTTCTCAAAGTTGGACGATATCGACATTTTATCCGCAGTAAAGAATTGGCAGGAAGAGGATGATAAGGTGCTCTCTACACTTTGCAAAATGTTGATAAATAGAAAGCTGCTGCACATCAAAGTTAAAAAAGAGCCCATCAAAAAAGGAAAATTGACCCGAAGGAAGGAGAAGGTTGCCAAGATGTTCGGGTTATCCACGGAGGATGAAATCTCCTATTTTATATTCACCGGGGAAATTGAGAACAGGGCCTATAATCAAGAAAGCCAAAACATCCACATTTTACGAAAAAATGGGAAAATCGTAGATGTAGCCAAACTTTCGGACCACTTGAATATTACGGCACTGTCAAAAACGGTGACCAAATATTATATCTGTTACCCCAAAGATGCCGTATAACAATTTTTCTTACATTTGTGCCCATGGTGTTTACAGCAGGTCAAATTGCAGGTATTTTAGAGGGTGAAGTCCATGGAAATCCAGAGATAGCCGTTCACAAATTGGCCAAGATCGAGGAAGGAGAAAAGGGCTCTTTGACCTTTTTGGCCAACCCAAAATACACTTCCCATATTTACAAGACCAAAGCTTCCATCACCATAGTAAACAAGGATTTTATTCCGGAGCAGGATTTGGAAACGACCCTTATCAAAGTGGAGGATGCCTATAAGTCCTTTTCCAAATTACTGGAATATTACAATCAGGTCAAGAATAACAAAACGGGCATTGAGCAACCTGTTTATAAATCGGATTCCGCCACATTTGGTGACGATTTGTATTTGGGGGCGTTTTCCTATATTGGAAGTAATGTAACCATTGGAAATAACGTCAAGATTTACCCCAATGTCTATATTGGGGATAACGTGCGAATAGGCAATAACGTTGTGGTTTTTGCGGGGGCCAAAATTTATTCTGAAAGTATCATTGGAAACAATTGCGTCGTGCATAGCGGTGTGATCATTGGTGCCGATGGCTTCGGGTTCACCCCCAATTCCGAGGGAGAATTCAGCAAGGTTCCCCAAACGGGAAATGTGATTTTAGAGGATAATGTAGATGTGGGGGCCGGTACCACCATCGATAGGGCAACTTTGGGTTCCACCATCCTGAGAAAAGGTGTGAAACTAGACAATCAAATTCAGATTGCCCATAACGTTGAAATTGGGGAACATACGGTAATTGCCGCCCAAACAGGGGTTGCGGGCTCTACAAAAATTGGGAAGCACTGTATGATAGGCGGTCAAGTGGGTATCGTAGGCCATATCGTTATTGGCAATAATGTAAAAATACAAGCGCAATCCGGAATAGGAAGAAATGTAAAGGACAACGAAGTCCTACAAGGATCACCGGCACTGAATTATGGCGACTTTAACAAGTCGTACGTGCATTTTAAAAACTTACCTAAAATAATGAACAGAATCGACAACTTGGAAAATAAGGATTGACGATGAATACGAATGATAAACAACGCACCATTGCTAAGGAAGTTTCCCTTGCCGGAGTAGGTCTGCATACCGGGGAGAACGTGACCATAAAGTTTGTTCCCGCACCTGAAGACCATGGCTATAAATTTAAGCGTGTAGATCTTGAAGGGGAACCTATTATAGAAGCCGATGCCAATTACGTGGTAAATACCCAGCGAGGTACTAATTTGGAAAAGAACGGCGTAAAAATCCATACTTCGGAGCATGTACTGGCCGCACTGGTAGGTTTGGAAATCGATAATGTACTGATCGAGCTGGACTCTCCCGAGCCGCCCATTATGGACGGCTCCGCAAAGTTTTTTGTAGAAGCTTTGGAAAGCGCGGGTATTGTTGAGCAAGAAGCAATGCGGGAAGAGTATGTCGTTAAGGATGTGCTAAGCTATAAAGATGAAGCAAGCGGAAGTGAAATCACCATTATTCCTGCGGATGAATATCAGGTGACCACCATGGTGGATTTTGGCACTAAGGTATTGGGCACGCAAAATGCCACCTTGGACAAACTTTCCGATTTTAAAGAGGAGATTTCCGCAGCACGTACCTTTAGTTTTCTGCACGAGCTTGAAATGCTTTTGGAAAATGGCCTTATCAAAGGAGGAGATCTGAACAATGCGATCGTATATGTTGACAAGGAGATATCCGAGGCGACGATGAAAAAACTGGAAAAGGCCTTTAATAAAAAGAAGCTATCCGTAAAACCGAACGGGATTTTGGATAACCTCACCTTGCATCAGCCCAATGAGGCCGCCCGTCATAAACTCTTGGACGTTGTAGGGGATTTGGCACTGGCCGGAACCCGAATTCGTGGAAAGGTAATAGCCAACAAGCCCGGTCATTTTGTAAACACCCAATTTGCAAAAAAGCTTTCCAAAATCATAAAGCTTGAAAAAAGAAATAACGTACCTAAATATGATTTGAGTCAACCGCCTTTGATGGATGTTACCCAAATTATGAAAATGTTACCGCATAGACCTCCTTTCTTATTGGTAGACAGAATATTGGAACTCTCTGATTCGCACGTTGTGGGTATGAAAAATGTAACTATGAACGAACCTTTCTTTGTAGGACATTTCCCAGGTGCTCCAGTAATGCCAGGTGTTTTACAAGTGGAAGCGATGGCCCAAACAGGCGGGATTTTGGTGTTGAGTACCGTACCGGATCCAGAAAACTATTTGACTTTTTTCATGAAAATGGACAACGTAAAGTTCAAAAGACAGGTGCTTCCTGGTGATACTTTAATATTCAAATGTGATTTGATTTCGCCCATTAGAAGGGGAATATGCCACATGCAGGCCTATGCCTATGCAAATGATAAATTGGTCTCTGAGGCGGAACTGATGGCCCAAATCGTAAAATCAAAATAATAAGGACAGTATGAATCAGCCGCTGGCATATGTGCATCCAGGCGCCAAGATTGCAAAGAATGTGGTAATAGAACCCTTTACCACCATTCACAACAACGTAACCATTGGAGAGGGCACTTGGATCGGTTCCAATGTCACGATCATGGAAGGTGCTAGAATCGGGAAAAACTGCAATATTTTTCCTGGTGCCGTAATTTCCGCCCCACCACAGGATTTAAAGTACAAGGGCGAGGAAACGACCGTGGTCATTGGAAACGGAACTACCATCCGTGAATGTGCTACCATTCATAAAGGCACATCGGATCGTATGAAAACGGTGGTGGGCAAAAATTGTCTTATCATGGCCTATTGCCATATCGCCCACGATTGTTTGGTGGGCAACAATTGTATTTTCTCCAACAATTCTACCTTGGCCGGACATGTGACCATTGGTGACAATGTTATTTTGGCCGGATTGGTGGCGGTGCACCAATTTGTATCGGTTGGGCAGCATGCCTTTGTAACAGGAGGATCTCTGGTTAGAAAAGACGTACCCCCTTACGTGAAAGCCGCCCGGGAACCACTTTCCTATGTCGGGATTAATTCCGTCGGTTTACGAAGGAGGGGCTATGAATCGGATAAAATCAGGGAGATTCAGAATATATATCGCATTCTATATCAGAAGAATTTTAACAATACCCAGGCCGTCCAAATTTTGGAGGCCGAAATGGAGGCGACTCCAGAGCGTGACGAAATTCTGCAGTTCATAAGGGATTCGCAACGTGGAATTATGAAAGGGTATTTCAGTAATAGTTAATTACCTTACTTTTGCAAACTTTTGGTTTATCCAAATAAATTATCAAAAATCATTTTAAGAATATAACAAATGGCATCTACATCAGATATTAGAAAAGGATTGTGCATCAGATATAACAATGATATCTATAAAATCATCGAATTTTTGCATGTGAAACCGGGAAAGGGACCGGCGTTTGTTAGAACCAAACTAAAAAGTGTCTCTACCGGGAAGGTATTGGACAACACGTTTTCTGCAGGACACAAAATTGAGGATGTACGTGTGGAAACACGATCGTACCAATTTCTGTATGCGGAAGGGGAGACCTACCACTTTATGAATACGGAGGACTACAACCAGATTACCCTAGCAGAGAGTGCTTTGGATGCGCCCGGACTTTTAAAGGAGGGCGAAGTGGTTAAGATTATGTTCAATACGGAGGATGCCATGCCCCTGTCCGTTGAAATGCCGGCAAGTGTAGTTTTGGAAGTAACCTATGCGGAGCCGGGGGTAAAAGGAAATACCGCCACCAATGCCACAAAACCAGCCAAAGTGGAAACTGGTGCAGAGGTGAACGTACCGTTGTTCATCAACGAGGGCGATAAAATTAAGATCGACACCTCCAGCGGATCATACATGGAGCGTGTAAAAGAATAAAACCAGGAACTTGAAATTTCCGACTACTTTTTCCCTAAAACAGATTTCCGAAATCATTCAATCCGATTTTGTTGGTGATCCGGATTTTCCCGTGTTGGGCATGAACGAAATCCATGTAGTGGAAGCAGGGGACATTGTATTTGTAGACCATCCAAAGTATTACGACAAGGCCTTACATTCCAAGGCGACCGTAATTCTTATCAATAAAAAGGTAGATTGCCCAATGGGCAAGGCCCTTTTGATTTCGGATGACCCATTTAGGGATTTCAACAAACTAACCCAGTATTTCAGTCCCTTTGTAGCTTCGGTCAGAGCGATATCCAATTCGGCCAACATCGGAAAAAATACCATAATACAACCCAATGTATTTATAGGGAACAATGTTACCATTGGGGACAATTGTGTAGTTCATGCCAATGTGAGTATTTATGATAATTGCATCATTGGAAATGGGGTTACGATCCATGCGGGATCCGTCCTTGGCGCCGATGCTTTTTATTATAAAAACAGGCCTGAAGGCTTTGATAAATTGTTGTCCGGAGGAAGGGTCGTTCTTGAGGACAATGTGGACTTGGGCGCCCTCTGTACCATAGACCGTGGCGTTACCGGGGATACTACCATAGGTGCGGGATCAAAATTGGACAATCAAGTCCATGTAGGACACGATACGGTTATTGGCAAGAAATGTTTGATCGCTTCCCAAACTGGTATTGCCGGTTGTGTGGTAATTGAGGATGAAGTCACCCTATGGGGGCAAGTGGGTACCAATAGTGGCATCACCATAGGGAAAAAGGCCGTCATCATGGGCCAAACGGGCGTTACAAAGTCGGTTCCTGGAGGTAAAAGCTATTTTGGTACGCCTATTGAAGAATCTCGCGAGAAGCTGAAGCAATTGGCATACACAAAAAAAATACCGGAAATAATAAAAAAACTGGACAATAAATAAGAAGCGGAATACTTTAGTATTCTTTGACAAACATATATTTTTGCAGCAGAATTATACCTCGGGTCAAACCAACGGGTAATTCGTTAGGAACTAATTTTAATTTCGAGGCAAGCCAACCGGTGATTAACCCTTGGCTGTGCCAATAAAAATCAACAGCAATATGAGCGTTTTAGTAAACAAGGATTCCAAAATTATTGTACAAGGATTTACAGGAAGCGAGGGCACCTTTCATGCCGAACAAATGATTGAGTATGGTACCAATATCGTTGGTGGTGTTACTCCGGGAAAAGGCGGCCAAGAGCATTTGGGAAAACCTGTTTTTAATACCGTTAGTGAAGCTGTTGAAAAAGTTGGGGCAGATACCTCTATCATTTTCGTTCCGCCCGCTTTTGCGGCGGATGCGATTATGGAAGCTGCGGATGCAGGCATTAAAGTGATTATTACCATTACCGAAGGAATTCCGGTAGCGGATATGGTGATCGCTTCCAACTATATCAAGGACAGAAATTGTAGGTTGATCGGTCCAAACTGCCCTGGAGTCATCACACCGGGAGAGGCCAAGGTGGGTATCATGCCAGGTTTCGTTTTCAAGAAAGGAAACATTGGCATTGTATCTAAATCTGGTACATTGACATACGAAGCTGCCGATCAGGTGGTACGACAAGGCTTGGGAATCACTACGGCGATCGGTATTGGTGGTGATCCTATTATTGGTACAACTACTAAAGAAGCCGTAGAACTTTTGATCAATGACCCTGAAACCGAGTGTGTAGTGATGATCGGTGAGATTGGCGGTCAATTGGAAGCTGATGCTGCAAAATGGTATAAGGAAAGCGGAAGTAAAAAACCTATCGTAGGATTTATTGCTGGGGAAACGGCTCCTGCAGGAAGGACTATGGGACATGCCGGGGCCATTGTAGGAGGTAGCGACGATACGGCACAAGCCAAAAAGAAAATCATGAGGGAGCACGGAATCCATGTGGTAGATTCTCCCGCCGAAATAGGTGCCAAGGTGAAAGAAGTAATGTCCTAGGACATACCAAAATCAATGGACACCTAGATTTAATCCGCTAAATTCTTTAATTGAAATCAATTCAGTGGTTTTATTGAGCATCGTATTTTTTTAAATCTCGATTATCGAGTAAAATCCCGTTGTTACGGGATTTTTTTTAGTCTATATACTTATATTTGATAAACGACCCTAGAAATAGTAACTACATGAAAGCCTCATTGAAGGATTTGTTATGGAAAGTCAAATACCTCAATAAAGGAAATGTTTAAGAATCAAACTATTAACCTAATTTTAAACGTGTGAAACTGTTAGAAGGAAAAAATGTAATAATTACCGGTGCCAGCCGAGGTATTGGAAAGGGAATCGCCAAAGTATTTGCGGAAAATGGGGCCAATGTGGCGTTCACCTATAGTTCTAGCGAGGCGCCCGCCTTGGAGCTGGAGAAGGAACTCAATGCCTTGGGGGTAAAGGCAAAAGCCTACAAAAGTAATGCTGCAAGCTATGCAGAAGCGGAAAACCTGGTTGCCGAAGTTTTAAAGGATTTTAACGGCGTAATCGACGTACTTATAAACAATGCGGGAATCACAAAGGATAATCTTTTAATGCGTATGTCTGAGGAAGATTTCGATTCCGTTATGGACATCAATTTGAAGTCGGTCTTCAACATGACAAAGGCCACCCAACGTACCTTCCTAAAACAACGCAAGGGCTCAATCATAAACATGAGTAGCGTGGTTGGTGTGAAAGGCAATGCCGGGCAGACCAATTATGCGGCCTCCAAAGCCGGTATGATCGGTTTTACAAAATCGGTTGCACTGGAACTCGGATCTCGAAACATTCGCTGCAATGCCATTGCACCGGGTTTCATAGAAACGGAAATGACCGAGAAACTGGATGAAAAAACGGTCCAGGGCTGGAGGGACGGTATCCCTTTAAAGCGTGGTGGCACTACGGAAGACATTGCCAATGCATGTCTTTTCTTTGCCTCTGATCTATCGGCCTACGTTACGGGACAGGTGCTCAATGTGGATGGCGGCATGCTAACATAAGCACCCTATATTTCCCGACTTCCAAAAGTCATCTCAACAAATTCAATTAATGCAAACTGAAACAGTTCTACTTGTTATTTTAGCCGCAATCGTGGCTATTTTGGTAGCACTGTTTCAGTATTTTTATAGGAAAAAGAAAAGGACCCGGTTGACCCTTTTTCTGGCCTTCTTACGCTTTTTAGGTGTATTTGGTATTTTGTTGCTCCTCATTAATCCCCAATTTGCCAAATCTACCTATACCATTGAAAATCCGGTATTGAATATCCTAGTAGATAATTCCACATCCATGCAGGAACATGGAACTGAAGTAAATACCATTCTGGAAGCCTTGAACAATTCCGAAAACCTTCAAAATAGGTTTACCATAAACAGATTCTCCTTTGGAATCGATTTGAAACCTTTGGACAGTCTTTCGTTTTCCGATATGTTTACCAACATAGGGGAACCCCTTTCCGATATAAATGAAGCCTACCGAAGAAAACAGGGTGCCATGCTACTTATTTCCGATGGGAATCAGAACGTAGGTAGGGACTACACCTATGAGAGTAGCGCAAAGAAGCCCGTGTATACCATCACGGTAGGCGATACCACGGCGTATGAAGATTTGGGTATCGGACCAATAAATACAAACACCTATGCTTTCCTGAACAATAAATTCCCGGTTGAAACCTATGTGCGATATCAGGGTAGCGGCACTATTACTACTCGGGTCCAAATAAAGGTAGGTGAGAGGACTATTTTTTCCGAAACCGTTGAACTATCGGAATCCAACAATTTAAAAAACATCAATACGCTGATAGATGCTACTACTGTAGGCCTAAAAAGGATAAACGTAAGCACGTCCCAATTGCCTTCGGAAAGAAATATTGCAAACAATAGCCGTGAAACAACGGTGGAAGTGATCGACGAAAAAACAAATGTGGGCATCGTTTCTGAAATTCTGCATCCGGATTTGGGAGCTTTAAAAAAAGCGATTGAAAGTAACGAACAACGAAAAGTGACATTCTTAAAACCAAATGCTCCAGCCGGAACTTTAGAGGAAATGGATATTTTTCTGCTGTATGAACTCAATAGAAGTTTCAATGCCATCTTTCAATTCATAAAAAACAAAAAATCCAATCATTTGATCATAACCGGGGTCAACACCGACTTTAATTTTCTCAATCAGGTTCAGGACGATTTTGAGGTTGAACTGGGCTATCCGGAACAGGAGGTGTTTGGGAGGACCAATGCCGCTTTTTCCAATTTTGATATTTCCGATTTTGATACCGACGATTTTCCCCCATTAACGAGCGATGCAGGTCCCATTACAATGAAGGTACCCCATGATGTATTACTGGATTCTGAAATCAGGGGCGTGAACATAAATTCACCCTTGCTTACTGTAATGGAACAGGAATCGTGGAAGAAGGGAATTTTAGCAGGTGCCGATATTTGGAGATGGCGTGCTCAGACTTATCGTTCCACCGGCGATTTCACGAATTTCGATAGCTTTATGGGCAAACTTGTTCGGTATTTTACGGCAAGTGCACAGCGAGACCGACTCAACCTGGAGTATTCCAATACCTTTGAGGGCAGCAATAGGGCGATCATTACCGCCACGTATTTTGACCAGGCATATATATTTGACCCAAATGCAACCCTGAATATAACCATTATAAACACTGAAAACGGGAATTCCTCCAGTAGGACCATGGCCATAAGAAGCGGATACTACGAAGCGGATTTGAGCGATTTGGAACCGGGCTCCTATGAATTTACAGTAAATGTGGAAGGGGAGGGAATCTCAAAAAACGGGAGCTTTGCAATTTCTGATTTTGATCTTGAAAAACAATTCGTTTCCAGTGACCACAAAAAAATGGACCTGCTCGCCAATAACACAAATGGCGCTTCCTATTTTCCGGACCAAATTGAAAGTCTAATTGAAGAACTCGGCACCAATAACAACTACATTCCCACACAAAAAAGCATTGAAAATATCGTATCTTTGATAGACTACAGGATACTCTTGGCCATAATCATAGTGGCGTTTAGTACGGAGTGGTTCCTAAGAAAATATAACGGACTAATTTAAACAGATAGAGATGGACAAATTACCAAAAATTGCCCTTCCGGCAATATTTATTTTTATAGTGCTAGTTATTTTAATTTCAAAATCCGCCGTGACCATAGGTTCTGGGGAGGCAGGGGTGCTTTATAAAACCTTTGGAAATGGAGTGGTAACGGATAAGCCCCCAATGGGGGAAGGATTTCATTTGGTAGCACCTTGGAACAAGGTATATATCTACGAGGTCAGACAACAGGAAGTCTTTGAAAAAATGAACGTCCTTTCCAGCAATGGTCTGGATATAAAGCTGGATGCATCGGCCTGGTTTCAACCAAAATACAATGAGTTGGGCAAGTTGCACCAAGAAAAGGGGGAAGATTATGTACAACGTGTTTTGTTACCCACGATCCGTTCCGCGGCGCGTTCCGTAGTTGGTCGCTATACACCGGAGCAATTGTATTCCAGTAAAAGGGACGCCATTCAAATGGAGATTTTTGAGGAGACCAAAAAGATTGTGGACGACGAATACATTCAGCTCAATGAAATATTGGTACGGGATGTTACCTTGCCACCGACTATCAAGGACGCCATAGAGCGTAAACTGAAACAGGAACAGGAATCCTTGGAATATGAATTCCGATTGATTACCGCCGAAAAAGAGGCTGAGCGCCAAAGAATTGAAGCCCAAGGTAAGGCCGATGCCAATAAAATACTAAGTGCATCCTTGACCGATAAGATTTTGCAGGATAAAGGTATCGATGCTACCTTAAAAATGTCAGAATCCCCAAATTCAAAAGTAGTGGTCATTGGAAGTGGAGGGGACGGATTGCCTTTGATTTTGGGAAATAACTAAAATACCTAAGCATTTCGCTTTTTGAACTAAATCTCGAATATCGAGTAAATTGTTATTTTTCGGAAATATTCTTTTCCATAAAAAAATTAAATTTTACTTTTACACAGTAATGAAGAAAAACAATACACATCATCATTTTTATACTTGCGCTCAAGCGAGGTAAAAATGTATTGTAGTATTACAGACATATTTTAAAACCCGTTTGAGAAATCAAGCGGGTTTTGTTTTTGGTTTCGATAGCATCAACAAAAAAATAAAGAAACGAGCATGACAAAAATTAGGATTGCGATTCAAAAATCGGGAAGATTGAACGAGGATTCCCTTCAAATTTTAAAGGATTGTGGCATTTCCATAGATAATGGCAAGGACCAATTGAAGGCATCCAGTAGAAACTTTCCCATGGAGGTTTTTTACTTGCGCAATGGCGACATTCCCCAATATTTGAGGGACGGAGTGGTGGATATAGCCATAATCGGGGAAAATGTTTTGATTGAAAAAGGAGAGGATATTTCGATTGCGGAAAAATTGGGCTTTTCCAAGTGTAAGGTCTCGTTGGCGGTTCCAAAATCGGTTAAATATAAATCCGTATACGATTTTGAAGGAAAACGTATCGCTACCTCATATCCCAATACAGTGAACAATTATTTAAAGGAAAAAGGGGTAAAGGCGGAATTACACATTATCAACGGGTCTGTGGAAATAGCACCGAATATTGGGCTAGCGGATGCAATATGTGACATTGTCTCCAGCGGTAGCACTTTGTTCAAGAACAATTTGAAGGAAGTGGAGGTAATGCTTACCAGTGAAGCGGTATTGGCCGTTTCGCCAAAGATATCGGAGGAGCGCACCGCTTTGTTGAAACGACTTCAATTTAGGATTCAGTCGGTTTTGCGAGCCCGAAAATCAAAATACGTGCTGTTGAACGCACCAAACGACAAATTAAAGGATATTCTAAAGTTGCTTCCGGGAATGCGCAGTCCAACGGTGCTGCCTTTGGCGGAAGAAGGATGGAGTTCCGTGCATACGGTTATCGATAAGGATACCTTTTGGGAAGTTATTGACGAATTGAAAAAGGCCGGTGCCGAAGGTATTTTGGTATGCCCGATAGAGAAAATGGTTTTGTGAAACGGCTATTGGATGTTGGCATTTTGCTCGTAGTTATAAAATATAATGAATTTCCTAAAGCTAAAAATCAGTTGCTAATTTGAGATTGAAAGTATGAACAAAATTTATAGCCCAAGTAAAGAATCTTGGGACAAGTTGCTTAAAAGACCCACCCAAACTATATCCGATATCGAGGATACGGTAAATAGGGTCTTCTCAGAAGTGAAGGATGGTGGGGATTCCGTTTTGAAGAAGTATACGGAAACCTTTGATGGGGTAGTGCTGGATAGTTTATTGGTATCTGAACAGGAAATAAAGGATGCAGCAGGTTTGGTATCCCAAAAGCTACAGCAAGCCATTCAATTGGCAAAAAGCAATATCGAGAAGTTTCATAGGGCCCAAAAGACCCAAAAGGTTTCTGTAACAACCGCTCCTGGTGTGGAATGTTGGCAGGAAAAGAGACCCATTCAAAAAGTCGGGTTATACATTCCTGGGGGAACGGCCCCTTTATTTTCCACTATTTTGATGTTGGCGGTACCGGCGAATTTGGCGGGATGTAAAGAAATTGTTTTATGTACGCCACCGGACAAGCAAGGTAATGTCAATCCTGCGATATTATATACAGCGGGATTATGTGGCGTGACAAAAATCCTGAAAGTTGGGGGTATCCAGGCGATTGCGGGAATGACCTTTGGTACGGAATCCGTTCCCAGAGTCTATAAAATTTTCGGACCCGGAAATCAATATGTAACCGTCGCAAAGCAAATTGCCACAAAGCATGGCGTGGCCATCGATATGCCCGCAGGGCCTAGTGAACTTTTGGTTTTTGCTGATGATTCAGCAAATCCCGCTTTCGTTGCATCCGATTTATTGAGTCAGGCCGAACACGGTACGGACAGTCAGGTACTATTGGTTTCAACCTCAAAAGAAATGATAAACCAAGTAGAAACAGAACTTGAAAATCAGCTCAAAGAATTACCGCGAAAGGACATCGCCAAAATGGCGATTGAAAATAGTAAATCGATTTATGTGGAAGATGGGCAAACGGCCGTAGAATTGATAAATGCGTACGGGCCGGAACATTACATTATCTGTGCTAAGGACGAAGATTATTTTATTGACAACGTGGCAAATGCCGGATCCGTATTTGTTGGAAATTATACCCCGGAAAGTGCGGGCGACTATGCATCCGGAACCAACCATACACTTCCCACCAATGGTTATGCGAAACAGTATAGTGGCGTAAATCTGGACAGTTTTATGAAAAGCATGACCTTTCAAAAAATAAGCCAGGAAGGCATTCTGAATATAGGCGAGGCCATTGAGCTTATGGCCGAGGCGGAAGGTTTGCAGGCACATAAGAATGCGGTTACCTTACGATTGAAAGAACTAAAAAATGTTATTTAGAACGAGGTCCAGAAGTATTGATATGCAAAAATTTGAACTAAATAAATTGATCAGGGAAAACGTAAAGGGCTTAAAACCTTATTCCTCGGCTCGGGACGAATATGTTTCGGATGGTTCGGAAATGATTTTCTTGGACGCCAATGAAAATCCGTTTCAAAATGGCGTCAATCGCTATCCGGATCCACAGCAGCGGAGTTTGAAGTCGGTACTGGCCGCGCAAAAGGGAATCTCAGAAGCCAATATTTTATTGGGTAATGGCAGTGATGAAGTGCTCGATTTGCTTTTCCGGGCCTTTTGTGAACCAAAAGTGGATAATATTATTACACTGCCGCCAACGTATGGCATGTACAAGGTTTTGGCTGATATCAATGTAGTGGAAAATAGGGAGGTACTATTGTTGGAGAATTTCCAACCGGATATGCACACGATTTTAAATACGATGGATACCCAAACCAAAATGATTTTCATCTGTTCGCCCAATAACCCCACAGGGAATAGTTTCGCGGCGGAAAGCATTGAATTTTTGTTGCAGTCCTTTCAGGGTCTGGTGGTCATCGACGAGGCCTATATTGATTTTTCATTGGAGGATAGTTGGGTATCCAAATTATCGGACTATCCCAATTTGATTGTAACACAGACCTTGTCAAAGGCCTACGGCATGGCCGGTATCCGTTTGGGAATATGTATGGCATCCGAAGAAATAATATCGGTATTGAACAAAATAAAACCGCCTTATAATGTCAATGAACTGACCCAACAAAGGGCATTGCAAAGGGTAATGAATCTGGAGGAAATTAACCAAGAAGTCGAGAATATCCTTAAAGAAAGAAAGGCATTGGAACAAACGTTGAAAACCATTCAATTTGTTGAACAAGTTTATTCTACCGATGCCAATTTTATTCTGGCCAAAGTGGATAATGCATCGCTAAGATATGACCAATTGCTAAAAAAAGGCATCGTCATTCGCAATAGAACAACGCAACCGCTCTGTGAAAACACCTTGAGATTTACTGTTGGGACGCATAAGGAAAATGAATTTTTGATAAAGGCCTTAAAAGAATTACCATGAAACCCTCATCGAAGGATTTGTTATGGCAATCCAGTCCCACTACAAATGTAAATGCTTAAAAATAAAACTGTTGAACTAATTTTAAACCTGTGAAACCCTCGTCGAGGGCTTTACTATCATAAGTTAAAAACCTCTATTAAAGGAAATGTTTAAAATCAATCTGTTAACCTAATTTTAAACGAATGAAATCGGAAAAAGCTAAAAATAGTTTCCCCATTGGGGGCGGAGGGGGCCGCAAAGTCCTATTTATCGATAGAGACGGTACCCTTATTAAGGAAACGGTAGACGAGCAGATAGATTCCTTTGAAAAAATGATTTTCTATCCAAAGGCCTTTACTTTTCTGGGTAAAATCGCCAAGGAACTGGATTATGAACTGGTCATGATTACCAATCAGGATGGCTTGGGAACCGATTCCTTCCCGGAAGAAACCTTTTGGCCCGTTCATAATTTCATTCTTAAATCCTTTGAAAATGAAGGCGTGGTTTTCAATAAAGTATTTCTGGACCGCACCTTTCCCCATGAAAACGCCAATACTAGAAAACCGGGCACCGGACTCCTTACTAAATATTTCTCTGACGAATACGACCTTAAAAATTCCTTTGTTATTGGCGACCGATTAACAGATATGGAACTCGCTAAGAATTTGGGAGCCAAAGGCATCTACATCAATGACGAAACAAATCTGGGCACTTCCGAAATTACGGTGAAAAGAGAAGAGCTGGATGCATTTATTGCATTTGAAAGCAACGATTGGCAAAAAATCTATGAGTTCTTAAAACTGAAGGAAAGAACGGCTTCTACACATCGTAAAACCAACGAAACGGACATCCTCATCGAATTAAATTTGGATGGGACGGGAAAAAGCGACATCCATACCGGATTGGCCTTTTTTGACCATATGTTGGACCAATTGGCGCGACATGGGCAGATGGACCTAAAGATTAAAGTCGACGGCGATTTGGAAGTGGACGAGCACCATACGATAGAAGACACAGGAATTGCCTTAGGAGAAGTATTTTATGCAGCTTTGGGAACTAAATTGGGCATTGAACGTTACGGATTTTGCCTGCCCATGGACGATTGCTTGGCACAGGTCGCTATCGACTTTGGCGGAAGAAACTGGTTGGTCTGGGATGCCGATTTCAAACGGGAAAAAATTGGGGACATGCCCACCGAAATGTTCCATCATTTTTTTAAATCATTTTCGGATGGTGCCAAGGCAAACCTAAATATCAAGGCAGAAGGAACCAATGAGCACCACAAGATAGAGGCTATTTTCAAGGCCTTTGCAAAGAGTATAAAAATGGCGGTAAAGCGGGACGCTGAAAAAATGTTCCTACCATCTACGAAAGGTGTGTTATGAAAATTGTTATTATAAATTATGGTGCGGGAAACATCCAAAGTATCAAATTTGCGATAAAACGTTTAGGGTATGATGCTGTATTAAGCAATGCTGTAGACGAAATACGAAATGCGGAAAAAATAATATTTCCTGGTGTTGGAGAAGCCAGTAGCGCTATGAAAAAACTAAGGGAAAGTGGATTGGATAAATTGATTCCCACCCTTAAACAACCAGTTTTGGGTATCTGCTTGGGAATGCAGTTGATGTGTAACGGTTCGGAAGAAGGTAATACCAAAGGACTGGGCATCTTTGATGTCGATGTTGTAAAGTTTGGCCCGCACACACCTGAAAGGAGCTTAAAAATTCCACAAATTGGCTGGAACAAGATATATGATTTGAAGGGTGACTTATTTCAAGGTCTTACTGAAGATTATGTGTATCTAGTTCATAGTTTTTACGCATCCTTATGTGGGGATACTATTGCGATTACGGATTACGGTCTACCCTATAGTGCGGCCCTTCAAAAAGATAATTTTTATGGGACCCAATTCCATCCTGAAAAATCGGGGGAATATGGCTCGGCAATATTGGAGAATTTTTTATGGGTATGATAAAGGTAACTACGGATGGTATTTCCCCATTGGGGGATAGGGGGCTTCGAATCATACCGGCCATCGACATAATAGAAGGGAAGTGTGTACGGCTCTCCAAAGGGGATTATGATACCAAGAAAATATATAGCGAAAATCCTTTGGAAGTCGCCAAGGAGTTTGAGGCCCATGGTATAAAATACCTTCACCTAGTGGATTTGGACGGGGCAAAATCCAAGCATATCGTTAACCATAAGGTACTGGAACAGATTGCATCCAAAACAAGCTTGAAAATAGATTTTGGCGGTGGATTAAAAACCGATGAGGATTTGAAAATTGCCTTTGAAAGTGGTGCCAATCAAATTACAGGTGGAAGCATAGCGGTAAAAAATAGGGAAGTATTTCTTGGTTGGCTGAATGCACATGGGGCAGAAAGGATAATTCTTGGGGCCGATGCGATGGAAGAAAAAGTGGCCGTTTCCGGATGGCAGGAAGAATCGACCGAAGACCTGATTCCTTTTATTCAGGAATATCAGAAAGAAGGGATTTCCTATGTTATTTGTACCGATATATCAAAAGACGGAATGTTACAAGGCCCCTCGTTTCAACTGTATGAAAAAATAGTAAAGGAAACATCGGGGAAATCTCTAAAACTAATTGCTTCGGGGGGGATTTCCTGTTTTGAAGAATTTCCCCGGTTGGCGCAAATTGGTTGTGAGGGAGTCATTATCGGCAAGGCCATATATGAAAATAGGATTACCTTGAAACAATTGGAAACTTATATTATGAACCATGGATAAAGAAGCACGATTCATAGAGGAGCTGGTCAAGAATGCCCTCTATCGAATGGATGAAAGTACCCGGATGATTAAAACAAGTATGGAATCCATCAACGATGCGGAGGTCTGGCAAAAACCGAACGACTCCTTGAATAGCATTGGAAATTTAATTCTCCATATTTGTGGTAACATGACCCAATATATTATTTCTTCCCTGGGCGAGGTGGACGATATACGCAATAGGGATGCCGAATTTCAAACCAAAGGGGGGCTCACTAAAGTGGAATTGCTTAAAAAACTGGGCAGTACGGTGGATGATGCCAAGAGGGTCATTTTTGATGCCAAACCAGAGCAATTGGTCAAAATTCGTTCCGTTCAAGGGTTTTCCTTTTCAGGAGTAGGGGTCATAATGCATGCGGTGGAGCATTTATCTTACCACACGGGTCAAATCGCTTTTTGGGTAAAGCTTTTGAGGAACAAGGATTTAGGTTTTTATGATGGTCTAGATTTAACAGTTTTGAATGACGAATTCAGAATGAAGAATAAAAGCTGAATAATAAAAATTAATGAAGGATTTAAAAATTAGAACTCAAAATTTTTCCTTTGAATGTTGGGAACTTTGTAAGCTAATTCCTAAATCAAGGGAATTTGATGCTTGGGTAAGACAATTGATTCGTAGTTCCAGCTCAGTTGGTGCAAATTATGGAGCTGCTTGTAGAGCAAAATCCGATAAAGATTTTATTAATAAACTGAAGATTGTGGAAGAAGAATTGGATGAAAGTATGTTTTGGCTTGAAATGTTTCAAAAAACTGAAATTAATGAAAAAAATAATTTGAATGTTCTTTTAAAGGAAGCCAACGAACTACTTGCCATAACGGTTAGTTCAATCATGGCCGTTCGAAAACGATTAAATCAAATTTCTTAACCATGAATATGAGAAAATTAATATTCTAAATTTTAAATCCGTAATTCTAAATTAAAAAGTGTTAGCAAAAAGAATCATACCCTGTTTAGATATAAAGGACGGCAGAACAGTAAAGGGCGTCAATTTTGTAGACTTAAGGGATGCCGGTGATCCGGTGGAACTTGCAGAAATCTATAGCAAGGAAGGCGCGGATGAACTGGTCTTCCTGGATATTTCGGCAACAGAACAAAAAAGAAAGACCTTGGCGGATTTGGTGTATCACGTAGCTGAAAAGGTAAACATACCCTTTACCGTTGGAGGTGGTATTTCCTCAGTAGAGGATGTGGATATTTTACTGCAAAACGGTGCGGACAAGGTTTCCATAAACTCCTCGGCGGTGAAGAATCCGAAATTAATCAATGATTTGGTAGCTAAATTTGGATCTCAATGTATTGTGGTGGCCATCGATGCCAAACAAATTGATGGAGAATGGATTGTGCATTTGGTGGGAGGCAAGGTACCTACGGAACGGAAACTATTTGAATGGGCCCAAGAGGTTGAAGTACGGGGTGCCGGTGAGATATTGTTTACCTCCATGGACCACGATGGTACAAAGGACGGTTTTGCAAACCGAGCCTTGGCCAAATTGTCCGACGAACTTACTATTCCAATTATAGCATCAGGCGGGGCAGGAAATATTCAGCACTTTACGGACACCTTTAAGGAAGGTAAAGCAGATGCCGCCCTGGCCGCCAGTGTGTTCCATTTTAAGGAAATTAAAATAAGGGATTTAAAAAAGGAACTTCAAAAAGAAGGCGTTACCGTTAGGATATAGAGATAGATGAAAAAAATCGGACTTATTGGAGGTATAACGTGGCAGTCCACCCAACTGTATTATCAGTACCTAAACGAGATAGTGAATTCAAAATTGGGAGGTTCCCATTCGTGTAAATTGGTGATGGAGTCGGTAGACTTCCATGAAATCTCCAAAAAGCAAAGTGCCGGGGATTGGGAATCCTTGAACAAGGAATTTGCCAATATTGGCAGAAGGTTGGAGCAAACCGGAGCAGAAATGATTCTCATCGGTGCGAATACCATGCACCTATGTGCGGATAGTATAAAGAAGGTAACCAACATACCCTTACTCCATATTGCCGAAGCTACTGGGCAAGCCGTTGTTTCAAAAGGAATTGATACGGTGCTTTTGTTGGGAACCAAATATACCATGGGACTTCATTTTTATAAAGATATCCTCAAAACGCAGTTTGGAATAACAACTATGATACCCAAAGAGTCAGACCAAGAATTGGTCCATAACATTATCTATACAGAGCTTTCCAAAGGAATTATTTCGCCTGAATCCAGGGAAGTTTACCTCAGGATTATCGATGCTGGAGTAAAAGCAGGGGCAAAAGGAGTTATTTTAGGTTGTACCGAAATACCTTTGTTGATCCAACAGGAACATTGCAATATTCCTACCTTTGACACTACATTAATTCATTCAAATGCGGCCGTGAATTTTGCCTTGGCCGAATAACGACTTACGATGGAAGTAGATTTTACAAAAAATACAGACGGACTTGTTCCAGCCATTATACAGGATGCACGAACAAAAAATGTGCTCATGTTGGGCTATATGAACGAAAAGGCTCTGGAGAAAACCCAAGAAAGTGGGAAGGTTACTTTTTATAGCCGAACAAAGGAGCGCTTGTGGACCAAAGGCGAGGAAAGTGGTAACTTTTTAAAGGTGGTTGCCATAAAAACTGATTGCGATAACGATACGCTGTTGATTTCCGTACATCCTGTAGGGCCAACCTGTCATACAGGAAGTGATACCTGTTGGAACGAAGAAAACAATTCCAATTTTGGATTCTTTTCAGAATTGGAAAATACAATTGCCCAACGGAGAAAAGCCGCTAAAGGCGACACTTCTTATGTTGCATCCCTTTTTGAAAAAGGCATCAACAAAATTGCCCAAAAAGTAGGGGAGGAGGCCGTGGAAACGGTCATAGAAGCCATGGACAACAAAGATGATTTGTTTCTGTATGAAAGTGCCGACCTACTTTTTCATCATTTGATCCTATTACAGGCCAAGGGGTTCAGTCTAAAGGATATCGAAGCCGAGTTAATGAAACGGAAAAAGTAAGGAGTACCGTTTTTTTATATGCAATTGATTCAATAAATACTATTCGATTTCCCTAGCTCTGATGTTTTTGAAGTAAACACGTTGGCCGTGATGCTGAAACATGATGTGACCTTCCTGGTGGGAGTGAAAATCAGGATTTTCCTTAAACTTGCTTTCGTTCAACAATTTTTTCATTTCGGGACTGTTCATCTCAAATTCTATGACTTTGTTCCCGTTTAACCAGTGCTCAACGTGTCCGTTATTGTGAACAAGTCTTGCTCTGTTAAAATCGCCGATTGGTTTTAGTTCCTTGGCAACAGGTTTAATCAAATCGTACAAGGAACCAGCAGATCGTACGGCAAGCGTATCGTAAAAATTTTCATCGTCCAGGATTTGCAGTTCATAGTTGTCCAACCAGTTTGGACTATTGCCATTTCCAGCTTCCATGGACAGATCTTCCTGCATGTGAAAGAAAACCCCTGAATTTGCGGCGGTATCAACGGCCCATTCATACTCCAGTTCAAAATTCCTAAAACGCTGCTTGGTAACGAGGTCCCTATTTGTGGTATCAGGATTGGCAATCAAGGCACCGTTTTCCACATACCAAATACCTTCTGGAAAGTCTTCAATACCATAACCCCTAAGGGCATCGGTAGAATTTCCATCAAAAATAATGACCCAATCATTATTCGTGGATGCCTCAAGTTTTGGTTTTGGCTTTTCCTCACCGCAAGCACCAAGAAGTAAAACGGTTAAACAACTACCAAGAATTTTTTTCATGACTTTCTTTATTTTCTAATCAGTTAATTTAAAATATTGGTTTCAAAACCATCAATACTCCGTGTGTTTTTATGCTTCCAATACTCCTTAATTTTTTCCTCTCCCTGATTTTCGGCCCAATCGTTCAGGGTATTTCGTTCTTCTTTATAATCCATGAAAGGTACAGCAAAACCGCAGGAAACCTGAACAAGGTCTACATCCATTTCTATAATCTGTCTGGCACCGGCATTTTTTGGAAAAAGTTCGATGTATACTTGAAACGCTTCATCTCTTTTGTGGTAAATCTTCGCATTTCCATATAACCTTAAAATCTTTGGTTTCCCATCAAAGGCACAAAACATAAGGGTCATCCTGGCGTTTTTTAATAAATGGGCCGCCGTTTCGTTTCCGCTGCCCGTAAGATTTAACCAAATCACCTTGTTTTCAGTAATGACTTTTAGACTATCGGTTCCTTTTGGGGAAACATTGACCCTCCCTTCACAAGCTGCAGTTCCAACAAAGAATATATGTTGGTTTTCTATGAATGTCCTTTGTTCCACATCAATACTGGCAAACTTCTTACCCATAACAATCCATTTTTAACTTTAATATTACCTTATTAAGTCCAACATAGTATTTTAAATCCGTCTTTTAGGTTGTAGCCTTTTCGCGGAATTCAATAGTTTAACGACTTACCAATCTAAATTTCATAAGAATTTAGTCCCTAGATTTGAGAACCAGTTTTCCATCGGCTAAGGTCAATAAAAAGTAAACCTTGGACCAGAAATATATTCCAATTCCCATGTTTTTCCAACGGTTCCTCGGTAGGGGCATTTTTAATACTGGCACAAGCGAATATAAAAATTCCTAAAATAAACATTCAAAATAGAGGTCTTCTGGTTATTATTGGCACTTCTCCTTTTATTTGATAAACATAGGTTCAAATTATCAAATTTTATCTGGATGGAAGAATACCATTCCACCAATAGGGATTAACAGTTACAAAATTCCTTAGAATTCAAGGTATATGAAATTGTATAAGGTTTTCGTATTTTTAATGGGTTTCTAAAAACAATCAGAACATGACGATACTGAACAAGATAAAATGGGTATTAGGAATCTTAATGATTTTTGTATTGATTCTTGCAACGAATCTAATCGATAGAAACAATTTTCTAAGGGTAAAGGATTCTGTCATTACTATATATGAAGACCGACTCGTTGTCAACGATATCATATTTGAGTTTTCCCAATACGTTCATGAAAAGGAAATCGCCATGATAGAAAAGGATTCCACCTTTTATGGGGGGCGAAATTTGGAGATCGATGACAAGATGCAAACTTTGGTCCGACGATATTCCGAAACAAAACTGACCAAGGAGGAGGAAAGAATTTTCAACGATTTCAGGGAAAATTTGGAGGAATTGGAGTCGCAAGAAGTGGCTTACGTTCAAAATGATATGGCAGAGGGCTCAGCTTTAGGGAGCAAAATCGATCGAGTAAAGGAAAACCTTCACGATCTTTCCAAAATCCAATTAAGTGAAGGGGGTAGACAAATGAACATTAGCAAGAAAGCCGTGGACTCCGTTGATCTGTTCACACGACTAGAAATTTATGTGTTGATTTTCCTTGCTATTATAGTACAGGTCATCATACTCTACGACCCAAAAAAATCTTCGGAAGATTAAGATCCGGATTAAACCACCTCGGGGCAAGCGCACTAGGAATTCTTCCAAAAGGAAGTTTTAATTTGTAAGTCTGCCCGACTAGCGTTAAGGCGTACAAGTCTCGGGATATCAATCCCCTTGGTATATCAAATAAATTTTACTTTTAAAATCCGATTTTCTTTTTGAAACAAACGCTGTTTTCAATGCCCTCATAGGGAGGATAGTTTGCGGTGACTTCATACCCACTCTTTTTATACAGACTGATGGCCTCCGGTTGCCGGAGCCCGGTTTCCAAAACGCACTGTGTATTTCCCAATTCCAATGCCCACGCCTCCAAAGCTTCCAATACTTTTGAAGCAATGCCCTTGGATCTATGTTCAGGTAGCACGTACATACGTTTGATTTCTACACTATGGTCAGAGAACTTCTTAAAAGCACCACAACCTAGGGCAACACCATCCTTGAAATAAACAATGCAGTGCTGTAATTGGGTTATGCCGTTAAATTGGGAATAGAAAAGGGTGTCCTCACCATCGCGATTGGCAAGATCTGCATCCAATAATTGCACCAGTTTTTGAAAGGCCTGATTGCCGGAATCCGTTTGTAATAGTTCTTCTTTCATTCTAATCTATACTGAAATGGTAACACCTTCCGCACTACCGCCGGCTTCATCGAAATAAAAATCGACCCTACCTACATTGACGCCAAAGCAACCCACTTGATTAACCAAAATTTCACGTCCGTTTGCATTGGTAATCACGGTAGGCCTTTCCAAAAATGTATGTGTATGGCCACCAATAATCAAATCCGTATACTTGGTACGTTTACCCAATTTCAGGTCATCAGGTCTATTTTCATTTTCATAGCTGTATCCTAAATGGGATAGGCAAATGATGATATCGCATTTTTCGGTTTCCTTTAAAAGAGCTTCAATGTCCGTTGCCACTTCGTAGGGGTCCAAGTATTCCGTTTCCTTATAAAGTTTTTTGGTCACCAAACCCGCCAAATTGATGCCTAGGCCATAAATACCAACCTTTAGACCATCTTTAATGTACGTTTTATAGGGCTTGGTATATCCGTCCAAGACTGTATTCGTAAAATCATAATTGGCGATGAGAAAATCGAAACTTGCAAAGGGTAATTGCGCCAAAAGCCCGTCAATTCCATTATCAAAATCGTGATTGCCAATGGTGGCGGCGTCATATCGCAGCATACTCATTAGCTTAAACTCAAGTTCACCGCCATAAAAATTAAAATACGGGGTTCCCTGAAAAATATCGCCAGCGTCCAATAAAAGCGTATTGGGATTTTCCTTTCGTATTTTTTGTACCAACCCCGCACGTCTAGCTAAGCCGCCCAATCCTGGAAAGTCAGCATGATTTTTAGGAAAGGCATCGATGTGGCTATGTACATCATTGGTATGTAGAATGGTCAGATGCTTTTTTGAAGCCTTACAGGAATTCAATAAGACGCCTCCTGCCGATAGTATTACCGAACCCGCTATCGTATGTGTAACAAATTTTCTTCTATCCATTTGTAATTTCAAGTTCAAAAATCAAATTCAAAATCAAAAGATTTAAGGTTCTAGCTAGTAGCAAAAAAATCAAAAACCAAATCACAAGATCCAAAACGAATTGGGCTTAGCGCACAGCGTCGAACCGATGGCTTAAAGCCAATTGCCCCACTTATTCAATCTTGTAATATCTCAGATCAACTTTTGGCGCAAGCGTATCCACTTTTGTAAAATAATCGATCAAGGCATTTCTAATTTTATAATCAATGTCCGTCACCTCCAAGGCGTCTTTAAAAAAAACCATATCATCACCGCCGGAGACCAGATAGTCGGAAGTAGCCACATAATAACTTTTCTTCTCATCAAATGGTGCCCCCTGAATGGTTAAGGATTTGATACTATCGTCCTTGTTCAAAACCAACTGAATACCTGCAATTGGGTGTGCTCTTTTGGACCGAATAAGATAGGTCAGCATTTCTTTTACGGATTGTCCTTTCAATTCCACGACCACCGTATTGTTTTCAAAGGGCATCACCTCAAAGGCCGTTCGGGCGGAGACCTTTCCCTCGGAAATAATGGAGCGGATGCCTCCATGGTTTAATAACACAAAATCTAAATCCTTTCCCGTTCTGCTTTTAAATATAGGAGCCGCTTGCTCCAAAATGATATCCGCCATAAGGTTACCGGCCGTGGTATTGTAAATTCCGTCCGTTTTGGAAATGTCCAAAGAAGCATATGCTAATGTACTGTCCAAAATTTTTTCTACATGATTATGGTAGGGCAGAATAAAATTGGAAATTGAATCCACAACCGCATAGGTACTATCTACAATCAGTTGTTTTCCTTCAATATTAATGAGTCTGTCCTGAGATTGACGGCAGGCTATCATTCCTATAAATGTTATAAATAAAACAAAATGTTTTATTTTTAAACAACCAAAGTGTTTTAACTTCGTCATACAGTTGAACGGATATTATTTACATTTGTAGAAATGTAAAAATACATGTTTTTAAAAGGAATTAAGGACAGGTTTAAACAGAAATCCGGACTTAAATTTATCAAACAGGAGCTCGAAAAACCGGGATACGTAAGTACTCGTGAAAAGGGGATAAGTTCATTGGGTTGTATTGTGGATTTGGACAAATTCGATAAGACCGATGTGTTCTATCAGTTTTTGGATGATTTTTCCTTAAGGCCAAATGCGGTGAAAATCATAGGCTATAAAAGCTATTATGACAAGAATTCTCCGTATTCCACCCCGATTTTTTCGGATAAAGACTTGGGTTGGAACGGCGAAATCGAAAACAGTTATGCGTTGGAGTTCTTGAACAGGGAATACGATCTATTGGTGAACTATTATGATGAAAACAACCTGTTGCTGAATTTAATGTCCGTCAAGACCAAAGCAAGGATTAAAGTAGGATTCGGAACTGTGGGGCCGGATTACAACGACCTGATAATGAACACCCAAATGTCCGATTTTAAAACGTTCAAACTGGAATTGAAAAAGTATTTAGGCGTTTTTAAAGAAATATAGCATATGGAAAAGTTAAAGGGAACAGGTGTGGCGTTGATAACCCCGTTTACGGCGTCGGGTTCTATAGATGTGGAAGCCTTGAAAGAAATAGTTTCCTTTACTATTGAAGGAGGTGTGGACTACCTTGTGGCTTTGGGTACCACTGCAGAATCTGTCACCCTTTCCAAACGCGAAAAGCAATTGGTCAAGGATACCATAATCGAGGCAAACGAGGGTAAGCTTCCATTGGTAATAGGTATAGGGGGGAACAATACCGCTGCTTTGGTAGAAGAACTCCAAACCACGGACCTTAGCCATTTTGATGCGGTACTTTCCGTTTCGCCCTACTACAACAAACCGACTCAGGAAGGAATTTATCAACATTTTAAGGCTTTGGCCGAAGCTTCTCCCTTACCCATCATTCTTTATAACGTGCCGGGTAGAACCGGAAGCAATATGTTGCCAAGTACTACACTCAGGTTGGCGCGGGATTTTGAAAATATCGTTGCCATAAAGGAGGCCTGTGGAAATATGGTACAAGTAATGGAATTGATTGAACAAAGACCTAAAGGCTTCTTGGTGCTTTCTGGTGATGACATTACCGCTTTGCCCACTATTTTGGCCGGTGGAGAAGGTGTCATTTCAGTTATAGGTCAAGGCTTGCCCTCCGTATTTTCACAAATGGTAGGTCTTGGAATGGATGGCAACAGTGACGAGGCCTATGAATTGCACTACATGATGCAAGAAGGGATGGGCCTTATTTTTGAGGAAGGCAATCCTGCCGGTATAAAGGCAATTTTTGAGATTCTGGGTATGTGCAGGGCATCGGTACGGTTGCCACTATTGGAAGCATCTTCAGGTCTAAAGAATAAAATAGCCGATTTTATAGCTTCCCTTACCAAGATTCCGGCATAACCCCATCGGCGTTAAATCCATGCCAAATACCACGGGTTTATCCAATAACGCTCCTATTTTTGGCGGATTAAAAATGTTTTTTAAATCCGTTGATAATCACTAATTTTGCAAAATGTTTTTCAAAATGAGAAAATTTATTGCTTTTGGTCTGTTGTTGGTTGTTTTTCAATCCTGTAGCGAGTACCAAAAAGTGCTCAAGAACGAGGATTTGAAGGCAAAATACGACCTTGCCGAAAAATTCTACGATGCAAAGGACTTTAAGCGGGCAAATAGGCTTTTAGAGCAGATTGCGCCTAAATACGTAGGCAAACCCCAAGGTGAGCGGGTAATGTTCTTTTTGGCTAACAGTTATTTTGAGCGCGGGGATTATAACATGGCCGGATATC
This sequence comes from Maribacter sp. PR66, assembly GCF_028464205.1. Taxonomy (NCBI): domain Bacteria; kingdom Pseudomonadati; phylum Bacteroidota; class Flavobacteriia; order Flavobacteriales; family Flavobacteriaceae; genus Maribacter; species Maribacter sp. PR66. The sequence goes on from NZ_JAQPCH010000004.1 coordinate 121,511, forward strand.
AATTTGAGCGGTTTATAAAGTCGTATCCAAAAAGCGATAAAATTACCGAAGCATCATTTTTAGGTGCCAAAAGTTACTATGAGCTTTCCCCCACCTATTCCTTGGACCAGACCGATACGGACAAGGCGCTTTTAAAATTACAGAACTTTATTAATACGTATCCAGAGTCGGAATTCTTTGACGATGCCAATGCGATGGCCCAGGAGCTTACACGAAAAAAGGAGAAAAAAGCGTTTGAGATTCTCAAGCAATACAACAAGCTCGGGGAATTTAATTACGATATGCTGAAATCTGCCATTGCAGCGAGCGATAACTTTATTTCGGATTTTCCTGGTTCCATTTACAGGGAGGACGCCTATTTCGTAAAAGTAGATGCCCTTACCCACTTGGCCATCAATAGTTTTGAAAGCCTTCAGGAGGAGCGACTAAGCGAAGCCATGGAAGCCTATAAAATGTTGATGAAGCAATATCCAAGTACAAAATACGAAAAGGAATCTGCCGAGCTCCTGAAGAGGATCAATAACGAATTGCAGAAATTCAATACCATAGAAGAATCAAAATAACTAGTTTTTAGTATGAACATGAACGATTTAAAAAACTCCAAGGCGCCCGTATCAACGGTGACCATCAACCGAAATGAGTTTGATGCCCCTACCAACAATATTTACGAGGCAATTTCCATTGCTTCTAAGCGTGCCATACAAATCAATTCCGAAATTAAGAAAGAATTGCTCGAGAAATTGGAGGAGTTTGCCACCTATAGTGATAGCCTGGAAGAGGTTTTTGAGAACAAGGAACAAATAGAAGTTTCCAAATTCTACGAAAAGCTTCCCAAACCACACGCCTTAGCAGTAGAAGAGTGGTTGAACGATAAAATTTACCACAGAAATACGGAGAAAGACGTATAGAAAAGATGTTGGAAGGCAAAAACATCCTCTTAGGCATAACCGGAGGGATAGCTGCCTATAAGACCACCTTTCTAGTACGTTTATTGATAAAAGCTGGCGCTATGGTTAAGATCGTTCTTACCGAAAGCGCCAGTTGCTTTGTATCCCCGTTGACCCTTGCCACGCTCTCAAAAAATCCCGTAGTTTCCAATTTCGTCAAGACAGAAAACAATACGACCGATTGGAACAACCACGTGGAATTGGGACTCTGGGCGGATATCATGCTTATAGCCCCCGCAACCGCCAATACGCTTTCAAAAATGGCAAGCGGGGCTGCAGACAATCTCCTTTTGGCATGTTACCTTTCGGCAAAATGCCCCGTTTTCTTTGCTCCCGCAATGGATCTGGACATGTACCAACATCCAACTACCAAAAAATCCTTTGAAGCACTGGAGTCTTTCGGAAATATCATGATACCTGCAACTTCCGGGGAATTGGCCAGTGGTCTACATGGAGAAGGAAGAATGGCGGAACCGGAGGCTATCGTGCAGTTTCTAGCCGATTATTTGTCCGCTGGGCTTCCCTTAAAGAATAAAAAGGTATTGATTACCGCCGGGCCTACCTACGAAGCAATTGATCCCGTGCGTTTCATTGGAAATCATTCTTCCGGATTGATGGGGTTTGAATTGGCGAAGGCTGCATCAGACCTAGGTGCAGAAGTCGTTTTGGTATCCGGACCTTCAAAATATGAAGCAGCCAATGAAAGCATACACTTGATACGGGTTGTCTCCTCCGATGAAATGTATGAAAAGGCCCACAGGCATTTCGCCGATTCCGTCATTGTCATTTGTGCGGCCGCTGTGGCCGATTATAAGCCGAAAGTAAAATCGGCCCAAAAATTAAAAAAATCCGATGCCGAATTGCAAATTGACCTTGTTAAAAACAGGGATATTTTGTATTCCTTCGGTCAAGAAAAAAAATCTCAATTTCTGGTCGGTTTCGCCTTGGAAACGGAAAACGAACTGGAAAACGCCAAATCGAAGCTCAAACGTAAGAATTTGGATGCCATCGTTTTGAATTCCATGAACGATCAGGGAGCCGGATTTGGAGGCACCACCAACAAAATTAGCTTTATAGATACCAATTTGGAGATCCAAACGTTTGAATTAAAAACTAAGGCTGCAGTAGCCAAGGATATCCTGAACGAAATCATAAAAAGACGCTATGCGTAAGTTGTTATCGATCCTGTTAATTTTTCTAGGTATTTTATCGCTTCATGCGCAGGAATTGAATTGTACGGTAACTATAAATTCGGATCAGGTTTCACAGACCAACCAACAAATTTTCAAGACCTTGGAACGCTCCTTGAGTGATTTCGTCAATAAAAACAAGTGGACGAACAGAGTTTATAAGGAAAATGAACGGGTAAATGCCCAAATGTTCATAACGATTACGGACTATGAATCGGACCGATTTAGCGGTAACATCCAAATCCAATCCTCACGACCGGTATACAACACTTCCTATGAAAGCCCGGTCTTCAATTATAAGGACAACCAGTTCAACTTTCAATACATAGAATTCCAGCCTTTGGTCTTTAATGAAAATGTATTCGAATCCAACTTAGTGGCCGTGGTCGCTTATTATGTCTATATTATTTTGGGACTTGATTCGGATACGTTTTCCTTGGAAGGCGGTACCGATTTCTATCGAAAGGCCCAAAGTATCGTAACGCAAGCTCAAGGTAGTAATTATAGTGGTTGGACACAAACAACGGATCGTAGCAGATTTGAATTGGTGGACAATTTACTATCCAATACGTATAAAGAATATCGCGTGGCGATGTACAACTATCATAGAAAAGGTTTGGATATTTTGGCCGATAACAACAGTACTGGAAAGCAGATCATTGCAGGTACCATGAACCTGTTCCAGACCATGATAAATAGAAGGCCCAATGCTTTTCTGATTCAGACCTTTTTTGATGCCAAATCCGAGGAAATCCAGAACATCTTCTCCGATGGTCCCAAGGTGGATATTGTAAAACTAAAGGAGACCCTCAACAAAATTGCCCCTCTGTATTCCAGCACTTGGAGTGAAATTAAGTATTGATTTTTTTGGCTTTTGGCCATTTGCTGTTCGCTGTACGCACAATGCTAATCGCTACTAGATTAATAGCACAATAGACATTTGGAATTTGAATTTTTTAATTCATTTTTCCAACAAATAGCTAATTATTTTTCGTTTTTCACTGTTCGCTGAACGATAAGCGCTATTCGCACTAAAATTTAATATTTTCCACTTTTAACTTTTGACTTTTCGTTTTGAACTTGAACTTGTTCTTGAATTTGATTTTGATACCCTAAATAGATTACCTTTGATTTTCTAAAAATTCAAGGATTTGCTGACCAATCTTTCCATTGACAATTACGCACTGATCGATAGTCTAGAAGTCGGTTTGGATGCTGGTTTTACCATTATCACCGGTGAAACGGGTGCCGGAAAATCCATTTTTTTGGGAGGTCTTTCCTTGGTATTGGGAAAACGCGCAGATTTGTCTTCTTTGAAGGACAAAGAACGCAAGTGCGTTATAGAAGCCTATTTCCAGATCAAGAACTATGGTCTCCAATCGTTTTTTAAGGAGAATGATTTGGATTATGAGGATAGTACGGTAATTCGAAGGGAGATTCTCCCCAGTGGCAAATCGAGGGCATTCATCAACGATACCCCGGTAACCTTGGATGTGCTGTCCCAATTGGGGGACCGACTCATAGACATCCATTCCCAACATCAAACGTTGCGATTGACCGAGAACGATTTTCAATTAAAATTGATTGACGCCTTGGCGGACAATAAGTCTCGGCTCTATGAATTTAGAAAGACGTTGTCTTCCTATACATCCACAGAAACGGTACTTCAGGAACTTATCGAGTTTCAAAATAACGCCCTAAAGGAACAGGACTATAATGATTTTCTATTGACTGAACTGGAAGCGGCGCCCTTAAAGGAGGGTATTTTGGAAGAATTGGAAGAGCAGTACGAGCAATTGAACAATGTGGAATTGATCATGGAGGAACTTTCCAAGGGCGACCAGTTGATGAACGACGAACAGATCGGACTAACAACACTCTTGTCCGACTTAAAAAGCACTCTCTCCCGACTGTCCGGTTTTGGGAAGCAATATCAAAACCTACACGAGCGCATCCAATCCGTTTATATTGAAATAGATGACATAAATGCAGAGCTTCAGGCCTTTCGGGATGGGGTAGAGTCCAATCCAGAGCTTTTGGAACAGACCAACACCAAATTGCAATTACTGTACAATCTACAGAAAAAACATGGGGTTTCTGAAATATCGGAATTGATTAAAATAAGGGAGGAACTTTCCCAAAAAGCCTTTGAAACCGCCCATGTGGATGAAAAGATATCCATCAAAAGGAGGGAACTCCAGGACTTGGAATCCGCCTTGGAGGAACAGGCACTGGTACTAAGGGAACGCAGGAATGCCATCATACCTGATTTAAAAAACCAGTTGGAATCGGATTTGGCCCACCTGGGAATGCCCAGTGCTTCCTTCAGAATCCAACTGGAAAGTACGGATACGTTTAGGACCAACGGCATGGACGAGCTTTCTTTTTTGTTCACGGCCAATAAAGGAAGTGATTATGGCGAACTTAAAAAAGTGGCATCGGGCGGTGAACTTTCCAGGATTATGTTGGTCATAAAGGCCATTTTGGCGAAATACGAAAAATTGCCCACCATCATGTTCGATGAAATCGACACGGGCGTATCCGGGGAAATATCGAACCGTATGGCGGACATCATGAAGGAAATGAGCAAGGATATGCAGGTATTTACCATTACGCACCTGCCGCAGGTCGCATCCAAGGGCAATCACCATTTTAAAGTGTTTAAGACCGATACGACCGATGGAACCAGTACCAACATGCGCAAACTGTCCAATGATGAAAGAGTAGTGGAACTCGCCCAAATGCTAGGAGGCAACGAACTATCGGATTCCGCCTTGGCGCATGCCCGGCAATTGCTAAATTAAATCCGAAGGGGTAAAATCGGATTGGTATATTTTAAATATCTTTGAAAAATTAACAATTGAAAGAACCAACGAACATGGCCTATAATCTATTGAAAGGAAAAAAGGGAATCATTTTTGGCGCATTGGATGCCAATTCAATCGCATGGAAAACGGCGGAACGCGTGCATGAGGAAGGTGGAACATTTGTCCTAACCAATGCTCCCATAGCGATGCGAATGGGGCAGATCAAGGAGTTGGCCGAAAAGACGGGTTCCGAAATTATTCCCGCCGATGCCACGAATGAGGAAGATTTGTCCAATTTAGTGACCAAGTCCATGGAAATTTTGGGGGGCAAGTTGGATTTTGTACTACATTCTATAGGGATGTCAGTGAATGTGCGAAAGGGAAGGGCATATACCGATGAAAACTATGATTTTACGGCAAAAGGCTGGGATGTCTCCGCGCTATCCTTTCATAAAGTAATGCAATCCTTATACAAGAACGATGCAATGAACGAGTGGGGCAGTATCGTTGCCTTGACGTATATGGCCGCACAGCGTACGTTCCCAGATTATAACGATATGGCAGACAATAAAGCCTATCTGGAGTCCGTAGCCCGTAGTTTTGGTTATTTCTTCGGTAAGGAAAAAAAGGTTCGGGTCAATACTATTTCCCAATCCCCAACGGCAACCACTGCCGGTCAGGGTATCAAGGGCTTTGATGGCTTTATTAATTACGCGGAAAAAATGTCGCCTTTGGGGAATGCGACTGCCCAAGATTGTGCAGACTATACCCTAACTTTATTCTCAGACCTAACAAGAAAAGTGACCATGCAGAATCTTTTCCATGATGGCGGATTCTCCAATACAGGCGTTAGTCAGGAGGTGATAGATAAATTCTAAAAAGATTTTGTGAGAATTATCGGGGATTTTAATATGTGAAAATTTGAAATGAATTTATCATTTTCGTTTATAATCCCGGTATATAACAGGCCCAGCGAAATAGAGGAACTTTTGGAGAGTCTTTTAAAACAGACCTATCCCAAGGAATTTGAAGTTGTGGTTATTGAAGATGGTTCCACAGTTCCCTCAAAAGAGGTTGTTGCAAGTTATGAGGGACAACTCAATATATCCTATTTTCAAAAACCAAATTCTGGCCCAGGGGATTCCCGTAATTTTGGTATGAAAAATGCCAAGGGGAACTATTTCATTGTCCTGGATTCCGATTGCATTCTACCGCCACAATATTTGGAGGAGGCTGAAAAAAGCCTAACCCAGGAATTTGTACATTGCTATGGCGGCCCTGATGCGGCACACTCCTCTTTTAGTGATGTGCAAAAGGCAATCAATTATGCCATGACCTCCTTTTTGACCACAGGCGGAATCCGCGGAAGAAAGGATGCCGTAAATAAATTCCAGCCCAGAAGTTTTAATATGGGCATTTCAAAGGAAGCATTTGAAGCCACTGGCGGTTATGGGAATATCCATCCCGGCGAAGACCCAGATTTGACGATCCGTATCTGGGAAAAGGGTTATGAGACAAAATTGATACCCGAAGCCTTTGTATACCATAAAAGAAGGATAGACTGGAACAAATTTTACATACAGGTCAGGAAATTTGGAATGGTACGCCCCATACTTAACAAGTGGCACCCAACAACGGCAAAATTGACCTATTGGTTTCCCACGTTGTTTATTTTATTCCTCTTAATATCTATTGGATTCGCTTTTTTGGGTTTTAAGGCTCCTTTAATTTGCGTTTTGATTTACTTTCTGGTCTTGTTTATGGATGCTACTGTTAGCACTAAAAGCTTAAAAGTGGGCAGTATGGCTGTTTTCGCTACGTTGGTGCAATTCGGAGGCTATGGTTTTGGTTTTTTGAAGTCTACTTTTTATACTACATTTAGTAGTAGGACACCGGAGGAAATTTTTCCGAAATTATTTTTTAGAACTTAGGATAGGTTGTGATTATAGAGCGAATAAAGACGGGATTAAAAAAGCGTAAGGTCAAGGTATTTTTGGTCTTTTTATTTTTCTCCTTTTTAGCATGGTTGGTGAACAATCTTGCCCAAACGTTTGTAGGTACGACCTCTTTTGAATTGAACTATGTAAATGTTCCACCAGAGTATCTCTTAGTAGAAAATCCTAGAAGTGAACTACGGGTTCGGTTACGTGCCGTAGGCTTTCAATTTATTGGGTTTGGCATCAGAAAAAAGAGCATCCAGATCAATTTATCGGACATACAAAAGAAGTCGGATCGCTTTTACATACCTCCATCCGTTTACAGAAAGCAAGTACGAGATCAACTATCCAACAACATGGAACTGCTGGATATGGACAACGACACGATTTTTGTGAAATTGACTACACTTGAATCCAAGGAAGTTCCTGTTTTACCAAAGCTCAACATTACATTTGCCAAGAACCACACACTTATGGACTCTTTGGTAATTGAACCCAAAACCATTGTTGTCAACGGCCCAAAATCCCAAATTGATACTATTTCGTCCGTTTCTACCTCCTATACGGAACTATTGAACCTAACTACTGATTTTACAAAGAAAATTACGTTGGTTAAATCCCGGGAATTGACAAAGACCAATTTTGAGCCTACTATAGTGACAATTTCTGGGAAGATTTACAAATTTTCAGAACAGGTTTTTGAAGTTCCGGTCACTATGTTGAACCTACCGGATAGCGTTCAGGTCCGTATGTTCCCGGATGTCGTTCAGGTCGTTTGCCAAGCACCCTTGGAAGTGCTCAAAAAGATTTCCTCAGAGGATTTTCTGGTTTTGGCAGATTATGAAAAAATCGAGGAAAATAACCAAAATATGTTGCCCGTGGTGCTCCGGGAAAAACCGGAAAATATCAATAGTGCCATCCTAAGACCCCAGGAAGTTGAATTTATTTTAAAGAAGGAATAATACCTGACTTATAAAGAGGAAACTATTTTTAATTTATTACTTTTTGTGGCATCCAAAATTTTTTAAACGCTTTTAAACAGATGAAAATAATTGGCCTTACCGGAGGCATTGGTAGTGGAAAAACTACCGTAGCAAAGATGTTTGAAGAATTGGGTGTGCCTATTTATAATTCTGATTTGGAGGCCAAAAAACTTATGCATACCTCCAAAACCATTAGAAAAAAATTGGTAGACTTGTTTGGGGAAACGGCCTATCAAGAAGGCAAATTGAACCGTGCATATATAGCACAGTCGGTTTTTAACGACCCAAAATTATTGAAAAGGTTAAACAAAATTGTACATCCTGTCGTTCGAAAACATTTTGTTAAATGGAGTGAAACTCAAAATGCCCCGTACGTAATTCAGGAAACCGCATTGTTGTTTGAAAACAACGCCCAGGGTTTATATGATAAAGTTATTTTGGTCACGGCCCCAACAGAAGTGCGCATAAAACGGCTTTTGGAACGGGACAACGCGACACGCGAAGAGATTTTGGCCCGAATGAACAATCAGTTGGAGGATTCAAAAAAGTTGCCCTTAGCGGACTATGTCATTGAAAATATCGACCTAGAAAAAACAAGTGCAAAAGTGGACGAGATTCATTCGCGAATCCTTGATTTTTCCTAGGGACGGCAAATTTTAACATTTGTGTTAAGGTTTGGTTAAACGTACTTAGGGCTTCCCTGTAAATATTTAATTTTAACATTATAATGAATAAGAGGTTATTTGTTCTCTTGGTAGTTCTAATGAGCCTTTCTCTAATTGGGTTGATTTTTGTTCAAAGTTTTTGGATAAAAAAATCCGTCGAGAATAAGGAGGAACAGTTTTCAAATGTTGTTTCCGAAGCTTTAAACAGTGTTACCAATCAAATAGAGGAGCGGGAGAAAAAAAATTATTACGATAGATATCTTTATGCAAAGGATAGTATCGGGGAGTTGAAGGAAACCCACTTCAGAAATTTCTTTTTCATTGATCGGGATGTCAATTCCAATGAGATATTGTTGTATGAGCATGGTATCCTGGAGGAGGACTATGGAATTTCCTCAACGTTCTTTGATAATGGAGAAGTGGGCGATACCACTTTCATCAAAAACTATACGAGTAAGCGTACCACTTCTATTTTTAGGGAAGATCTAAATATAGATGGTAAAGGATATCGACTTACACCTATCCAAAGATTGGAAAAAATAGGTGGTTTGAGGGATATTGACAAGTATGCCGTTGAAGATCTTTTTACGAACTACGCCAAAAGGGTACCAATTCACAAGCGCGTATCCAAACAGGAAATTGAGTTATTGGTACAACGGGAATTGGCAGACAGGGGCGTAGATATAGCTTTTGAATATGGGGTCTACAGCAATGGCTTGCCGACCAAATTGAAGTCAAGAAAGTTCAAATATTCCGAAGCGAATATCTACAAGTCACCCCTATTTACGGATTTTGATGGTATTTCCAATTTTGACTTGTTGGTTTCATTTCCAAAAAAGAAGCGCTTTTTAGTCCAGTCCATTTTGGGATTGGCATTATTGTCTCTGCTTTTTACACTAATAATTGTCATTGCTTATTCTGGGGCGATATACCAGTTGATAAGGCAAAAACAGATATCCGAGATAAAATCGGATTTCATCAACAATATGACGCATGAGTTCAAGACGCCCATTGCAACAATCAACCTGGCCGTTGAAGCGATTCGAAATCCAAAAATCATAGGTGATCAGGAAAAGGTTTCGCGCTATTTACAAATGATCAGGGACGAGAACAAACGTATGCACGCGCAAGTTGAAAATGTACTTCGTATTTCCAAATTGGAAAAAAACCAATTGGATATCAGTAAGGATAGGGTAGATGCGCATGATATAATAAACGATGCCATTACGCATGTGGAACTCATCGTTCAGGATAGAGGTGGTTATATTGAAACCCATTTGGATGCGCAACGTTCCGAGGTACTTGCAAATGAGATGCACTTTACCAATGTCATTGTTAATATTTTGGATAACGCCATAAAATATTCCAATGATGCGCCCAAAATAGACGTATTTACGGAAGTGGTAAAGAATAGTATTCTTATTAAAGTGCAAGATCAAGGAGCAGGGATGAGCAAGGCCGTATTAAAACGGGTTTTTGAAAAATTTTATAGAGAACACACCGGAGATATTCACAATGTTAAGGGTCATGGATTAGGACTGGCCTATGTTAAAAAAATAGTAGATGATCATCAAGGGGAGGTATATGCGGAAAGTGAAAAAGACAAAGGAAGCACTTTCTACATTAAACTGCCTTTAATTTAAAAATTATGGAAACAGTAAATAAGAAGATACTTTTAGTAGAAGACGATCCAAACTTTGGCATTGTCCTTAAGGACTACTTGTCCATGAACGACTTTGATGTAACCTTGGCCAAAAATGGTATGGAGGGATTTGAAAAGTTTAAGAAGGACAATTATGACATTTGCATTTTGGATGTTATGATGCCCTATAAGGATGGGTTTACCTTGGCTAAGGAGATTAGGGAAAAGAACGAAAACGTTCCCATAGTTTTTTTAACGGCCAAAACCATGAAGGAAGATGTCCTAAAAGGTTATAAGGCCGGCGCCGATGATTATCTGAACAAACCTTTTGACTCTGAGGTTCTATTGATGAAAATAAAGGCCATACTTCAAAGAAAAGCATCCAGCAGCCTCGCCGATAGCAAAAAGTTTGAAATTGGGGGCTTCCATCTCAATTCAAAACTTCGCTTTTTAAAGTACAAGGAAGAGGAAGCTATAAAACTTTCGCCTAAGGAGAACGAGCTGTTACGGCTTTTGGCCCTTCATGAAAACGATCTGATGCCTAGGGAATTGGCACTTACTAAAATCTGGAGAGATGACAATTACTTTACTTCCAGAAGTATGGACGTATACATCGCCAAACTTAGAAAATACCTAAAACGGGATGAAAATGTGGAAATTTTGAACATCCATGGCGAAGGCTTCCGGTTGGTCATAAAAAATGAGGACGAATAATCCTATTCTAACAATAAATTAATATTAAAGCACCCTAAAGGGTGCTTTTTTAGTTTGAAAGAAAATTGCAATAATTTATTTTTTCCAATACAAAACTACATTTTACTATTTCAGATGGAGACAATACATGGCATAAAGTTGAACTATTGCCCCATTAAAAATAATTACTATGCCAAAGTATAAACCACTTCATAGATAGATACTTACTCATTTTTAGCATCAACCAACATTATTAGAAATTTAGTCTAATGGGAACTTTCAGCTCCCATGCTTCCTGTGATACTCCAATTTTCATTTTAAACATTTCCCTTCATTTTCGAACCGATTTAATTAGAACCTAACAATTCTAAAGGACAATATAGTCCCAAAGTAGCTCCTTGTAAATGTGTTAAATCGGTCATAAAAGTGATTTAAAATAAAATTAAATGTAATTATCAGAACAAGCCTGTTTAATATTTTTATTAAAAATTTAAACAATATTAAAATGGATTTACTTTATAGAGCTGAGAAATTTGAGAACATGAAAATGAGCAATATGTCCACTAGTGATCGTATTGCCGCTTCTAGGGAGGCAAAAGAATTGGTATTGGCCATTAATGAAATTTACAAGAAGAGTAAGGACTCTAAATTAATGGAAATCATGAAAAGAATTACCCAAAAGAAAAGAAAGATAGATAAGAGGCTTAATGGAAATCTGGCCATTTAACTCATTGAAAACCAGATTCCATACCAAAGTTTAGGTTCCTAAAAACATTTTGAAAAAGATGATTTTGCCCAAAACTTTATAGCCTTTCTGGACGCTTAGATTAATAAAAACCTTAAAATGCTGCATCATGAAAAAGATGATTTTACCCGTTTCAATATTTTTGATTATGAGTTCAAGTTGCGCTGTTATACGTCCAGGCGAGGCTGGGGTACGACAAACTTTGGGCAAGTTTGACAACGATGTGGTTACTGAGGGAACCGTATTCTACAATCCATTGACCAGTAAGGTCATTAAAGAGTCGACACAAACGAATAACATCAAGCTATTTTTGACCCTTCCTAGCAAAGAGGGACTGAGTGTTGAATCTGAAATATCCATCTTATACAGACTTGAGCGTGATAAGATTCCAAGCGTCCTACAAAATTTAGGTCGCGATTATGAATCCATCATCACAAGTGTATTCCGCTCTGCCTCATCAGACGTCTGTGCCAAATTTTTCGCTAAAGACATGCATTCAGGTATGCGTGCCAATATAGAGGCAGAAATCAAAACCAAAATGAACGAAAACCTTAAGAAGCAGGCAGATGGTATAGAATTGATTTCAGTACTCATGAAAAGTATTCAGTTACCGCCTGGGCTGGCCAGTTCCATAGAAAGAAAGTTACAAGCTGAACAGGACGCACTTCGGATGGAGTTCGTCTTGCAGCAAGCAAAATTAGAGGCAGACCGAAAAATAATCGATGCACAAGGAGAAAGGGATGCTCAGAAAATATTATCTGAAGGTCTAACCGATGAGATTATTCAAATACGTAGTATTGAGGCATTCAATAAACTCTCCTCTTCGCCCAACACAAAGATTATCGTGACGGATGGAAAGACACCTATGTTAATCAATGGAAATTAGAGGTAATTTACCATCCATTATCTTTTAAAGTTGGATTTAAACTTGACCGACTCTGATTGCCTAAATCAATTTTCAATGGTGTGGATTACAGGAAGAAATTCCTTTAACTCACACCATTTGATTTATTGCTTTAATTGAATTATCAATCCATTTTTACAGCGGAATGGCGATGAAAGATAACTACCGTAATGTGGCTTCAGATGCTAAACGGATTTTTGTGAATACTGAAAAAACTTTTAATTGGAGAGCATGTTTACTACTTGATCAACTATGGCTTCAGGTGAATTGTCTATAGCCACTACAAGGGCGTTTTCTGGCTCCTCCAAAGTTTCAAATTGAGATTGGAGCAATTCCTTTGGCATGAAATGCCCCTTTCTTAAACTAAGCCTATAACTAATTTGCTCCAAAGTACCCTTTAGAAAAAGAAAAACTGCCCCTTCTTCCAACCCTTTCCTTAGCCTTTCCCTATAGGTTGCTTTTAATGCGGAACATACGATTACGGCCCCCTGCTCCCGATGCTTTTTTCCTAATTCATTCAATGTTTCCAGCCAACCTTTTCTATCGTTATCATCTAAGGGAATCCCTTTGCTCATCTTATCGATGTTCGCTTGGGGATGGTAATGGTCCCCATCAAAAAAGGTATAACCCAATTTCTTGGCCAAAAGGTTCCCAACGGTCGATTTTCCACAACCGGAAACACCCATTACGAAAATAATTTTTGTTTCATTCATTTTGTAATTCTTTGACCTTCCTATCAACTTTGGTAATCATTTTATCTGTAGTGTTATCAAAATCCAACCACAGGACGTCCTCGGTTTTTTTGAACCAGGTAATCTGTCTTTTGGCAAATCTTCGCGTATTTTTCTTTATTTCGGAAACCGCAAAATCCAAGGTCCAATTTCCATTTAAATACTCAAAAAGTTCCTTGTAACCTACCGTTTGTAGTGCGTTCAAATCGCTATATGCAACGAGGGATTTCACTTCTGCCAACAGACCGTCCTGCATCATACCATCCACCCTTTCATTAATTCTATTATAGACCACTTTTCTGTCGGCCATTAAACCAACGGATACCACTTTGAAGTTTCTTTTGTCTTTGGGCCTATTCAAAAAACTGGAATAAGGTTTTCCCGTACCATAACAGATTTCCAAGGCCCTTATGATACGATGGGGGTTTTGAATATCCATTTTTTGATAGTGATCGGGGTCGAGTTCTTTGAGTCTGGATTGTAAACTTTCAATTCCTATTTCGGCTAGCTCCCTGTTCAGTTTTTCACGTATGGCACTATCCACTAGGGGAAAGGAATCCAGTCCCTTGGTGACGGCATCCACATAAAGACCGCTACCACCCACCATGATTGCCACATGATTTTTTTGAAATATTCCCTTCAACATGTTTAGGGCATCCCTCTCAAAATCACCCACGGAATAGGGTTCAAGTATACTTTTATGCTGTATGCAATGATGAACGGCACTGGAAAGCTCGGTAGGGTTTGGTACAGCGGTACCTATTGACATTTCCTTAAAAAACTGTCGGGAATCCGCGGAAATGATTTCCGTTTTGTAATGATTTGCCAATAAAATGGCCAATCGCGTTTTCCCGATCGCCGTGGGACCAATTACAGAAATGAGCACTTTATTCATTCAGCAAACTTCCGCAATTATAACAATGGCTGGCATCGTCCCTATGACCTTCCTTGGAACATGATGGACACGCTTGGGTGTTTACGTGGACGAATTTTTCCACTTTATCCTCGCCCGTTTTTAAAGCCCTGGACCGTTTCCCAAATTCAACGGTTACCATCCCCGTTGGCACGGCAATAACACCATAACCCAGCAGCATAATAACGGTTGCAATGAACTGACCCTGAGGGGTTATGGGAGCAATATCTCCGTAACCTACCGTAGTAAGTGTAACTATGGTCCAATAAATACTCATGGGGATGCTGGTAAATCCAGCTTCGTCGCCTTCTACCAAATACATCAAAGTACCCAACATTACGGAAAGTATCAAAACGGCAAACAAAAAGACCGTAATCTTGGCGCTACTTGCTCTCAAAGCACTTTTCAATTGTGAGGCTTCGCCAAGAAAACGGACCAATTTCAATATCCTAAATACGCGCAACAATCTAAATGCCCGCACCGCCAACAAAACCTGGGAGCCCGCAAGCACATAGGAAAGGTATAAGGGAATCGTGGATAAAAAATCGATGATGCCGTAGAAACTGAAAATATACTTAAAGGGCTTTTGTATGCAAATGATCCTTGCGATGTACTCTATGGTGAAAAGAATGGTGACGACCCATTCCAAGGTAAGAAGTGTTCTATGATATTCCTCATCGATTTGCTTCACACTTTCCAACATAATCAACAGCACACTGAAGAGTATGACAAAAATAAGGACAATATCAAACCATTTGCCCATAGGGGTGTCTGCCTCATAAATGATTTCATGAAGTTTCTGTTTCCAATCGGTATTTTCGCCCTTCTTGTTCAATGGTATTTACAAGGAAATCGTTTTCAATATTTTCCGTTTTCTTAGATATGATTCAATAATGAAATTGGCGTTTTGAGTGCCGTTCATTGGAGTTATCAAATTTTCTAAGATATGAATATTATTTATTTGATGGTTAAGGTCGTAATAACCAACACCCACCAAAGAACCTTTCCGAACCATAATGGCCGAATATTCACCTACCTCACGACCTTTATCTACCAACACCACTTCCCTGTTCCTTAGCGAATATTTTTGCAGAGCTTCCAAAATCCGTTCATTGTAGGTTTCAACATCTTCCCTTTGAATACAGGCACCCTTGCATTTGCCTTCCAAATAGTTGGCACAGTTACCTCTGGCCTCACTTATGCCATTGATTTTGTCACATAGGTTGAATTCCCTAGTGATCTTAAACAAATGATTTTTGGCACTGAATTCCCCGTTGAAAAATCCCCAAGCGTCCGTACACTGATTTACCTTGACAGTTTTTAATCCCAAATACCCATATTCATTTTTTGAAAGACAGAGCGTATGGGAGAACATTCTTTTTCTTGGCATGGAATTGTATTTAGGCCTATTTTTTAATAGTTCCTGATGTTCTTTGAGCAGTGCCACCAATTCGCTGCCCGTTTTTTCATAGGTAACCTTTCTGGTATCCTTGGTCAGTTTTCTGGCCCGTTCCCCAGCCTTGGTAAATAGTTGGTTCACCTTTTTTTTGATATCGGTGCTTTTGCTCAAGTAAATGATATCCCCATCCTTGTTATGCATGTAAAAAACACCGGTCGTATTGGGCATGCTTTGGACAATATCCAATTGTTTTTCAGAGAGTTCCCCATGCGCCTCTTTTCTAATGACATCCTGGATTATGGTCTTTCCCGTATCCTTTGCCAGCAGTAGCTTGAATAATTTTACGGTAGCCAGGGCATCTCCATTTGCCCGGTGACGGTCACTTACCGGAATACCCAGGGATCTTACCAATTTACCCAAACTATAGGATTCGGCATCGGGTAAAAGCACTTTGGACAGGTCGACCGTGCAGAGGCTTTTTCGCTCGTAGTTATAACCCAATCTACGAAATTCCGTTCTCAGGATACGATAGTCGAACTGAGCATTATGTGCTACTAGTACGGCATCCTCGGTAATTTCGATGATTCTTTTGGCAACCTCATGAAACCTGGGTGCGGTGCGGAGCATTTTGTTGTTTATGCCCGTTAAATTGACCACATACGGCTGTATTTCCTTTTCGGGATTGATCAAGCTGATAAAAGAATCGGTTACTTTATGCCCATCGAATTTATGAATCGCGATTTCCGTAATGCCCTCTTCATTGAATTTCCCTCCCGTCGTTTCTATATCCAGTATGGCGTACATAAAATAATTTCAATCCTATTTTGAACGTTGCACTAACACGTTTAGTTGTAATTCCGTTTTCCAAAGATACTACTTCCAATGCGTACCATCGTGCTTCCTTCTTCAATGGCAACGGTATAATCGCCGCTCATTCCCATGGAAAGAATGGCTATTTGGGGAAGTGTATTTTTCAATTCGCGAAAAAGCCTGTTCAAGGTCCTGAATTCCCTTCTAACCTGTTCCATGTCATCCGTAAAGGTGGCCATACCCATCAATCCTTGAACGGATATGTTCTGTAGTTTTTTGTATTCCGGATGGTGAATCAAATCGGTTATTTCATCGGCATCGAAACCAAATTTGGTATCTTCTTCGGCAATGTGTACCTGTAAAAGACAGGGGATTACCCGATCGTGCTTTTTCGCCTGTTTATCGATTTCGGATAATAATTTTAAACTGTCAACCCCATGTATCAAGGAAACGAACTCCGCCATATATTTGACCTTGTTGCGTTGTACGTGTCCGATCATATGCCATTGGATATCCTTGGGCATTTCCTCCCATTTTTGGACCATTTCCTGCACCTTGTTCTCCCCGAAGATTTTATGTCCGCTTTGGTAGGCTTCCATAAGATCAGACACCGGTTTGGTTTTGGAAACCGCTACCAAGGTTACGCTTTCAGGAATCTCATTTTTGATGTATCTAAGGTTTTCGGCTATGGACATGGATATTATTTAAACTGATTTGAAACGGTTTCGGCTTTTGTGTTTTCTGAATAATCGTAGAATCCTTCTTTGGACTTAATGCCCAATTTTCCGGCGGTAACCATATTGACCAAAAGGGGGGAAGGTGCATATTTTGGGTTTTTAAATCCGTCGTACATCACCTGTAAAATGGATAAACAAACATCCAATCCAATGAAATCTGCCAATTGCAACGGTCCCATGGGGTGGGCCATACCTAACTTCATTACAGTATCTATTTCCGATACACCCGCAACCCCATGATGTAGGGATTCTATGGCCTCGTTTATCATAGGCATAAGAATCCTATTGGCCACAAATCCGGGATAGTCGTTGACTTCGGTGGGTGTCTTTCCCAATTTCTTGGAAAGCTCCATAATCTGTTTTGTGGTTTCGTCCGAAGTAGAATATCCACGGATGATTTCCACCAATTGCATAATGGGCACTGGATTCATAAAATGCATCCCAATTACCTGGGATGGCCTAGAGGTCACCGAAGCAATCTGGGTAATGGAAATGGAGGATGTATTGGTTGCCAAGATAGCATCAGGTTTGCAGAAGGCATCCAATTTTTTAAAAATATCCAGCTTGATTTCCAATTTCTCTGAGGCGGCCTCAACGACCAGATCCACCTGTTTAACACCGCTTTCCAAATCGGTATATGTAGCAATATTATCTAAAGTATTTTGTTTATCTACTTCGGATATTTTTTCCTTGGCCAGCATTCGGTCCAAATTCTTGGAAATGGTGGCAATGCCCCTTTCAAGAGCATTTACATTCAGGTCGATTAACTGTACCTTATAACCATTTTGGGCAAAAACATGGGCAATTCCGTTACCCATCGTTCCAGCACCTATCACCGCAATTTTTTCCATTCTTTCTTTTATTTAAAGCATTTAGGTGATTACAATAATCATCCCAGCACTGATTTATTCTCAAATGCATCTATAATCTGTAAGGCCACTTTTAAGGCCTCCGTACCCTGTTGCAATGTTACTGTGGGCGTAGTATTGTTATTAATTGCATCAGCAAAGGATTCAAGTTCATCCAAAATAGCATTGTTGCCCAAAATGGAAGGATTTTCAAAATAAATCTGCTTTTTAACGCCTTCCGCATTTTGCAAGACCATATCAAAATCCCCGGGAACCTCCGGTGCGTCCTTCATTTTCACTACTTCCACCTTTTTCTCAAGAAAATCCACGGATATATAAGCGTCCTTTTGGAAAAATCTAGATTTACGCATGTTCTTAAGACTAATACGGCTTGCGGTTAGGTTGGCGACGCAGCCATTCTCAAATTCCAATCGGGCATTCGCAATGTCCGGGGACTTACTCAACACCGATACCCCACTTGCCTTTATACCTATTACCTTCGAATTCACCACGCTCAAAATGGCATCGATATCATGAATCATCAGATCCAATACAACCGGAACATCCGTACCCCTAGGATTGAACTCCGCCAAACGATGCGTTTCAATGAACATGGGTTGGTTTATGGATTCCCTAACTGCAGTAAAAGCAGGGTTGAAGCGTTCCACGTGGCCCACTTGTCCCTTGACCCCAAATTTTTGCTCAAGAACCAAAAGCGCTTCAGCTTCTTCCAAGGTATTTGTAATGGGTTTTTCAATAAAAACATGCTTGCCTTTTTCCATGGCCTTCTTGGCGCATTCGTAATGGGAAAGGGTAGGAGTGACGATATCGACCACATCAACGGCATTTATAAGCGTGTTGATGTTGTCAAAATAGGTGTAACCAAACTCGGTCTCCACTTTAGTACCATTCATGATATCGGCATCATAAAACCCTTTCAATTCATATTTTTCGGATTGGTTTAGCAAACGTAAATGAATCTTGCCTAAATGACCGGCCCCTAGAACCCCAACTTTGAGCATGTTGTAACTTTTTCATCAAAAATACACATAGTTTATAAGTTACGACAGCATTGTAAAATCCATTTTTGATAATTACCATTGGGGCCACTTCATTTCTAATGCTATCTTTTATAACTTTGGTAACCAAACCAAGCTAACATTGAAAGACACCTATAAACACAGGGGCATGCGAAATCAATTGGCAGAATTGCTGATTGAAAAGGGCATAACCGACAAAAAGGTCTTGGATGCCATCAGGGCCGTGCCGAGGCATCTTTTTATGGACAGTAGTTTTGAAGGGCATGCATATCAAGACAAAGCATTTCCTATTGCTGCAGACCAAACAATTTCCCAACCCTATACAGTTGCCTTTCAAACGGAATTATTGCAACTGGAACCCAATTTGAGTGTTTTGGAAATAGGCACCGGAAGTGGTTACCAAACTGCCGTGCTGTTAAAATGCAAGGCAAAAGTCTTCACCATTGAAAGACAGTTGGAACTTTTTAAAAAAACGAACCTCTTCTTTAAAAAAATGGGCTATCGCCCCAAGAAGTTTGTTTTTGGGGATGGTTATAAAGGCCTTCCCGAAGAAGCACCCTTTGACCGCATTATCGTTACGGCTGGTGCGCCAGAAGTACCAAAGGCATTGATGTCCCAACTAAAAGTAGGGGGTAGGCTTGTGATTCCTGTTGGATACGAAGAGCAGATTATGACGCTTTTTGAGAGAACTTCTGAAAAGGAATTCAAAAAGACGGAATACGGTTCTTTCCGGTTTGTGCCCTTGTTGGAGGACAAAAACTAGGCAGTTAGGCATTAAAGCTCTTTTTTATACGTTCCAGGTTACGCTTATTGTCCCTGTCCTTAATGGTTTCCCTTTTATCGTAAAGCTTTTTACCTTTTGCCAAAGCAATCTGTATTTTGGCAAGACCACGGTCATTGATAAACAAGGTCAACGGAACTATGGTAAGTCCGGTCGTTTTGACCTCTTTATGCAATTTTTTCAACTCCCGTTTGTTCAAAAGGAGCTTACGCTCCGCTTTGGGTTTGTGGTTAAAGTGCGATGCATGGGAATACTCGTCGATCTGCATATTGATCACAAAAAGTTCTCCACGGTCATTGAACTCGCAAAAACTTTCAGTTATGGAAGCCTTTCCATACCTGATGGATTTTATCTCGGTTCCCGCTAGTACGATACCTGCCGTAAAGGTTTCCAACAGCTCATATTCAAAGCGTGCCCTTTTATTTTTTATGTTGATGTTCTTCTGCATTTCCCACAAAAATAAGCACATTTAAGCGATATAAGGTTTTATTGCTTTTATTTTGTAATGAATCCGATAGGTATACGATTAAGCATGAAAACATCAATGACCAGAATTATTTCATTTTTCGTTTTACTTGGCCTTATTATGAGCTGTGAGGTAAAGGAAAAGATTCCCACAGCCCAAGAAATAATAGACCAAAGCATTCAAGTAAGCGGTGGGAGTAACTATACGAACTCCAATATCGACTTTGACTTTAGGGACATTCATTACAGTTCAAAATTGGAGAATGGAAATAAAGTCTTGGAGCGGATTATAGAAAGTGACACGGCCCTTATTTTGGATAGAAAGGAACCCTCTGGATTTAAGCGATTTGTAAATGACAGTCTTATTGTATTGACCGATTCTCTAGCAAACAACTATGCCAATTCCGTGAACTCCGTGCATTATTTTGCCAATCTGCCCTACGGTTTGAACGACAGGGCCGTGCAAAAGAAGCTTTTGGGTAAAGTCGACATTAAGGGCAAATCGTATTACAAAATCGAGGTTACCTTTAAAGAAGAAGGCGGCGGAGATGATTTTGACGATGTTTACATCTATTGGTTCCATACGGAAACCTTTAAACCGGATTATTTGGCCTATGAATTTCATGTTAATGGAGGTGGCCAGCGTTTTCGTGAAGCGTATAACGAACGTTATGTGGGCAATATCAGGTTTGTGGACTATAAAAATTATAAACCCAACACGGAGAATACGTCCATCTACAACATTGACAGTCTATATGTAAACAACCAATTGGAATTACTTTCCAATATAACCTTGGAAAACGTGAAAGTTAATCAGGGCAATTACAATTAAAAACCAATCGGGTACTTGAGGGGACACCGTTTACAATGGTCACTATGAACAAGGTTCCATTTTCAGCGTCGTCAATGGGAGCGTATCGTTCCTCCCCTAAAAGTAAGTTCACAAATTCTGGTGTGGTATTGCTATGACCTACCACAAGAACATTCTTATTTAAATTGTCCTTTTTAAACTGGTCTATATCCAAAATTCTTGGATCATAATATTGCACGTCAATGTTCTTTTTCACCGATGTTGGTGCCGCTGTCATGGATGTCCTGTTGAAATTTGTGGAATAAATGGCATCCAATTCTACCTCATTTAAGATTTCGGCCCAATGCATGGCCCTTCCCAAACCACTTTGGTTGAGTTCAGGGTCTGCATCTTCCGGATAGGTTCTATCCTTTTCTGCATGTCTGATAAAATAAAAGGTTGAAATACCGGAACTCGCATCCTGTTTTTCAACGGGCGTATCCTCTTTACAGGAAAAAATAGTCAACAAAAGACAAATTGATAGAATCTTTAGTACTTTCATGGTTCAGCGTTAACAATTGCTTTTATACAAAACTAAATTTACTTTAAAATAGTACGTTACACCGCTATTTTTTGTTTTTTTGCATATGAATAAATTTTGTGGGGCACTTCTTATTGTTTTTGTAGTTGTAGGTTTAAAGGCTCAGGAAGTTGCACTTCCTAGCGATTATCGGCAGCACAATTTAACGGAATACAATTCCAGTCTACTGAACCCGGCTTTTTCATTGGATAGGAACAATCCATCCTCTTTTGCATTCTGGTCAAGGTGGCAATGGCAGACCATTGATGGTGACCCAACGAGCTTATTTTTTAATTATTCCCACAGGCTGAACGAGCTTTCCACCGCAGGTCTGGGATTCTTTCAGCAGAATACGGAAATCTTCATTAATACCGGTATCGTTGCCAACTACGCCTATAATATTCAATTAAGCGAAACGGCGAGTTTGGGGGTCGGAATTAATATTTTGGGGTTTCAACAAAAACTGGCGGACCAACGGTTTTTTATACCAAATCCAATTCAGACCGAAATCACCAATGATTTCATTGTGCAAATGGCACCGGGCATCAATGTACGGATCGATAAGTTTAGTTTGGGACTGTCCTCGGAAAATTTAATGGATTACAATATCAGTACGAACGAAAGGAATACCAGTACGGACGGACGGATATTCTTGGCCCTGGCCAGCTACGATTTTCCAATAGGTATTCTTTCTTCGGATGAAAACTCGCTTTTAAGACCAACCCTCTATTACAAATCCATACCCGGTTTTGATTCCCAGTTGGGAATTAATGCCCTATTAAGTACAAACAAGTTTTGGACGCAACTGGGTTACAATAGTTTTTATGGAATTTCGGGAGGTGTCGGGGGCCGATTTTTTAAACGCTTTTCATTGGGCGCTTTGGTGGAATTTGGTGTTTCCAATGACCTAAAAGGAACCGACCCTACCTTTGAACTGGTCACATCCTATAAATTGGGACCATTATCCTCAGAAGAACGATATCCACAAGAAGAGCTTATTGTTGACGAACCCGTTGAACCAGAATTGACCAGATCCGAAAAACTGGCACAGCGTGAAGCACAAAAAGAGGAGGAGCGAATGGCCAAATTGGAACGCCAGCGGCAAAAAGATTCCATAAGGGAAGCAACCAGATTGGAGCAATTGGCCATGGAAGCATCAAAACTAGAAGCACAAAGAAAACGGGATTCATTAAATTTTGCCAAGGAAAATGCGGCCTTGGCGGAAGCCCAAGCAATAGCTCAACAAAGAAAAATCGATTCTACCAATGCAGCCAAAAAGGCCATGGAAGAAGCCTTGGCATTGGAACAACAGCGCAAACAAGATTCTATAGCACAAGTAAAATTGGCGGAGGCCGAAACTGCAAGGAAAGAGGTCGTAACCCCTGAGAAAGGCGAGCGTTATGAGGAAGTGACCAAACAGGGAACCTTGGAACCTGGCTATTATCTAATTGCCAATGTTTTTGGTACCAAACGTTATTTCGACGCCTTTATGGCTGATTTGCAGAAAAAGGGCCTGACCCCGGGATCATTTTATAGAGAGACGAACAAATACAACTACGTATTCTTGGCCCGGTACGATTCCATATCCGAAGCAAGGTCCGCACGGGATTCCAATTTTGGAGGAAGGTATACAGAAAAGACCTGGATATTCCGGGTGGTTGGTGAATAATTCCTTATTAAAGGAGTGTATAGAAGAATGTGGTGTGTGCTATAATTCCCGCTTTACCAGCACTTCCAAATAGGTCATGGTGTTCAGGAGATACTTTCGGTCCATTGTTATGGTAGACATGGCAACTGCACCTTGAACCATGGTAAATAATTGCTTGGCAAACTGTAGCGGGGATACCGGTATTTTGATTTCCCCTTTATTGACACCATTTTCCAATACCAAAGCGATTTTTCCCTCTATTTCCTTAATAGTTTCCTTAGCTGCCGAAGCCAATAGTTTATTGTTATGCTGTGCATCGACTCCTACATTCAAAACAGGGCATCCACCCAAGGGAAGTGTAAAAGTGTCGTATTTCTTATAGAAATCCATGAGACTCTTTAATTTGTCCATGGTAGAACCGGAAACCCCAATGGCCTTGTCCAAAGCATCCAAGAGTATCTTGCTATTGTGTTCAAACGCCGAAAGCGCCAAGGCTTCCTTATTCTCAAAATTACCGTAAAGTGCTCCCTTTGTAAGACCCGTTGCATCCGTAAGGTCGCTCATGCTAGTACCTATGTAACCGTGTTTGTTGAAAATTGGGGCAACTGTTTCAATGATGTAGGCAGTGGTTTTTTCAGCTTTGGTGGACATGTTCCAATGTTTTATACGAAGATAAAAAAACAATACTGCATGGTATATAATACGAATAAAAAAACACCCTGAAAATATATTCAGGGTGTCTTTAGATTTGAAAATCCATTTACATTACCAAATCGTTCTGGTTTCTAAAGACCAGTTCGTCGTCAAATGCATCCAATAGAATCACACTATCGGATTTGATTTTACCGCTTAAGAGTTCCTTGGACATATTGTTCAAAACCTCTTTTTGAATGGTCCTTTTTACGGGTCTTGCGCCAAATTGTGGTTCGTACCCACGTTCCGCCAGGTAATCAATGGCCTCATCGGTAGCATCCAAGGTAATATTCTGTTTGTCCAACATTTTTTTCAAGCCTTCCAACTGAAGCTTCACAATCTGCCTGATATCCTCTTTGGTCAGCGGAGTGAACATGATGATGTCGTCGATTCTGTTTAAAAATTCTGGCCGAATCATTTTGTGCAACAGCCCAAGAACTTCCACTCGTGCCGCTTCCGATGCACTATGGATATCCGTGGAGTTTTCAAATTTCTCCTGAATAATCTGGCTACCCATATTGCTGGTCATTATGATGATCGTATTCTTAAAATCGGCAACACGGCCCTTGTTATCCGTCAATCTTCCTTCATCCAAAACCTGTAGCAAAATGTTAAAGATATCCGGATGTGCCTTTTCAATTTCATCCAGCAACACAACGGAGTAGGGGCGTCTCCTTACGGCTTCGGTGAGCTGACCTCCCTCGTCATAGCCCACGTATCCCGGAGGAGCCCCCACCAATCTACTAACGGAATGTCTTTCCTGATACTCGCTCATGTCGATTCTGGTCATGGCATTTTCATCGTCGAACAAATAGGACGCCAAGGTTTTGGCCAGCTCCGTTTTACCAACACCCGTGGTACCCAGGAAAAGAAAGGAACCAATCGGTTTTTTCATATCCTGTAAACCGGCCCTGCTTCTTCGAATCGCATCGGAGACTGCCTGGATGGCCTCGTCTTGCCCCACAACCCTTTTATGTAAGACATTTTCAAGGTTCAAAAGTTTTTCCCGTTCGCTTTGCAACATTTTTGTTACAGGAATACCGGTCCATTTGGCTACCACTTCGGCGATATCCTCGCTGGTCACTTCTTCTTTAATAAGTGTGCCAGCATTTTGCTGTTGGTCCAGTTCTTCTTGCAGTTTTACAAGGTTTTCCTGGGCCTCCTTGATTTTACCGTATCGTATTTCAGCTACTTTTCCGTAATCTCCATTACGCTCCGCACGTTCCGCTTCGGCCTTAAAGTTTTCAATGTCCATTTTGGTTTTTTGGATGTTATCCACAACCGATTTTTCAGTCTCCCACTTGGCAAAAATCTCGTTTCGTTCTTCTTTTACATTGGCGAGTTCCAAATTAAGCGATTTTAATTTTGATTGATCGTTTTCTCGCTTTATGGCCTCAATTTCGATTTCAAGCTGCATGATCCTTCTGTCCAGCACATCCAATTCCTCTGGTTTGGAATTGATTTCCATACGCAATTTTGATGCCGCCTCGTCCATGAGGTCAATTGCCTTGTCCGGTAAAAATCTATTGGTAATGTAGCGTTGGGATAATTCTACCGCAGCGATTACCGCTTCATCCTTTATACGCACCTTGTGATGGGTTTCATAGCGTTCCTTGATACCTCTGAGGATGGAAATGGCACTTTCCGTATCGGGCTGGTCCACGGTCACTTTTTGGAATCGACGTTCCAGTGCCTTGTCCTTTTCAAAATACTTTTGATACTCGTCCAAAGTTGTGGCGCCAATAGCCCTAAGCTCGCCCCTTGCCAAGGCAGGTTTTAAAATGTTTGCAGCATCCATAGCACCTTGTCCTCCGCCTGCACCTACCAAGGTATGGATTTCATCGATAAATAATATGATGGCACCATCTGCACTCGTGACCTCTTTAATTACCGCCTTTAGACGCTCCTCAAATTCTCCTTTGTACTTGGCTCCCGCAATAAGGGCACCCATGTCCAGGGAGTAAATGACTTTGTCCTTCAAATTTTCGGGGATGTCGCCTTGCACGATTCTATGCGCCAATCCCTCCGCAATGGCCGTTTTACCAACACCGGGTTCCCCAACCAGCATGGGATTGTTTTTGGTCCTTCTTGATAGGATTTGCAATACCCTTCTTATCTCTTCATCTCTTCCAATAACGGGGTCTAATTTTCCACTGTCCGCCAATTCATTGAGATTTTTGGCATATTTGTTCAATGAATTATAAGTTTCCTCTGCACTTTGAGAAGTCACATTGGTACCCTTCCGTAATTCATTGATGGCAGCTAGCAGATTTTTCTCCGTAACCCCTTGGTCCTTTAAAATCTGGGCTATTTTACTCTTAGATTTAAAGATTGCCAAAAGCACGTGCTCTATGGAGACATATTCATCGCCCATATTTTTGGCAATGATGGAAGCTTCATTTACGGTCTTACCCGCTTCACGAGAAAGCATAATGTCGCCGCCCTGTACTTTAGGAAAGGAGTTTAGCTCCTTTTCTAAAATCTGTTTTATCAGGTTGGCGTTAAGTCCCAACTTTTTGAAAATGAAGGGAACCACATTTTCCTCTACTTCTGTTATGGCCTTGAAAAGATGTTCGTTCTCAATTTGTTGATGTCCCAATGACTGGGCAATAACCTGGGCCTGCTGTACGGCCTCCTGGGATTTTATGGTGAAATTATTAAAGTTCATATATGTAAATTTTGTGTTGAATGTTACTTTTGTAAGGAAGTACTCAACAATCCTACCAATTGAAATAATAGGACAAAATGTCCTGCGAAGTCAATTTTTTAAAGACATAAAGTCAGTTTTGACTAAAAGTTAAAAGCAATCATTTAAAGTTAGTTTAAGATGGCATTATTCGGGAATTTTTTTAATAAAAATAGTAACACTGAAAAGGATGGAAATAATGACATCCCGTGGATTACCCTTAACAATCCAGATCAATTGGAGGAAATCGTAGCAAAATCAAAAAATAAACCTCAAGCTATTTTTAAGCACTCAACAACCTGCGGGGTGAGCAGAATGGTGCTGAACATGTTCAATGCGTCTTTTTCTTTAGAACCCTCCCAAATGGACCTCTACTTTTTGGATTTACATGCGTTTAGGGCTATTTCCAACGAAATTGCGGAGAGGTTTGAAGTTTTGCATCAGTCTCCCCAATTATTGATAATTAAAAACGGGGTGGTAGTGGCGCATAGTTCGCATGGAGGCATTTCCGATATCAGCTTGGAAAAATATGTATAAAAAACTCCGCTTTTGCGGAGTTCCTTTTTTAATTAAACCGTTGTCTTGTGAGTATGGATTTTAGATTGTTCTTTAAATCCTCACCGGCGTCGTAGACCATTTGTTCGTTTGTTGGAAACGGCACTCGTGCCGCTTGAAGAAACGGTAAAAGATCATTGTCCAAGGCCCTTTTATCCCCATTGTAATTGGCATAAATATGTTCGAACACAAATTCACTTGCCAAAGGATACTGGTTTATTTGCTGTTGTTTTCGTAAATCTGTAAAATTGACTACTCCAACTACTTGGGCACTTTTGAACTGGGTGAACTGGTAGAAATCACAACGCACGGTTTTAAATTTGTCCACCTTGATCTTGTTTCCAAGACTGTCCTTGACAATATTGCCATTTTGGTCCTCCACATATTGAAATCCGTCCTTGATCTGTTTTTCCTTAATGATCTGTTTTTCGTTCACCTGCTCTGGTGAAATGTTAATGTCCTGAAAGGAAACCTCCATCAAATAGTCGTAATCTATATTGGAAAGCCTATTGGTATGGTATTCGGTCCAAAGGTTGTTCAACCCATAGGTATTCAGGTTCAATAATTCATCCTCCAAACGTTTGGGGATGACCTTATCCGTATTGTTTACCATTTCCACCAGGACAAAATCCAAACCTTTCTGATAGGCTTCGTCCATTTTATCTTTGGTATCCCGATAATTTGGATTGATTTCCTCTAAATACTTCAAATCGTCATAAGCTTCCCTATATTCATTTTTATATCGTGCATTGCCCAAAAGGCCAACGGCATTGTTGTATAGATAATCCGACAAATAATCCTTGGCGGCAATAATATCGGAATCATAGTTATTGAAATTGAATCGGGCGTCCCTTCCCTCGTCCATAATGTATAAAGGAAGTAAGGGTCGGATTCCTTCCTGTATTTCCTTTAATCGAACATAGGACTCGTAAATGGTTTCATAATTTGCCGGGTTGCCATCCTTTTTTAGAAACTTGATGTTTTGAAGTTCCCTTTCCGTATTCTTTTGATAGGCCTCCTCCAAAAGGACAATGAATGCCTGATTACTTTTCTTTGTCTTGTTTTCAGCAATATTTACGATCGCTTTGTTAATGGCAGCATTGTAATTTCCTGTATTCAATGCTTCCTGAGTCCTTTTTACTCCATTACATGAAAGTAAAAAAGCACTTATTCCAAATAATAGTAGAAATCTTTTCATAACTAAAACTTTATGGGTTTCAATGTCATATTTCAAGACCTATGCCAGAAATATTCCCATACATAACGAAAAAGGATGAAGAATAGTGTAAAGTGAATGAACGGTACTTTTTAATTTCTTTTTAGGTACCATGTATGAATTCCCACATTTTAGTTATTAACGCTTGTTTAATAAAAATATATAGACATGCTAAATTTTATAGTAATAGAAATTAGGGCATATTGTACTTTTGCACAAGAATTAAAATTCATAAAGTCATGGAAAGGGATACCCGAATTTTTGAACTCATTGAAGCGGAAAGAAAGCGTCAAACAAATGGTATTGAGTTGATAGCTTCAGAGAACTTTGTAAGCCCACAGGTTATGGAGGCTGCTGGTTCCGTACTTACCAACAAATATGCAGAGGGATATCCTGGAAAACGCTATTACGGTGGTTGTGAAGTAGTTGATGAAGTGGAACAATTGGCCATAGATAGGGCAAAGGAACTGTTTGGTGCAGAATATGCCAACGTACAACCGCATTCCGGCTCCCAGGCCAATGCATCCGTATACCATGCCTGTCTACAAGCTGGTGATACTATACTAGGTTTTGATTTATCGCATGGCGGGCACCTTACCCATGGCTCACCAGTGAACTTTTCAGGTAAATTATACAATCCGGTTTTTTATGGTGTAGACGAAAAGACCGGAACCTTGAATTACGATAAAATTGAGGAAATCGCAAAAAGGGAGCAACCAAAATTGATCATAGCGGGAGCATCTGCCTATTCGAGAGATATGGATTTTAAAAGGTTTCGTGAGATAGCCGATAGTGTTGGGGCACTCCTGCTTGCCGATATTTCACATCCTGCAGGATTAATTGCCAAGGGTCTATTGAGCGACCCAATTCCCCATTGTCATATCGTTACCACCACCACGCATAAAACATTGCGGGGACCAAGGGGAGGCTTGATCTTGATGGGTAAGGATTTTGACAATCCGTTTGGGATTACTTTAAAAAACGGTAGTCTAAGAAAAATGTCCGCTTTATTGGATTTGGCGGTTTTTCCAGGGAATCAGGGTGGTCCCTTAGAGCATATTATCGCCGCCAAGGCCGTTGCTTTTGGTGAGGCCCTTACCGAGGAATTTGGCGTGTATATGACGCAGGTAAAGAAGAACGCCGATGCCATGGCAAAGGCTTTTGTAGCCAAGGATTATAACATAATTTCAGGGGGAACCGACAATCATATGATGCTAATCGACCTTCGTAACAAGGGAATTACTGGAAAGGATGCCGAAAAAGCCTTGGTCTTGGCCGATATCACCGCAAATAAGAATATGGTTCCTTTTGATGATAAATCACCGTTTGTAACCTCTGGCATACGTTTTGGAACTGCGGCCATCACAACAAGGGGATTGTTGGAAGACGATATGAAAACAGTTGTGGATTTGATAGATAAGGTTCTTACAAACCCAGAGGATACTCAGGTAATCTCCGAAGTACGGAAGCAGGTGAATGCGATGATGGGAGGTAGAGCCATATTCAACGAAATGACCATTAAGGCTTAATTATCTACCTCGAGGCAGAGCCGTAGAGGTATCAGAAATCAAGACCGCTGCGCTACAAGAATAAAGAGATGAGATCTTTTGTCTTGTTCTTAGCCTTTTGTTTCCATTTAGGATGTGAACAACCTGATGCTATAACCGAGACAGAGACCAAAGGAATAGTTTAGATTAAACACCTTGGCAGCACTAATGAATTTCTTACCCGTATAAAAAATAATCAAGATTTGCGGAAATGAATTTTTTTTGCCGAACATCAAAAATTTCCCCTTCCTCGGCGGTATCCAAATAGATACCCCAATATTCGTTATACGAGGTTGGCTGTGGAAGCTTTTCCTGAAAATGACAGTCAAATGGATTTGTCAATGGGTCTTCAAAAACAGGAATGAAAATTTCCTCGGGCTGTTCAGTAAGTCCTTTTGTTATTGATACGTAGTGTTCTGCAATTTCTGTAATTATGTTGTTGAACTGTTCAGGAATGCTATGCCGATATATATTCTTGATGATTACATTGGTATCCTTAAGGTAAAGGGTAAATTCCTGAATGTCTATTTCTAACTCTTTGTTTTGCTCCAATAGTACATTGAAACATTGAGCCAAAACGAAATTTGTAGCTTCGGTACTTCCCCAAAGTCCTTTGTTGAAGTGGCCTAGTACATCCAATAGATTTAATGGACAATCCAATTCCACAACCAAATCCAATTTTTCATTATACGTACCGGATGTTTTTAGGGTCACATCGGCAAAGAACCCTAATTCAATAGATTTTTTAAATTCTTGCAAGCCACCAACGGCATCCGAGCATTTTGCATTTTCAAAAAAAATATGTTGGTAATTATGTGGTTTGAAGTGCATACTTTATGAAGCTTTTATCATAAAGATAGCCGTAAAGAAAATCCGATGGACTTAGGAAAACCTTAGAATTTCTGAGGATATTCTGATATTCTGAAATAAAATTAAATAATTAACTGAAAATCAACTACTTAAAATTTAACAAAAGTTAGTTATAAAAAGCCTCTTTTTTTGGCTTCCTCTATTAGTGCAAGATCATTACCATTTTTGACTCCAAATATGGACTTTAATTGTCGTTTCCGCGCTTCTACAGTTGTATTTGCCGATGCTATTAACGGGGCTATATCCCGCGTATTTGTTCCCAAGGATAAATAATAAAGAATTTTTTGGTCCTGCTCATCGATGTCAATATTACTGGCCATTCTCCTACGGACCGCTCCTAAGGCACTGGCCGTATAGTATGGAGGTTTTTTTACAACTGTATCCACCATGGTTCTTAGGGACATTTCATCTATTTCCGATTTTACCATGTAACCATCGGGATTCACGGCCTTGAAAATATTGTTGATTCTATAGCTATCACTGAAAGATGACATGAAAACTACTTTGGAGTCAGGTACGATTTCCCTCGCCAACTTACCCAAATCTACCCCAGATCTTGGATCTTTGGATTCAGCTGGGAATAATTGAATGTCCAATAGAATAATATCATAGGGGAGAGTTCGTGCTGAGTGCTCTATTTTTTCTTTACCCCTATCATAACTTTTAGCTATATCCACTTTCACGGTAAAATATTCAAACTCTGAATCTTCAAGGATATACTTGTATCCTAAAGTTGTCATTTCATGATCATCAACCGCCAAAATCCTTACCGTTTTCATTTATTTTAATTAAATGGTCCTACTTTCAATTAACATCCAGATAAATTCTATAACAAGTTTTATTGATGCTTTATTGTTTTATTCTTTAAGCGAAATTAACTCAAACTTTCTGTAATGCGGCTTGAGAATTGGAATCCACATGTTGTAAGGGTATTTCCAGGGTAATAGTAGTTCCTTTCATGGGTTCTGATATTACCTTCCACGTTCCGTTCAGTTTTTCTACCCTAGAACTGATATTACGCATTCCAATACCCCTCTTTTCCTTTTCCAAATCAAACCCTTTTCCGTCGTCGCCCATCTCAACATTTAGAATATCACCGTTTCTTTCAAATTTTACGAAGAAAGTTTTGCCATCAGAATGCTTAATGGCATTTTGCAAGCCTTCCTGAATCATTCGATATAAGTTTATCTTGATTTCACCCTTAAGCGCATCGTAATCCTCGTCTTCGTCGTAGTTGAAAATAGTGATAATTTGGGAACTTTCTTTGACCGTACCTAATAAATCTTCAATTGAGTTTATAAAATTATTGATTTTCTGGTAGGCACTATGACTCAGCTCATGAGAAATAGACCTTACTTCCTGCTCCACATTCTTTAGCGCGTTAATGGCCTCCAATCTCGCCTCTATAGCTTCTGGTCCCGTTCTTTTGTTTAGACCGGTCAACACCATTCTCGCACCTAACATTTTCCCAAGTACACCATCATGAAGTTCTTCTGAAATTCGTTTTTGTTCCAGTCTCTTGACCTCGTCCACTTTTTGTTTTTGGGTAAGCATCAAATTGAAAATCTCTTGATTGTTTGCCTGTTGTTGCTGGGCAAATAATAGTTTTTGGTTTTTGGCCCTTTGATTGATAATTATATAAACAGATATTCCCAAAAGAAAGAAACCCAAGGCTACACCGGACCAAATTTGTTTCTGTCTGGCCAAAATAGCGGTCTCCTCTTCCAATTGCTCATTTTGGGCTATAAATTCATCTGTTTCAAAACGGATGCGTGCAAACTTATTGCGTGCCTGCCGCTCTTCCATTACAATACTGTCATTCAAGGCTATATACTTTTGAGCATATTTGGAGGCATTCTTGTTATCAATTTCCGCTAAAAAAGCATAGGTTTCCAAAAGACGCTCATAACTTAAACTTTCACTTGCCAACTCTATAGCCTTTTCGGCGCTATTAATAGCATTTAACGTATCATTATCATACAAGTGAAATTTTGATTTTGCAAAATAAGAGGAAGCCAAGCCCCTAATGTCTTTAAGACTATCGTTAATTTTTATAGATTCTTTTATTAAATTGAATACACCAGATGTTTCATTTAAGTTTAATTTAGTCAGTGCTATGTTTACTAATGTTTTTGAATATAGTTCGATATTACTATTAGCTAAACTTGGCCCCTTAAGATTCTCTTCGAAATTTTCAAGCGCTTTTTTATAATTACCCAAATCACTGTAAAGCATTCCACGATTATTTACGTTCTGCTTTATATCCAGCTCCTTGTATTCCGTATTTTTTAAATAATATAATGCTTGATCGTAATATTCGATTGCTTGTGCATATTCTCCTAAATCTTGAGAATTAACTGCCAAGGTGTTATAACAATTATATAACTCTTTGTATTTATTTAATGGTTTTAGCCTTTCAATTGCTGCAATAGTGTTCGCCTCGCTTCCAATATAGTCGCGAACCTCTTGTTGCTGCTTTGCCATATTATAAAGCATACGGGCAGAAAGAAAAGATTCCCCAAGCTGCTCAAATATTTTTTGAGCCTCATAATAGCTATAATAAGAACTATCTTTAACTGATATTCTATTATAAAAATACCCCAAGTCCCAAAAAGAATAGGCTAATGCAACTGAATCTTTACTTACCATAGCAAGTTCTTTCGTAGTATTATTTACTTTTCTAAAAAATGCAGAGTCTTGAGGTTCAATATAGTAGGAAAGGTTTGACAACAATTTAAGTTTTAGGCTGTCATTTCTAATGCCCGTTAATAGGTCAAAAGCTTCTATCAGTTTTTCTTTCTTTTTTTTAGCCGAAATGGATTCTACACTCCCACTTTTAATCTTTAACTCAACTTCCTTTTGAATTGCAAAATCTTCTCTAGAGGCCGATTGTGAATTCAACGTGTTTAATACAACACCGTACAGGGCAATAAACAAAAGAAATTTTTTCAAATCTTGTAATTTTCACTTTGTAACTGAATACTTACAAGATAACAAAACGCCCGAACATTTATTGCCGGGCGTTGCAAATATTTATAAGGGTATAATTATGCCTTGCCGTAAGGAGGGTCTCTTCTATCATCATTTTGAGAACAGCCATCGCAGGCCAACATGGTGTTCAAATCTTTCATAAAGTCAAACTCGTTTGCGGTGTTTTCAATTACATAGGTGGTCAATCCTAAAGCCATTAAGGCGACAGCTGCGATACTAACTATTTTTTTCATTTTGTAAGGTTTTAAATTTTAGTGTTGCTTTTTTTATTACGTTACCAAAGTAATAGGTGTACAAGAAAATAAAACCTTGATTTTGCAGTAGTTAGTAGAGTAATTAATTCTATGAGTATTTGAACCGGTTTTGAAAGAATTTGTTCAATTTAGCGAGGATACGCTGTTCTTTGAGAGGATTATCTTTAGTTGATCCATTCTTTCCTTATATGTTTTTGAGAATGGCAGGTTTTTATCTCCTTCCTTTAGCGCACAGATATTTTTACCAAAATTGATTCTTGACACAAAGTCCGTGTTTACGATGTAGCTTTGATGGATACGGATGAAATTTTGAGGCAGTTGGTTTTCGAACGTTTTTAAGGTCTTGAAGGCATTTATAACCGTTCCGTCCCTCATAAAAAATTCGGTGGTATTATTGTCGGCCTGTAGGTAGAGTATATCCTTAGTGTCCAGATATTGGAAATCATTATAGGATTTTAAGCAAATGGTCTGAGGTTCCTTGGTCTTTGGCATTCTTTTCCTCAGTTTTAACAAGGATTTTCTAATATCGAACTCATTGAAGGGCGCCAACCAATAATCAAAAAATCCGTTTTTAATGGCTTCATAGGCATGTTTCTTGGACTTTGATATTCCTATGACCATTGGTATTTCCAAAAGGTATTGATGCATTTCCATCACCATTTGGAAAAGAGCGGGTGCCTTTTGGTCGAGGTTGATAAAAACCAAATCCGGTGCGAATTTTAAGATTTTGTTAAGTCCATCATCAGGCCCTTTGGCCATACCAGAGCAAACAAAGTCGCCATATTCCTCCAAAAATGTACCGAGTTGCAAATTGGAGACGGCATCAGAATCTATTATGACATACGAATATTCCAAATCCACTAGAGTTCTGGTGCAATTTACTAATAGACCAAAAGTCTTTGAACTAGGAAAACCTTATAAAAATGGAGGATATTGTAATATTTTCACCTAATCAATTGATTATGAAAGTATTTTCTTCAACAACTATAAGATATAGACTACTCAATTTTTGCAATAGCTTGATAAACACCCAAATCCGGTGCGGAAGTTCTTGTGTTATTCAGTAAATCAAAAGGTACTTCCTGGGCAATAGGGATACTTCCTTTATTTATAACATCGGAATCAAGACCGATTCTATAATCATTGTCGCTGGGATTGAAATAATCCGGGTTTCCGTTTAAAATGATATTTTCAAAAGCAGGTCCCTCAAAGTTGTATAAAGTGGCGTCCTGCGAATCCGTTTCCCTGAATTTCAGGAAACAATTTTGAAATCGGTAGTTAAAAGTGTTCTCCTTATTGGAGGCAAGCATGAGTTCCGACATGGAGTTACCGTCTATAATGCAATTACGGAAATCGGCCTGAATCAAATCGGCTCCTGCAGCTGTATCCATGCTTCCATAATTACTTAAGATCAAAGCTCTTCCCGTCCTAAAACCGTTCCAGTAGTTGGCAATGGTGGCATGTGTAAATATGTATCTGCCACCCAATTCACAATGTAAGGATGAACTACCCGAACTACCCAAAAGAAGATTTTTTGCAGTAATTGTGGACGACCGAGCCCAAAGATTATGAATAGCGCTATTATAGATCTGACTATTGTTAATCTCCAAGGAAATAGTATCGTTTTCTATATTCCCATCTATGTATATTCCAATTTCAGCATTTTTGATGGTAAGATGGTCAATGCTATTTTGGGTACTTCCACTGGAAATGAAAATGGTTCCCCACTGACCCGGAGTATTGGAAAAAGAAGGCTCCAATCTATCTCCCTCAAAAATCACCTCACCTTCCATTTGATCACGGTCGTTACTAAACGTTCCGTTTACCTTTAAGGAGGCTGTTGGTTTTACAAGTATTCCAGAATTCCTATGAAAATGGATCCTGGCACCTGCATCCATAACCAGCTCTTTGTTTTCCGGAACGGAGGCGTATCCATAAATGACATACGGTTTTTGGTTCGTAAAATGTAACTGGTCGTCCTTTAAATCGAATCCTTCCACAAAAACCTTTGAGCCATCCTCTTGTGTATATAATTCAATGGTCTCATTTGCGCCATTTGTATCCTTCTTTGGATAAAGAAAAATGGCATCCTTGACCAAGGTAACAAGCGTTACTTCCTGTTGATGGATATCGGTATCGAATTGAATGGCATCGGTATATAATAATTGTAGAGTTTCATCTGGAAGCGCGGTCACATTGGTTTCGATAAAGATAAAGAGGCTGTCTTCTGCATACAGGGGAATATCTGTAAAACTGTTCCCAACTTTGCCGTCCACATTCAGTTTATAATAACTATCGGGTCCATTTCTTAACCCGATGTATGGAATGAGCACATCGTCCTTGGTGGTGTTGTATACTTTTAAGGTATAAGTACTACTCCCAATATTGCTGAATACAGTGTCCAGATAAACCGTATCCCTGGAAAAGGAAAGATGTCCGTCACTTGGCGCGTATTCGAAATCCTTTCTGCAAGCGCTGCCCCAGAGTACAAAAAGGACCAGTATGATTACAATTGGAAATTTCAATTTTATTCAAATTATGACTTCAAGTAATTGAAAATTAACGGTCAAAAAATTCTGCAATCCAAAGTACACAGGAAAAGCATCCATGTGCCCAATTAATTATAATAATATAAGATCTAAGAAAATATTTTTTTGATATCCTCCGAAATTCGCATAGGCTTGTTCGTGTCCTTGTTCAATAGACACCATTCAGTATGTGAACGCACCAGAAGCGTATTTGTTATTTCATGGAACATTTCAACAATACGTACGGAAATAGCACCCTTGCTTTTTTCAATATAAGTGGAAATTAATATGGGGTCGTTGAGAATTGCGGGCGATTTGTATTCAATAGTGTGTTTTAGCACTACCCAAATTACGCTGTCCTGAATCTGAACAGGCGCCTTTTCCTTCCAATGTTCCTTTGAAATATCCTGTATCCATTGAACGTACCTAACATTGTTTACGTGATTTAGGTCGTCCAAATCTTCAACAGAAACCTTTAGCCGTTTTGTAAAAGGCATATTACTTCTTTTGTATTTGGACTTCGAAAAGTTTGTCCCAGTCCTTTCCGGTCACGAAAAAAGTCTTTCTTTCGGGATGATAGGCAATACCATTTAGAACGTTCTCCGTATCGACCCAATTTTCTGTTTTGGTAACCTTATCACTAAGCCCCCCAAAATTTATAACCCCTTCAATGGCACCACTTTTGGCATCGATTATCATGACACCCGGTTTCTGGTACACATTCGCATATATTTTGCCGTTTACATATTCCAATTCATTGGTGTCTGCAAAAAGGGATTTGTTCGTAGCAATCTCAATATGGTCCTCTTCTACTAGGGTTTCAGGGTTTAAAATCCAAATTTTATCCGTTCCATCGCTCTTATATAGCTTTTCTCCGTCATTGGCAAGTCCCCATCCTTCCCGACTTTTCCCATATTGAAAATTGTCCAATTTTTTCATATCCTTTAAGTCATATATGAAGCCCATTCCACTGCGCCATGTGAGCTGATAAATTTTGTTTCCCAAAATTGTGATACCTTCCCCAAAATAGGTTTCGTCCAAATCGATTTGTTGATACACCTTTCCCGTTTTATAATCGAACTTTCTCAAAAAAGAGCGACCATTTTTTCCAGTACCCTCATATAAGGTATCCTTATAAAACTCCAATCCTTGCGTATAGGCGTTGGGGTCATGGGGAAATTCGTTCAGAATGGTATACGTATAAATGTCCGGGGCCTTGGAAGCCAAAACCTTTAGATTTTTGGTTACCTCTACGGTATTTCCCTCATAAGTTACACTGGCCTTCAATATTTTATTGCCCAATTTTGGAATGGAAAATTCCAATTGGTCGTTCACTAGCGGAAGTTCATTACCATCAATACTATAAATCACACTTTCAATTTCCTTGTTTTTGATGTTTTTAAGGGAAACACCCAGCGC
The DNA here is from genome assembly GCF_028464205.1 of Maribacter sp. PR66. Taxonomy (NCBI): domain Bacteria; kingdom Pseudomonadati; phylum Bacteroidota; class Flavobacteriia; order Flavobacteriales; family Flavobacteriaceae; genus Maribacter; species Maribacter sp. PR66. The sequence goes on from NZ_JAQPCH010000004.1 coordinate 159,525, forward strand.
ATCGTTTTGTCTTACTTCCTTTGCATTGCCCTCCAGTTCAATAGTAAACAGGGAAGAAGGCTTTTGATTTCCGCTACCACAGGCAAAAAATAAAAGAACAATCAATAAGGTTAATGGGATTCCAATAATCTTCATGGGCAATTTAATGGAATAAACTATTTGAGAATAATTTTCTATAAATAACATGCTAAAAATTTAAGGCTCTACTAAGTCGCCAGCAAGTTAATCCATTAAAATTAGAATCTAAAAAGGATTGCCAAAGATTTAAAAGGTTGTATATTTGCACCCGGCAAGTCCTACACGACCAGCTCCTGTAGAATCCCCCAGGGTGGGAACGCAGCAAGGGTATACGGTCGTAGCGGTGCGATGTAGGTAGCTTGCCTTTTTTTGTGCCTTATAGTTACCGCACTATGGCCATTTTCATGATGTATTTGAAAGAAGTCGGTTTTGATTTCAAACCAAGTTTCGAAGAATTCAAACACCATTTATCGCATCGGGAGAATTCGAATGCAACTTCAAATATATACGACCTTAGATTTTTAAAATACGATTCCCATCGCTTACTTTTGGAACATGAATTCAAAGATCGTACTTATAACTGGTGGCTCTTCAGGCATTGGCAAGGCCATTGGAAACTATTTGAATAAACAGGGTTTTGTAGTTTACGGAACTACAAGAAACTTGGAAAAATATGCAAGTTTCAAAGATTTCGAATTGTTGGAGATGGATGTTAGGGTACCGGAATCCGTCACCAAGGCCATTGAATTATTGGTGCGGAAAGAAGGAAGGGTGGATGTCTTGATCAATAATGCCGGTGTGGGCATAACAGGACCTTTGGAGGAAACGCCTAACGCTGAAATACTAAATGCGTTTGACACCAATTTTATAGGACCTTTAAACGTCATTAAGGCTATTCTGCCGCAAATGCGCCAACAAAACAACGGATTGATCATAAACATAACCTCAATAGCCGGATATATGGGCTTACCTTATCGTGGAATTTACTCGGCAACGAAAGGAGCGCTGGAATTAATCACTGAAAGCTTGCGAATGGAAACCAAACGGTTTGGCGTAGAGTGCACCTGTTTGGCCCCAGGTGATTTCGCCACCAATATTGCTGCAGGTCGTTTTCACGCTCCAATTCAAGAAAACTCACCTTATAAGGAATCGTATGGAAATATTCTCAAATCCATTGATAAAGATGTTGATAAAGGCGGTGACCCTAGGGAAGTTGCACTAAAAGTGCTTCAAATCATAAATGCCAAAAATCCAAAGGTACACTATACCGTGGGGGCATTTATGCAAAAGTTTTCAATCCGACTAAAAAAGGTATTGCCAGACACATGGTTTGAAACGTTATTGATGAACCACAGTAAAAAGTAGGGTATAAATACGGTAATCCTTAAAAATTGTTCCAATAAATATTGGAGAAAGCATCTACGATCAAAGCGTCATTGGTAATGACACATTTATTCATGGGGTAGAGGATAAGGCTTTCGGTAAGTTGATGAAAATCTTCCGCCATAAATTGGCTATGGGCATCAAACTCAAATTTGTTGACAATAGCTTTCCAGTTGCTGGCATCGGTTCTGAAACTAATACCAATATATTCGTATTCAGGTTTTTCAAGCTTTAGTTCGTTCACGCGATTGAAAATGTTCTCGTAATGATTTTTGTTGGTCCCTGACCAAAAGTAGAAAACCACTTTTTTATTCTTGCTCAGTGCAGGCAACGAAACCAAAGAGTCATGTATGGAAACCAACTTTATATCAGGTACTGGACTGTTGGGCTGTATATTGCTAATACCCTTATATAAGCGCTGTATCTCCTCAATATGCATGTTGTTCCCGGAAAAACGTTGGAATTCATCTATAAAAATCTTATTACTGTCGGCGTCATGCTCTCGTAACAAATAATCAAAGGCCACATTCCTAAAAAGGTTATCCCTTAATTCCTTTTCGCCCACCAAACTATCGATCATAGCAAGTTTGTGCTGATTAAAATGTAATTGATTATGTGCGGTACCATTGGATTTACCGCAAGACTTGGAACAGGTCATATAGGAAAGATTGCCCAAGTGGGATTTCATAAAATCATAATAGGGGCGTAAGTAAATTAAATTTCTATTGTTGTAATCGATTCCAGAGCGATACGCATAAAAAGTAGGTGGCAACTTATGAAGTTGCTCTTCTTTCAGTTTTCCTTTGTGTTTAAAAGGATAGACCTCCTTGAATCTATAAAAGGTATAATTGATACTGGCCTTGGCGATTTCATAGGCTATATCGGATAATTCCGCTTCGGAATTCAAATCTTCCAGATCCTGAATTTTTTCCTTTCGAAGACTTTCCACCTTCTCTGAAAATTCATCTATCTCCAATTCGAACAAATCGGAATACATCAGTTGTTCTACCTCTTCATCTTCTAGAAAGATTTCCAACAAAAAGTTGTTCAATTCCTCGTTAGTACCAGAAAATACAAGGGACTCGTCAAAATACAAAGTATTTAAGCGTATCCACACGCTATCACCTTTTTCTAAATATACATATTGTTGCTCTGGACTATGGTTAAAATGGTAGAGCCCATCATCCACAGCATCCAGTTGAAAAGAGAACCGGTTGGTATCGTCCAATTTTGCGGAATCCACTGCTTCACTGCCTTTATAAAGGACTACATATTCGCTGGTGGGATTCACAATTTCCCCTGCAAAAAAGACACCTTTGCTATCGGAAACGGGGGAATTACAACCAATCAAACCTAGAACAAGTGCAATAGGTAAAACTTTATCCATACACAAAACGGGCAACATTTATGGTCAAAAATAAGGATACGTATTCTCTGTGTCTGTTAATACCTAGTTAAAAATTAATGGATTAGGTTGTAAGGAAGGTTCTATAGGATGATGTGCAACGATAGTTGGTTTTCGCCTTTAAAATTCAGTATTTTTGCACGGATTTTTAAAACGTGTTATATGTTATCCGTATCCAATTTATCCGTTCAGTTTGGAAAAAGAGTGTTGTTCGATGAAGTAAACGTGTCCTTTACGGAAGGCAACTGTTATGGTATTATTGGTGCCAATGGGGCCGGAAAGTCAACGTTCTTAAAGGTACTTTCTGGTCAAATAGATCCAACTTCAGGCCATGTTCATCTGGAACCAGGGAAAAGAATGTCCATTTTGGAACAGGACCACAATGCATCGGATGCGTTTACAGTTCTGGAAACTGTAGTCAAAGGAAACAAGCCTTTGTATGAAATAAAAAAGGAAATCGATGACCTATATGCCGATTATAATGATGCCAATGCCGATAGAATAGGGGAGTTGCAGGTACAGTTCGAAGAAATGAACGGCTGGAACGCGGATAGTGATGCGGCCGCTTTGCTCTCAAATTTGGGGATTGGCGAAGAATTGCATTATACATTGATGTCTGACATGGATTCCAAATTAAAAGTAAGGGTGTTATTGGCCCAAGCTCTTTTTGGTTCCCCGGACGTGCTCATAATGGACGAGCCCACGAACGACCTGGATTATGAAACCATCAATTGGTTGGAAAACTTTTTGGCCGATTACCAGAATACAGTAATTGTGGTTTCCCATGACCGTCACTTTCTTGATACGGTGTGTACCCATATTGGCGATATCGATTTTGGCAAATTGAACCTTTATTCCGGCAACTACACATTCTGGTACGAAAGTAGTCAGTTAGCGGCCAGACAAAGGGCGCAACAAAATAAAAAGGCTGAAGAAAAAGCCAAGGAACTTCAGGAATTCATTATGCGTTTTAGTGCCAACGTCGCAAAGAGTAAACAGGCAACGTCAAGAAAGAAGATGCTCTCCAAGCTTAAGGTGGATGATATTAAACCATCCAGTAGAAGATACCCTGCCATTATTTTTGAAAGGGAACGGGAAGCCGGTGATCAGATTTTGAACATTGAAGGACTAAAAGCTACGACCGAGGAAGGTGAACTTCTTTTTGATAATGTGAATATCAATCTGGCAAAAGGTGATAAAATAGCGGTTATTTCAAGGGATTCCAGGGCAAACACCGCCTTCTATGAAATAATCAATGGTAATAAAAAAGCCGATGGCGGAAAGTTCAGTTGGGGCGTAACCACCACACAATCGTACCTGCCGGCAGACAACTCGCATTTTTTTACCCAAGACATCAACCTGGTAGATTGGTTAAGACAGTGGGCAAAGACAGAAGAGGAACGTGAGGAAGTCTATATTCGAGGTTTTTTGGGTAAAATGTTGTTCAGTGGGGAAGAGGCCCTAAAAAAATGTACGGTACTTTCTGGGGGTGAAAAGGTGCGATGTATGCTAAGCCGAATGATGATGCTCAGGGCCAACGTACTTATGTTGGATGAACCTACCAATCATTTGGATTTGGAGAGTATTACGGCATTCAACAATTCCTTGAAAAATTTTAAGGGAACGGTGCTATTTACTACCCACGACCACGAGTTTGCACAGACCGTGGCCAATAGGATAATAGAATTGACACCAAAAGGCAACATTGACCGATATTCTACGTTTGATGAATATATGTCCGATAAGGCATTGAAGGAACAGAGGGGCAAGATGTATGCTGTTCCGGCATAAGGAAATACAACCCAAATCTTAACCTCATGAAGACCTACACCTACACGGTCCGCGTTATGCTGACGGTTTTTTTGGCTGCATGTAGTAAGTCGGCCACAGAACCCTTGGAAACAGAAACCCCTGCCAGCACAAAAGGAGATTACACCATTTTATTGGAGACATCCGGTAGCTTGACAACGGCAAGGCTTCAGGCAACTGCAGATGACCTAACCTTGAAAGCCAGTGAATTGGAATTTCCCCTTTTTTCCGATTCGGAAATTACCTTTGCCTCTAATAACTCATTTAGCTTCTATGAAGTTACCGAAACATGTAATGGAAAGGTCCTATTATTTGATTTTAACACAGGAAATTACAAGCTGATAGATACCTTTTTAAACCTGGATGCCTGTAACTTAGAGGTTACTTCTGTTTCACATGATAGTGCGAATGTCTTCCTCACTTTTACGAAGAGCGAAATTGATAAGGAAGATTCCCATTTTGTTCGAATAATAGATCAAAACGATACCGATAATCAGGTAGACATACCGTTAGATTTAAAGCCGATTCAATCAATTCCCTCCCAAGGTAAATTGTTTGTGCTGACCCTTGATACAACAATCACGGATGAAAATGGCATTAGTGTCATCGAAATCGGACAACAATCCGTTGTTTACGAAAAACTGGTAGGCTTCAATGCAAAAAAAATCTTTAAAGACCCTGATGGTGATATCGTAATCAGTTATCCTGAACTACATACCACAGTAAATCGCAATACTTTTGAAGAGGCCTATACCCAATACGGAGAAAATATCCGTCCGAACCTATATCAATCCGTATATGCAACATTTGACACCTTTGGCAAGCTTTATTACACGATGAATATGGACATGGGTGGCGACAAAAATCCGGCGGTATATGATTTTCAAGCCAACAAGGCGACTTTATACTTTTTTGAAAACTTCCTCTCCAATGAACAAATAACACTGTTAAATATAAAGTCGGCAACGGCCATTGCCTATGATTTGGAACATGATTATATAGTGATAGGCTATGCCAAGACTGATGGGACGGAAGGAGGAATACTGCGTATTACACCAACACCGGATTTTAGGTATATCGATGCTATCGACCTAGAAGGGCTTCCACGAGCGATAATTATGCAGTGAACTACCTCCGGGCAAGCCCAAGAGACCTTTTTCTAAAAACGAACCCATCATTTTGAACCGAGCATCGGTGTATTCAACCACTTTGGCGGTGCCAATAAAACTAGGCGTTATAATACTTACTGTTCCAGATAGCCGGACTGAAGTTTTTGCCCATCGCAAATCCATAGAATATGGCTATTGCCACGATGCTCTTGAACATAAAGAAAAACAGAATCCCGAATTCCGCTACGGAATTTGATTTTGAAAACAGGCCATTGGGAATTAACAGGGTCGTCAAATAGCTGATAAGCACTATTACGAAAATAAGGTTGCCCACATTCTTAAATGGCCACATCATTAATTTTCTAAACGGATTTAGATCATTCCCCCATTTATGGATGAGGTAATAATATCCGTTGCCCATTGGGGCAAATAAAAGTGGGTCATCCTTATCCTCAAGTTTAAAGAGCTTGGAAGGTGCAATAATCTTGAAATCCTTTAGTTCCGTATTGTGCTCCTTTTCAAGTGATCGTATCTTTGAATAGGCTTCAGCAGGAATTTCCCCTTTAAAATATTTTGTGTCCAAAAACCGGAGACGGTAATCGATACAAAGATTTTTTATTTGATCGATATGGAAAATTTTATCGGAATCCAATAAATCGAAAGTAAAGGAATTCACCTGGGAACCTGACTGGGAATTGACAAGGTTTTTGGCAATGCGGGAATTGTCATCGTCCACTTTGGATAGGATGGCCCTTACATCGTCCAAAATGAGTTCCTCTGATTTTCTAAGCTTCTCTTTTTCTAAGCGTAACTTCTCAAGTAGATTCGTTCTTTGGAATAGCATATTTCTTTTTTTTAGCAACTCTTTCAAAGTTAGACAATAAATGAATTTATAGTAAAGCCAAGAAAATCACATAATTGTTAAAATAATGTTAAAATTGATAATTATCATGTTTTGATAGAAGGCACATACGTCTTAAGAATGTATATTGTCCATGTTCAACGACCATTCATCGAACAAACACCATTGCCCCAAACCGAGAACCCATTTGAAATGAAAAACTGGACATCCCCTGTGTCTTTTTTATGTATCCTTTTTACAGCGTTCTGCACTGCCCAAGAACCTAAAACGGAAGCATTTGAAACTAATTCCGCAAATTTCCTTCCCATAGGAAACTCATTATTGTCTATCACCGAAAAAACGGAAACGCACAGTTTGCTTTTGGCAGCCTTAAGGGCTTCGGAGTTGGATTGCCTGCTGGCGTACGATGCGCAATTCACCGTTTTTGCACCTTCAAATGCCGCCTTCAATAAACTATCGGACGTTACCAAGAAATTACTTCTAAATCCCGATAACAAGGAGAAGCTAAAAGCCATTATGTCCTATCACATCATTGCGGGAAAAATATCGGCCTCCACTATCTTAAGGGCAATGTGCAGGGGAAATGGCGAGGCCTCTTTCACAACCATATTGGGAGAGAAAATTACGGCTACCATGAAGGGCATTGATATCGTGTTGACGGATCCGAAAGGAAATCAGGCAAAAATAGTCACAGCTGATTCCGAACAACGCAACGGGGTAATACACGAAATAGACAGTGTATTTTTTCCTGTAAACCTTTTTTAATTCCTATCGTAGTTCAGCTTTAAGTTCCTTCTCGTAGTTGCTTTGCAGCTTGTCCATTATCTTATCTATTTGTGCATCTGTCAAGGTGCCATTGGTATCCTTTAACGTAAAGCTTACGGCATACGACTTTTTGCCCTCCGGCAAATTGCTTCCTTGATAAACATCAAACAAATTTATTTGCGTCAACAGTTTACGCTCCGTCCTAAACCCAAGATCATAAACATCCTTGAAGGTTACTGCATCATCAAGTAGTAGGGCGAAATCCCTTTTTACCTCTGGGTATTTTGAAATTTCCTTGAAGGTTATACTGGTCCTTTTAAGACTATTTAAAACTTCGTCCCACTGAAAATCGGCATAAAAAATTTGCTGCTTAATATCGAAGTGTTTTAAAATCCCTTTTTTAACGAGTCCGAAGGAAACGAGGGCCGTGCCTTCATGATTTTTGTAGGAGACACCTTCCGAAAATAATTTGGAAGTGTCCGGTTCCACCTTTAAATCCTGAATCCCCAAACGTTCCAAAACAGTATCCACAATGGACTTGAGAAGAAAGAAATCCGATTTTTTGGAAGGATCCGTCCAACTGTTTGCATTAGTATCACCACTTAAAAGGATACCAAGATATTTGTCCTCTTTGCGGTCCGTATCCTCATGGTAGTAGGTCTTACCGAACTCAAATAGCTTTAAATTCTGTCGCTTTCTGTTGATATTGAAACTGGCCGATTCCAAAGCTGTGAACAAGGAGGACTTCCTTAGTACCGATAATTCGCCACTCAAAGGATTCAAAATGGTCACATGTTTTCGTTCCTTTAAATCCCCCTCCAAAAGATTTTCGTAATCGGGGGAAGTCAAACTATTGGTCAGCGTTTCAAAATAGCCTCTGGAAGCCAATAAATCCCCAATTATCTGTTGAATTTTGTAATCTTCGTACGGACTTGAGGAAGCAACGGATGCATTCAATTTTTCGCTAAAGGCAATATTGTTATAACCATATACCCTTAGAATCTCCTCGATAACGTCTACCTGGCGCTGTACATCCACACGATAGGATGGTACGGTTAGCCCCATTCCGGCTTCCGTAACGTTCCGTACTTTGATATCCAACGAAGCCAAAATGGATTTGATGGTATCTTGGGGAATATTCTGTCCAATTAGTTTATTGATTTTTTCAAAGGCCAAAAACACCTCAAAATCCTTGTGTTTTTTTGGGTATAGATCAACAATATCCGAAGTAATGTCCCCACCCGCTATTTCCTTGATCAGCAGAGCGGCCCGCTTTAGGCTATACTCTACATTTTCAATATCGATTCCCCGCTCAAACCGAAAGGAAGCATCGGTATTGAGTCCGTGCCTTTTTGCCGTTTTTCGGATGGACACCGGATTGAAATAAGCACTTTCCAAAAATATGGCCGTAGTGTGTTCCGTAACTCCGGAATGGATACCTCCAAAAACCCCCGCAATGCACATGGGCTTTTCGGCATCGCATATCATTAAGTCGTCCTCGTGAAGTTCCCTTTCCACCCCATCCAGGGTAACGAATTTTGTTCCTTTTGGTAAGGTCTTCACCTCTATTTTACCCCCTTTTATTTTATTGGCATCGAATGCATGCAGCGGTTGGCCCAATTCGTGCAGAACATAATTGGTGGCATCCACCACGTTGTTCTTGGGCGTAAGACCAATGGCCTTTAAACGTTTTTTGAGCCAATCCGGGGACGGTTGTACCAGAATATTGCTAATTGTTACGCCGCAATATCTTGGGGCAAGGCTATTGTTTTTGACGTCAACATCGATTCTCAGCGATCTGTTGGCAACATTAAAATGGCTCACTGGCGGGGTAATCAATTCCTTATTGATTTCCTTTTGTTTCAAGCCCGCCTTAAGGTCCCTGGCAACACCAAAATGACTCATGGCATCCGCACGGTTAGGTGTAAGGCCAATTTCAAAAACTTCATCCTTCTCAACCTTGAAAACTTCAGAGGCCAAAGTCCCCGGTTTCAAACCGTCATCCAGGATCATAATACCGTCATGGCTCTCCCCAAGTCCCAGTTCATCTTCGGCACAAATCATTCCATGGCTTTCCTCGCCGCGTATTTTACCTTTTTTTATCTTCCATGCCTCTCCTTCCTTGGTATATAGGGTAGTGCCAATAGTGGCCACGGGCACTTTTTGACCTTTTGCAACATTGGGTGCGCCACAGACAATTTGTACGGGCGCTCCGTTACCTATATCGACCTTGGTCACCTTCAGCCTGTCGGCGTTTGGATGTTGTTCACAGCTAAGCACATGTCCTACAACAATGCCATCCAAACCTCCTTTAACGGATTCGAAAGGAGTTATTCCTTCAACTTCCAGTCCTAAATCCGTTAGAAGTTCTCCTGTTTTTTGGGAGTTCCAATCTATATTGATAAACTGCTTAAGCCAGTTGTAAGATATTTTCATCGGTCCATTTTAGAGCGCGTAAAGATAAAACAATGGTATAACAGATTCAACAGACGGCGGATTGTTTTATCCCGAATTTTAAAATGAGGTTTTTAAGTCGTTAATTCGCAATAGAATCCAAAAGTTATGAGAAAAGCCTTTATTCCCATTTTATTAATGCTTCTTAGCGGTTGTTCAAACAGTGAAAAAAAGAGTAGGCCAAAAGAAGGTATTTGGCAGGCCAGACTGGAAGTGAAGGACAAACAGATACTTCCCTTTAATTTTGAATTGACCGCTAATGAAGGGGGAACAATTCAAATGAAAATATTAAATGGGGATGAGACCATATTGGTTGATGAAATTTTGGTGGAAGGGGATTCTATTCTGATAAAAGCACCTGTTTTTGAAGGTTATATTTCCGCGAAGATCGATAGTGAATCCATGGATGGGTTATTTGTCATTGAAAGTTTGGATAGGGTAGTTCCATTTGAAGCCGAATTTGGGATTGAAGAACGATTTTCAAATGTAAATTCAAACACTACCGATGCAACCGGAATATGGGAAACAGAGTTCAGCCCGGGAACTGATGACAGCTATATGGGCAAAGGTATTTTTAGCCAAAAAAATGGAATTGTTTCAGGAACCTTTAGAACAACAACCGGTGACTACCGATTTCTAGAAGGTGTCATGGACAAGGATTCATTAAAGGTTTCGGCATTTGACGGGGCACATGCCTTTTTGTTTCAAGCAAAAGTAACGGATAGTACCATGAACGGGATTTTCTATTCGGGCAATCACTTTAAAGAACCTTTCATGGCCGTGAGAAACAAAAATTATGAACTCCCTAGTCCGGATTCCCTTACGTTTATAAAAGAAGGCTATGATAAGTTCGACTTCTCCTTTCCAAACTTAAAGGGGGAGATGGTATCCCTATCCAATCCTTCCTACGAAAATAAGGTAGTCATTGTTCAACTTATGGGTTCTTGGTGCCCAAACTGTTTGGACGAATCCAAATTCCTTGTCGAATATTTAGAAAATCATACAACTGGGGATTTGGCGGTATTAGCACTTGCCTTTGAACAGGCAAAAACAAAGGAACGCGCTTTAAAAAGTATACAGCGGCTCAAGGATAGGATAGGCATCTTCTACCCAATTCTATTGGCACAATATGGCAGTTACGACAAAGAAAAGGCGCAGCAGAAACTGCCTATGTTGAATCATGTACTTTCCTATCCAACGACCATTTTTGTGGATAAAAAGGGGGACGTTCGAAAAATACACACCGGATTCAATGGTCCCGCAACAGGGGATAAATACGAAGAATTCAAGGTGGAATTCGATAGTTTTATAAAGGAGCTATTATCGGAATAAGTGGGGTTTTGAACTAAATTATTGTAGACTTGCCCAAATCTATGTTCTCATCGTTCATGTTAAAATGATCATCCAGTTCCATGATATTGTCCGCAATAAAATCGCCCACGTAATTGGTGCCATACTTACTGCTTCCCATAATATCTGGGGTAACGATTTTTTTCGAGAAGGATTTTAAAACGGCCGCAACAAGGGCATCGGCCTCTTCGTTGAGCTTAAAATGCTGCAAAAGCATGCCGGCACTTAAAATAGCGGCTACAGGATTGGCAATATTTTTATCCTTTGCATCAGGGTACGAGCCGTGAATAGGCTCGAACATGGCATGTTCCGTACCCACCGATGCTGACGGCAGTAAACCTATAGACCCTGCCAGGACACTTCCTTGGTCTGACAGAATATCCCCAAACATATTGTCCGTCAGGATTACATCAAACTGGGATGGGTTGAGTATCATCTGTACCGCGGCATTGTCAATAAAAAGCGTTTCCAGCTCAATTTCGGGATAGCTTTGAGCTATCGAATTTAAGACCCTCCGCCATAAACGGGAGGTTTCCAGAACATTGGCCTTATCGACCAAGGTCACTTTTTTTCTTCTGTTCTTTGCCGCTTTAAAGGCCAAATGTGTTATTCTGCTGATTTCCTCTTCGGAATAGGAACACGTGTCCGTGGCGACATTGGTACCGGAATCTATGGATTTGTTTCCGTAGTAAATACCCCCGGATAGTTCCCGATAAATCACCAAATCGGTATCCTTGATCAACTTTTTATTGAGCGGGGATTGTTTTATAAGGGCGGGAAATACTTTGACAGGTCGGATATTCGCAAAAAGATCCAGTTCCTTCCGTAATTTCAAAAGTCCTTGCTCCGGCCATACCTTTGCGTTTGGATTACCATCAAACTTGGGCATACCAATTGCCCCGAACAAAATAGCATCGGAATTTTTACAAATCTTCAATGTTTCGTCCGGTAGGGGAGTCCCTTTTTTATCAATGGCCTCTGCACCGATCAAGGCCTTCTTGAATCTAAAGGTATGTCCAAAGGTCTCTTCTACGGAGCGTAGGCATTTTAAGGATTGGGCAACAACTTCCGGGCCAATGCCATCCCCTCCAAGTACAGCGATATCCAAGCGCATATTTATCCTATACTTTGTAAATTCACCTTGCTGGACTCAATGATTTCATGGATGTCATCGTCAAGAATCTCCTTTTTTCTATCCGCAAAATTCAAAAACTCCTCATAAACTTTGTCCAGTTGGGTCTTGGTAAGCTCATAGCCCACCAACTTTGCACGGTAGGCCAATGCGGCCCTTCCGCTTCGGGCCGTCAACACAATGGAGGATTCGGTAACACCAACATCCGCGGGATCGATAATTTCATAGGTTCCCCTGTTCTTTATAACGCCATCCTGATGTATTCCAGAACTATGGGCAAAAGCGTTCGCACCAACGATGGCCTTATTGGGTTGGACGACCATACCCATTTTGTTCGATACCATTTTACTGGTATCAAAGAGCAATTGGCTGTTAATGGTAGTATCCAAATTCAGACTTGGGTGCTGTCTCATGATCATGACCACTTCCTCCAACGAAGTATTTCCGGCGCGCTCCCCAATTCCGTTTATGGTACATTCGATCTGACGGGCGCCATTGATTACCCCGGCAATGGAATTGGCGGTGGCCAAACCAAGGTCGTTATGGCAATGGCAGGAAAGAATAGCTTTATCTATACCCTTCACGTTTTCCTTCAAATACTTCATTTTGGCACCGTATTCCTCGGGAAGGCAGTACCCGGTGGTATCGGGAATGTTCAGAACGGTAGCTCCGGCCTTGACTACGGCCTCACACACCCTGGCCAAAAATTCGTTGTCCGTTCTACCGGCATCCTCGGCATAAAATTCAACATCCTCCACAAACTTCTTGGCATAACTCACTGCCTCAACTGCACGTTCAATAATCGCATCCCTGTTGGAATTGAATTTATGCTTTATATGTGAATCCGAAGTTCCTATTCCCGTATGGATTCGCGGTCTTTTTGCATATTTTAAGGCTTCCGCCGCTACCTCGATATCTTTTTTTACAGCCCTGGTAAGACCACAAACTGTGGCATTTTTTACCAGTTTTGCTATACTTTCAACGGATTTGAAATCGCCCGGACTGGAGATGGGAAATCCCGCCTCAATGATGTTTACACCAAGTTCGTCCAACCGCTCAGCTATAACTAACTTTTGTTCCCTGTCCAATTTACAACCTGGAACCTGCTCTCCATCCCTCAGTGTAGTATCAAAAATTTGTACTATATCTTTGCTCATTATATTTATGTAGTTTTAGCAAGTTAAACGAATATATAACGCTGCCGACGAAAAAAGCAAATTTCGCAGGAATATTTACAACGTTAATATACTTTTCAATAATATCAATAAATTGATTTACAACAATTTAAACATATATTTTTACGATGACAAATGCTCATAAAGATGCGTTGTTCGTTTTGGTAAAATCGCTTTCAAAATCTGAAAAGCGGCAATTTAAACTTTATGTAGGTCGTTTGGGCGTGAATACCGATGCAAAGTTCCTGGCGTTGTTCAATCTTTTGGACAAAATTAAGCGTTATGATGAAAAGGTAATACTTTCCAGCGGAATTGTAAAAAAAGCGCAGCTTTCCAATTTAAAGGCACATCTCTATAAGCAGATTCTGGTAAGTCTCAGGCTGAATCCCGTGAACCAAAATATTCGAGTTAAGATTCGTGAACAGCTGGACTTTGCCACCATTCTGTATCAGAAAGGGCTGTATAAACAGAGTCTCAAAATCCTGGACAAGGCAAAAACGACGGCCATTGAAAATGAGGAAAAGAACATCGCCTACGAAATTGTGGAATTCGAGAAAATTATAGAGACACAGTACATCACCCGCAGCATACCGGACAGAGCGGATGAATTAGCGGTACAGGCAAAGGAATTGTCTGGGCAGAACGTTATCACCAGTAAACTTTCCAACCTTTCCCTGCAATTGTACAGTATGATGTTAAAGGTGGGGTATGTACGCAGCGATGAGGACCTTCAGAAAGTAAAGCAGTATTTTTCAAAACATTTGCCAAAGGTGGATGTGGAAACCTTGGGTTTTAGGGAAAAACTCTGGTTGTACAAAGCACATTTATGGTATAGTTTCTTGACCCAAGACTTCCTTTCCTCCTATAAATACGCTAGTAAATGGGTGGATCTTTTCTACGATTACCGCGAAATGATTTATTTGAATCCCGTATTCTTCCTTAAAGGAAATCACTACCTTTTGGAATCCCTTTTTTATGTGAAATACAGCTCCCAATTCAAGGAAACGCTCCAAAAAATGGAGGTGGTTCTAAAGGAGAAGGATTTCCCTAAGAACGATAATATCAATTCCCTGGCCTTTTTGTATCTCAATGCCAATAAACTGAATCTCCATTTTCTGGAAGGAAACTTTGAAAAAGGCCTATATTTGGTAAAGATCATTGAATACGGTATCGCCAAACACAAGGATAGAATCGATGCCCATCATGTGATGGTGTTGTATTACAAGATCGCCTGTTTGTATTTTGGTATTGGTGATAACAAAACCTCTATCGTTTACCTCAAAAAAATCATCAATAACAAGAATCTAAAAATGCGCGAGGATTTAATGTGTTTTGCCAGGGTATTGAGTTTGGTGGCACATTACGAAGCGGGTATGGACTATCACCTGGAAGTGCAATTAAAGAGTACCTATAAGTTCCTGCTGAAAATGAACGATATGCATGCGGTACAAAAAGAGATGATCAAGTTTTTGAGAAATCTTGGCAGTATCTATCCAAATGAATTGAGGGGGGAATTTGAAAAATTACATGCCGAACTTAAAAAATATGAGGACCACCCTTATGAAAAGCGTGCGTTCCTGTATTTGGATATAATTTCTTGGTTGGAAAGCCATTTGGAGAATAAACCTGTTTCGGAAATCATTCGCGAAAAAGCCCTGAAACAGACCCGATAGTTTCCTATGAACCGTTCCCATGTTTCCCACTTATTGGAAATCAATTTGGCGATGCTCTTCATTGCCACCTCCGGACCTTTGGGCAGGTTTGTGGATTTGCCCGTTCCCGTCATTACAGGGATGCGGGGAATTATTGCTTTTATCCTGCTGATACTTTTCTGTAGGTGGCGAAATATCTCGTTGAAGGTCAAAAATGGGGACATCCCCTTGATACTTGTCACAGGTGTATTGATGGCCGCCCATTGGTTGTTTTACTTTTATGCCCTGCAATGGTCCAATGTTGCCATAGGCATGTTGTCACTTTTCACATATCCGGTCATAACGGCCTTTTTGGAACCCATTTTATTAAAATCAAAACTGCAAAGGATGCACCTCTTGCTCGGTGCCTTGGTACTGTTGGGCATTTACTTTCTGAGTCCGAATTTCAATTTACGGGATTCCAATACCTTGGCCATTTTAATGGGGTTGGTCTCGGCCGTATCCTATGCCTTGCGGAATATCATATTAAAACTGAAGGTGGAAAAATACCAGGGAACCACTTTAATGGTCTATCAAACGGGGACGATAGCGATTTTGATGTTACCGGCCTTGTTTTTTACCACTCCAAAGGAAATCTTGGGGCAATGGGAAGGACTTCTTGCCTTGGGGGTCCTAACCACCGCCATTGGGCATAGTCTCTTCCTTATGACATTCAAACATTTCAGTATCACAACTGTAAGCATTTTGAGCAGTGTCCAGCCTATTTATGGGATTCTAATCGGAGCCCTATTTTTGAACGAAATCCCAAAGGCCACGACTCTTTTTGGGGGAGCACTGATTTTAAGTTCCGTGGTTATTGAAAGTTTCCGAGCATCGAAAAAGCAACAGGTCAGTTCTCAGGATTGATGCCGGGTGCAAATTCTTTGATTACATTATTTCCGAGTGTTTCAAACTCATTGTTCTGGGCCATCTCACGGACTTTTATCGGGTCAAAATCGCCATTGAAGTACAAAAAAGAGCCAGTTTCGGCATTGTTATTATAAATGAGGATTTCCTTTACACTGTTTCGTTTTTCACGTATGGAAACCACGTTTCTTTTTAAATCATCGTTCTTTCGGTAGACTTCTATAAACGAATTGCCGGTAATCCCGTTCATTTGCTGGTTCAAGAATTGGGTCCTTGCGGGTGTTGTGCTGGGAAACTTCATATATCGTAAATCCCGAGTGTTTCCAATAAGTGATTGCATTTCAGGCGATATGCCACTTATCAATTTGAGCATGAATTGAGGTACCCTAACTGCCGTTACTTGGGCATCGTTCTTATGTGCATTATAAAATGTGTCTATGGAATTATAACTGCCACAATTATAAAACAGGGCACAAATAAAAAGTGTACAGATTTTCTTGTACATGATTATGGTGTTTAGTAAGCACAATGTACAAAAATTATGAACAGGCATCCCAAATGGAATCTTTGGGGAGAGGCGCTACAATGGTCAAAGGCTCATTTTTTACGGGGTGTAAGAATTCCAGCTTTCGGGCATGCAAATGAATACTTGCATCCTTATTGCTCCTGGGAAAGTCATATTTTAAATCCCCTTTAATTGGGCACCCTATGGCCGATAATTGCGAGCGGATCTGATGATGCCTGCCCGTTTTTAAATCGATTTCCAAAAGAAAATACGTGTTCAGGGCTTTGAGTATCCGGTAGTCCAGAACGGCCTTTTTGCTGTCAGGTACTTCCTTTTCATGGGCATACGACTTGTTTTGCTTCGGATTTCTTTTGAGCCAATGGACCAAGGTATCGGCTCTTTTTGGAGGTGCATCCTTTACTACGGCCCAATAGGTCTTTTTTGCCTTTTTATCGGAGAAGAGCTTGTTCAATCTTGGCAGTGCCTTGGAGGTTTTGGCAAAAACCACCAGCCCCGATGTTGGTCGGTCCAATCTATGGACCACACCCAAATAGACATTGCCAGGCTTGTTATACTTCTCCTTCAGGTATTCCTTGACGACTTCGCTCAAGGGCGTATCGCCGGTTTTATCGCCTTGTACGATATCACCGGGCCTTTTATTTACGATTATAAGATGATTGTCCTCATATAAAACCTGAAGGTTTTTTGGAGTGGACACTACCTTTTCCGAAGCATCCATACCTATTATATGGTGATTTTTTTTCCAAAAAGGCTCAAAAATAGAATCAGGAGCACCCCGGTAGTTACGGCAACATCTGCCATGTTGAAAATGCCTGTTTTAAAGAAGCCCAAGCGTATTTGGAAAAAATCGGTAACCGATCCCAAGGCGATCCTATCAATAAGGTTCCCAATTCCCCCACCAATAACAAAGGCAAAAGCCCATAGCATCCATTTATTTGTATGGGTTCTCGTGAGCATTCTATACAACAGGACCAATAGTACGATCAGCGGAAGCACTTGAAACAGTATGACTTTTAGGGCAGGCGGGAAGTTGGACCCGAATCCCAACATGGCACCGGTATTCTCCACATTGGTAAGAATGAAATGATCTTGGATCAGCGGTATATACTCCTGATAGGAAACATTTTCGCGTACGACCTTTTTGGAAACTTGATCA
Source organism: Maribacter sp. PR66 (assembly GCF_028464205.1). NCBI lineage: Bacteria > Pseudomonadati > Bacteroidota > Flavobacteriia > Flavobacteriales > Flavobacteriaceae > Maribacter > Maribacter sp. PR66. The sequence continues at coordinate 177,227 of NZ_JAQPCH010000004.1, forward strand.
CAGCCAATGTTTAAAAGCACCAAAAGGATGATCAAAAACCGACTCAAAAGCTTGCTACCAGTTGAATTCATGTCCATCAATATTGTTCCTCATCATTGGGAAAGTCCATGGATTTCACGTCTTTCACATAGTTCGATATGGCATTGCCCATCTCTTCGTATAAGTTCATATAGCGCCTTAAGAACCTGGGATTGAACTCATGGGTCATGCCCAACAGGTCGTGTACTACCAGTACCTGTCCGTCCGCATATTTCCCACCACCAATACCAATGGTGGGTATGGTCAATTGTTCCGAAACTTTTTTGGTGAGGGCAGCCGGTATTTTTTCCAGAACAATGCTGAAGCAGCCTATTTTTTCCAACATCGTTGCGTCTTCCATTAATTTCCGTGCCTCTTCCTCTTCTTTGGCCCTAACGGTGTAGGTGCCAAATTTATAAATGGATTGGGGGGTAAGCCCTAAATGCCCCATCACGGGAATACCAGCGGCCAAGATTCGCTTAACGGATTCCTTTATTTCATCGCCTCCCTCAACCTTTACGGCATGGGCACCACTTTCCTTCATTATTCGAATGGCAGACCTAAGGGCCTCCTTGGGGTCGCTTTGGTAACTGCCAAACGGCAGGTCCACAACGACCAGAGCCCTTTCTACTGCCCTTATAACGGAGGATGCATGATAGATCATCTGGTCCAAGGTAATGGGCAGGGTAGTTTCGTGGCCGGCCATAACATTGCTTGCGGAATCGCCCACCAAAATAACATCGACTTTGGCCGCATCCACAATTTTAGCCATAGAATAGTCATAGGCCGTAAGCATGGATATTTTTTCCCCATTGCTTTTCATTTCGACCAAGGATTTGACCGTTACCCGCTTGTATTCCTTTTTTGCAGTAGACATAAAGATATTTTTGTTCCGAGCAAAAGTAATGAGTTTTGGTGAGATAAAATTTACAGCAAAGTTTGGACAGCTAGGATTTGTGTTATCTTTAATTCCGAATTAAAATTTTTCATTTTGAGAAGAACACTAACATCCCTATTTATAGCAAGTACCCTAATTTCCTTCGGACAGTCCACCGATGAGGACACCGTTAGAAATAAAGTTGACGAATTCTTTACCGCATTTCATGCCCAGGATTCCGCGGGATTGGCAAACCTCGTTTCGGAAAAAATCGTTTTACAGACCATAGGGACGGGGAAGGATGGGGAGACCATTTTGCGACAGGAAAATTTCGAGGACCTTATCCGCTCCATTATCAGCATTCCGGACTCCGTCAAATTCAGGGAAAAGTTATTGGATTACTCCATACAGATTGATGGCGCCATGGCGAACGCCTGGACACCCTACGAATTTTGGGTAAACGACACCTTTAGCCATTGTGGGGTAAACTCCTTTCAAATGGTCAAGCAACAGGGTGTATGGAAAATTATTTATTTAATCGATACCCGAAGGAGGGAAGGCTGCGAAGGTCAACCGGATTAATTGGCCAAACACTTTTACTCAACCTTTCCATTTTCTGGATGATGTACCAGTTTCAGAAGGAAAGTCGGAAGGCAACTCCTGCGTAACGCTTCCGGTTGCGGCCCATTCAGAACCTCTTTGTAGTGTGGTTATAAACCCGACACATTCCATCGAGTAATCAAAGTGGCCCAAAGTAGTATGAAAGACCCTTCCCTTTCCATAATCAATGGCCATAAGCATGGGTACGTTTTGGCCCAAGCCTTTTACCTCGGGGTTCCAAGGTGGGGCATTGCGTTCTACATCGGCGAAAGCGGTTGCCAGAATGGTGGCATTCTCAAAAGGACCGCGCATACGTTCGTACAATTCATCCTGCGTGTGCATCCAAGTGGTGGGCAGTCCTTTCATAATAGGATGTTCCGGTGCACGCGTCGTAATGGGAAATTCATATTCGGGTCCGTGGGAACCACAAACACCGGCGGCAGCGTCATGAATCACCTCTCCAGAATCATTATAATAAACATAAGGGCCCGTACTTTCATCCCGACCGCCCCAGGCACCCAGGGCGATCATTTTATTGAATTCATCCCAGTCGCCCCAAGCATTATTGGCGGCATGGACCACGACCAAACCACCTCCGTTGGCAATGTACTTTTCAAAATCTGCCCGCGTAGCTTCTGGCCACAGGGGTGATTCCGCACCCAAATTGGAAATTATGACATCGTATTTTTCAAAATCCATAGAGAAATTGGATGATTGTATCGGTTGATGGGAAATCCCATAGTTTGTGGAATCCAAAGGGTATTTTTCAATAAAGGAAGTGTAGGGTTCAGGTCGGGATTCATTATACTTTATACCCAACCAAACGGAATCCATCCGATGGATATCCACATCAAATAGCTGGGTTTCCTCCAAATAATCCTTCATCATCATACTGGTCTTTGGCCAAACATAATGGTTGTTCTGTCCGTCCAAAATCAGGGCTTTAAGTTTGGCGGGAGCCGCCTCCTCGGGCGTTTCGTTTTGTTTCGCTTCTTCCTTACAGGCTATTGTCAACATAGCTATGAGTATAAACAAAAAATGTCTTTTCATCAGTTTATTTTAATTGTTATTCAAAGGTCAGATGTAATTCGCCTATAACCATCTTGGTGGGTATCAAGACTTGTTATGGCTCATTTCATGATGTTTTAGGTTGTATTGACCTTAAATGTAATGGAAGTTCCGCATATTTACAACAGAAGGCCTTACAGGGAAGTTTATCGTATTCCTACCCAATTTTTCCTTGTTGAAAATTAACAGAGGTGCTACCTTAGCTTTTAAATCAAACAGGAACTATGCAATTATTAGGAATTGGGTCGCGCATTAAGCACGCAGAATTTGGAATAGGAGTGGTAACGAATGTCTCCTCAAAACACTATTGGGTAACTTTTATGGACAAAGGCCTGGAGACCATTAAAATCGACGATGAATTTGAAGTAATCGAAGCCTCGGAAAACGACGTAGATACGGTAAGCTTTTTGGAAGTGGAGACCTCATTGATGTCGATTTTAAAAAAATGGAGCGATGTGACCGAACAGGTAGCGATTGCCGATAAATGGAAAGGTGGCAATTTGGTTTTGGAACCAGGGGATTCCAGTTTGAACAATAAGGAAATCCCAATTGACACCTTTTTTCACAAAATAGTGATGGTGCGCGACCGCATCCGGGTCATGGAACAAAAAATCAATGCCAGTAAAAATTTGGACGATCAGGAAAAAGTAGAACTACAACAGTACATTACCAGGATTTATGGAAGTTTAACGACCTTTAATGTGCTCTTCAAAAATAAAAGCGACCAATTCGTTGGGGAGCGTTCTTCATAGCTTTCACAAAAATCGATGCAAATCTCAAAAAAGCCATATGAATTTCAAAAAGCGTTTTATAATAAGTTTATTATTATTAGTGATTCTTTCCTCAAATGGGTTCGCACAGCTGAAACCTCAAGTGATACTTGATGCCGATACAGCGAACGAAGTGGATGACGCCTACGCGCTCAGCATCATTTTGATGAACGACAGCGTGGATGTTATAGCCCTGAACGCTACCCAATGGCAGGCTTCCCAATGGACTACCGTAAATAGTATGGAAGACAGTCACAGGCTCAATCAGACCCTATTGGGGATTATGGGGTTGAATACCAAGACCAACAGGGGAGGAGCATCCCGCATGTACGATTGGGGTGACCGGGCCCAACATTCCGCTGCGGCCTATGAAATAATCAAACAGGCGAAAGCGCAAAAAAATGGTAAAAAGATAAATGTAATCGCGCTTGGGGCCTTGACAAACGTGGCATCCGCTGTATTTATCGAACCTAGCATTGCGGATAACATTAGACTTTATTGGCTGGGAAGTACGTATGATTTTGAAAAAGGGGTTTTGAGACGGGATGATTTTAACTGTGCCATGGACCCCTATGCCCTGACCCATTTATTGTTTTCGTCTATGGAAATGCACATCATACCCATAAGCGTCGCCAGTAAAATGATCTTTGAGTATGAAGAAACCCGTACCCAATTGGAGAATCATTTCTTGGGAGACTTTCTTTTAAAGGTTTGGGACGACCATATAGATGGCGGCCGAACCCAAAGAACCATCTGGGACCTATCCATTGTAAATGCTTTTTTACATCCGGAGTGGGTAGAGGAAGTGGAGATCACCACCTCAAAGGACAACGGTGGCAGAAAGGTATTTTATTACAAGGATTTTGATGCCGACCGAATGCGAGCGGATTTCTTTCAAAAAATTAAAGCGTACAATCATCCTTAACAATACTATTGTTTTGGGCTCTATTGAAGAATTCAATTTTCAAAGGCTTACCCGCTTTATAGCCTCCCTGGCAGGCCTTGAACCTAAGAGATGGTTTCCTAGGAATGCGTCACGATCTGGCCTTAAGCTAGTTTATTAAACCGCCTCCTTCTTTTCACTCAAATATTTCCAGTAACGTTTGGGAATGTGTTGGGTATGTAGTTTTTTGTTGATACGGGATTTGATATTGGTACTTTTGAAATAATTGTTCCACAAATCCTGATAATCATACTCTTCGTTCGTCATTGCGACACTTTTTTGGATACTGTTGCCAAAACCGTTGGAAAGGTCCATCGTAATGATTTCCACCCCATGCAGATCATAATACAGACCATAGTTGCGCTTTAAGTCATAAATAATCCACGGTTGGTCCGCATAGCGCTCCTTAAAGTGTTTGGAAATCAAAGGAAGTACATCAAAATCAGGTTCTATGTTCGCAAAATAGATGCCGTCCTTTGTCAATTGAAACCGAACAAATGCCTCCATACGGTGCTTTTCCCGATGTACCTTTTGCGCCGTCTGACTGATTTTTAAAATGCAGGCATCGGAGAAGTCGGATGCAACGTGTTTGGAGCCCATTATTTTTCGGATGTATTGATAGAGTAGGGGCTCCAGGTTTTTCTCCCCGCTCAAAAATGAAAAATAAATGTTCTTGATGGCCGAATTGCTTCGGCCTTTGATACCGTTCCACACCCTTTTGGCCAACTCGATATTGGTGAAAATGGTCTCAGTTTCGGAGAAAAGTCCGTTTTGTGCCAAACGTTCCTTTTGAATATCGGCAAAAGGCAATTTTTGTTCAAACCCTGCGAATACGGCGGTCAAAAAACCGTTAAAGCTACCGTCATAAATAAAAGTCTTTGTTGCTGTCATGAGGCTACTCTTTTAATTGAAAAGTGATAATTGATTGGAATACTGAGGTCTAAATTTTCCGTAGGATGTACTTAAAATCAATCCTTTAATACGTTGCGGGTCCAAATCCCTGCGCTCCCAATGGCGGGAATCACACAGAATAAAATACTTTGCCCTGTTGAGGGCCACCCCCATTTTTTTGAGATGGTCCCAATCCAATTTTCGGAATTTACGGGCCTTCATAATTTTATGGACCGAGGTCATTCCCACTCCAGGAATGCGTGCCAAAACGGAAATGTCCGCCTTGTTTACATCCACTGGAAAATGTTGCATATTCCGCAAGGCCCAACTCAATTTTGGGTCCACATCCATATCCAGATTGGGATACTCTGCATTGAGCAGTTCCTGCACGGAGAAACCATAAAACCGCAACAACCAATCTGTCTGGTACAATCTGTTTTCCCTGAGCATGGGCACCTGCGTACCTATGGAGGGGAGTCGGTTGTCATTACTCACCGGAACATAACCTGAATAATACACCCTCTTCATGTGAAAGTTCTTGTAAAAATGGTTGGCTGAGTACATTACATCCTTATCCGATTCTCCCGTAGCGCCCACAATCATTTGGGTGCTTTGGCCCGCAGGGGCATATTTTGGGGTACTTTTTAAAAGTTTACGTTCTTCCTTGAATCGGATAATCTCGTTCTTGACCTTGAGCATCGGTTTGGCAAAATCCTCGTGCTTTTTATCGGGAGCCAATAATTTAAGGCCGGATACTGTGGGGATTTCAATATTGACCGACAATCGGTCAGCATACAATCCGGCCTCATACATGAGTTCATCACTGGCCCCGGGAATCGATTTTAAATGGATATAACCGTTAAAATTTTCCTCCAAACGCAGTTTCTTGGCCACTGCGATCAAGCGTTCCATGGTATAATCCGGGTCTTTAAAAATTCCAGAACTTAAAAAAAGGCCTTCTATATAGTTCCTTCTGTAAAATTTGATGGTAAGATCCACCACCTCCTGGATTTTAAAGGCAGCCCGTTTTATGTCGTTACTTTTTCGGGTAACACAATAGGCACAATCATAAATACAATGGTTGGTCAGCAGGATTTTCAAAAGTGAAATACAACGTCCGTCCTCAGAATAACTATGACAGATACCGTTACTGGCATTGCCCAATCCCTTGTTCGTGTTCTTCCGATTGCTTCCGCTACTGGAGCAGGAAACATCATATTTGGCGGCATCGGCCAGAATGTTCAATTTTTCCTTGATTCGGTTAAAATCCATGCTCATGTTCTCAATTACGATATTAAATCATAAACCAATTTCAATGTGCGGTCGAGCTGACATATCGAGCGGAGTCGAGATGCGAGACCTAATCCAAATGATTGGAAACAAATAACCTCTCGACTGTGCCCGAGGTGACCACTTATACATTTAGATTCTTTAAATTTCAATTATCGGTATTTAGTTTTGTAATTATTCCAAAATTATGGATTTATTCCTAATTATGGAAATAATCCAAATTTTATTTTGGAAATAATCCATATTGACTATATTTGAATATGGAAAACGAATTGACACTCAAAAGATTTACCGATGTTCGCCGGGAATTGGGCTACACTCAGGCCGAGTTTGCGGAGCTCCTCGGCGTAAAGAATACCACCGCCGATATTGAACGGGGCAGAACGAAATTATCCGGTAAAGTGGTAGCGGAGCTTCTAAAACAATTTAAGATCAATCCCTTGTGGTTGTTCGGGGAAAGTGACAACCAATATTTGGAAACCTCCAAAACAAGCGTCATTCCCAAAGTGGTCACCGTGGACAGTGCCGATCGGGACAATATGGTGTTGGTCAATGCAAAGGCGGCGGCGGGTTATCCACAGAATATTTCGGATACCAGTTGGTACCAACAATTGCCGGCATTCGATTTGCCCATACCGGAATTTAGGAATGCCACCTACCGCGGTTTTCAGGTGGAAGGGGACAGTATGTTACCTAATTTGCGTCCAGGCGAATGGGTCTTGGCGAGAGCCATAGAGCATATTGACCATGTGAGTGCCAATAAAATGTACGTGGTGGTCTTGCAGGACTCCGTAATGGTGAAGAAAATAGAGAAAAGGCCCAATTCCAATAACATTACCTTGGTTTCCTTGAACGAAGCGTACCCACCCTATGATATCAAACCTTTTCTGATTCAGGAGATCTGGGAGGTGAGCAGTAAAATTACCTTTAATGTGGATGCCACTACGGACAATGGCTTGCTCAAACAATTACAGGAGTCCATGCAGGAACTTAAAAACCAATTACAGCACGTTAAAAAGGTATAGGCTACTGGAATTTTTTAACGTACAGTCCGCTGCTCTTCAAGGTAAAGCCCAGACTTTTATAGAGACTGATGGCAGCCGTTCTGTGATGCCCGCTGAAAAGGAGCACATCATTAAGTTGTCTTTTTTCAGCCTGAAGTAAAAGTATATCCATTAATTTCCTGCCGATGCCCCTTCCCCGATGGGTTTCGGAAACGACGACATCCTCGATCATACCTTTATATCCCGATACCACCTTATAATTTGCCATCATCGCAATCCCGATGAGTTCATTATTCTCCAAGCAAACGGCAATATCTATATAACCCTCTTCTTTAAGAATTGTTTTCAGGGAAAGTTGTTTTAATTCGGCATTGAGTTGCAGGTATAATTTTGAAAGTTGTTCTTGTAGGCTTTCAGTTACGTCTTTCTTGGATAAGAGTTTTATTTCCATTGTTTTTGCTATTGGCTGTTTGTTGATGGCAAAATCTACATTTTTCACTTTCCGCTAAAAGCTATTCGCCATAAGCTATGCGCAAATCGCTTTGAAATTTGAATCTCATGCTTCCATAAACCATTTGCTAACAGCTATTCATTTTTCACTTTACATTTTTCACTTTGCCCTCTGAACATTGAACTCTACATTCGCAATTAAACCCATTTTTTTGTACTTGAGTTTGTATTTGTAATTGAATTTTTAGATTACTGATTATACCCCCTTACCTCTCCCATGGAAAATTCCAGTGGACCCATTACATGGGACTTGGGTAGAAACGCACCACTTTCCGTCACCAGCCATTCATCCCAGGTGGCCTCCACACCGCCAATAGGGATAATTTTGACCCACATCTTAAAACTTTTCGGGAAACCACTGGGTTGTAAAACCCATAAATATGAATCCCCCGGGGTAGAACCTCCGCTGTTGTAGGTCACCAAAAGTCCGTCTGAACCATCTTCCAAGGGTACGGCTTCCCTTTGGGTTCCGGGGTCAAAAACCTTGTACGGGGCCACCAGCCAAAAAGAATCGTTGTTGAACATGGAAATAGCTTTTGCCACTACGTCTTCATTTTCATTGGCATTGAGGCGTTCCCCATTCCTAAAACCAATGCTGGAACCGGTATTGATCAAATCCAATTCCACTCGGTACTCATCCCATTGTATTTCTGCTTTTCTCAATTGCCGGTCCCACTTGTACAAATGCGAACCGTTTCGTAGGGACCACTCTAAAAATCGGGTGTTTTCATACAATTCATGGTTCAAGGAAGCTAGCATTTTTTCGGCCAAGGCATCCGCCTCAGGACCCGACCTACCCTTGGGCAACGGCTCGTTGAAAATGGCGTAAAGAACCCCCAAGGCGATTACAAATACCAATACGATAATTCCTAGGATTTTCAATAATCTTCTAAGCATACTTTTTTTGTTATTTGTGGCTATTGGCTATTAATATGAAATTCAAGTTAAATGTTTTACCCAATTCCAAAATCTAAATTCTTACTTCAACATTTTCACTTTTAACTTTAACTTTTCATTATTCACTTTGCACTCTTAACTCTTAACTCTTAACTAATTCCATCTTGAACTTTACACTTGAACTTGTACTTGAGTTAGAATTTGACACTTGAACTTGAATTTAATATCCTACAGCGGCATCATCCCCGCGTCTATCTGCGCCACCTTCCAATTTGCCATCGGGTAGTATTTTAATTGCGTCCACTTTACCAATAATGGGCGTTCTGTCTTCATTGATGATATACCCTTTCGCTTTCATTTCTTCCTTTAAGGTATCGGAAAAACCGTCTGGCTCAAAAATGACCATATCGGGCAACCACTGATGGTGAAAACGTGGCGCGTTTACGGCGTCCTGCATGCTCATATCGAACTCGTAGGCATTTAGGATGGTTTGGGCCACAGCTGTAATAATGGTAGAACCGCCGGGGGTACCAACAACCATCCAAAGTTTTCCATCCTTTTCTACGATTGTTGGGGTCATGCTACTGAGCATTCGCTTTTCAGGGGCAATACTATTGGCTTCGGCGCCTATGAGTCCGAACATATTCGGTACCCCGGACTTGGAACTGAAATCGTCCATTTCATTGTTCAGGAAAAAGCCCAGTTCATCCGAATACAATTTGGAACCATAGGCCCCATTTAAAGTGGTGGTAACGGAAACCGCATTACCTTCAGCATCTACAATGGAGTAATGGGTGGTTTCCATGCTTTCCACGATTTCCACGTTCCCTCGTTCTACCTCCGAGGATTTGGTGGCCCTTTCGAAAGAGAAATTCTGCATACGCTCTTTTAAATAGGAATCGCTCAGCAATACATCCAAGGGAATATCAACAAAATCCGGGTCCCCCAAATAATAATTCCGATCCGCATAGGCCCTTCTTGAAGCTTCGGTAAACAATTGAATGGTCTTTGCCGAGTTATGGCCAAAATCCGACAGCTCATAAGGCTCTATCATTTTAAAGATTTGATTGATGGTAACCCCGCCACTGCTGGGCGGACTCATAGATATGATTCGTAGGTCCTTGTACTTAAAAATGATGGGCTGTCGCCAAACCGCTTCATACTTTTCCAGATCTTCCTCAGTAACAAATCCGCCCTTTTCTTGGATAAAGGCCGCCAGTTTTTGGGCGGTTTCCCCCTTGTAAAATCCGTCCCTACCATTTTGGGCAATCCTACGCATGGTATTTGCCAAAGCCGGATAGGAAATGATGTCCCCCTCCTTGAATTCTTGGGCAAACTTGGTGCTATCTCCGTTCACTTGAATGAACAGTTCACGTTGACTGGCCAATCGTTTTTCCTGATTTGCCGTAACCGGCACCCCTTTTTTGGCCAAGGCGATAACAGGTTCAAAAATTTCTTCCAACGGTAATGACCCAAACTTTTTATGAACCTCTATAATTCCCGCCACGGTACCCGGAACACCTACCGCGGTGGCACCCAACGTACTCATATTGGGAATCACATTGCCCAAGGAATCCAGGTACATGTCCTTGTGGCCCGCAAGCGGTGCTTTCTCCCGGTAATCCAAAGCACCAATATCACCATCGGCCTTACGATAGACCATAAAACCACCGCCGCCCAAATTCCCCGCAAAAGGATAGGCGACGACCAAGGCCATTTCTGTGGCGACCATGGCGTCAAAGGCATTGCCTCCCTTTTTCATGATTTCCACGCCAATTTTGGAGGCTTCCTCACGGGCCGAAACCACCATCGTTTTTTCGGTCACGACCCCTGTAGGCGGTACGGGAGCCTTTCGGCACTGAATAAATAATAGAAGGGAGAGCAGCGGTATGTAATATTTTCCCATTTAGTTTAGGTTTGGTTATTGTTAGTTAACAAGGTGTTGTATTTCTGTTTGGAAAAGATAACCAATTCCTCAAAAAAGTCCGTAAACTCCCTCTCAAAATCGCTATAGTGTTCCTCCAAGTCCAAAATTGCAAAATTCATCTTTGACCTGTTCTGGGTCCTGCGGTTCATGCCCCTTAAAACGTTCGCAATTCCCTCCATATTCGCATAATTGAGCAACCAGTTATCGGCAATCATATAGGGTATCATATGTTTGGTGCTATCGGGAAGGAGGGGGTAGTAGGTCTCCAAGGAATCATAAAAATCATCCACGAATCTCTCCAAAGGAATATCGGAATACATATCCCAGTTTTTTGCCAAAAAATGATCATAGTAGATATCCACAATTACCCTACTATAATGACTGTAATTCTTATGCAGCCGTTTACTGCTCATTTTGGGAATTTTATGGGCATCCGTAAAGGTATCTATAGCCCTATGTAATAAAATTCCCTTTTGAATCTTACCGGGCAGGTGTTTGTATTTGTTGCCCCGTATACTATCCGCAATAAAATTGCCAATTGAGACCTCTTCATCGTTAAAGGAAAGATAGATATGGGCCAAGAAGTTCATTGAACCTGAATTTTACTTTAAAAGTCGAATTTACGAATTGAAGAACTTTCAAATTACCCTAACCCTTTATATTTGCAAAAACTTACTATTATTTATGACACTCATTAAATCGATTTCAGGCATACGAGGCACCATTGGAGGTAAACCGGGAGATAACCTAACACCCATTGACGCGGTAAAATTTGCCGCTTCCTATGGTATTTGGTTAAAGGATTATTCTAAAAAAGACAAATTGAAAGTCGTGATTGGGCGCGATGCCCGTTTATCCGGTGAAATGATCCAGAATTTGGTGGTTTCCACCCTTGTGGGATTAGGAATCGATGTCATAGATTTGGATTTGTCCACAACGCCTACGGTCGAAATCGGAGTGCCATTGGAAAAGGCCGATGGTGGCATTATCCTTACGGCAAGCCATAACCCAAAACAATGGAACGCACTCAAATTATTGAACGAACGGGGCGAGTTTTTGGACGCCGCCCAAGGTGCCAAGATTTTGGAAATTGCCGAAAAGGAGGATTTTGATTTCTCCGAAGTGGACCACTTGGGTGAAATCATTAAAAACGATAGCTATATCGATATCCATATTGACGAAGTGCTCAACCTTTCCTTGGTAGATGCCGAGGTGATTAGAAAAGCCAAATTCAAGGTGGTGGTAGACGGTGTCAATTCCACGGGAGGCATTGCCATTCCGAAGCTTTTGAAGGAATTGGGCGTAGAAGTGGTTGAATTATACTGCGACCCCACCGGTAATTTTCCCCACAACCCTGAACCCTTGAAGGAACATTTAGGCGATATCTGCAAAATGGTCGTTGAGGAAAAAGCCGATTTTGGTATTGTTGTGGACCCAGATGTAGACCGATTGGCCTTTATCAGCAACGATGGGGAAATGTTTGGGGAGGAATATACCTTGGTAGCCTGTGCAGACTACGTTTTAGGAAAAACAAAAGGAAATACGGTATCTAACCTATCCTCATCTAGGGCCTTAAGGGATATTACCGAAAAACATGGAGGCACTTATGAAGCCGCGGCAGTAGGAGAGGTCAACGTGGTTACCAAAATGAAAGCGAACAATGCGATTATTGGTGGTGAAGGAAACGGAGGAATAATTTACCCAGAAAGTCATTATGGAAGGGATGCCTTGGTGGGTACCGCTTTATTCTTGATGTTGATGGCGGAAAAGGGAGGTGCCGTGGCCGAATTACGAGCGAGCTACCCTAGTTATTTCATGAGCAAAAAGAAAATAGAGCTGACTCCTGGATTGGACGTGGACGGTATATTGTCTTCCATGGCCGATAGATACAAAACCGAGGAAATTTCCACGATTGATGGGGTGAAAATCGATTTCCCCGAAAATTGGGTGCACTTAAGAAAGTCCAATACAGAACCGATTATACGGATTTACACAGAGGCGAAAAGTCAGGAAAATGCGGATGCCTTGGCAGACCGGATTATTGGCGAAATCAAGGAAGTGGCGGGTCTCTAACCCGACCTATTTGCCAAATAATTTGCGCGTACAATTTTAGATGTTTTATGTTCCCCAGTATGGCTCCATCCTGGGGGCATAAAAATATAGGCCAATTTGTTTTTTACACCGGGAGCTTTCCAAACATCCTTCCCCAATGCAATAATTTCCCCAAAATAAACATCCAGGAAATTACCACTGTTTACTTTTCGGGTGATGCCGTACTCGGGTTTTGTGTCCGTTTGCTCTTCTTGATAGGTACCAAAGACACGATCCCAAACATTCAATAGATTGCAAAAATTGGTGTCCATGTATAAAGGATTACGTGCATGGTGAACCCTATGATGTGAAGGTGTAAGCATAATTTTATTCAAAAATCCAAATCGGGCATCCTTGATCATATTTTCTCCAACATGGATAAAAGCACCGTAGGTACCGTCAATAAACATGATCAAAAACAGCATGGCCGGTTCCACGCCCAACAAAATACAAACCGTAGTTCTAATCGTATCGGCATAGGGAGCTTCCAGGAAAAAATGGGCATAGGTTACGGACAGGTTCATATTTTCCGGTACATGATGCGTGGCATGCAGGCACCAAAAGAGTCGGACTTTATGGCCCAAATAATGGTAGATGAAGTGCCCAAATTCCCAGACTATATAGGCAAAGATGAACCAATACCATGTGGGTCCCGTATTGATCAGGGCGTACGGTTCAAACCACCCAATACACAGCGTCACCATGGCTATGGCTATAAACCGACCTACAAACCTATTGAAAACATAGATAAGAAAATTGACCTTATATACCTTGGTTTGAGGTTTTTTGTAAACAAGCCCTAATACAAATTCCAATAATACCAAAAGGGGAATAATTGGAAAAATAAGGCTCTGTACCCCTTCAAAAGTCCTGAAAGAACTGTATTCCCCTGATTTAATAATTTCCCAAGCCTGGGAAATACCCAAGAATCCAATGATTTCATTGTAAAGCGTATCCAATACCTCCATATGATTTTAGCATTTCAACTAAAATATCAATAAATATTAGAATTTAAAATACTGAAAGGTAGCTGGTTGTATCCTGGGAAGTGAAGGTAGTTAAGATACCTTGGCAAATGAGGCGGGCGTTTTGCCCCTGTGCTTCCATCTTTTATGGGTCCATAAATAATGTTCCGGTCGTTCCCTTATTTGCTGTTCCGTCAATCTAAGGAAGGCTTCGGTAATTTCGTTTTCCTCGGTATTCTTACCGTTTTCGGTAATGGGGATAAATTCGGCCTGATAATAGCCACGTTTGACCTTGCTGACCTTTAGGAAAACGACCGCCAGTCCCATTTTACGAGCCATGGTCTCCGCACCATTGAAAATAGGCACCTTGATACCCATAAATTTGGACCAATATTGTGCCCTGTGGGCCTGTGGGGATTGGTCGCTAACCATTCCAAAAATACCAATGATGCCGTCCCGCTTATCCCTAACTACGGTTTTGACCGTTTGTTGTTGGGTAATCAAGGTCGTGTTCCAACGCCCCCGCACTTTTTTAATGAAACGATCAAAATACTTGTTCCCTATTTTTTGGTAGACGGCATATCCTTTGGCCTTTATATAGTTGTTCATGCTAACGTTCCATTCCCAATTGGCATAATGTGAGCAGACTACCAGGATACTTCGTTTTTTTTCAATTTCATTGATCACTTCAATGTTAAGTACCTTGTATTTCTTTTTGATCTGTTCCTTACTCAAATTCATGGACTTTATCATTTCCAGGAACATGTCGCACATATGCCGGTAAAACTCCTTTTCTATCCTATGGATTTCCTTTGGGCTCTTCTCGGGAAAAACCAAATTCAAGTTTTCCTGAACGACCTTGCGTCGGTACCCAATGACCCTGTACACCAAAAAGAAGGCAAAATTGGAAAAACCATAAAAAAGTGGGTACGGCAAAATGGAAATAATCCACAAAAAAGGATAGGTCAAAATAAAAACCAGTAGTTGCATGGCATCTTTCATACTGGGCAAATATAGCTATATTTGAAAGCATAAATATTGGATTTATATGTACAACTTGGACATCGCCACTATAGCCGTAATTGCAGCAAATATTATGGTTTCCCTGAAAGGTTTTAACGATACGTATTTTTTTGACCGATATAAATTTAGCATTGGTGCCATTAGAAGTGGCCAAAAGGAACGGATGCTTACCTCCGGGTTTCTACATGTAGATGTGGCCCACCTCTTCTTCAATATGTTCACCCTATACTTTTTTGCTGATGTGGTCATTAGCTGGTTCGGGCAGGGAAAATTCATTATTATCTACTTTATAAGCCTTCTAGCAGGGAGTCTCCTGGCCCTGTTCTTTCATAGGGACGAAACCTATTACAGTGCCGTAGGTGCCAGCGGTGCGGTTACGGGAATTTTATATTCGGCCATACTCTTACAACCAAATGATAGTCTATACCTTATGTTCATTCCCATTCCAATTCCTGCCTATGTCCTTGGAATTGGCTATTTATTGTATTCCATTTACGGTATGAAAAGTCGTCTGGGCAATATTGGCCATACCGCACACTTTGGTGGAGCGGTAGGTGGCTACTTGATCACCCTAATTTTTATGCCAAATCTTTTGGCTACGGATACGTTGATGGTCATCTTATTGGCTATACCCATCATACTGCTTTTTGTACTGGCCAAACTGGGAAAACTCAATTAAGTAATACTATTCTTACAGATTTTTACTTTTTATAGTTTTTTTCTTGTATTTTATCGAAAAAGACTACGAAATCATAAGGAATACGGGGTCGGTTCGTTGTTAATGGACTGAATAAAAACCAAATCTTTTACCAATGATAAGAAGATTCCCCATTTTGATTGCCACTATAGGTGCAGTGCTCTTTTCCTGTAGTGACGAAACCACCGTGTATGAAGATCCAAACAACAAGGACAACCTGAGATTGGAGTCCAATGAAACACTTTTGGAAAATAGTGTTTTATATGATAAAGCCGGTGTGCTTGACATCTTGGACGAAGCTACTATAACAGGAAAATACGCTTCCAGCGCAAAGGCACAACCTGCAGGGGATTATCCGTTGACCTTGGTGGCCCAGGTAGATGTACCGTCATTTCAAGGCGGTGAGAACCTGACTGCGTCCCACGTGGCAGTGGAAGGGGACTATGCCTATGTTTCCTACAATACGGTAGATGCCAGTTTTGTCGGTGCCGTGGATATTATAAATGTGAAAAACCCTAGAAATCCAAAGGTGTCCTCAAGACTGTATTATACCAATGCAGACATCAATGCCATTGCACATGATAATGGTTATGTTTATTTGGCAGGGGGAGTTGATTCCGAGCTTTCAGTTACCGCAACCGCCAATTCCTTTGTGGCCAAAATATATGCCCCTGACGGACGATTTGACCTGGATGCCGGAATAACCTATGGTTTTCAGGATGGTTACAATGCCACGGATGTGGAAGTCGTTTCTGATAAAGTGATAGTCACAAGTGGTCAGCAAGGTTTTGTAAGAGTGTATAATAAATCCGATTTAAGCACGGTTGTTGAAGCTCCTTATGCAGATTTAAGGGCCGTTGCGGCCAATGAATCCAACGTTGCCGTATTGGATGCCAGTGCAGGCGTTTCTATTTTGGATCAAAGCCTGAATACCATAAAGGACATCGCTATTGATTCCGATTTTGGGGAAAACACGAAGAGAACATTGGATTTTTATGGCCCCAACGTTATTGTTTCGGAAGGCTCCAAAGGCGCCGGGGTCTATAATGGAAGTACGGGTGACTTTGTGGAATATATTCCTATTTTATTGAACCCCGAAACCGTTGACGCTGCCGATGTTGTTACCAATGCCGTGGCAACGAATGACAATGTATTGTTAATGGCAAACGGAGGTGCCGGACTTTGTCTATCCGAAGACAAGGAAAATGCCGATACCAGTTTGGTGGGTATCATCCAATTGGAGGGCTCCATCAACTTTGTGGCCTCCAAAGACGATTATATTTTCGCCGCTTCTGGTTTGGAAGGCTTGCAAATTATTAAATTGAACAGACCTGATGAAAGTTTGGTGGCCAGATGCTCCAACTTAAGTGGCTACAGCGGTAGTTCTAACTTGAACGTAGATTCAGGATCTACTCAAAGTTACAGAGGTTCAAAACGCTTTTTTGATTTTGATGTTTATGGTGAACTTTTACTTTGTGGCTCCTGGACCGTAAGAAATCAAGTCGTGATACACGAAAATGCGCTATTTGAAATGAACGGACATTTTGCCGTGGCGCGAAATTCCAGAAGGGGAGATGTCACCGTTAAATCAGGTGCTACTCTTAGAATAGAGGGTAACCTGACCATTTATGGGGATTTAATCCTGGAAGATGGTGCTTCCGTGGAATTCATCGGGGAAAATAATGCCGTCAATATTTTTGGTTCCGTTACTAGAACGGGAGATACAACGGTAACAGGTACATTTTTAGACGTAAGGGACAAGTTCTAACCGAAACCTGCATAAAATAAAAAAGGCCAAGTGTAAAAGCTTGGCCTTTTTTATTCATGAATCCTTCGTTTAATTGAGGAGTTCCGCAACCTTTTCTTCCAGGGCTGGACCTCGTAAGTTCTTGGCCACGATGACCCCATTTTCATCCAATAGGAATGCGGCAGGTATCGCATCTACATTATAGAGTTTGGCTATTGCGTCGTCAAAATAAGCGATGTTGGAAATATGGTTCCATTCCAGTCCGTCGTCCTCAATGGCTTTTTTCCAAGCATCTGCGGTTCTATCCAAAGAAACGCCTACAATGTTCAGTCCTTTATCATGGTATTTTTTATACACGGAAACAATGTTCGGGTTTTCGGCCCTGCAAGGTCGGCACCAAGCGGCCCAAAAATCCACCAAAGTCGCCTTTCCCAATAATTTTTTGAGCTCCAAGGTTTCCCCATTGGGATTTGGACCTGAAAAATTGGGTGCCGTTGCACCAATGGAGGTATTCTTATCGGCTTCTTCGGATGCTTTAAGCCGTTCCAACAAATCCAAAATTCGTTGTCCCGGTTTGGAATCCTTGATTTCAGCCGAAAAAGTATCATATAGTTCCTGTGCTTTGGATGATTCAATGGTCTTTGTACTTATGGACCGCTCCAAAAGCAATGCGGAAATCAAGGCATTGGGATTCTCCGAAACAAATTTCGTCTCAAAACCTTGGTATTCTTCGGTAAGTTCCTGCATTTCGTCACGTAGGGCCGCAATATTCTCGGGCGAGCCACCTGAGGTTGTTGCACGCTGTAAATCCTCCTGAATGGATTTCGCCTGCAATGAAATTTTTCGGGATTCCTCCATGTAATTTGCAAAAAAATCATTTTGGGGCGTACCTCCAATATCCGCAAAGCCAAGGCTGTCGATGGAAGCCTCAAAATCGATATCGCCATTTTCAAGAATTACGGCGGTATATCCTTGGGCCTTATCCACGAATATGTAATATAACTCTGGTTTTTCTGCCACTCCGGAGAATTCGAATTTTCCTTGGGAAATGGTGGTGGTATCCACTTCTATGGGCTGATTGCCCTCACCAATCGTCTTGAGGAAAACCTGCGTACCATCTTCCAAATCTCCCCGTAAGGAACCATTGATGGTATAGCCATCCTTTGATTGGTTACAACTGCTTAGTGCCATGGCACATAGCGAAAACAACATTAAACTTCTCATATCCTATTTTTAGTAAAAAACAAATGTACTATTATCCCATAGGATAAAAAAAGGCCCTTCAAAAATATCTTGAAGGGCCTTTTATTTTTCTTAGGAAGTGAGTTATTAAAATGTATACCGTACACCAAGTCCGATGTCAAAGTCAAAATTATCGGAGAAACCGTCATAGCCTAATACACCAATTTCCGGTCTAAAATCCAATGAT
This sequence comes from Maribacter sp. PR66, assembly GCF_028464205.1. NCBI lineage: Bacteria > Pseudomonadati > Bacteroidota > Flavobacteriia > Flavobacteriales > Flavobacteriaceae > Maribacter > Maribacter sp. PR66. The sequence goes on from NZ_JAQPCH010000004.1 coordinate 195,974, forward strand.
AAGAGCAATGGAATGTCAAATTTGTATTCCACCCCAATGTCTCCAGCTGCAAAAATAAATAGTCCGCCTTCATCGTCTACCCCTGGAATATTTGGAAAATCAACACTTCCCAAACCGCCACCTACACCATAGTACCAGTTAAATCCTCCCTCAATGGGTCGTACCCACTGATAAAGCGCGGCTAATTTAAATGCATCGTAGTTCCTACTGTCCCTCCAGCCAAGGTCAAACTCGGCCCTGTTGCTTCTACCAATTGATTTTTGATAGGAAATTTCCGCTCCAAAACCGTCGCTATCGCCCAAACGCAAACCAAGGGCATGATCAGAAATTTCCTGGGCGTTTACTGAAACCGTTCCTACTAACAAGAAAAAGGATAAAATTTTTAAAACTTTCATGTATTCTAGATTTTTGATTAATAACAAAAAGCAACATTGTTGTATATGTTGCTCAGACAATAAAACTTAATTTAGCGGTCAAAATTGTGCTACCTTGAATATATTATTGTCCCATTTACAACTAGAATTAGAAGGAGAACTTCAGATAGACGACCTGTACAAGTCACTATATGCCACGGATGCTTCGGTTTACCGTAAGATTCCCTTGGCAGTGGCATTCCCTAAGTCCAAGGAAGATTTAAAAAAATTGATAGGCTTTGCAAAGGAGCATAAGGTTGGACTAATCCCAAGAACGGCAGGGACTTCCCTTGCAGGACAATGTGTTGGTGACGGTATTGTGGTGGACGTGTCCCGATATTTCACGGAAATAATACATTTAGATACCGAGAAAAAACAGGTAACGGTACAGCCCGGGGTGATCCGCGACGAACTGAACCTATATTTAAAACCGTTCGGTCTTTTTTTTGGTCCCAACACGTCTACTTCGAACCGATGTATGATCGGGGGCATGGTAGGCAACAATTCGTCCGGTACCACATCCATTCAATATGGGGTAACAAGGGACAAAATAGTTTCGCTAAAAACCATTTTGTCCGACGGTAGTGAGGCCGAATTCAAAGCAAGGACAGCCTCTGAATTGGCCAAAATCGAATCATCAAATTCACTTGAAGCTTCTATTTACAAGAAAATATCCAAAGAACTGGTTAATAAGGATGTAAAAACTGAAATAATCAAAGAGTTTCCCAAGCCGTCCATCCATCGAAGAAATACAGGATATGCGGTTGACGAACTTTTGAAATACGAAATCTTTGGAGGAGAAATTCCAACGTTAAACTTGGGAGAATTACTATGTGGAAGTGAGGGCACCTTGGCGTTTACTACCGAAATCACCCTCCAATTGGATGACCTGCCACCAAAATTATCGGCCATGGTCGTGACGCATTACCACACTTTGGAGGATTGCCTTATGGATGTTGTTCCCGTCATGGAACATTCCCTTCAGCTTTGTGAAATGATGGACAAGGTAATCCTGGATTGCACCAAAAACAATCGTTCGCAATTGGCGAATAGGTTCTTTGTAGAGGGCGACCCAGCCGCGCTGTTGATGTTGCAGGTAAGTGCCGATGATGAGCATGCCTTGGAAACGGAAGTCAAAAAACTGATGGCGACCATTGAAAAATCGGGCTTAAGCTATGCCAGCCCTGTTCTTTTCGGTGAAAATATCAACAAGGCCATAGAGTTGCGAAAGGCGGGCCTTGGGCTGTTGGGAAATATCGTGGGGGATATGAAAGCGGTTGCCTGTATCGAGGATACCGCGGTTGCCGTAGAAGATTTAAAGGATTTTATCGGTGAATTCACCCAAATCATGAAGGGGTACGGGCAAAGTGCGGTGTACTATGCCCACGCGGGAGCGGGCGAACTTCATTTAAGACCGATTCTTAACCTTAAGAAACGGGGAGACGTTACCCTATTCCGCCAAATTACCACGGACGTGGCGAAACTCACCAAGAAATACAAAGGTTCGTTCAGCGGGGAACACGGTGATGGCATTGTCCGCGCTGAGTTTTTGCCCTTAATGATCGGGGAAAGGAACTACGAACTGCTCAAGCGGATCAAGTCCTATTTCGACCCCCATAATATTTTCAATCCGGGGAAAATTGTAGATGCCTATCCCATGGATGAATCCTTCCGCTATGAGATTGACCGTAACGAACCGGAAATAGAGACCTTAATGGACTTTTCGGACAGTGAGGGAATCCTAAAGGCTGCCGAAAAATGCAACGGCAGTGGGGATTGCAGAAAGACCCATCTGATGAATGGCGCCATGTGCCCCAGCTATCACGTTACCAAAAATGAAAAGGACACAACCCGGGGAAGGGCGAACGCCTTACGGGAATTTTTAACGAACCCTAAAAAGACCAATGGTTTTGACAGCCAGGAGCTCAAAGAGGTCTTTGACCTGTGTTTGAGCTGCAAGGCATGTGCCAGCGAATGCCCAAGCAATGTAGATGTCGCTACTTTGAAAGCCGAATTTCTTTACCAATATCAGGAATCCAATGGATACCCCTTACGCGGAAAATTATTCGCCTACAATACCCAATTGAACAAAATTGGGAGCAAGGTTCCCGGTTTGACCAATGCCGTTTATGGGTCCAAGTTTTTAGGAAAAATCTTAAAAAAAGCATCGGGCGTAGCACTGGAAAGAGAATTACCAAAAGTGTATAGTTTTAATTTCGATAAACACCTTCAAAATATTAGTAATCAAAAAGGTATAAAAAAACAGAAAGTTGTCCTCTATATTGATGAATTCACGAATTATCTGGATATTGAAGTAGGGAAGGACGCCATTGCACTATTGGTAGGTTTAGGATATGAGGTGGAACTCTTTTATGCAGAAAGTGGCCGGACCTTCCTGTCCAAAGGGTTTTTAAAACAAGCAAAAAAATTGGCGGAAAAGAATTCAAGGAAGTTGGTTGACTTTGCCAAAAAAGGAAGGCCGGTTCTTGGCCTGGAACCCTCTGCTGTATTATCTTTTAGGGATGAGTATAAAAGGCTTTTGGCAAATAAAGAGGCTTCGGAGTCGATAGCAAATAATTGTTTCCTAATCGAAGAGTTTCTAGCCAAGGAGATTCAAGAAGGCAAAATAGATGCCTCGTTTTTTACGGAAGTATCGGCAGACATAAAAATCCACAACCATTGCCACCAAAAGGCATTGAGCAATCAAAAAGTAACCTTTGACATTCTCAACTTGCCCAAAAACTATAAGGTTACCATCATTTCTTCAGGTTGTTGTGGGATGGCGGGATCTTTTGGTTATGAGAGGGAACACTACGAAACCAGTATGAACGTAGGCGGATTAAAATTGTTCCCCGCGGTCAACAACGCATCACCGGAGACTATCATTGCTGCTAACGGTACCAGTTGTAGACATCAAATATTTGATGGCACCAAACGAATCGCCCAACATCCGGTAAGCATATTGGCAAAGGCACTGAAATAATTATGCCCCAGGAGGAAGCATCCTTTTTTGTTCTTCCTTGAGTTCTATGGAAGCGATGAGTTGATTGAGGTTCATTTCCTTAAGGGCTTCGTCCATAAAGAAAGGCGATAGCTTATCGTTTTTATAATGGTACATTTTCCAGCGTTTCAAGGAATATTCCAAGGCAGTTAGATTTTCCACCCAATCCCCGGAGTTCAGATAGGTGACCCTACCACCACGTTTTTCAATATTTTCCTTTTTGGGTTTATGGATATGACCGCAAATGACATAATCGTATCGGTTTTGAATGGCTACGTCGATTACGGTCTCCTCAAAATTAGAAATATACCTTTCGGATTTTTTTTCGTCCTTTTTGATTTTTTTGGACAGTGAGTACTTTTCCTTCCGAAGTCTTTTTAGGATCCAATTGTTCAATTTGTTGACAGTGATCAAAAAACCGAAACCCAGGCTACCAAATTGGGCCACCCATCTGCCATTTATCCAGGGTATATCAAAAACATCGCCATGAAAGAACCACATTTTCTTTCCATGTAAGGTCAAAACCAACTTACGGGAAAACTGAATGTTTCCCAAGGAAATATTTGCCAAGGTTTTGGGTGCCTCATCGTGGTTTCCCATGATATAGTGTACTTCGGTACCCTTTGAGGCCATGGAAACTATTTTCTTGATGACGTTTAAGTGGGACGTTGGAAAGTAGCTTTTCTTAAATTGCCAAATATCCACAATATCACCATTAAGAATGAGGATTTTAGGCTGTATACTGCACAGGTATGCCAGAAGTTCATCGGCGTACGTGTCATACGTGCCTAAATGAACATCGGAGATAACGGCAATTTCCAACTTTCGCTTTTTCACCTACTTAAACATCAAATAGTTAACCATTTCGTTTTATTGGGGTATTTTGTCTCTACAAGAAAACCCTCTATTAGGGTTCATCCCTAAAATATTCACAAAATTAAACCTAATGGTATATGCAACGGTTAACTGCCATATCATCAATTGATAAGGATACCGTTAAATTATCATTACCGGCCAAATGAATAGGTTAATTTAAGTTTAAGAGAACTGGATAATTTTCCATAAGGCTATTAAAGTTTACATTTGTAGGTATCTTTTATTAAAAACGATTATGGCGGGTAATTCCTTTGGAAATATATTTAGGGTAACGACATTTGGCGAATCGCATGGCAGGGCCATCGGCGGGGTTTTGGATGGTTGTCCAGCGGGCATCCCATTGGATCTGGAATTGATACAAAAAGACCTGGACAGGCGTAAACCGGGACAGTCCGCCATTGTAACACAACGCAAGGAACCGGACGAAGTTGAGATTTACTCTGGGATTTTCGAAGGAAGGACAACAGGGACACCTATTGGATTCGCCATTCACAATACCAACCAGAAATCCAAGGATTACGGCCATATAAAGGATTCCTACCGGCCTTCCCATGCAGACTATGTCTACGACCAAAAATATGGCTTTAGGGACTATAGGGGCGGTGGAAGGAGCTCAGCCCGGGAAACCGCTAGTAGGGTAGTGGCCGGAGCCATAGCCAAACAGTTTTTAATGGGTATCGAAATCAACGCCTTTGTATCACAAGTAGGCACCCTGAAAATGGAAAAAAGCTATTTGGAACTGGACCTTAAGACAGCAGAAGACAATATCGTTCGGTGTCCGGATCAAGAGATGGCCGTAAAAATGGAGGAATATATTAAAGCCATCAAAAAAGACGGGGATACCATTGGCGGCGTGATAACCTGTGTGGCCAAGAATGTACCGGTTGGGCTGGGAGAACCTGTTTTCGACAAATTACATGCGGAACTGGGAAAGGCCATGCTTTCCATCAACGCGGTAAAGGGTTTTGAATATGGTAGCGGTTTTGAAGGAGTGACCATGAAAGGCAGCGAGCACAACGATCCCTTCAACACGGATGGTTCCACAAAGACCAACCATAGTGGGGGAGTTCAAGGAGGTATCAGCAACGGTATGGACATCTACTTCAATGTAGCCTTCAAACCCGTTGCAACGGTGATCCAAGGGTATGAGACCATAGACAAGGAAGGGAACCTTGTGCAAACCCAGGGAAAAGGAAGGCACGACCCTTGCGTTGTCCCTAGGGCAGTTCCTATTGTGGAGGCAATGACAGCATTGGTTCTGGCGGATTATATGCTCCTTTCCAGGGTGAATAAAATTTAATCTATGGGGGAGTGGCGTGTCTGCTTTCTATTTGGTATCTTGAGCCAAAAGACTAACGTATGCGTAAACTGGAATTGCACTGGCAAATATTGATAGGAATGCTCTTGGGCATTCTTTTTGGTTTCTTAATGACCCAAGTCACCTGGGGAAAGGACTTTGTAGGGGACTGGATACAGCCTTTTGGCACCATTTTCGTCAAACTTTTGAAGTTGATTGCAATCCCCCTTATTTTAGCCTCGCTAATTAAAGGTATTTCAGACCTAAAGGATATTTCAAAATTCAGGAACATTGGCGTAAGGACCATTCTAATTTACATTACAACAACTGTCGTCGCCATAACCATAGGGTTGGTTTTGGTGAATATAATGCAGCCTGGTGAGGGTATTTCAGAAGAAACCATTACGAAATTGACGGACACCTATGCCAGCGATAGCGGCGTTACTTCAAAGATGGAAGAGGCATCCAGACAAAAAGGGGCGGGACCGCTCAAATTTTTGGAAGATATGGTCCCCGATAACGCCCTCGCTGCTATGACCGATAACAGTCTCATGTTACAGGTAATCTTTTTTGCCATATTCTTGGGGATTTCTATGTTATTGATCGGAGAAAAGGATGCCGAACCGCTCAAAAAGTTCTTTGACTCTTTGAACGATGTTGTGTTGAAAATGGTGGACCTTATAATGTTAACGGCTCCCTATGCCGTATTCGCTTTGTTGGCCGGAGTCGTAGTCTCTTCCAGTGATCCGGAACTATTGCTGGCTCTCTTGAAATATGCCGGTGTGGTTGTATTGGGGCTGGCATTAATGATTCTGTTTTATTCCTTGATCGTATCCTCGTTCACTCGGTACAATCCCTTAACATTTCTAAGTAAAATGAGCCCGGCGCAGTTGTTGGCTTTTTCTACAAGTTCCAGTGCTGCCACCTTGCCCGTCACTATGGAACGGGTAGAGGAGCACATTGGTGTGGACAAGGAAGTCTCCAGTTTCGTCCTACCCGTGGGGGCAACAATCAATATGGATGGGACCAGCTTATACCAAGGAGTCGCGGCCGTCTTCATTGCGCAGGCATTGGCCTTTGACCTTACCTTGGCGAACCAGTTGACCATAGTTTTGACCGCTTTGTTAGCTTCTATTGGTTCAGCAGCCGTACCGGGCGCTGGAATGGTAATGCTTGTAATCGTACTGGAATCCATTGGATTCCCACAGGATAAATTGGCCATTGGTCTGGCATTGATATTTGCGGTGGACAGACCCTTGGACATGTGCAGGACCGTTGTAAACGTTACGGGAGATGCTACCGTAGCGATGATGGTGGCCAAATCCGTGGGAAAACTCGGAAAGCCAAAAGTAAAAAATTGGGACGACCACTATGAAGAGGTGAAATAGGGAGGAATAGATCAAGTTCAAGTAACAAATTCAAGTATCAAGTTCAAGCACAAAAGCTGTTGGCTGTTAGCCTTTAGTGGTTAGGGGTTAATGAAAACCATAAAAACCAACTCTAATTGCCAATAGCTCTCCACGTACGGCGTATAGCTTACAAAAAATTAATAATCTACCTGAATCGGCCAAAAATGAAGCAAAAACCTATCATGGAAAATTTGGTGAACACGTATCCATATGTTTTCGAAATTGATGGAAACCTTGACCGGTTGATAAGGAGCATAGAACTCCTAAGCTATGTAAACCCCTTGAACATCGAGAAGGAAAAGCACGCTTTCTTTGCTTCAAAATATACCCAAAATCCTGAGTTTCGCTATCCCAAATTAAAGTTTGACCCTTATAAATTGCACCGTTTGTTCTTTTCGCAACGTTTGGAACGTATTAAGGACGAAAAATTGAGAACGACCTATCAGGAGATTATCTATTACTATTCCAACATGGTTCAATGCATCCAGACCATTGGCCAAAAGAACAGATTTCATTACAATTCCCTTAGGGTATATGGATCCCCTACAGAAAAGGACGTTGAAAATGCCAAGTATATATTGCATTTTACCGATGAAACCCAGGGTCCGGATATGGAAAGAAAATTTACCCCTCTCGAGGCCAAGGAATATTTTGAAGAATTTGCAAGTAGGTATGACTTCCCCCTAAAAATAAAATATTCCACCAGCATTGCCGCCGATGCCATGGTAAGCAATGCCACCAAGACATTATTGATTAAGAAAAATACCAAATTCAGCAAGAATCAACTACTGACCTTGGCCAACCATGAAATCGGTGTTCACATGGTTACCACCTTCAATGCACAGAACCAACCCCTAAAAATATTTTCCAATGGATTTCCCAAAAACGTGGAGACGCAGGAAGGACTAGCCGTTTTCAGTGAGTATATGAGCGGTGCCTTGACACTAAAGCGTTTGAAAGAATTGTCGCATCGAGTTTTGGCATCCGATAGTTTGATTAAAGGCTACACTTTTGCCGATACCTTTGACATGATTCATTCCCAGTACAAACTTGATAGGGATACGGCTTTTTCCATTACGCTAAGGGCCCATAGGGGAGGAGGGTTTACTAAAGACCGATTGTACCTGAGCGGACTACGCAAGATATATAAGCGATATCAGCAACAAAAATCCATGGACATATTGTTATCTGGTAAGGTTTCCTTGGATTGGGAAGAACTGATTGAACATTCCTTAAAGATAGGTTTAGCCGTTCCCAATAGCTATGACAATTTTGCCTTTCAAACAAATAAAAATGAGAATAAAACCTTGGATTTTATATTGAACAACCTTAAATAAGGGGCTCCAAACCGTAAAGGATTAACCGCAGCTCAGTTAAAATATCGAATCGACAATTAACCTAATTAAAGGAGCGATATCGGGCCATGGTAAACATATAAACGCCATAACAGGCAAGTCCAGCAGCAACAATGCCCATCAATCATGGTCCAGAAGAATTTTGCTGCAAAAAGGAAAATGCGCTCTCAGTGCCTTTCATTTCACCAGAAGTATTACCCACAGAAAGCCCGGCAGTAATGAAGAAATAGGCTATGATCCCAACTAAAATACCCCGGGCCGACAGTCCGGCGTAGCCCATATTTTTAATGAATTTTATTTTAGTGGTTTCCGACATGGCTTTGAGATTGAATTTGGAAATAAAAGTTCCCTTATAGGCCTTTACAAATTGATAAACACTTTTTCCTGCCAAACAAAAACCTACTACAATAAAAAAGGACTGCTAATATTCAGGTGGTATCAAGGAAGATTTACTTCCTCCATTATTTCCGGTTTGTGAGAATGCGTTTATCAAAGATAAAAATCCAAGCCCCATGTAAATTAGTCCACTAATGAAGAAACTTATGCGTTTAATCGTACCTTTTCCATCATCCCCTATGTTTTCAGGATCTTGGATACTTTGAATAAAACGCCACAATGCATAGCAACAAAGTCCTAGTCCAAGTGCCACCAAAATAAATTTCCCAAAAGGTTGCTTTTCCAAAAATTCAATGACCTCTAATTTACCGGCTTTTTGGCCACCTAGATTAAAGGCTGCCAAAAAGGCCAATACACCCGTAATCAAATAAACTACTCCTTTTGCAACAAAACCTGTGCGTGCCGTCTTTATAATTTTATCATCCACGTTTACAAGTTTCCATATTTAATCCAGAAAATGTAACTTGTAAGCTATGGTTGTTAATCCAATCGAAATAACTAGAGAAATTTGGCCCTGATTTCAGGACTTGGAACCATACAGTCTTCCCTTTTACCGAACCATGCGTATCTATATTTTGCAATTAAATCGTATACGATATCACGTATTTTACTGGGAATCAATTGAAAAATTTTAGAAACTGTCCTATATCCTTTTAAAGACTTGCCTACTTCCAGTGCAGCATCGGATTTTATATAAAAAGCCACTCCCGGTTCGATCAGCACAACGGAATCAATTTTAGTGGTGTCAATTTTTCGTTCTTTTAGAAGTCGTTGGCCCACATCGCTTTGTAAGGAAGTAAACTGAAAAACATCCTTGTGATCCCGTTTTATAACGAACTGGACGAAACCGTTACAGACGTTGCATAGCCCGTCAAATAGAATAATTTTTTTTGCTTTTTCCACAACACAAAGATAATGCAGCTTTAATACTAGACCTAAGGGTTTATAACGTATTTAAGAATTGGTTCAAATCTGTTTCCTTGTCCAGGCCCAGTTTCTTTTTGAGTCGGTACTTGGATTTGAGGATACTATCCGGTAAAACGTTTAGGGTTGCCGCAATTTCCTTGGTGGTGAGGTTCATGCGAAGAAAGGCGGCCAGGCGGATTTCCTTTTCAGATATATCCGGATAAATGGTCTTTAGTTTTTGGTCGAAGTCGTTGTGGACTTCGGCAAAATAACTTTTAAAGACCTCCCAGTCCTTGTCCGATGCATTTTCCTTTTTCAATAGCATCACGATGCGCCTAAACTCCATTTTGAACTTTTCCGGGGAGTTTTTGATGTTTTCCAGGTTTTCCATGAGTTCTTGGATAAAAGTGTTCTTCTGGACCAAGTGCAAGGTCTGGCTGGCCAATTCCTTTTGTTTGTGCTCGATTTCCTGTTGGTAGATAGCTTCTTGTTTTTCTCTTTCGATTTTGTTTTTCTTGATTCGCTGCCTGAATCCAAAGAATAAAAGTCCAGAGACCGTTAGGGCAGATGCCATGCCACCGGCATAAAGACCTTTTTTAAGATTACTGATTTCTACCTCTTGACTGAGGGTTTTTATTTCTTCTTGCTGAAGTGCAATTTCTGCTTCTTTCTTTTCGGTTTGATACTTAATTTCAAGATTGTTTATTCTTTCCGTTACCTCAACCCCCTTAAGGCTGTCATATAATTGGTTGTACTTTGTCCTATACTCATAGGCACTTTTGAAATTATTGGTAGCCGCCTTAATTTCTGCCATTTTTCCATAACTACGAATAAGTCTTTCTATATTCCCTGTACTGTTGGCTATGACCATTGCTTGTTGCATGTATTCTTCGGCTTGATTATAGTTTTTTTCTACCATAGCCATTTCGCCCAAATTCCTTAAAATCAATCCCTTTAATTGTGGCTCCCCATATTTTTCTGAGTGCTGCAGTGCCAAGGAATAGTACGATTTGGCCTTTCCAAAATTCTCCATGTCGTCAAAAACGGCTCCTATATTATTATACTCCCTCGTCAATGCAATACTTGGATTTTTTTCAAAATGTGTTATACTCTTGTAGTGGTACTCGAGTGCTTTTTCATAGTGCCCTTCGTAGCGATAATTTGCTGCGAGGTTTCCCCAACATTTCGGGATAAAATCATTCAATCCATATTTTATACATATTTCTTCGCTTTGTTGGTAGTACTTGTTGGAAGCCTCCAAGTTTTTTACATCGAACATCAGATTGCCCATGTTCAAATAACTTCTAGCCAAATCTATAGGGTCTCCTTCTATTTTTTCATTAAGTTGAGCTGCTATTTGATGTGATTTCAAAGCCTCGTCATATTGGCCCAAATAGCGCTGGGAAATTCCCAATTGATTGAGTGTATTGGGCATGGGATCCTCCATTTTTAGCTGTTCCAATAGATTCAATGCTTTTTTGCAATTATCAATGGAATTTTGAAAGTCCGATTTCAGATAGAAATAATGCCCAAATAGTTGATATGCCTTGGCTTCAAAATAAATTTCCTTTTGTTTAATTGCATTAAGCATTAGGCTATCGACAATAAGTTTAGCCTCTTCTAAATTATTTTCGACTGATTCCTGATAACGCAGTATTTGAGCTTCGAAGGCCAAGCTATCCAATTTCATTTTGCTACCGTTTTGGGCAATTATCGATGCAAAAGAGAATGTTAGTATTAGAATTGCAAAATATCGCATCATAGCGTGTTTAAAAATTGGTTCAAGTCGGTATCCTTATCCAAACCCAGTTTCTTTTTGAGTCGGTATTTGGACTTTAAAATACTATCCGGTAAAACGTTGAGGGTTGCCGCAATTTCCTTGGTGGTAAGGTTCATGCGAAGAAAGGCCGCCAGGCGGATTTCCTTCTCGGAAATATCCGGATAGATGGTCTTGAGTTTTTGGTCAAAGTCATTGTGAACATCTGCAAAATAACTCTTAAAGACCTCCCAGTCCTTGTCCGATGCATTTTCTTTTTTTAGAAGCATTACGATACGCCGGAATTCCATCTTGAATTTCTCCGGAGAGTTCTTGATGTTCTCTAGGTTTTCCATAAGCTCCTGGATAAAGGTGTTCTTTTGGACCAAATGCAGGGTCTGACTCGCCAATTCCTTTTGTTTGTGCTCAATTTCCTGTTGGTAGATAGCCTCTTGTTTTTCCCTTTCGATTTTGTTTTTCTTTATACGTTGCCGGAATCCGAAGAACAACAAACCTGAAACGGTCACAAAGGTGAACATGCCACCGGCATAGAGCCCTTTGGTCAATGTATCCACTTTGGCCTTTTCATTTAAGGTGTTGATTTCTTCTTTTTGCAGGGCAATTTCCGCTTCTTTTTTTTCGGTTTCATATAAAGTTTGTAGTTGTTCTATTTGCTTGGATTTCTTGGTATTGAAGATGCTATCCTTTATAAAATTCATTTTAAGTAAATCTTCTAAGGCATTCGTTTCCATACCCCAAAGCGCATAGGATTTTGACCTAAATTCCAACGCATTTTTAAGCTCATTGGCTTGGCCCAAAGAGTCTGACCAAGAAATAGCCCTGTTAAGATGAAATAAAGCAGAATCCTTATTTTTAAGAAGGGCATGGGTATAGCCCACATGATATTCATGGACAATTCTGTTAGCCATACTTTCATCATGTTCAGTGTTTTTAGTCGATTTATGAAAACTATTCAGGGCCTCCTCAAGTTTTCCCTGTTCCCGAAGTGCAATGGCCAAGTTGCCTAAAGATAAAGATCTAGATTCCTTAAAACCGTAATCTTCGCAAATGGTGAGTCCTTTTTTATAACTTTCAATAGCATTGTCATACCGTTTAAGTTCCAAGTAGACATTCCCAATATCCGACCAAACATAGGATTGAAATAGGTAATCATCAACTTTTTCATAAATATCATTGGCTTTATTTAAATAAGAAAGTGCGTCTTCAAAATCTTTTTCCTGATAATTGAGTTTGGCGATATTTCTATAAACATCTCCTTGGCGAAAAATATCCCTCGGTATAGTATCAAGTATATTTAATGCCGCCTTAAAACCTTTCATGGCGTTTACGTAATCTCCTTGTTCGTAAAAATGGTAGGCCCTATTATTGAGCGTAACTCCATAATTGAGATAATCCTTTTCTACAAGGTTCATTTTTGCGACAGTATCCATAAGCTTTATAGCTTTTACATAATTGCCATTTTGTCCTTCTATAACACTTATATTGGCCATAGCACTGGCCAAATTTCTATTACTGCCAAAAAGCTTTGAGAACCTAATGGCCTCTTGATAGTTCAGCATGGCACTATCCATTATTTGCAATGCTCCATAAGCATTTGCCTTAAGAAAATGTCCGTCAGAAAGACCATTTCCATAATTGTTATTTTTACTAATACTTAATATTAAATTGGCTAGAGCAATGGATTCCCTTGAGTCATTATACATATGATGTTCTACCATTTGAGCCAAAATATCCACACTATCCTTGTAACTCTTACTTAGCTTTAATAATTCACCAAGACTATCCGATTTTACCAGAGGTTCTTGCGAGAACAGGAGTGAATTAATAGAAATCAAAAAAAACGCTAAATTTTTAATACAGTTCATAGTTATAAATGAGAAATATCAATATAGAAACTACAAGTTAAACTTAAATACCTCAAATTCAGTCCTGTCCATACTTTGTCCATGAATTCGAAGTCAAAAGATAATTATAAATTTATTTAAAATATTGATTATCAGATTTCTAAAAAAAATAAGTCAATATCAATTTACAATATGTCCATACCCAATTTATGCCAATATGATTTCACTTGTCCATACTTTGTCCATGGACAAAATTAGGTAAGCCATTGATTGAAAGATAGTTTTGAGGTGTTGAATCCAATAAACCGTAAAATTATGAAAACAATCAATTTTAAAAACATGAACGGAATGTCCTTAACATTGGCCATTCTCTTATTTGCCCTCAGTTCTTGCAGCAAAGACACCATTGATGGCCCGGAAAAAAACGGAGGTGTCAGTGGTGTAGAGGCCGATAGTATTAATGCATATATCGCCAGACTCTCTTATGACCCAGATGCCCTTTTAAATGTCCAAAGCACACCTGGATCAGAGAGCCGAGTGGTCAGCAACAACTCTAATAACAGTCTGGGGAATGTTACAGAATGCAAAACCAATGAGTATAATATTCGCTCAAATTTTGAAGATGTTGCAATTTTTGACCCAACATTAGGGGTTATTTATCCCGGTGCATTGGTTATTGGTAATGATCAAATGTTGGACGGGGCCCCCCAACCGCTGCAAATAGCAAGAGCCGGTATGAAATTACGCTTAGACCTTCCTGGAATTGGTGATAAGGGAACCCTAGAAATAAATGACCCAGATTACGGGACCGTTCAAACCGCGTTGGATGAGGGCCTTGAATATTGGAATAGTGAAATTGCTCCTCAAGGTTATGAAATTGCCTCCAACGCCTATTACGAGTCAACGACAGCGTATACGTCCCAACAGATGAGTTTAGACTTGGGAGTAGGTGTAGAGTGGGCAAGCGGTTCCTCGTTTGAATCGCAATTCAGTTACAATAGCAGCTCTCAAAAAAGAGTAGCGGCCATACTTTACAGACAGGTCTTTTATGAAGTAACCATGGTTACCCCGGATTCGCCTGCAGATGTATTTGGTAGTACGGTAGACCTAAATAGAGTTAAATCTCTTATGAACTCCGATTCCCCTCCTGCCTATGTCAGTTCCGTACAATATGGAAGAATAATCATGGTTCGTATGGAAACAACAAGTACCGAAGCAAGCGTAGAACTTGATGCCGCCTTGGAGTATGCCAGTATAGGGAAAGACGTAAATGCAGATGTTGAGGCTAAATACAAATCGATTTTGGAACAATCCACTATCAACGTGGTAACCATTGGCGGAAATGCAGAAGTGGCTTCACGCGTAATTACCGGAAGTGACGTAGCATCATCTGGAGGTCTTAATTATGTTATAAATGAAGGAGCCCTTTACAGCAGGGACAATCCAGGAGCACCGATTGCCTACACCATTAAATATTTAAAAGATAATCGCATTGCCAAAATGGGGTACAATACCGATTATAGATTGGAAGAATGCCAAACATATGCGTATGTTCATAAGAATGCCAGGCTAAGAAAAACTATTGGAGTAGATGTTCGTTTTAGGTTCTCCTATAAGAAAAGAGGAACCCAAACAACGGAAGAAACCGATTGGAAAAAAGTGGATGAAAAGAACATTTTCTTCAACTTGAGCCCGCCAAATGGAGCACATGATGTGCATATACAATTTCAATACTGGGACCTTGTTTGGAAAACCATGGGGGAATTCGACCTAAATTACATTAATAGTGAAAAGTGTTATGAAGCCTATTGCTCCAAAACATTTCTAGGTATTTGTACCGAGTATACGATTCAATCCGTTAGTTGTAATTAGCGTTTATGTTTTGAGAAATGCAGTCGGCACCCAAAGTTGGGATTCAACAACTTGGTGTCGGCTGTTTTTTAAAGAATTTCAGGGTGTTCAATCAAATTAAATCGTATACGATTTAATATATATACCTGATAATCAATCTCTATTTCGACTTTTCTACCAAATCTAACTGGTCCACACTTACGTTCGTGGTAAACATGCCATAATTGACAATGGCCTTTCCTTTTTCCAGGGAATCTATGGTGCCCACGGCCTTTCCGTCAAACATTCGTACCCGATCGCCCACTTTAAAAACAGGTCTGGGTTTGCTTTTTTTCTTTTGGATGGCCTTTTTCTTTTCTACCTTCTTTTTCTCCCGGATCACCTTGACCTCCTTTTGGACTTCTTGCGCTACCTTGGCCTGCTTGGCCCGTTCCTTTTTGGCCTCCGCAGCCGATTTCTTCTTGCGCTTACTATTTTCTGTTTCCACAATCCGCAGTAACTCGGAAATCAAGGGTCTCTTTTTGTTGTTCTGGAAATATTTGTCCGCAGCAATATTTACTTTGTTGCCCAACTGGATCATACGCTGGTCATGGTCGTACAGCTCCTGGTAGTTTTCCAATTTGGACTTTATCTTGGCATTCAATTTTTCCAATCGTTCCGCTTCCTCGCGGGCCTTGGCTTCTTCTTCTTTGAGCTTGGAGCCCGTTTCCGCCATTTTACTGCGTTCCTTCTGTAATTTGGCAATGGTAGCATCAAACCTGACCTTCCCGCGCTCGATTTTCTTTTTGGCCTTGTTGATAAGCGAGTAGGGGATGCCATTTTTTTGTGCCACCTCAAAGGTAAAGGAGCTTCCGGCCTGACCCAAGATTAACTGGAATGTCGGTTCTAGGGTCTTACTGTCAAAAAGCATGTTGGCATTGGTTGCGTGCGGCAGTTCATTGGCCAATGCTTTCAAATTGGCATAATGGGTGGTAATGACCCCGTAAGAGCCCCGTTCATAAAACACTTCCAAAAAGGTTTCCGCCAAGGCACCGCCCAGTTCTGGGTCACTACCTGTTCCAAACTCGTCGATCAGGAACAAGGTGCTTTCATTGCAACGTTTTAAGAACTGGTTCATGTTTTTGAGTCGGTAACTGTACGTACTTAAATGATTTTCAATGGATTGATTATCTCCTATATCGGTTAATATTTTATCGAAAAAGCAGACCTCGCTTCGTTCGTGCACAGGAATCAAAAGTCCGCTCTGAAGCATTACTTGCAATAGTCCTATAGTCTTTAGGGTAATACTTTTACCGCCCGCATTGGGTCCGGAAATCACGATGATCCTATTCTCGGCATGTAGTTCGATGGTTTGGGGAAAAGTTTTCTCCCCCTTTCGCATATTACTAAGAAAAAGAAGAGGGTGGAAGGCATCCCGTAGATACAATCTCTGCGCTTCATTCAATTTAGGCAAGAGAGCATTGATATCCTGCGCGTACTTCGCTTTAGCCGCAGTAACATCTATTTGGGTCAGATAATCCTGATAATCACTTAAAAGAGCTCTAAATGGCCGGATTTGACTTGTCAAACGATTCAAGATCCGTTGTATTTCCTCCTTTTCGTCAAACTCAAGATTGTTGAGTTCCCTACTGTACTTTAAAGCGGCTTCGGGTTCAATGTACACGATACTTCCCGTTTTTGAGGTCCCCATGACCGCACCGCGCACCTTTTTACGGTACATCGCCTTAACGGCCAATACGCGCCGGTTCTCTACTACTGACTCCCGTATTTCATCCAGATAGTCGGAAGATTGGTAAGTGGCTAGCGCATTGCCAAAACTTTGACTTATTTTTCCCCTAACTTGGTTCATCTGTCTTCGGATGCGTAATAGGTCCTCGGAGGCATTGTCCTTTATCTCGCCAAATCGGTCTATAACATCATTTACAAGTTCCGGAATCTCTTTATTGGGTTCCAATTCCAAGGCAAAATCATGCAGCAGGGGATAGTACTCCTGGAATTTTTTGAAAAATTTCTGATGTGCCAACACCGTATCGCAAATATGGGCGATACGCTTGAAACCTTGAAGCTCCAAAGTTGTATTTTCAATTTTCAATAGTCGCAACTCACCATTGATACTATCAAAACCATGATTTGGGATACTGTTCTCGCTTACGATGGAAGAAAGATACTCGGATGTCATACCCAAAGAATGCGTCATAAGGGATGCATTGCCCAAAGGTGCTATTTCTAACGACGCCTCTTTTCCCAGGGCAGTGTTACATCTTATGGAAATCTGTTGCAAAACTTTGGGGAACTCGAGATCCTGTAAGGTTTTAGAATGAATTTTGGCCATATATCTATTTAGATGGCGGTAAAGGTAGCTATTGGCAACGATATAGAGAAAGGCGTCAATTGCAATAATCAGTGGCTTGGTGGAGCATATTGGCCCAAAAAAGATATGAAGATATATGTTCCTTGAATCAAGGAATTTTAAAACCTTTCCTAGTTTCTTCCGGATACAATAACTGTCGAGGATAATTAATTCGCCTCAGAAGTTGCGGCCCAAATATCCTCTTGTTCCCTCGTAGGTTCCAAAATAGGCTGAATTTGGGGCTTGATGCGCATGTATTCCTGAAAGCGATAGGATTCCAGCACATCGGCCATGGCCATGGTCTCCTTACTGGAGAGCTGCTTTAACAGCTCGTATTTGGCCTTGGGAGAAAGGGTTTCATCCTCTTCAATGGCCTTCCGTTTCACCAAGAATTTGGCCACGGTTCCTTGAAATTCAAGGGCTTGGTCCATGCCCATAACCAAACGGGGCTGGTATTTAGCAGTGATGTCCACGGCTTCGGAACGTATTTTACCATTGATCTTAAGGGCATACAAGGTCTGGCCCGAAACATGAAAAGAGAAGAAAACGGCAATTACTGCGATTAATACCGTCTTCACTACAAAGTTTTTCTTCATAACAAACATGATATTAATGAGTTACAAATTTAATAACTAGATTGTTTTTTGTCAAGTAGAAATTTTGAAATCCTATGATTTTATAGCAATCAAACACCTTTGGCTTGCCCTTCAAGGAATATACGCCTAGCTTTGTAAAAAGTAGATATACGCACCTATGGACGTACAAATGGAATCGGGTTGGAAATCGCAACTGCAATTTGAATTTGAAAAACCCTATTTTAAAGCCTTAACGGACTTTGTGAAACGGGAATATACACAAAACAGGTGCTACCCAAAGGGCTCGGATATATTTGCGGCCTTTGACCATTGCCCGTTTGAGGCGACCAAGGTCGTCATCCTTGGGCAAGACCCTTACCACGGACCGGGACAGGCAAACGGACTCTGCTTTTCGGTGGCGGACGGAATTCCACATCCTCCTTCCTTGGTGAATATTTTTAAGGAAATTGAGACGGACGTACAAAAACCCTATCCAACCAGCGGTAATTTGGAACGTTGGGCAGACCAAGGGGTGCTCCTATTGAATGCCACCCTTACCGTTCGTGCGCATCAAGCGGGCAGTCATCAAGGAAAAGGGTGGGAAACCTTTACGGATTCCGTCATCGAAAAAATATCCGAAAACAGTGAAAACGTGGTCTTTTTGTTATGGGGCGGCTTTGCGAAGAAAAAAGCTAAGCTGATCGATGGGAAAAGGCATCGGATATTAACATCGGGCCATCCTTCCCCCCTAAGTGCCAATAGGGGATATTGGTTCGGGAACCGACATTTTTCACAATGCAATAAAATTTTAGCGGATTTAGGCAATAAAACCATAGATTGGTAGGTTTTAGTTTTATCTTAAATAGGAATTTTCTTATTTTTCTGAATAAAAACGTTTACACCATGAATAAATTTGAGCAGGTAAATTCCATATTGCTGATTGACGATGATGAATCCAGCAACTTCCTTCATTCCATTTTTATAAATAAACTAGGCCTTGATATAGAGATAAATACAGCCCTTAATGGTCAGGAAGGCTTGGATTTCATTATGAACAGGGGACTTGAGAGACTTTCTCTTCCATGTATGGTAATGTTAGATCTAAGAATGCCCGTTAAGGACGGTTGGGATTTCATGCGAATGTACGAGGAGCAAGTGCCCGAGGAATTAAAACAACAATTGGCGATCGTTTTGGTTACGGTCAGCGACAACCCTCAGGATAAGGAGCGGGCAGCGGCAAATCCCCATATTCTGGATTACGTACAAAAACCGCTTTCGGATAGTACGTTCAAAAAGCTCATAGGAAAGCATTTTAACCTAAAGGAAATAGTTTAAATATCCTCCAAGTAATGTCTTAACGGTAACGCCTTCTCAATCAATTTAAGTTGCTGGAGCGTGTCAAGTACGTTTTCAAGGACACCGGAATCCAATTGTTGTTGACTCCAGGATGTCAAGGATAACCAAGTCTGGATATCCTCCAGTTTTTGTCCGTATCTATTGGCTAGGGTCCTATCGATACTGGGTATATTCTTGAATTCAGACGTGTAAAGATTGATAACTTCCAAAATGTGCGTTATCAGTATTTTATTTTCCTGCAGGAATCCATTGGTGGCTACCAACATAAAACAGGGCCAAGGTGTGGGGCAATCCCCCAATCTTCTAAAAACACCATCGTCCACGATGGGTTTCGTGGTAAAATGTTCCCACATGAAATAATCGGCCGTGCCCTCGCTCAAACTTTTAATGGCTCCCTCTAGGTCATTGATAACCTCAAACTGCAATGCATTTAGGTCCCATCCCTCGTTTTGGGCCTGCACAAAGGCCATCAAATGGCTTCCGCTACCAAATCTACTAATAGCGGCTTTTGCGCCCCTTAAATCGCTTAAATGTTCAAAATCACTTTGGGCCGATACATGAACGCCCCAGAGCAGGGGAGACGCGATGTATTCCTGAACGATCTTGACCTGATTTCCTTCAGAAATGCTTTTGACAATACCTTCGGTAAGAATAATGGCCAGATCGGTTTTGTTCTCGGACAAGAGTTGGCACATTCTCCCGGTACCCTCGGGAATATCCTCCCATTGCAAATCGATGCCGCGGTCTTCAAAGGCACCTTCCTCCAAAGCCAAGTGCCATGGAAGGTTAAAATGTTCCGGTACGCCTACTATTTTGACAGTTTTCAATCCGATGTTATTTTTTGAAGTGCAAAAGTAATCAGTTCTTGTACCGATGCTTCGGGATTTTTGGAAAATTCCCCCGTAGCCCTGTTTGCAAGAATGCAATTTAGAGAGACGGCTTGGTGCCCCAGCAATTTTGAAAGCGCGTAAATGCCCGAAGTTTCCATTTCCAGATTGGTAATTTGCCTGTCCTGATACCTGAAATTGGAAATCGATTCAATAAAACCGTTCGTACTTGGCGCAAGTCGTA
The DNA here is from genome assembly GCF_028464205.1 of Maribacter sp. PR66. Lineage (NCBI taxonomy): Bacteria > Pseudomonadati > Bacteroidota > Flavobacteriia > Flavobacteriales > Flavobacteriaceae > Maribacter > Maribacter sp. PR66. The sequence continues at coordinate 216,451 of NZ_JAQPCH010000004.1, forward strand.
ACGTTCGTCCTTGAGGCCCATAAAATCCTGTATTTGTGGTGGTTATTCCAAATCGTATACGATTTGATTTAAATTTTTTGGCCAAATCTGCATTGAATTGCACAACATAGGGCCTCGATTTTTTCGGTGACCAGCCGGTCTGAAGGATAAATGCATCCTCCATTTCCATAAAATCCGAAAGCTCATTTTTGTAAAAATGCAAGAGCCCGTCAAATCCTATTGCCAACTCCGTAAGTATCCAGGAATCTATCGGTATGTCCTCTTGGATGGCTCCGGAAGTACCAATCCGGATAATTTTTAATCGTATACGATTTTTTTTAAGCTTTCTGGTCTCAAAATCGATATTGACAAGGGCGTCCAATTCGTTCAGGACAATATCGATATTGTCCGTCCCAATTCCCGTGGAGATCACACTGATACGTTTTCCATTAAGAAATCCCGTATGGGTTAGGAATTCCCGTTTTCCTTTTTTGATTTGTATGGAATCGAAATGGCTGGAGACTTCGGTGACCCGGTCGGGATCACCAACCGTAATAATGGTCTCTGCAATATCATGAGGCAAAAGGTTGAGATGGTAGATGCTGCCATCGGCATTAAGGATAAGCTCGGATGGGCTTAGTCGCATTCTAGAGTTTTAAAATTCTGTTCGAATCCGTATTGTATAGGAAATCATATTTTAAGGCTCCTCCCAAATAGACGTCATTGTCCTGTATACAGGAATAGTAACTGGTCTGTCCGTCCAGGATTTCCTTTCCTTTTTTGGTCAATCGTACTGGGTTCAATGAAGAAAACAATGGTTTTAACCGTTGTAAGGCCCTTTCGTATTGGGAATCACCAAAGCCTAGGTTGCCTTGATTGTTTAAAATAGTACCTAAAAATTCACTTTTGGACTTAGGCTTTTTATCGATGGCCAATTGCAAAATGTTGTTTTCCATCTCGTTGAGACCATTGGCAATACTAGGAAAACGTCTTAAATGTGTTTTGACCGCATCGCCTAGATAAGCAAAATTGTAATCGTTGAAATCAGTCAGGTTTTCAAGACGGATAGGATTGTTGCTGCAATACAATTGCCATACATAATCGGCGTATTCCACATCATCTTGGTTCAGCACCACCTTATGCTTATATAATTTCAAAAGATGTTCGTCCGAAAGCTCGTTCAACGAGTATAATTTATCCGTATTGTCTTCCTTACCACTACACACCAAAGAAATTTGGGCATATCTTCTATTGGTCAACAACCAGCTTATGACCGCTAACATATTGACCTGACAAAATAAATCATACTCGAACCAAAGTACTATTTGGTCCTGCTGTTTGTGATTACAAAGAGAACGATATTCCTTAAGCGTTTTCTCAATAAACCAAGACTTTGAAACCTTGTAATTCTTATGTAAGAATTCAAACCTGGTCTTCCAAAAGGACTCACTGCCTACGCTCGTAAGCGTTTTACCCTCACATAGCATTTCACGCCATGTGATGATATCGCCTTTTAAATTCAACTTCTTAAGACGCTCCGTAAATGCGTCTCCGTTTGTTATGTGTAGCAGGGAACTCATTTTCTGATAGTGGTTTAGGTTGAACAGTTAAAAGTACGGTTTAAAGCAAAAAAACAAAAAAAATTAACAAAAAAAGACGCAACCTATTCGCTATCCGTGCATTATAGTAAATTTTTAACCCCCAACCCTTTTGACGTTAAAGCCCTTTTCTTTTAGGATTTCCATGATTTTATTCCTGTAATCCCCTTGAATGATAATTTGGTCGTTTTTGAAGCTTCCCCCCACGCTCAACCGTGTTTTTAGTTCCTTGGCCAATTTTTTGAAGTCGGAATCCGCCCCGGTATATCCTTCTATGATGGTGATCGGTTTTCCTTTTCGTTTCTCATATTTACAGATCATGGGGCTGTCCTGTAACCAAAAGTTGCTTTGCGGTGCTTCCTTCTGGGGTTCTTCCGGCACATGGTCCGGGAATAGGTTTTTCAATTGGTCTTTTAGGTCCATCTTTAAAAAATTCTATACCCTAAAATTAATGAAAAGCCTTTATAATCCGAAGAGTAGGATTTAAAGGCCTTCGTGTTGAAGATTTCCCTATTGCCCAATAGTCTTCCTTCAAAACTAAATCGATTCAATATTGTAAAACCGATACCTGGGGCAAAACTGAAATTGTACCCAATTTCGCCTTCAGAACCTCCAAAATTTACATAGTTTACCTCAGAATTGATGGGCAAATCAATAAGTGCCGAAGCATTCAAGAAAAGTTTGAAATTTTCACCAAAGAACATGTAATGTCTAAAACCAATGGGGATTTCCAAGGAAGTGTAATTCACTACCGCATAAAAGTCCGAGTTGGGAACAAAACTACTACGTTGCTGTGATCGTGTTCGGGCTTTGAAGTTTCTGTAGGTCGGTTCAACAATTAAAGCCCATTTGTTCCTGTTGAATGGCAGTATAAATTCTAGCTCAGCCCCAATTCTAAATTCATTTTGGGAACCAAAATCCGCATTTCTAAAACTGGATAGGGAATTTTGCACATCCAAGGATGTAAAGTTTATCCCAGGCCTTAGGGCAAGATGGATGATACCTTTTGACTTTTCGTTTCCAAGAGCTTCATAGGACGGGTCAGTGCATTCATTATAAGAATTGAATATTCTTTTTATGGGGTCCATCTTATACTGAAGCTTTTGCAAGCCATTTTTAGAAAAACCCTCACAATCCAAAGCGTTCCACATTTGCTGCCTAAACTCATTGTTTTCTCCAATCTTTAGGTCTTCCCGCTTATAGATTTTATGACGAAGCTGTACTATATCCTCATCCCCCACATTGAAGAAAAATCGCCTTAGATCTCCGTCCTCATAATAATACAAGTTTGCCTCGCCCTTCACTATTTCCTTTAGAAAAATAGTTTCCTCCTTCCACGAAAAGGAGCGGTCCATCGTTAGTTCACTTGTTTTCCAAGGTGAGCGATCTATTAAAATGGTTTTTCTGATAAAAACTGGCCCATCCGTTATTCCAAATTCCTGAATTTCCGAAATGGTACCGGTTTTCTCCCCGCTATTTTCCGAAATTTGATATTGGAACTCTGAAGGATTGTTTTTCCATTCCAAGTTCTTGATATAACAAGATGTCCGCTGGCCGGAATTATCGATTATGTACCCTGGTTCAAAATCAATTTGTGCGCTTAACAGTAGACTAAAAAAGCTAAACAATAAAGCAATAGAAGATTTTTTTAACATTGGGTAAAGATTGGAATGATTGGAATGATTGGTTAAAATGATTGTTAAACGCAGAAAAAAGAAAAGGATTGTAGGCGTTCTACATTTTAATCAATCCCAATTCAATGAGTCGCTCGTGAAGGAATTCACCAGCCGTGATATCCTCATAAAGTTTAGGGTGCTCCTTGTCGATACAGTTTTCAAGGCAATTCAAGGGCATTTCACTGATGGGGTGCATAAAAAACGGCACGGAGTACCTAGACGTTCCCCACAATTCCCTTGGGGGATTCACCACCTGGTGAATGGTGGATTTCAATTTGTTGTTGGACAACCTGGAAAGCATATCCCCCACATTGATCATCAACTCGTCCGACTTTGCGATAGCATCTACCCATTCGCCTTTATGATTCTGTACCTGCAGCCCTTTTCCATGGGCACCCATGAGTAGGGTAATCAAGTTGATATCCCCATGGGCCGCCGCTCTTACGGCGTTTTTGGGTTCAGAAGTAATTGGAGGGTAATGGATTGGCCTTAAAATGGAATTCCCGTTCTTAATGTATTCATCGAAGTAGACCTCATTTAAATCCAAGTGAATGGCAAGTGCTCGCAATACATATTTTGCAGTCTTTTCCAACATTTTATAGGTTTCTTTTCCTACCTCATTGAATTTTGGAAGCTCATCCACCGTTACATTATCCGGGTATTCCTCTTTCAATTTTGGGCTGTCTTCCACATACTGGCCAAAATGCCAAAATTCTTTCAAATCACCTTCTTTTCTTCCCTTTGCATGTTCCTTCCCAAAGGAGGTATAACCGCGCTGACCGCCAATGCCCTCGATTTCATATTTGTCCTTGATCTCTTGGGGAAGATTGAAAAATTTTTTTATTTCGGAGTAAAGGTCTTCCACCAACGTATCGGACAAAAAATGGCCGCTAAGCGCCACAAAACCGATGTTTTCAAAAGCAGCTCCGATTTCCTTTACAAACTTTTGCTTCCTGGCAGGGTCATCGGATAAAAAATCCCTCAAATCAACACTAGGCACTACACTCATTGAAAAATTATTTAGAATATATTACAAAGCTACAAATTCTTGCGTTCATCCAAAGTGTTGGATTTACAACAAGATGATGTGTTTTTTGTTACATTTATTCCCTGATTTCAACCAATGTTCCTACGTATGGATTTTAAAGCTTTTATGGTATCCAATGATGTTAAGCTAGCCTTGTACAGCGCCATGCTGAAACCTCGCATGATCGAAGAAAAAATGCTGATTTTATTGCGACAGGGAAAGATTTCCAAATGGTTCAGTGGTATCGGGCAGGAAGCGATTTCCGTAGGAGTGGCATTGGCCATGCAGAATGAGGAATATATCCTTCCCATGCACCGCAATCTGGGAGTTTTTACCACAAGGAAAATTCCCTTACACCGACTCTTTTCCCAGTGGCAAGGGAAAATGGGCGGTTTTACCAAGGGCAGGGACCGCAGTTTTCATTTCGGCACGCAAGAATTCAAGATCATTGGGATGATATCCCATTTGGGACCCCAAATGGGTGTGGCAGACGGCATCGCGCTTGCGCATAAACTGCGAAAGGAGCCACATGTAACCGCTGTCTTTACCGGGGAAGGTGCTACCAGCGAGGGTGATTTTCACGAAGCCCTGAACATTGCCGCCGTTTGGGAATTACCCGTTCTGTTCTGCGTTGAGAACAATGGATATGGGCTATCCACCCCAACCAACGAGCAATATCGCTGCGAACATATTGCGGATAAGGGAATAGGGTATGGCATGGAATCCCATATCATCGATGGAAATAATATTCTGGAGGTTTTTTCCAAGGTAAACGAACTGTGCATTGATATCCGCAAGAACCCCAGACCCGTTTTATTGGAATTCAAGACCTTTCGTATGCGCGGGCATGAGGAAGCGAGCGGCACCAAATACGTGCCCGAGGAACTCATGGAAACCTGGGCGGCGAAAGACCCCTTGGAAAACTATACAAAATACTTAATGGAAACCGGTTTGTTGACCGAAACCATAGAGGCAGCGTTCCGTGAAGAAATTGCCCAAGAAATAGACGAAAATCTTCAAAAAGCCTTTCAGGAGGGATCGATTACAGCCAATGTAAGTAATGAATTACATGATGTCTATCAAGATTTTGATTACAAGGAAGTTGCACCCATGATTCATAAACGAAATATCCGTTTTGTAGATGCCATTTCCCAAGGTTTGAAGTCGGCTATGGAAAAACATGACAACTTGGTCATCATGGGTCAGGATGTAGCCGAATACGGCGGGGTTTTTAAGATTACCGACGGATTTGTGGAGGCCTTTGGAAAGGAACGAGTGCGAAATACTCCCATCTGTGAATCCGCCATCGTCTCAACGGCCATGGGGCTGTCCATAAATGGGATGAAATCGGTCGTTGAAATGCAATTTGCGGATTTTGTCAGTAGCGGTTTTAATCCTATCGTCAATTATCTGGCCAAAAGCCACTACCGATGGGGAGAAAAGGCCGATGTGGTTATTCGTATGCCCTGCGGGGGCGGGGTGGGGGCAGGACCCTTCCATTCACAGACCAACGAAGCCTGGTTTACGAAAACCCCAGGGTTGAAAGTGGTGTACCCGGCGTTCCCTTCAGACGCAAAAGGACTTCTGGCCACGGCCATCGAGGACCCAAATCCAGTGCTCTACTTTGAACACAAAGGGCTGTACCGTAGTGTCTATGAAGATGTCCCCGTTAATCCCTTTACGATACCTTTTGGAAAGGCCAATTTATTGAAATCCGGTAGGGATATCACCATCGTTACGTATGGTGCGGGGGTGCATTGGACCTTGGAAACCTTGGAAAGGCATCAGGACATCAGTGCGGACCTACTTGACTTGCGTACCTTGCAACCCTTGGATACGGAGGCAATTTATACATCGGTACGGAAAACGGGAAAACTCATTATCCTACAGGAGGATAGTCTTTTTGGTGGGATTGCCAGTGATATTTCGGCCTTGGTCACGGAAAACTGTTTTCAGTATCTGGACGGACCCGTGAAACGTGTTGCCAGCTTGGATACCCCTATCCCTTTCAATACCGCCTTGGAACAACAGTATTTGGCCAAATCCAGATTTGAACAGGATCTCTTGGATTTGATGGCCTTTTAGTGTTTCGATCAACAAAAAATGGAATCGAGCGAAGCTAATTTGATACTTCTACAAATATTTGTGGGTATTAAATCGTTATAGGCCTAAATACATCCAAAAACTTATTTGGTAACGTATATAGGGTAATCTTAAAAACAATGCTATTTATGAAAAAAGCAATAGTTCTTACGGGGATTTTCGCAATGATGCTATCCTCTTGTTCCATTTCCAAGGACGCAAGGTCCAAGCGCAACCTGCTCAGTGGTACCTGGTCCTTAAACGATGTTTCCTTTGAAAACAATACCGGTAACTTTAAGGCGGTCCTGTTCAACGATGTTGAGGATATCTGTCTTGAAGGAAGCGAGTGGTTCTTTAGGGACAACAACAGCACCGGAAGGTATACTATTTCCCCATCTACCCTTTGCAACGGGGGAGATCGCTATATTAGATGGTCTGTTGTGGAGCGTGCGGAAAACTATCAGAGTCAATTACAGTTCAAGTTTATTGACGAAAGGAACAAGGACATCTCCGGAGGTTTGGGCTACCGACTCAACATTGAAAGCCTTACGGAATCTACAATGACCTTAAAATCCAATGTACAGGTAAATGGAGAACCCGTTACCGTGGTGTACGATTTTACAAAGAAATAAATCCCCAATTTTTAAAAACAAACAGATGAAATCTAGATTATTAAAAAATACAAGTTATGTTTTGGCTTTGGCCATGGTTATGAGCTGTAGTACCGTCAAAAATGCCAACAAGACCCAAAAAGGTGCCGCAATTGGTGCTGCGGGAGGTGCCGTAATAGGTGGTGTCATTGGAAACAACGTTGGAAGCGGAAACAACACTGCTTTGGGTGCCATTTTAGGAGCCGCTATTGGAGGTGCTGCGGGTGGTTATATCGGTAACCGTATGGATAGGCAAGCGGAACGTATCGAAGAGGAAATCCCGGGTGCGGAAGTGAAAAGAGTAGGCGAGGGAATCAACGTTACCTTCAATGAAGAAGCCGGTGTGTATTTTGACACCAATAAATCCGATGTTAAGGGAACTTCCGCCGCCACTTTGGATAAATTGGCCGGTATTTTTAAGGAATATCCTAAATCCAATATTTTGGTGGAAGGCCATACCGATAGTGCAGGCTCCGACGAATACAATATGAAGCTCTCCGAACAACGTGCTACTTCCGTAACCAGTTATTTGGTAGCCAAAGGTATTGATCCCTCCCGGTTTACGACCAAGTGGTACGGGGAGAATCAGCCTGTAGGCGATAACAATACGGTTGAAGGCAAGGCCCAGAACAGAAGGGTAGAATTGGCCATTGTGGCAAGCGAGGAATTGAAGGAAGAGGCCGTACAACAAACCAAAGGATAATCCTGGTAAAGTTCAGGGGGCTGTCTAAATAATTTAGCGGTTACCCCGTAGCAAGCTGCGAAGCTTTTTTTCACGAGTAAACTACCTCGGGTCATTCGTAGGAAACAATTTTTTAATTACAAGGCAAGCTTGGGGATATTAAACCCTTTTGCGGTGCCAATAAATCCCCGCACAAGGCGGGGATTATTTTTGGATTGCGTACTTTCAGGATGTGAACGAACATCAAATAGGCATTGTAGGGGGTGGTTTGGCTGGACTAACGGCCGCCATTGCGCTTTCCCGCTATGGATATGACATCGCGGTTTTTGAAAGCAATACCTATCCACATCATAAAGTGTGTGGTGAATACCTTTCCAACGAGATCCTTCCGTATTTGAATTCACTTGGGGTCGACCTTTTAGCGGCGGGTGGGAAGTCCATAGACCGTTTTGAAATCAGCAGCAACCAGGGTAAAATTGCAGCGTGCCGACTTCCCTTGGGTGGCGTGGGTATTAGCAGGTATGCGCTGGATAACCTATTGTACGAAACCGCCAAGAGCCAAAAGGTTACCTTTTACTTCGAAAAGGTGCAGGATATCCGGTTTGATGGAAATGGGTTTAAGGTGGAAAGCCGACAAACAAGGGTAAGCGCTCACATGGTTATCGGTGCGTACGGAAAACGATCGGGGTTGGATAAAGCCCTGCACCGTTCCTTTATCCAAAAAAAGACACATTGGTTGGCCATAAAGGGACACTATTCATTTCCCGAATTCCCTAATGATCTCGTGGCCCTGCACAATTTTAAGGGCGGTTACGGCGGACTTTCAAAAACGGAGAAGGGCCATATCAATTTTTGTTATTTGGCCCAATACGATGTATTCAAGGAGTTCAAGGACGTATCGGCCTTCAATGAAAAGATTGTTTCCCAGAATCCGCATTTAAAGCATTTTTTAGTAAATGCCGAACCGGTTTTTGAACATCCCCTGAGCATCGGTCAGATTTCCTTTGAGCCAAAGGAACCCATTGTAAACCATGTGCTGATGTGCGGCGATACGGCGGGATTGATACATCCGCTCTGCGGCAATGGTATGGCGATGGCCATTCATGCGGGAAAACTGGTTTCGGAGTTCGTGCACGCTTATTTCAGAGGAACCTATATAAGTCGAAGGGATATGGAAAACGCTTACCAAAGATCTTGGAACACCCATTTTAAGCGCCGACTGTTTTATGGACGTTATTTCCAAAAATTATTGCTGAAGGATAGTTTTTTGAATTGGGGTATTTCCACCTTTGGTCGGTCTGAAGGACTGCTCCAAAATATAATTGCCAAAACCCACGGAAAAACAGTTTCACCATGATGGATATATCGACCAGAAGTACGAAGAAAGAGCGCTTGGACGACTTTCAAGGTTCCCAAAAGGAGTTGGATTTCATCTTGGAGGACATCAATCGGGTAAACCGACTATTAGGAGGTATCCATATCACCTCAAACGCCGTATTCAGGATGTTTCGGGAACATAAACAAGAATCGTATACGATTTTGGACGTAGGTTGTTCCGATGGTGACATGCTCAGAAAACTCGCCTTGAAGGCCAGAAAGTTGAACATCCGTATACATTTCATCGGTCTGGACCTTAATAAGGACGCTTTGGAAATCGCACGAAAAAAATCCGTGGATTTTCCTGAAATTTCCTATCTAAATCGGGATGTATTTACCTTGGATTCCATCGAAGTGGATATCGTCATCACCACTTTGACCTTACATCATTTTAGCAATGCCAATATCCCTATATTTTTGGAAAGGTTCGTTAATATGGCCCATATCGGTGTAATTATTAACGATTTACAGAGAAGTCGGCTCGCCTACTACCTTTTTAAGGCATTTAGTGTTATTTTTATTAAAACGGAAACCGCCAAAAATGATGGATTAATTTCCATTTTAAGGGGTTTTAAAAAGAAAGAATTGCAAACCTTTTCCGACCAAGTTCCAAATGTACAGCATAAAATTTCGTGGAAATGGGCCTTTAGGTACCGTTGGATCCTTAAAAAGTGCGCCTAAAATATATGAATAGTACCAAAATTGTGACCGTTTCCAAGGCTTTGCCCGCGTATTCAAGCGAAACCAAGGACATCATCCCGTATGTAAACGCATGGCTTGAGGACCAGGAAGAGCGCTTTCGAAGAAAAGTCGTGAAAATATTTGAAGGAGCGGCCGTGGACAAGCGCTACGGCATTATGCCCGTGAAGGAGGTATTTACGGCGACTTCGTTCGAGGAAAAAAACCGTCGCTATGCCGCTGCGTCCAAGCAATTGGGGAGCGAAGCCTTACAATCGGCCCTGGAAACCGCGGGCTGGTCGGCAGACTCTCTCGACTATATCATCACAGTAAGCTGTACGGGTATCATGATTCCTTCCTTGGATGCCTATTTGATAAACGAACTGGGATTGCGGCAGGACGTGGTTCGACTCCCTGTAACTGAAATGGGCTGTGCGGCCGGGGTATCGGGATTGATCTATGCCCATAATTTTTTACGCAACAATCCCAATAAACGCATCGCCTTGGTGGCAGTGGAAAGTCCCACGGCTACCTTCCAATTGGACGATTTCTCCATGGCCAATATGGTAAGTGCCGCTATTTTTGGGGATGGCGCGGCCTGTGTATTGCTTTCTTCCGAAAAGGAAGCGGCAGGTCCAACAATTAAGGGCGAGGAAATGTTCCATTTTAAGGACGCGACCCACTTAATGGGTTTCGATTTGGTGAATACCGGACTCAAAATGATATTGGACCCTGCCGTTCCGGAAACAATTGCAACCTATTTCCCTGAAATCGTCCATCCTTTTCTTGAAAAATACGGAAGCAGTATCGAAAAGGTGGACCATTTGATCTTTCATCCCGGCGGACGCAAAATCGTGCAGACCGTTGAGGAACTTTTTGGTAGTTTAGGAAAGAATATAGATGATACCCGAGAAGTACTCCGTTTGTACGGAAATATGAGCAGCGTCACGGTTTTATATGTGTTACAGCGCTTCTTGGATAGGGGTTTGAACAAAGGTGAGCAGGGCATGGTACTCAGTTTTGGTCCCGGGTTTTCCGCACAACGGGTTTTGTTGGAATGGTAAATAGTCAAAATAGTATGGGTAAAAATTGGGCATTGATATTGGGAGGTAGCAATGGGTTGGGCCTGGCGACGGCCAAAAAGTTGGCAAGACACGGTTTCAACATCATCATTGTACACCGGGACCGACGCAAGAACATGGATGAAATAGAGCGGGACTTTCAGGAGATATCGGCCCTAGGGGTTCAGTTCAAATCCTTCAATAAGGACGCCATTCACCCAGAAAAACGACAGGAATTACTTTCGGAAATTGCAACTTTCCTGCCGGAAGGACACAAAATCAAGGTGTTGGTGCACAGTATCGCCAAGGGAAATTTGAAACCTATGCACGCCGAAAATCAGTCCGTGCTTACGCATCAGGATATTGAAATCACCTTTGAGGCCATGGCTCTGAGCCTGTATGATTGGACCAAGGAATTACACGAAAAAAAGTTGTTTCATGAGGATACTAGAATCATTTCCTTTACCAGTGAGGGCAATACAAAGGTGATGCCAGGTTATGGGGCGGTTTCCGTAGCAAAAGTCGCACTGGAGGCCCTTACCCGAAATATCGCCTTGGAATTCGCCCCGGCAGGCATCAAGGCAAATTGTATCCAGGCCGGGGTGACCCATACCAAGTCCCTTGCCATGATCCCGAGATATGAAAAACTGATGCAACATGCCTTGAAGCGCAATCCACAGGGCCGACTCACCACCCCCGAGGATGTCGCGAATGCAGTCTATTTATTGACTACGGATGAGGCCAAATGGATAACAGGGACCGTCCTAAAAGTAGATGGGGGAGAAAGTTTGAGATAAGATACTATGACGCACCAGGAAATCTTACGTTTACTACCCTACGAAAAGCCATTCTTGTTCGTCGATGATTTGTTGGAAGTCACGAAGGATAGTTCAAAAGGCACCTTTACCTTTGACAGGAATCTCGATTTTTATCGGGGACATTTTAAGGAAAATCCGGTGACACCGGGCGTTATCCTCACGGAGTGCTGTGCACAGATCGGGTTGGTCTGTCTGGGTATTTATTTAATGCGAAAAGAGGAACTGGAGAAGTCAAATATACTGATAGGTATGAGCAGTTCTGAAATGGAATTTTTAAAACCTGTTTTCCCAGGGGAAAGGGTGACGGTAGTATCCAAAAAAATCTACTTCCGGTTCCAAAAATTAAAATGCGAGGTACAAATGTACAACGCCAAAAAGGAATTGGTCTGCAAGGGAACGGTATCGGGCATGCTAAAAATTGAAGTGGATGGGTAGAAGGGTGGTCATTACCGGATTGGGCGTTTGTGCCCCCAATGGCGTTGGGCTTCCGGATTTCACCGAAGCGCTTCGCACAGGAAAAAGCGGGATTCGCTTTCAATCCAGATTGCAGGCCTTGGGATTTGGTTGCCAAATCGCAGGGGAACCGCTCATCAAGGACAACCTGTTGGAAAAATATTTCACCCCGCTACAATTACGGGGACTCAACGCCTCCGGATTGGTGTATGGTGTCATTGCTGGCAGGGACGCGTGGGCCGATGCCTGCTTAGAGCCCAATACCGGCAGCAGTCCCAACTGGGACCACGGTATTATTTTTGGAACTGGCATGTCCGGAGCCGATAAATTTCGCGATGCGATCTACCAAGTGGATAATAAAGAGGTACGTAGATTGGGCAGTACTACGGTCGTGCAGACCATGGCCAGTGGCATCAGCGCCTATTTGGCGGGCATGTTGGGCTGTGGCAATCAGGTTACGACGAACTCCTCCGCTTGTACTACCGGTACGGAAAGCATCCTGATGGCCTATGACCGGATTGTATCGGGGAAGGCGGAGGTGATGCTCTGTGGAAGTTGTAGCGACAGCGGACCGTATATCTGGGGCGGTTTTGATGCCATGCGCATTTTGCCCCGGGATTATAACGAGAACCCCAGTGCAGCTAGCAGGCCCATGAGCGCATCGGCACAGGGCTTTGTTCCGGGCAGTGGGGCAGGGGCCTTGGTGCTGGAATCCTTGGAAAGCGCCCAAAAACGAGGAACCAGAATCTATGCGGAAGTATTGGGGGGCGAAGTGAACAGTGGCGGACAGATAGGCGAGGGGTCCATGACGGCACCCAATGGCGAGGCGGTACGGCGATGCATCCAAAAGGCCGTCCAAAGCGCCGGTATCCAACCCAAGGAGATAGATGCGATCAACGGACATTTGACGGCCACGACCAAAGATGCCGTTGAAATTTCCAACTGGAGCGAGGCCTTGGGACTGCAAGGGGGCGAATTCCCCTATATCAATTCTTTTAAAGGAATGATAGGTCATTGTCTGTCCGCCGCAGGAAGTATTGAATGCGTAGCAAGTATACTTCAACTGGAGCAAGGGGTACTATTCGGCAATGTTAATTGTGAGGATGTCCATCCAGAAATAACCAAAATCATTGAAAAAGAAAGAATTCCCCAAAAAACGATTCCATACCGACCAAAAATTATCACAAAGGCCAGTTTTGGTTTTGGGGATGTCAATGCGTGTGTTATTTTTAGTTCCTTGAATCGTTAGAACTACTAATTTAAAAATGCAGGAAAAAGAAAAATACCAAAAACTAAAGGATATCATTCAGGTGTATCTGCCATCGGATGTATCGGTAGATAACATTCAGCCCAGCAGTAATTTTATTTCGGAACTGAACATAAATTCGGCAAATTTGGTGGATATCATTCTGGATGTGGAGGATGCCTTCGACATCCGTCTGGAAAACGAGGATATGAACCAAATGCAGACCGTTGCCGATGCGTTACAGATCATCGACAGCAAATTAAATGGCTGATTTTATGGATCAATTTCTCCAATATGCAAAGATAAAGTTCATGGTGGACAAAAGGCTTATTTTAGTATACTGCTTGGTATATTTGGTGTGGGGCCTGGGCATGAACTGGTTTGGTACCTTTATGGAAATCGCCTGCTTTACCTATTGGTGGCAGGTCATTACGTGCTATATCCTATACATGGTGCCTATTTCGCTTTTACTGAGAAACCGACCCTTCCATGAACAGTACGCGTACGGACTCATCGCCATGGGTTTTTTGGAATTTGGTGGGTATGCCCTGCAAACCTCCTATGCCTATCCGGACAACCTGTTGGATAAATTCTTTGGCGGACGCACATTTGCACTGGGGATGGCCCTTTTCTTCGCGCTATATTTTCCTGCCGGAAATTGGCTGGTAGGCAGAATCTATGACCGAATATTTCCGAAAGCCACCCAAAATTGGTGAATATTTCAAATCAGGTCTAGCGACCAAATCAAAGGAGTCCTTGGTTCAAAAAAGATAATTGCAATTTGGAACTTTTATTTTAGAATTTGGGTTTTGGTATTTGGATTTTGGAATTCTAAATCTCCCAAGCACTTATTCCAATTTCATAAACTATCAATCCTTATCAGGGATGTAGAGCGAAGCTAAAATTCCACCAATCAGGGAAACCGATATTACCGTTAAGGATACCCATTCCGGAAGATGGATGTAATGTGAAAAGAGCATCTTCAAGCCCACGAAGGCTAAAATTACTACCAGACTATAATTGATATATCGGAACTTTTCCAACATTCGCGAAATCAAAAAATACATGGAACGCAGCCCTAGGATAGCCAAAATATTGGAACTGAAAACTAGGAAAGGGTCGGCCGTTATTGCCAAAATTGCTGGAATACTGTCGAGGGCGAAAAGAATGTCGGTCAGCTCAATCACCATCAATGCCACAAATAGGGGAGTGGCTGCCCGTACACCCATTTTCTTGATAAAAAAGTCGTGCCCCTTGATTTCGGAAGTAATCGGATACAGTTTCTTCAAGTTCCTAAAAACAAAGGATTTCTCTGGATGAAAATCCTCGTCATCGCCCCGTAGCATTTTAAATGCCGTATACAGAAGAAACACCCCAAAGACGTAAATGATCCAATCGAACTTAGTAATCAATGCCACCCCGAAGAAAATCATCAAGGCCCTAAAAACAATGGCCCCCAAAATACCCCAAAACAAAACCCGATGCTGAAATACGGGCGGAATTTTAAACGAGGAAAAAATAACCGCAATCACAAAGACATTGTCCACACTCAAGGACAACTCGATAAGGTAACCCGTAATGTATTTTAATACAGCCTCGTTTGCGGTAAGACCGGTGGGATTATCCATCACCCCATTAGAAAACAACCAATAAACCACCCCGCTAAAGGCCAAGGCTATGGTCACCCAAATGGCCGTCCAAATGCCCGCTTCCTTCGACTTTATGACATGGTCGTGTTTGTGGAAAACACCTAGATCTAGGGCCAGAAAAACAAGAATACAGGCAAGAAAAATAATCCAGACTAACATACCTATGTATTTAAAGCGGTCGAAGGTACTAAATTATGTGGTCTTCTCCATTGACAATCGTCATATGAGGTCATAAAAAACGGAGAAGGATTCAAGTTAATATTTGTCGCATTCGCACAAAGAAATTTTCCTTTTAGACCTTATCTTCCTTACAAGCAAAGTAAAACCATAAAACTAAAAAATGACGACAGTAGAACAGTTACAATTAGACAAAATTGCCAAAAACGATTATCAAATATATCCCTTGTTGAAACAGCGGTACAGTCCTAGAATCTTTAGCGATCAAAAGCTTACGGAAAAGGATGTTAACAGACTCTTCGAATCCGTTCGTTGGTCGGCCAGTTCCTACAACCGTCAACCATGGCGTTTTATTTTTGCCCATAAGGGTTCGGAAGCATACGATAGGATTATGGACTGTCTGAGCGATTTCAATCAAAAATGGGCAGGAAACGCCACATTTTTAATGTTGGCCGGTTACAAAAAAAATACGGATGAAGGAAAAGAAAACTTCCACGCCCTGCACGATTTGGGACTTTCCTTGGGAAATATGACCGTACAGGCCGAATACATGGGTATTGGTTTGCACCATATGGCCGGTGTGGACTGGAAAAAGGCGCATGAAGTGTTCAACGTTCCAGAGGGGTTTCACATAGCCACGGCCATCGCCGCAGGTTTTTATGGAGGCGATTTGAATAATTTACCGAAAGATTTAAGGGAACAGGAAAGCGCGGAAAGAACCCGCATTTCCCAGACCGAATTCGCATTTGAAGGAGGGTGGAAATAATAATGACATTCATAAATAACAAAAATGGCCGAAACCCAGAATATGGATTTCGGCCATTTTTGCTAGCAGAATTTGGTCAAGCTAAATCAATGATGCGTCTGCATTTTATCCTTGCGTTTCTGCAATTGTCTATGCAATTCCTCTACGGACTTAGCAATGGAAGCCTCAAAACTACCTGTACTGGCATCGGCGAAAATCCTGGGTCCAGGTGCGCTTAGCCGTATATTACATATTTTTCCTGTTTCTGGAGAAGAGGTATTTTCCGTTTTGAAGAAAACATCGGCCCTCACTATAAAATCAAATTTGTCCAACAGTTTTTCAAGTTTCTTCGCGGCCATAATCTCCAATCGGTTGCTGGCCTTTACGTCGTCGTACTCAAAATTGATATTCATATGCTTTCTTATTAAATGTTTCGTTCAAATTACAAAATTCCTACAGGTTTCAGGTGCTGTTTTTAAATAATTCTGAATTCAAAATTAAATTATAGTTAAAGTATAATTAATGACCAAAATCATAGTCCCGTTATGGATTAATTTCGTACCTTATTGTATGAAAAATCCTTAAAAATAGTACCTTATGACTGCAGAATCTTCAAAAAGGACTACGAGTGTTTTGGACAGTAATTCCTGCTTGGTTTGGCTGGACCGATGTTATAAGGATTTGCTACAATGGAAGCGAACCTTGGAATCCTATCTCTTTGAGCCGACTACCCAGCGACAGTTCGAACTAAAACAGCGTCTCACCGATGCCATGGAACGCCTTTTAAACCGATACCGGGAACTGGCGACCGTAGCCAGAAACAATAACAAGCTTGTAGGCAACCAGGTCGAGCTAATTAAAAACTATATGATTGAAACCCGAAAGTTGGAGGATGGGGTACAAGAGTATATCGTAATGCTGCACCAGGCCTCCTAATGGATAAAATGAGAGTCTATACGTACATATTATTTTTACTGGGAACGTTCCTGCTATTGAGCTGTGGAAGTGCTTCCAAAGTATCCTATACCCAGGAACAACTAACGTCCTTTACCAATTTCCTAGACGCAAAATCCTATAGGTTTTTGGCGGATACCGCAAACCCTACTATGACCAATGGGGTTTCAGCCGTAGCCAATAGTGGACTATGGCCTCCTGGAGGTACATTTTCGAACATATTACTACAGGGAAGCAACAATTACATGACGGTCAAGGGCGATAGTATTATGGCCGATTTACCCTATTTTGGGGAACGCCAAATGGGAGGCGGTTATGGCAATAATACCGGTATTACCTTCAAGGGTATCCCAAGTCGGTACAAAGAGGAATTCGATGTCTCAAAAAACGAAATGCAAATCGTCTTTACCATTACCGATAAGGTGGAAACCTATCAGGTTACCCTCAATGCCTTTCCCAATAAAAAGGCCACCCTCATTATCAACAGTTCCCAGCGTTTTCCCATTCGCTATTTAGGGGAATTAAAGGAACTGGAAGCCGAAGCATCGGTTAGTCGATAATAGTTAGGTTTTCGGTTTAACCATACGGATGATTTAGTAAAACAGACCTTTTTTTGTCAATTCAAGCACCCACCTTACTAAAAAAATTACTCCATGCTTGTAGTCATGGGTTTAAACTTTTTAATTGGAACATAACGCCAATGCACCCGATGGGTCATACGTGTGGAACCCAATTGTTTTTTAGGCACATTATTCACAAAAATATTTAGAAATCGTTCAAAACGGACGTTTTTCTATAATTTTTGGCCAAAACCTGTTAAAAAAGGGTGAAAACCAGGATGTTTTGACCAATTCTTCGTTGAACGGTTTTGAGAACCCTACCTTTGCCGCTTATTGAAAATTATTAAAGAATTTATACGATGAGTAAAGTAAAGGAAGGTGATTTGGTACGAGTACATTATACGGGGAAATTGGAAAACGGACAGGTTTTCGACAGCTCCGTGAACAGGGAACCGCTTGAAGTGAAGTTAGGGCAGGGGAGTCTCATTCCCGGTTTTGAAAAAGGTTTGCTAAATATGGAACCAATGGAAAAGAAAACAATCGTCATCCCAAAGGAGGAGGCATATGGTGAAAAGAAGCGTGAGCTTTTTCAAAGTGTGCCCAAAGCCAATTTACCGGAAGGAATGAAGCCTGAAGTAAATATGGGCTTGGTAGCGACCAATGCAGATGGCACAGAAAGACAGCTACGTGTGGCCGAAGTCAATGAAAACGATATCATCGTTGATGGCAACCATCCCTTGGCAGGGGAAGACCTAACCTTTGAACTTGAATTGGTCGAGATAAAATAGTATTTGCTTTTTTAAAATACCAAACCGCCCCAATGGGGCGGTTTTTTTGTTCAAATTACCCAAAATTTAGATTATCAAAATATCCTTTATATTTGATTGTACCTGACCATCTTCCTGAAGGAAGGACATAACTTTTAGTACAATAATAACCAACAACCTAAACCTATGTTCCTATGAAAAGAGCACTATGTAACTTCTTGAGCCTAATAACTGTTTTTTATTGCCTACATGGGCAACGCAAACAAAGTAGTACGCCAAAATTGACCGAAAAATTATACGAGTCAATGACCTATAGGAACATTGGACCTTTTAGAGGAGGACGCTCCACAACGGTTACAGGAATCCCTGATGATATTTTTACGTATTACATGGGCGCCACGGGCGGAGGTGTCTGGAAAACAACCGATGGCGGCACTACCTGGAACAATATATCGGACGGATTCTTTAATACTACAGGTATTGGTGACATTACGGTTGCACCGTCCGATCCCAATATCATCTATGTGGGTACGGGCGAATCGCCCGTGCGGGGCGTAAAGACTTCCCATGGGGACGGTCTCTATAAATCGACTGATGCCGGAAAGACCTGGAAACATATGGGACTTGAGAAAACAAGGCACATTAGCGATGTGTATGTGCATCCCACCAATCCCAATAAGGTCTATGTGGCCGCGCAGGGAAATCCTTGGGGGCCCAATCCTGAAAGGGGCGTTTACTTGTCCGAGGATGGCGGTACAACCTGGGAGAAAATACTCTTTGTAAACGAGGATTCAGGAATCGTCGATATGACCGTAGATGTCACGAACCCGGATATCATGATGGTGGCTTCCTGGGATTTCCATCGCAAACCTTGGGTAGTGCACAGTGGGGGACCCGGCAGTCGAATTTACAAAACCACCGATGGGGGCAAAAACTGGAAGGAAATCACAAAGGGATTACCGGAGCTTAAGGGTAAAATGGGCGTTGCAATTTCTCCGGCCGATCCCAACATCGTCTACATCGCAATTGATGCCCTGGGAGATAAGGCCGGGGTTTACCGTTCCGAGGATGGGGGAGAATCCTTTGTGCAAACTACCAATGATGCCACTACGTATGCCCGTTCTTGGTACTACATGCATATTATAGCCGACCCGAAAGATGCCGATGAAGTTTGGGTCATGAACAGCTTTGCCATGAAATCCATCGATGGGGGCAAGACCTTTGAAGGAAATCCCGGTAGTCATGTGGACCATCATGACCTTTGGATAAATCCCCATAATAGCGACATCATGATCAATGCCAATGATGGCGGGGCTTCGGTGACCTACAATGGTGGAAAAACATGGTCTACGCTTTACAATCAGCCCACCGGCCAGTTTTACAGGGTTATCACGGACAATGGTTATCCATATCGCGTATATTCCGGACAGCAGGACAATAGCACCATTGCCATAGATAGTAGGGTTATGGACGACGGAATAGGGGAAATGCATTGGGATGTGATGCGTGCGGGGGAATCCTCCACCGTTGCGGTGGACCCCAATAACCCTCGATATGTGTACTCCACATATTTTGCAAGCAACTTCGTAGAGTGGGACAGGGATATCGACAATACCCGGATGGTGATGCCTTATCCGACGAGGGTTACAGGGGAACAGCCAAAAAATTTAAAATATCGAGCCAATTGGAACGGGCCCGTAATCGTATCGCCACACAATCCATCCGTCATTTATTACGGCTCGCAATACGTTATGAAATCTACCGATCGTGGGGTAACCTGGAAAGTCATGAGCGAAGACCTTACCCGAAACGATAAGGAACATCAAGGAAAGGGAGGCGAGCCCATCAGCAATGAACAGATAACGGCAGAGAGCTACAACAATTTATTCAATATTGAGGAATCTCCGTTGGTCGAAGGTGTCATTTGGGTAGGCTCCGACGATGGGCTTGTGCACCTAACACGTGATGGTGGAGAAACCTGGACCAATGTGACACCAAAGGGCCTGAAGGAAAGTATCATCAACGTGGTGGAACCTTCGCCCCATGATCCCGCTACTGCCTACATTGCGGTAACAGGCTATAAACTGAACGATTTTACGCCCTATATCTTTAAGACCAACGATTACGGTGCCACTTGGGAGAAAATTGTAAACGGAATTCCCGGGGATACCTTTGCCCGAACGGTTCGGGAAGATCCCGATCGAAGGGGATTGTTGTATGCCGGAACGGAAACGGGCATCTTTGTTTCTTTCGATGATGGCGCCAATTGGATGCCGTTACAGAACAATTTGCCCGAAGTACCTATCACTGATCTTAGGGTACAGCGTAAGGATCTGGTGGTGGCAACACAGGGGCGTGCCCTTTGGATTTTGGACGATTTGACTCCGTTGCATCAAATTTCGGAGACGGTAGCGCAAGCGGATTCCTATTTGTATGATCCTAGGGATGTATTTACCGAATTATCCGTCGCCTATAGTACCGATGGCGGGTATGGTGAAAATCCGCCATCAGGTGTTCAAATTCACTATGTGCTGAACAAGGAAGTACCAAAGGAAACTCCTATGTCCTTGGAAATCCTGGACAAAAATGGGACTGTGCTCCATTCCGAAAGCACTAATAGGACGCCCGTTGGCTGCGATACCTTGATAAAGCCCCAATTGAAAAAGAAGGCTGGGGCGCATCGCTATCAATGGAACATGAAAATTGGAAGGTTTGATTGCCTAACCGAATTATATACTACTAATAGGGACCTTACGGCGTATAATGCCCCTCCAGGAGCGTATACGGTACGTTTGAAAGTAGGGGACAAGGTCCATCATCAGGAATTTAACATCGATATAGACCCAAGGTTGAAAAATAGTATCCCCAATGTGGAAGAGGCGTATATGGAACGAGATGCCATTTCAAAGTCTATCTATACAGGTGCTAAGGAAATGGCAAAAGGCGTGCGCGATGTGCGCTTGGTGCAAGAACAACTAAACCTTCTTATGGAAATGACCAAGAATGAAGCCGTGAAACAGGAAGGAAAGGAGTTGGACAGCCGCATCGAAACCTGGATCGAAGCCATTCTTCAAAAGGAGATGCGTACCTATCAAAGCAACTACATGTTCGAGGCTCGTCTGCTCATTAAGTTCAAGGATTTTCTGAACAGCATCGACAAGGGCAATTTGCCCATGACACCGGGCGTTCGCGATGTAAGTGCCGATTATCTAGCGCAGTGGGCCGCATTAAAAACAAGGCTTTCGGACATTAGGCAAAAAGAAGTACCGGAGATGAATACGAAATTGGAACAAGCTGGACTGCCAGAATTGTATTGGCCCAAACCGTAAGTCTCTTTATTGGCTCTGAAATAAAGATACAGGCAAATTGGACGCACTCTAATTTTGTGTATTGATTAATGAAAATTATTGTCTAGATGTATGATCGACCCATTTAACCCAAATTATGCATTAGGACTTCGTGATGAGGGTTCAAAATACAATAAACACAAGTGTTTTCTTAATTTTTGCATAGCATCGCTATGGTTAAATTAAAAAACGGCTTAAATAGCGTGTGTTTGAAGTAGTTTGAAGCCGTAATAGATTTTCTATTGCATATTTTGGGTTTAAGAATCACCAGGGAATTTGGAATTTTAGGCTTGAATTTTCGTCTATCTAAAACCCATGGGTCCCAATCCATAACCAACTCTTTATTTGAGTAGCGTACACTTGCATGTATAGGTTGCTACTTCAATACATCAAACCGATGCGTGTATTTGATAGTCAGGGTCTGATTGTCCAAAAAATCCAAGGGGTTGTCGTCCCGTACGATATTGAATACCACAAAGAGCCCGGTATTCGCACTCTGAAGCCAACCAAAGCGGGCATTTACCGAGGTTATCTCGGAAACATTGTTGCGCTGTATCAAGCTTTGTAAAAAGATGCGCGGGGTAAAACTGTAGGCCAATCGGAGTCCGCCCACCAAGGCCGTCGTATTTCCGGTTTCCAGCTGGATATCGTTGTGGCTCATGGTCAGAGAGGATACAAATTTGTTCCCTACCCTAAAATTGGCCGTACCGCTGTTGGAATAACGCATACCGTTGAAATAACCACCGATGAAGGTACGGGTACTGACGGAAAAAGCATTATTCGGGTTGGTAATCAACACAAACTGCAATTCCTCATTTTTGTATTCGCCGATGGGCACCGTCACATTGGAAATATTGAAGGGGGCAAACACCCGCTCCTGGGTGAAATTGATACCGGTATGGATCTCAAAGCCGCTGCGCCAAACCCAATGGTTGTCCACATGCAGAAAGCCCGTAACCTGCTCATTGTCAAAGTTCCAGTACCCACGATAGGAGAGGTGGGGACGCATTTCCAGGAAACTACCGTTACCATTGACCCTATGTGCCTTAAAAATCAACAACTCCGGTTTTTTAAAAGCGCTCCGTTGTAGAAAACCGACTTCCGGATTGAATCCCGGAGCCACCTCGGTGTAGCCCGCGTTCAAGTTCCAGCCGTCCCATTCGTAGTTGGCCAATAATTTAAAGGCATGGTCCTGCCCGTTGATGGAAGGGGTGATGCTCTTGGCAAAAAAACCGTTTACTTCCGCCTTGTTGCCAATGCCCCATTTGCCATCTATGGCATACACCCGGTTAAAATCTTCGTCGAGGCCCGCCAAACCTTGTCGGTTTACGAATATACCGCCCAAGGAACTTCGGGAATTCCCAAAGTTATGGTTGACACGCGCCACGGAGAAGTTGTTTTCCGTAATACCCGCCGATGCCACATCCTCGGTAAACATACTAAGCAGGCCCACATTGGTTTGTCCGACTTTCCCGGAAACCCGGGCTCCGCCGATGATGGGGACGATACTACCATCCTGACCCAAACCGATACGCCGACTAAAGAACAAGTCGACCTCTCCAGGGCTTCCGACCGAAAACTGACCCGCATTTTCAAGGAAAAAGGCCCGTTTTTCGGGAAAGAAAAGGTTGAATCGGTCAAGGTTCACTTGTTCGTCGTCCACTTCTACCTGGGCAAAGTCCGTGTTATAGGTGAGGTCTAGGGTAAGACTAGGGGTGATGCTGTACTTGACGTCCATGCCCACTTCCGCGTCCAGTTCCTGTTCGCTGGGGGAGATAGACTGGTCATTGATACCCTGAACCAGGGCATAGGGTATCAACTTTAGGTTCCCTGGATTTTTTAGATTGAGTCCGGTCAATTTACCGGCCAAGGCCAGGCGTTT
This sequence comes from Maribacter sp. PR66, assembly GCF_028464205.1. Lineage (NCBI taxonomy): Bacteria > Pseudomonadati > Bacteroidota > Flavobacteriia > Flavobacteriales > Flavobacteriaceae > Maribacter > Maribacter sp. PR66. The sequence continues at coordinate 239,859 of NZ_JAQPCH010000004.1, forward strand.
GAGGTCGAAACCCAATGGGAGGGAGGTCCAGTAGGCAATTTCAGTGTTTTTACTGATGTTCCGCTGAAAATTGAGCCCCCATGTTTTGGCCTCCCCGGAAGCGAAACGCAGGGAACGTAGGGGAATGGCAAACTCGGCGCTCCAGCCATAGTCGCCCAATTGTGTTTTTACGGACCAGGTGGCGTCCCAATTGAGGTTTGTACCTCCAATAACGCCGCCCTGTTGGCGATTGGCATTGTTATTTCCCTTTCCTTCGTTGTTGATCTGTGCGTCGTATTCCATGCCTTGGGCATTGGTACCAAAAAGGAAGCCGTTTTGCTGGTCGTTATAGGTATCGATGATAAAGAGAAAGCTGTCCTCATCATTGAGATCCGCATCGCGGCGCGAGTCGGAGACCACAATTTTATCGGGTTCCTTATCATAGCAGACGACGGCCACATAAAAGGTGGTATTGCTATAAGCGACACGAATTTCCGTTTTTTCGGACACGGGAGCGCCAAAGGAAGGCTTTATCTGAATGAGGTCCGGGGCCAAGGGAACCGACTCCCAAAGGGCTTCGTTGCGGATTTCGCCGTCTACGACAGGTTCGGTTTCCAAAAAGGTCGCTTGGTAAAACGGTCGGTTAAATTGCTGGTTTTTTTGTGTGGTCTGTGAAAAACTGGCAACACAACAAAACAGTACGATGCCTAGAAGGAATCGTTGAAATGGATTGGATTTCATATAGTTTGGTAATTGGTGGAATAAATATACATTTCTTTTCTATGGAAATGTTTTTAAAAGTTGTTGGTTGTGAATTATAAAGCCAAAGAGAAGAGGAGCCGGCTAAAAACGAAGGGATTATATACCGGGTTTAAAAAAGTCTATTTTACATAATATAAATTATAGTACAAATATGTTTGTCGTTTAAAACTGCCAATACCACCGTATTTGATATAATTGTAGATATAACAACACGCAAGTGTTTTATATCGTCAACAATTATGTCACAGCAGTTTTACAGCAAAATCCGTTTCATATTCGTAAGCTATAATTCTATTATGTAAAATATCCCTCATGTGAGCGTTATTTATTGAAATTTGCAACAGGGTCATGAAACATTCCCTAGCGGTCGGCTACGCCGCAAATTTTCATTTACTCACGTCAATTTTATTTTACGGGTGTTCGTGTATGCTACGCATTTGTACCTATAATTTGTCGTTATATAAAATTGCTTTGGTAGTCGTACTCAGGTTTTGAATCCTTACATACAGAAGACTTAAACTGAATTATTGGAATTATTCAGGCAACCGATTCATTATCGTCCCAATTTGCCCCATATGGTTGGCGGAATGTTCCATAACGTGGTACCAGATATAGTGATAATTCAGTCCTTCCTCAATGTTCGAGGCGAACCAGGCATCATCCTTGGTTTTGAGCAAGTCCAGCGTTTTTTGGCGCACATCATCCCAAAGACTTAAATAATGACCAATAGACTCCCCTTTGAGCATGCTATTTACATTGGCATTCAATTCTCCCGCAATACCGACGCTTTCAAGCTCCGCTTCCGTCCATTCCCTACCCTCCAAGGTCGCTACCTGATAGTAGGATTCCGTAGATACCAAATGCATGATCAAGGCCCCAATACTGTTCGCTTGGGCATCATATTGAAAATCGGTTTGGGATTGGTCCAAGTCCTTAACCTGTTCGGTAATGCGATCCTTTAGGTCTTCCAGCATATAGACTATCCGTCCAATGTTTGGCGAATAGCCTTCCACCGACTTCAATTCGCCCTGTGCGCTTAGAAATAGCATCGGCAGGAATAGTAATGAAAGAAGGGATTTTGTTTTCAAGGATTTCATGGTTGTTTGATTTTAAATGAATACGTAAGAATAAAGCCTTTCGACGTTCGTCATGGCTTTACATAATAGGGCAAAAGATACCGGAATCGTAAAGAAACACCCCAGTTGAAATAGAATTTGACATGTTTTTAACAGTATATCCCTTCCTTTCGTGCCAAACAGAACATTAAGTTCAATTACCCTTAAAAATTCAGCCCATACCCCACACAACAAACCAAAGGTCAGCACGTTATATGATATGCTTCAATTCCATTGTTTAGAGCGGGAGTTTCAGGGACATACTAGAAAAACGTACCTAGAAATGTAGTAGTGAGTCAATGGGGTAATAGAAGTCTAAAAAATAAAAGCTATGAAACATATGTATTTGCTTTTGGTACTGGTGCTTGGCATGGCGGCCAGCTGCTCCTCATCAGACGACGGGCCAATAGCTCCACCCAATCAAACCCTCTATTTTCCACCCATTGGAAGCAACACCTGGGAAACCGTTACACCCAGTAGTTTACAATGGGACGAGTCGCAACTAGATCCCTTGAAAGATTTTCTCATCCAGGCCAATTCCAAATCCTTTATGATCCTTGTCAATGGCAGGATCGTGATGGAGGAGTATTTTGACGGACACACGGCCCAAGAGCCTTGGGAATGGAACAGTGCCGGAAAAACCTTGGCATCCGCCACCACGGGCATTGCACAGCAAAACGGGCTGATAGATATCGATAACAAAGTGTCCGACTATCTAGGGGAAAACTGGACCAATATGGATTTGGAAAAGGAAAACCTCATTACCGTTCGGAATTTGCTCACGATGACCTCTGGCATTGACGATACCAAACAATTGGTGGTAAAATCCAACCTTACCTATGTGGCCGATGCCGGCACCCGATGGGCCTATGGCAACGTGTTTCAAAAATTGATGGATGTCGTGGCCGAATCCAGTGCGACCGATTTTGAAAGCTACTTCAACACAAACCTAAAGGCGAAGATCGGTATGGACGGTTTTTGGAACGAAGGAACGATCTTCACCATCTTTCACAGCACCACCCGAAGCATGGCCCGTTTCGGGCTACTCAGCCTAAATAACGGTTCGTGGGACGGGGAACAGATCATCGATGCATCTTTCTTTACGGAATGTGTGACTACCTCCCAAAGTATCAATCCCTCCTACGGATATCTGTGGTGGTTGAACGGAAAATCCCAGTATATGGTTCCTAGCCAACAAGCCGTGTTTCCTGGGACTTTGATTCCCAATGCCCCGGCTGACATGGTAGCTGCCATGGGTGCCAAGGACCAACGTATCTATGTGGTACCCAGTAAAAACATGGTGGTCATTCGTATGGGCAATGCATCGGACCCGCAGAATACCAATTTTGCGGTATCGGGATTTGACAATGCGCTTTGGGAAAAGATCAATGCAGTGATCAATTAACCCCCCCACTCTATTTTTTAGATCTTATATTTTAAAATTTTTATACACCGATAAAATCAAAGACAATGAAAACAAATAAATATCTCACTGCGACCCTTGTACTATTGACGGCCTTTTTTGCTTCGGCACAGAATGCCAAGGAAGCCGTTCAGGACCACCGACAGATCAAGGTGGGCAACGCGCAATTGGAACGGGACACCAATGAACTGGAAAGCTTTAAAGCCGATGTATCCGAATTTCAGACGGCCCTTGAAAATGGCGATACCAAATTGGCCCAAAAGTATCGGAAGGGAATCCTGACCGCCATGGAACGGGAAATCCAACAGACCGAGGGAAAAATAGCCTGGGCAAAGCGGGAAGTCGTGCAAAGTTCCGTGGAAAAAGGGACCAACCGCAGGGAAAAAAGAAGCAACCGCAGAACGTTTGAAGGCACCCCGGACGATAGAAGGGATATGCGCCGCGACCGAAGGAATAACCGCGACGACCGACGCGACAAAAGGGACGATGTGGCCGACCGTGCAGAACTGGAATCCCGATTGGAAAACCAAAAGGCCCTCTACGAAAGCGCCAAAGCCGATGAAACGCTTGGAAACGGTATCCTTGAAAAGTTTATCGCCACCCTGAACAATGACCTGTTGGAGACCCAGGAAGAACTCCGGGAGGATAAAGGGGAATTACGGGAAGACCGTCGCGAACGCAGGGACGACCGTAGGGAGCGCAAGGAAAACAAATTGAACGGTTAGACCTTCAAGCAAAAGATAGATTCCCTATTGCAATCAAGATTTAATAGTATAATCTGAAATCCAAGATTTTACAGGCATCGTAATGTCTGCGGTGCAGCTCCTCTACCACCTCGAACATATCGTCCTCTTCCTTGAACAGATTGAAAAATGCCTTGTCCAGCATGGCACTGCTGATGCCCTGTGAGGGGTGGCCATAGCCGGATACGGCCTTGGCATTGGTAATGTCGAGAAAATACTGGGCCTCCTCCTCGTCCAGATCCAGCACTTTGGCGTTGGAAAAATGCACGATCTTGCCCCGTAATCGACCTTCAAAGAGTTCCGCGATTTCCTGCAAACTATAGTAGCAGTCGTTCAAGCAAATACTATTGGCCTCGCCCGTCATCACCAGATAAATGATTTCGTAATCCTTAAAATGATGATCGTCTAGGACCAAGGCATTGAGGCTGTCTTCCAGCCCCTCAATGGTATCGCAGGTCTTATAGATACTCGCCACACCGTATTGCATGGCCAGTTGTTCCAGGCTTTTTTGTACTTCGGTGATTTGGTCCATTTCCGCATCGGCCACCGCTTCCAGGCAGTAGATGAATTTTTCGGAATCCATGGGGTATTCCTGGGGCAATTGTCGTCTTTTCGCTAGCACATTTCAAGGTTTCTGCCAATGTACTAAAACCGACAGAAAACAAGGTTTGCTTGGGGTAATTTTAATATCTTTTGAACGCAAATCCTTTCAATTAAAAGAATTTCAGCTATGGACAAATACCGTAATTCCATATTTTCATGCCTTATGGCCATCATCTTTTGGAATTGTTCGTCAAATTCCTCCCCGAAGAGCGAAGGACTTATTTCCAAAACATTGGAATACGATTATGGTGAAAGTGTCTACCACTTGACGTTCGAGTCTGACTCCACCCTGCATTGGACGGCAGTCCAGGGCACTGAAAAAGGACTTCAAGGAAGGGAAATATATCGGGCAAACTGGATTTCCAAGGATAAACTGTTCATCACCTGGGGAGAGGAAAACGGTACGGGGGTAAGTCAGGTGCTGGACTTTGAAAAAGGAAAGGTTTTCAACCACCTGTTGTTTGGCAGGGAACTCTACGCAGGCGAAGGGAGCATTAAAATAGTGAACGATGGTTTATAGCCTAACTTTCAGACCAGGTTTTGCCTCCATATTTATTCAAGGGGATACATCCTTCATAGGAACCCGGAATGGGGTCGTGCGCCAAGGTTTGCGTAGCGCCAATTTCAGATGTGAAATAGCCCAATAAGGCCATACTGCGCATCGCATCGAAGAACAAGGCATTTTTAGGCTCTTCCGAAACGGATAGATCTTTAAAAACGTTGATTCTCGCTTCCTCATCCATTCCAACAAAATCCAACTCTTGCAGCCTTTTTAACCCATGCCGAATTATTTCCTGTTCTTCCTTTTCCAAAAAACCATGTAACATTTCATCTATGAACCTATGTACCATGGCCTCCGAAGCACTTGGAGTGTGCGTTTGGGGAATAAATACATCTACGATCAGTTCTGTAAGTAGGGCCTCCTCATTATTTAAAAATTTGGGCGACCAATCAGTTTCCAAGGGAGTCCTACAACCGCTGATCATACCTGTCCAAATAGAAGGCACCAAAACACCTCCCATAATTACGGAGACCCTTTCCAAAGCCTTTCTTCTATTCATAGTTCCCGCTGTCATAAATTCCCTTTTTTAAGTTCGTTCACGGCATGGTCACAGGCCCTTGCCGTTAAGGCCATATAGGTCAATGACGGGTTTCCCCAACCATTGGAATTCATACAAGAACCGTCCGTTACAAAAATATTAGGAATATCGTGTACTTGGTTCCACTTGTTAAGTACTGATTTTTTGGAATCCTCACCCATTCTTGCGGTACCCATTTCATGAATGCTCAAACCGGGTTCACTAGGGTCGTCATAGGTATTGATATCCTTAAATCCAGATGCTTCCAGCATTTCCGCACTGGAGGTCATCATTTCCTTTCGCATGGCGGCTTCATTGGGGCCAAAGGCCATATCGGCCACCAACATGGGCAAGCCCCAGGGGTCGCGTTTTTGGTGGTCCAGATAGATCCTGTTTTTATGATCGGGCAAACACTCCCCAAAGGCCAGAAAGGTAAAGGTCCATGGCCCGGGTTTGGTCAAGCTATCCTTCCATGCGGCACCAAACTCCTTTCCCCCACTACCTCGGTCCCATCCTTCGCGACCGGACCAACCATAGGTGCTGAATCCCCGCAGATAGTCCTTACGTTTGGTTTTGGCATCTAGATTTTGAAATCTTGGAACCAAGACATCTACGGGTCTTCTTCCCTTGTGGTATTCATCTTCAAAACCATCGTAGGTCCCATAGGCGCCCACCTGAAAATGATTGTCCATCAAATTATGACCCAGCTCACCACTGGTATTGGCCAAACCATCCGGGAAACTGTTGGCTACCGAATTTAGAAGTATACTGGTGCTACCCAACGTTGATGCACAGAGAAAGATGATCTTGGCATTGAACACTATTGTCTCTTTTGTATTCGCATCCACGATTTGTACCCCCGAAGCCTTTTTCGTCTCCTTGTCGTAAAGGATGGTGTGTACGATCGAATGGGGTCGCAAGGTCATGTTTCCTGTCCTTTCCGCAGCCAGAAGTGTTACGGAATTACTGCTAAAGTAGGCCCCATAGGGACACCCCCTGCGACATTTGTTACGCGCCATACAGGGACCACGGCCACCGTGGGCCTGTGTAATGTTCACTGTCCTTCCAATCGTTAGTTTTCGGTCATCAAAATGTGATTCAATTTTGCTCGCCACATGTTTTTCCAAACAGCTCATTTCCCAAGGCGGCAGAAACTTGCCATCCGGAACCTGGGGCAATCCATCCCTTGTACCGCTCACGCCTATGTAGGACTCCACATAATCGTACCATGGTTCAATATCCTTATATCGAATGGGCCAATCCAAACCAACACCATCACGGGCATTGGCACCAAATTCCAGATCTCCCCTTCTATAGGCCCATCTTCCCCAAATCAGGGAACGGCCCCCGACCTGATAGCCCCTTGTCCAAAGGAAAGGTTTCTCCTGTACATAGGGGTTTTCGTTGTCCTTGACGAAAAAATGCTTGGTCGATTGGTCTACGGCATAGGATGACCTAGCCTGAATAGGATATTCCTCCCTTCGTTCCTTTGGCGTCAATTGGTTTGCATAGGGCAATTCCCATGGATTGAGGTTCATCGTTGGGTAATCCCTTAAATGTTGTACCATACGTCCCCTTTCGAGTACCAAGGTCTTTAGCCCTTTTTCAGAGAGCTCCTTTGCGGCCCATCCCCCACTGATACCTGTACCTACCACAATGGCATCGTAGGTGTTTATTTGTTTCGCTTTGGTGTTCAGGTTCATACTGGAACGTCTTTCCTTCTAAAATAGGACAAAAAGTTGATATTTTATGATGAACCTCTAACTACAGGTTCAATCTTTCCACGCCATCACCTTTTACCGAACATTTTGATATGCATAAATAATTGACCAAACCATTTTTTTCTGGGCAATTACTATGGATGCGTTAAAATTTTTAATATTGGAATTGCGCATTATTTTAAAAGCTCCCCTCTTCGTCTGAAGAGGGGTGTCCCGCTTGCGGGACGGGGAGTTTGACTTGGCCCAAACCCTGGAAACTGTCCCTGTGCCTTTGGCACGATCATCGCAATCCGGGCTTTCCAACCCTCCGGCGCGGTAGGTCTCGCCACCTCCCTTTATCAAAAAGGTGGAGCCCCATGATGCTACCTAAAATCAAATGGAACCCTTACCGAGGGATTTGTGATGGTAAGATAAATACCTCTACAAAAGGAAATGCTTAAAAAGCAAACTATTGACCTACTATTAAATAAAGGTAAGAGAAACAACAAACTAAAGACAATTGCCTTACATACAATAACTTGTTCAATTATTCCATCATGAACGCATCGTCAATACGTGGCAATAGCATAATAACCGGGCCAAACCCCATGATTTTTTTAACAACCCCATAAAACGAATTACAACCAACTACAAGCAGGCTGTTTTCATGCTATCTATTTATACTTCGATTCCCAAAGCGCTTCCATCTCCCCCACACGTGTATGCAATTTTGCTGCGGCTTGCTCTGTAGCGACCGTGGGTCGGGCATCCGATTTTTGCAAGACATTGAGCAGATACAGCAATTTGGATTGCAGTCCGACTAGCGTTTCGTCCTCCAGCTCCGACACATAAATACTTCCATAAATCAAATCGCCATCCTCCGGGGCGCCTTCGCCTCGAAAGGCCATCAACTTTTCCTTCTTCTTACCTTTTGCCGAGCTGGCGTCAATCACTTCCCGAATCTCCTGCAATCTTCCGTAATCGGTGTAGGTCTGCAGGGACAGGTCGGCCTGGAGGGCCAAGGCTTCCTCGCTCATTTCGGAACGGGGATCCAGTTTTACCGTGATGTCCTTTTCCAAAGTTCTCCCATCGACCTTCAATTGCACTTTATACGTTCCCGGAGCTACAAAAGGGCCTTCGGGTCCGCTAGGCGTATCGTATTGCACGGCCGCAATGGCAAAGGCACGATTGGCCCCCTGCGGCTCCTTGTAACGTAAATTCCATACAAATCGGTGGTGGCCGGGTTCGCCCGACAATCCTTTAAACGGACGTATCCAATACGTGGGATGCTGCATTTTAGTCGTATCCAAGACTTCCGCCCTATCATCACTCGAAAAGCTATTGACCAATGCTCCTTCCGAATCCAATATGTTGAGCTCCACCTTTTGGGCATCGGCACCCAAATAATAATCGATTAGGGCCCCATCCGGCGGATTCTCTCCCGTAGGTTCCTCCGGGGGTAACGGCGTGTCGCTAAACATATTGAACCGTACCCGGTAGGCATCGCTGGGCGAAAACAAATAGGCGTTTTGGCCGGAGAGGCTGGCCAATTCCCGCAGCGGACTCACATTGTCCAAAATCCAAATGGAGCGACCGTGCGTACCGATGACCAGATCATTTTCATGCACCACCAAATCCCGAATGGAAGATGCGGGCATATTCATTCTTAGGGACTGCCAAGAGGCCCCATCATCGGCCGAAAAATAGACCTCACGCTCCGTTCCGGCATACAGTAAGCCTTGTTGTTTCGGGTCTTCGCGCACCACGTTGACCGGTCCGGAGGGATTCATCCCGCTAACGACTTCTTCCCAAGTTTCCCCAAAGTCATGGGTCTTGTAAATATGGGGTTGCATATCATCCTTCCGTATGGCATTCACTGCCACATAAGCTGTTCCCGCATCAAAATGCCCGGCATCGATCTGTGAAATTTTATCCCAAGAGGTTATCGAGGCCGGTGTTACGTTGGTCCAGGTTTTGCCCCCATCCCGGGTCAGCTGAATGAGGCCATCGTCCGTACCCGCCCAAATAATGTCTTTGTCCAAGGGCGAAGGTCCAATGGCGTACACAATGGCACGTTGCGGCATGTTTTCCATCGCATCGGTTTTGTAATCGCCGACACTGGCCGGCACTTCGGGTCGGGCTCTTGTGAGGTCGCCACTGATCTGTTCCCAATGCTGTCCCCCATCTTGGGTTTTCCAGATTACATTCGTACCGAACAACAACATACTGTCATCGGCCGGATGAAACAACAAGGGCATCGTACGCAGGTATCGGAAATCCCGGGAACGCAACACTTCGGGACCTACATATTGCGACTGCCCCGTTTTTTTATTGAATCGAATCACGCGACCTCCATAAACGATGTTGTTATCCAAAGGGTCCGGAGCGACATAGGCATATTCATCGGCACCCACGCCCATAAATTCCCGAAACGAGATCTGGCCCCCATTGCTCCTACTGGCAATGCCAATGGCCCCACTTTCCTGTTGGCCGCCGTAGACCCAATACGGAAATTGGTTGTCCGTGGTCACATGATACAATTGTGACGTGGGCTGGTTGTACCACGAGCTCCACGTGTCACCCCCATTTACGGTAATGACCGCTCCCTGATCGGCAGCGAAAAGCATGATTTCCGGATGCAGGGGATTGATCCATATCCGGTGGTAATCGTCCCCGCCCGGGGCGCCTTTGATGGAGGTCCATGTTTTTCCGCCATCCAGAGATTTGTACGAGGCAATATTGCCTACGAAAACTGTATTTTCATCCTTGGGATGCACCTTAATTTCGGCAAAGTCACTGCCCCGGCCCCAGAGTCGGTTTTCCGTGGTGACCAGGCTCCAGCTTTCGCCGGCATCGGCACTGGTATAGACCCCGCCCTTTTCCCGGGCATCTACTGTGGCATACATGCGTTTGGAATTGCTGGCCGATAGCGCCACCCCTACCCTACCCAGGCCCTCTTCCGCTCCGGGGAGTCCGTTGGTTAGTTGTCGCCAGGTGTCCCCGCCATCGGTGGATTTGTAGAGTCCGCTGTTAGGTCCGGAAAATTTGGCGTTCTCCCAAGGGCCTTCCTGATGTTCCCACATGGCGGCGAACAGGATGTTGGGATTATTGGGGTCGAGCTCCACTTGGATGGCCCCGGTATTTTCGTTGATGTACAAAGTTTTATTCCATGTTTTTCCGCCGTCTACCGACTTAAAAATGCCCCGCATTGCATTGGCCCCGTACGGATGGCCCAATCCGGCGACATAGACGATATCCGGATTGGTGGGGTGAACGATGACCCGACTCACCTGCTGCACATCTTCCAGCCCGATATGTTCCCAGCTTTTACCGCCATTGGTGGATTTGAACATCCCGTCCCCTACAGCCAGGTCCGGCCGGTGCAGCCCTTCGCCGGTACCGACATAAATAACATTGGGGTCCGAGGGCGAAACCGCCAAATCTCCCACGGAACCTGTGGGCACGTCATCAAAAATGGGATTCCAGGTACGGCCATAATCATCCGTTTTCCATACCCCGCCATTGTTCACCCCAATAAAGAATACATTGGGTTGGGAAGGCACGCCCATCGCCCCCACGGTCCTCCCGCCCCTGAAAGGCCCGATCATTCGATACTCCAAATCTTGGTAATTGGATGGGTCTATTTGTGAAAAGCATAGGCTCGTAAAGAGGAAACTCAAACAAAAAAGGGATGTTCTCATGGTAGCGGTCATTTAATGGTCTCTATTATATCGAATATTTTTTTATTGGCAGCACCAAAGGGTATAATCCTCCGAGGCTTGCCTCGAAATTAAAAATTTGTTTCCTGCGAATGCCTCGTGGCTTGCCCCAAGGTAGTTTACTTGGTTACTGCAAATTTCCTTACAAAACGTCCTGCAATTCCCCATCTTCCAAGGCTCTTGAATACATTTTTTTGGGACTACTTACGTATGGGCAAGCGAATCTGTGAAGGATACGCTTTGGAGTGGTGGATCTTGTTGGTAGCCACCACACCTTCGGATTCATCGTAATTGTCGCCCCCGGTATTCAAATTACGGGCAAAACGCGGGAAATTACTGCTCGATACTTCAATACGAATGCGATGTCCTTTCTCAAAATAGTTGCTGGTGGCCATTGGTGTAAGGTCGATTTTGTACACTTCGCCCTCTTGCATAAAAACCTCTTTGTCGTACCCCTCGCGAAAACGCGCACGCTGAATGGTCTCGTCCAAGTTATAGGCCCTGCCATCCGGATAGACATCGATCAGTTTGATCGTAAAATCCGTATCCTTGACATCGGAAGAAACATAAAGGGTAGATTCGATAAAACCGGTCACCTCTACGCCTTCCTGCAACACATCGGTGGTGTAGACCAGTATATCATCACGCTCCTCCATCACCTGCTGGTCAAAGGCGCCTCCTTGGACCGCATTGCCCGTACAACAGACGTTGCCGCCATAGGAGGTTACGGGATTCATAGGGTCGTACACAAAAGTATCCGGTTGGTCTTTGGAGGGTTTTTTTCTGGAAAGCGTTCCATTGCCCTTCCAGGTATTGGCCGCCCCGTCACTATTTAGATAATAGGTCGTCATTTTACTATCCTTAGGGGGCCATTGCTCGGCGGTTTGCCAGATATTCTTCCCCATGGTGTAATATTGCACCCTGGGTGTTTTCTCCTTAAAATCGTTGTTTTCGCCTTTCAGCCAAAGGTCCCACCAGGCATAGATCTGTTCGTCATAGTTCAGACGGGCATCACCAACGCTACGCTCCCCTACGATGGTATTTTCCGTTGCGCGGGTATAGGCGCAGTGCAATGTTGGGGCGATGACCATATATTGATTGTCCCGTATTTCAGGGTCTTTGGCATTGTTCCGAACATGATTGAAGAGCGCCAAATTGGGCGTGATGCTCACATCGTACCAAGAAGCGAACCAAAAACTAGGGGTACCTATTTCCATATCGTCATGATAGAGTCCGCCCGTATACCAATCCGGATGGTTGGGTTTGCGGCGTACCATTTTATCAAAAACCTCCTTCTTCCCTTGCATGTTCTTTAGGATATCCTGAATGGGCAAGTGTTGTAGGGCCTCGGACATATCCACCGGCGGATTCTCGGGTGCCAAATCGTAAAATCGTGAAATACGAATCAGGTCTTCCTGGGTCGCGCCTTCCGGGATGCGGGGTTTGAACTTGTCATGCTCTACACCGTATAGCCAGGAAAAAAACAACAGCTGCTCTACCCCACCGCGGTACCAATTGCCCTGCTCCAGGATATCGCCCACGCGACCCACCCCGGCACCATAGCCTTGGGGCACCATCGCGGCATGCGCCGGATGGTCCAAAGCGGCCACGGCCATTTGCCATTCTGCGGTACTGGAACAGCCATAGGTGCCGATTTTCCCATTGGACCAGGGTTGGTCCTTCATCCAGCTAAAGGCATCATAGCCATCCGTAAGGGGAACGCCCAGAATATCCCACTCCCCTTCCGAAAAATAGCGGCCCCGCTCGTTCTGTACCACATAGGCATAGCCTCGTTTTACGGCCTCGTAGGCCCTTTCCGCCGTTCTGGTCTTCTGCTCCCCATCGCCCCAGGAATTAAAGTTATAGGGCGTTCTGGAGAAAATGATGGGTACCTTTTCATTGGTCTTGGGGCGATAGATGTCCGTTGCGAGGCGAATACCATCGCGCATGGGCATCATGACCTTTTGGTCGATGATGGCAATTTCTTCTAATTTTTTGAGGATGGTATCGTCTTCCTGGGCCTTGGAAACGGTAGTGAAGACAAGGAGGAATACGAGGAGATAGGAATACGCATGTTTCATAAAGATGTGCTGGATTAGTTACCTTCTAAAAATAACTAAAATCCTCCAAAAAGCGATTTAAAGGGAGTTAAACATAACATGGCAAGACCGGATTGTTTCGTCTCTTTGTGGTGCCCATTCGCCTTAATAGGACACTGCCTTAACCCTAAAAACCATAAAGCGCGCTCCATAGCGAACCCGTCAATCCTTCATCCTTTATGGTCAAGGAAATCCATCAATCAGGCTTACATTGAATGGAAATAAAAAAAGAACACGATGAATTTAGAAAACAAAGTAATATTAGTTACGGGAGCCTCAAGCGGGATTGGAAAAGCGGCCGCCCATAAGTTGACGGAACACGGTGCCAAAGTGGTCCTTATGGCACGGAGTGAAGATGAACTCAACGATTTAAAATCCAACATAGAAGCCAAAGGCGGTACAGCCTTGGTCGTGGCAGGGGATGTCACCAAAATGGACCATTTTGAAAATGCGGTTTCCCAGGCTAAGTCGGAATACGGAACCGTAAACGCCCTGATCAACAATGCAGGTCTTATGCCCCTCTCCTTTGTAGAAAAACTGAAGACCGATGAATGGGAAAAAATGGTGGACGTGAACATTAAGGGTGTACTGAACGGCGTGGCCGCAGTACTACCGGAACTAAAAGCCAATAAAGACGGTCATATCATTAATATTTCGTCCATGGCCGCACACCGATACTTTCCGGGCGGCGCGGTGTATTGCGCCACCAAGGCCGCAGTAAAGATGTTTTCCGAAGGCTTGCGCCAAGAACTGGCCCCAAAATACGGCATCAACGTGACTTCCATAGAACCGGGTGCGGTAGCGACCAATCTTACGGATACCATTACCGATGAAGATATCATGGAGAAAATGAAGGAGATGCAACAAATGGACACCTTGGAAGCCGAGGATATTGCAGATGCCATTTACTACGCCCTTTCCCAACCGGAGCGTGTAAACATCAACGATGTGTACCTGGTACCCAGCGAACAAAAGTAATTCACTAAAAAAACAGAAAGTAATGGCAACGACAACAACAGATAAAACATTTAAAACGATCAATCCGGCGAACGGGAAACCCCTCACCACGCATACCTTAATGACGGATGAACAGGTGGCCGACACCATTCAAAAATCGCACGAGGCCTTTAAAAAATGGAAATTCAAATCCGTTGAGGAACGTGGCAAAATCATTTCCGCCATTGGGGAGGAACTACAGAATTATAAAAAGGAACTGGCCGACATGATGACCTCCGAAATGGGGAAACTCCTGAAGCAAAGCGAACAGGAAATAGACCTATGTAGTGCCATTTGCAGCTTTTCCGCCAAAAATGCTCCGGACGCACTCAAAAGCGAGGAACGCGAAATTTCCGATGGTGGCAGAGGCATCATCACCTACGCGCCTTTGGGCGTTATTTATGGGATTCAACCCTGGAACTATCCGGCCTATCAGGTCATTCGCTATACCATTGCCAATTTAATGGCGGGGAACAGTGTGTTGCTGAAACATGCCGAAAATGTGACCGGAACGGCCAAACTCCTGAAATCGATATTCGATACGGCGGGATTGCCGGAGGGACTGTTCAATGTGTTGGTGATTACCCACGATCAATCGGACACCATCATAGAGCATGAATTGGTGCGGGGCGTTACCCTGACGGGAAGTCCGGGAGCCGGAAAGAAAATTGGGGAAAAAGCCGGTGGCGAACTGAAGAAAATGGTGTTGGAGCTGGGTAGTAACGATGCCTACCTTATTTTGGACGATGCCGATATTGATTTGGCCGTGGAAAAATGTATCCAAGGACGTATCTATAACAACGGGGAAACCTGTATTGCCGCGAAACGCTTTATTGCGACCGAAGCGGTGTATGACGAGTTCCGCGAGAAGTTCGTAAAAGGGATGAAGGCCCTGAAATTAGGCGACCCAACCGATTCGGAAACGGATTTAGGTCCCATGGCGCGAAAGGATCTTCGGGAAAAATTGCACGAACAGGTACAGAAAAGTGTACAGCACGGCGCCGAAATCCTCTGTGGTGGGAAACTGCCCGAGGGCGACGGATTTTATTATCCAGCGACCGTTTTGGTTCAGGTAAGCGAAGGGCAACCGGCGTATGACGATGAGTTGTTCGGCCCGGTAGCTTCGTTGATCAAGGCCAAGGACAATGAAGATGCGATGCGCATTGCCAACGATAGCCGATTCGGACTCGGAGGCGGAATCTTCTCCAAAAATGTGGACAAGGCGGTGGAAATGGCCAGCAAATATTTTGATACCGGAATGGTATTTATCAACTCCTTTGGCTTGGCCGAACCCAATATGCCTTTCGGAGGTGTCAAGAATTCGGGTTACGGACGCGAACATGGAGGATTCGGGATGAAGGAATTCGTAAATGCGAAGTCCATCATGATCGGGGACGCATAAGGAAAGCAGTATCATAGGTCTGTAAAAGATATAGACGAAAGCAAGGGGTAATCGGACGGTTGCCCCTTATTTGCCTAATAAAGACCGGATGAACCGATTACTTGTAAAGGAAGAACATAACCTCTACCTTGGAGATACCTTAAAATTGCTAAAAACCCGTTGTGCATTTTGAACCTGTCATCTTGATCAAAGGGTCAGTTCGAGCTATTGGAAAAAAATTTCGTTGAAATGTGAATGACATTTTTTTGAACGGAATGGTTAGATTTCAATGGTGGTTCCATGCTTATAAATTAGAGTCGGAATTGTCAGTTGAAAATCAGCAATAATGAACGAAGGGTTGGAAGTGCGGTGCGTTAGCACAACGCATGTAAACCCGATAGTGAATGGTGTTTAGCAATTGCCTATTTTCAACTTGATTTTTTTGCTTCGTTTTTTTATCAAGAAAAAAATGAAGAGAAAGGCCCAAAGGAGCCTGCCCTGAGCGAAGAGGATGGGTCCTCCTCGATACACTCGAAGGGATACTTTTTATTTAAAATTTTTAAAATACATACGAAGTTACGTAACACAAAAACGATATGATGATACAAACAATAAACCTAAAAAAGCGTCCGGTAGGGACCCCTACCCTGGAAAACTTTGAACTTACGGAATCCGAGAACGACCTTACGATAAAGGACGGCGAAGTGCTTTTGGAAACCAAATACCTTTCCGTGGACCCATATTTACGGGGACGGATGAGCGATGCCAAATCCTATGTCCCGCCCTTTGAAGTGGGAGAACCTATTAATTCCGGCATCATTGCAGAGGTTATCGAATCTAAAAATGAAAACTTTAAAAAAGGCGACTTTGTGCGGGACCGATTGGATTGGAAAACGGTACAGGTTTCCGATGGCGAAAACCTTCAAAAAGTGGACCCGGATAAAGCACCCTTGAGTGCCTATTTGGGTATTGTGGGCATGACGGGATTAACGGCCTATTTGGGGCTGCATGAAATCGGAAAACCGAAAAAAGGGGAAACCTTGATCGTATCCGGTGCCGCAGGTGCCGTGGGTAGTGTTGTGGGGCAAATCGGGAAAATCTTGGGCCTTACGGTCATTGGCATTGCCGGTTCCGATGAAAAGGTGGAACTGTTGAAATCCGAATTCGGTTTTGACCGAGGCATCAATTATAAAACTACGGACGATATGAAAGCCGCCATCAAGGAGGCCGCACCCAACGGTGTGGATATCTATTTTGACAATGTGGGCGGGGAGATTTCCGATGCAGTGCTCTTCAGCATCAACAAGTTCGCCAGAACCATCAATTGCGGGGCGATATCGGTCTATAACAATACCGAAACACCGACCGGGGTGAGCGTACAGCCGTTTTTGATCAAGAACAGTGCCTTGATGCAGGGCTTTATCGTTTCCAATTACTCCGATAAATTCCCCGAAGCCATGGAGCAGTTGTCCACATGGTTGGGTGAGGAAAAATTGACCTATCGTGAAACGATTGTGGAAGGATTTGAAAATACCCCACAGGCCTTTTTGGACATGATGGATGGCAAGAAAAAAGGAAAAATGATCGTAAAAGTTTAATTGCCTGTCCCCTGAGCGGCTTGTACTGAGCGGAGTCGAGGTAAGTCGAAGGGGAATCAGGAATAAAAATGTGATATGTCTCCCCCAGTGACCCGTACCGAGCCTTTCGTTTTGCTGCGCAAGGTGCGTTCAAAAAAACATATATTCTTTTCACCCAATGCTCAAAGTAAACCAAAGTCGAGGTAAACCGCAGGGGTTTTTCACTTCTAAAAGAGACAAAACAACATCAAGGTACAGTGTGGTATTTACGCTTCATGTTACAAGCTAAAACCTTCATTTTATGACGAATACCCAAATTATATTTTGTCAATAGCAATCATTTCACAACATATAACCCAGGGTTGGCAACATAATTTTTATACTAAGAAATTAAACCTTTTCTTTGAAAGTAAAATACTACAATTTAGATTTCAGTAATGAAAAGAACTGCCCTCTCCATGGTGACGGCCAACGTACTCCTAGTACTAGGGACTTACTTTTCATTCTCCCAATCCAATTTGGATTCCTTGAATTTTATACCGATCAAAGCACCTATATCCCAAAATACGGTCACCGAGATATTTGAGGATAAACACGGTTTTCTCTGGGTCGGGACCACCAAGGGCATCAATAGGTACGACGGTAGCGATTTTAAAGTTTTTGAAGAATCAGGTGATAGTACTATGGGCTTGACTCATGGCCATATTGAATATATATATGAGGATCTGAAGGGAACGTTGTTGATCGGCACCAGCAGAGGGCTTAACTTGTATGATGAGAAGCTAGCGGTCATTCGGCCCTATCCATTCCAAACGGAAGGCGGGAAAATACAGAGCGAGCATATCATGGTCATCAAAAACATTCAGGAATCCCTATGGTTGGGAACCTCTGAGCATGGTCTGTATCGTTATCATACCAAAACAGGAAAGACTAGGCATTTGGAGTTTCCGAAGTCGGAACAGGACAAACCGAACAACAACCGAATTATTGAAATATTTCCGTTGGCCAACCAGGACTATTTCATCGTAACGGAGGGCAAAAGCTACATTATCGATGAAGCGTTGACCATAAAGCAGGAAATCGATAACCTACAGAACACAAGCAGTGCCCTACAAATAGGTGCCTCCCAATTTTTTCTTGGTATGCGGAATGGGGAACTCCTAATTTATAACTTAAAAGAGGGCTCATTTACCGCCGAGAACCCGATTATGGTCAGTCAAGGCCACGCCCTATTGGCCATGGAACAAGATGATTGTGGTAATGTCTGGTTGGGTACGGAGAATGGCGGACTGTCCCTCTACCAGCTAGCCAACGGTACAATATCCAATACGAAACTGGATTATAAAAATCCAAGTTCCATACCCAATAATTCCATTTGGTCGCTACATAAAACACGAAATGGTGTCATGTACCTGGGCACCTACAAGAAAGGAATCAGCTTTTACGACAGGAATTACTACAAATTTCAAAAAATAGCGGCAAACCCTTTTGACCGGAATTCACTGAGCAATAATATCGTTACGTCCTTCGCAGAGGACGAAAATGGCGGGTTATGGATTGGAACGGACGGTGGCGGTCTCAATTATTGGGATAGGGAGGCCAACCGTTTTGAACAATTTTCCTTGGATGTGGGCAACTTGAACACCAACGTGGTGCTCACACTGACTTTTGATAAGGATAAATTATGGATCGGTACCTGGGGTACGGGTTTTACCATTTTTGATACGGCTACAAAAGCGTACGAAGTGTGGGATACGACGAACTCCTCTCTTTCCTCCAATAATATCATTGATCTTTTAAAGGATAGCAAGGGCAGGATATGGATTGCCAATTTTAGAGGAGGACTGCAAGTGTACCATCCAGATACGGAATTGTTCGAAGATATAGAACTGGAATCCGAAATCTATAGTGAAAAAATTTCCTCGGTAGCACGTTTATTGGAGGACGACGAAGGCACTATATGGGTAGGTACGGAAACCATGGGCGTCTTTAGGCTAATTGAGGAAAACGGTGCTTGGTCCCATGATCAATATCACAATTTGAGCGATACCAACTACCTGAGCGATAATTTTGTGAACGTGCTAACCCAAGATGATGATGGCAATATCTGGGTGGGCACGCAGGCGGGACTCAATAAATTTGACCCTGAAAACAACACTTTTACATCCATTACCAAAGCCGATGGATTGCTAAGCGATGCGATACGGGGATTGGTACAGGATGCAAATGGCTTTTTATGGATCAGCACGGATAAGGGCATTACCAGATATGAGGAAGAGACCGGCGAGTTTTTGGATTATGACATGTATGATGGCCTACAAGGTGATGAGTACAACTCCTCTGCCTTTTACAGGACTTTCAATTTTGATATCGTTTTTGGCGGCCCAAATGGGTTCAATATTTTCAATCCCAAACAGGCGGCAAAACAAACGGACGCCCCAGTAGTATTGCTGTCCGACCTTAAGATCTTCAATACATCCGTTCGCCCAAATGATCGTTTTGGGGTTTTGCAGGAAGACATCAACCAAGTGGATTCCATAACCCTCAGTCACAAACACTCGGTTTTCAATATTGAATTTAAAGCACTGACGTTAAAAGCGGCAGAAAAAGTGCGTTATGCCTATTATTTGGAAGGGTTTGAAAACAAATGGAACTATGTTGGAAACAAAACATCGGCCACCTACACCAACTTACATTCCGGGGATTACGTACTACACGTTAAATCCACAAATTCAGATGGGATCTGGAACGCCAATGAAAGGCTGCTTCACATACGCATTACTCCTCCCTTTTGGAAAACATGGTGGTTTGGCTTGATCTTGACCTGTTTTATATTAGGACTGATATATCTAATCCACTACATCCGCATCCGGAGCCTTAAAGCAAATCAATTAAAGCTGGAAAGAATGATTTCCGAACGTACCAAGGAGCTTCAAATCCAACAAAAAAAGCTACTAAAGGCCGCGGATGAGCTATCCCTTCAAAATGAGGAAATACAACGATTTACGTATTCGGTAACCCATGATTTAAAGAGCCCACTGAGTGGAATAAAGGGAATTGCGAACCTTATTCCAATGGATATAAATTTGGCCGAAAACCCCGATATGGAAAAATATCTTGAAATGATACATACCTCCTGTGATACCATGGGCGACCTAATTGGTGATTTGGGGAAAATGGCAAGAATTGGAAAAATAAAGAACGAAAATGATTTTTTGAATTCAAACGAAATCATCCAACTGGCACGTAATTTAGTTTGGGGTAAATTGGAGGTCAATCACATTGCATTGGAAATTCACGAAAACTTGCCCACTATTTACGCGGATAAAAACAGAATGATTCAGGTTTTTAGCAACCTCTTGGACAATGCCATAAAATATATGGGAAACCAAAACAAGCCATTGATTGTTGTTAAAGCTAAAAAAACTGAAAAGGAAGTAGAATTTCAGGTCATAGATAACGGATCGGGAATGGATAAAGAATCCTTAGGAAAATTGTTTTCTCCGTTTGAGCGATTTCACCCAAATGTTAAGGGAAGTGGTCTGGGCCTTTATATGACAAAACAAATTGTTGTGTCGCATGGTGGGGACATTAGGGCAGAATCCAGTGGAAAAGGAAAGGGAACTACCTTTTTTATAACGCTACCAAACACCAGACCGGGCATTGAAGATCGGCAAGAAACAAAAAGTTGGGATACAATAGCCTCCCTTTGATTGTACCAAGGAAGTAGCTCTTGGCCGTTTTAATATGTACATTTTAAAAACATTACATTTCAAGGGATGCCTGTTGACCTTTGATTCTAGGCAAGCTACTCCTTCATAGATTTGGGCACTACACTTAAAAACCTAGCTGAGGTGGGCGGAAAGTTATATCGATTGGTTTTGGGTACCTTTGACAAAAACGAGCCAACCCTATATAATGAAACCCTTGAAAACCCTAGTCTCCTTTCTTATTTTATGCTTTATATCGAATTCGGTTATGGGTCAATTGGTCAATATCGAGTCAAAGCGCATCCAAACAGATTCGACCCGATTCGCCTTAAAAAGCGATTTGCTTTTCGATTACACGGATAACAATGGAGATTATATATTCCAAGTGGCGTCCAACCTTACCACGCAGGTAAAATCCAAGGATTTAAAGAAAATTTACTTTTTCATCGGTAACTATAAGCTCATACGAAGTAAAGCCCAGGATTTTCAGAACTCCTGGTTTTTCCATGTGCGGTACAATCAGAAACTTTCGGATGTATTCCGAATCGAAGCTTTTATTCAAAACCAGAACAATACCTTATTGACCATTACGAGTCGGAATTTGGTCGGTGCCGGTATTCGGTTAAAGTTTTTATCCACCGAAAGAACCACCGCTTATTTTGGGAATGCGTATATGTATGAAATTGAAGAAGTGGCGGAAACCGACCAACGATTCTTCAATCACAGAAACAGTAGTTATTTGTCCGTTAACCAATCGTTTAAAAATACCAAGTTGGATATAACCGGAACGGTATATTTTCAGCCCCTGTACGATGCCATCAACAACCACCGAATTTTATGTCAGCTGAAAGCGGAATTACCTATTAGTAAAATTATTAGCCTCTCTGCACTCTATAACTACTTCTACAGTAGTTTTTCGCCAATCAGGGAGAATGACCGTGCCTCCAACGTTAGCTTTGGACTGACGTTTACGATTTAATTCTATTGGGTTTAAACTTTTTCTAACCAGCTATTGAGAAAATACAATGGCTTTTTCCGTTTTGAATACCAGTAGGGATAAGTACGCAATGATTGTATTTTGAATCTTTGATATTATGATTACAAAACTGTACCATTTTCCAACCAACGTTGCAAAAGCGGTTCATTATGGGAAATGGCCACAAGATGAAATTTTTTGAATTTTGTAAGCACCCGTGATTCATTTAGTTTTTCCATACAGACGGAAACAGGTGAAAAATAGTTGGAATGAATTAAAAGTAATTCTCCGTCCCTTTTTAAAAGATAGCCCACGTGGCCTTCATCAAAACCTATAAAATAGAGTCCTTCGTGAGTCAAACGATCGATTTCCGCCAAGGCATTCTCCGGGGTTTCTTGTACAAAACTTTTAATTTCAGACCCACAACTGATCATTTTTGCTTCATCTAAGGGCGATTTTTGGGCCAAGGTATATCGATTTAGCTTTACACCCATATCACGTAAGGTGGTAGATATAAAATATCCACATGCTATTTTTCCTTGATTGGGAACTTCTGTATGACCCCCGAAACTCCAAGGTGTGCCATACCAGTGCGGAAGGATTTCATTAACCAACTGATTGGTGAAGGCCTTTTTAACGTGGTCAAGGGTAATAGTGCCTGTCCAAAGGTCTTTCTGTAATTTTACTCGTAGGGATTCGGCGGCCGTTTTGGTATTTTTATAGGAAATGGCGATACTATCGGGATCCATCTCAAAAAGTGCTGTTTTCTTTTCGTTATCCTCCTTTAATTCTTCAAGAGGCCCTTTCATTTCCGATGCATGGGATACATCCCTATTTTTACCGGCATTCACCGTAGAGGGAAGTGTAAAAATCAGGGAAAATAATAACGAAAGATAAAACATGATTTTTCCAAGTGCTCGTGTTCCTTATAGTAAAGTAACGTATTCATTACGAATTAAGTATGTATAAAAAGTTAAATCCTGCACCTTAACTTCCCCTATTCCCTAAATACTGAGGTTAACCCCCCACCAAACTTCGTAATCCCTAGGTACCAAAGGTCGGTAACTTTGAAATCCTTGATCGGCAATCTTAAGGCCTTCAATTTCATTTTTTTCATTTCGCACGTAAGCGATGAAAATGAAGGAAT
Organism: Maribacter sp. PR66; assembly: GCF_028464205.1. NCBI lineage: Bacteria > Pseudomonadati > Bacteroidota > Flavobacteriia > Flavobacteriales > Flavobacteriaceae > Maribacter > Maribacter sp. PR66. Next base: position 262,868 of record NZ_JAQPCH010000004.1, read on the forward strand.
GTCCGTAGGGGTCCAGTTTCTTCACATCAGCTCCCTTTACCACTTTTTCATAGTCATCCTTAAATCGCCATACCTGCATCAACGCCCCGGGTTGCAACTCCCCTGCCCAAACCCCCTTTGTATCGACTAAGGTTCCCATACCGGCATACGCCACAGCCCCTGCGTTTCCCTTGCCTCTGTAGGCTTCCGGAAGGCTTCGCCAACCCCTTTTCGTATCGGAAGCGGACACATAGAGTAAATTATAGACCTGTTTTGGTGTATACCTCTTTGTGCCCATATATTCCGGTAAGTCCTGATAAACGGAGTGGCCATGGATTTCTTTGTAAGCTTTTTCAAAACGGGTTTTGCTCACGGTGAGACAGTGGCCCGTGGGTTCCTTATTCTCGCTTTTTAAATAGTTCTCAACGATTCTTTGCGCTACCAGACTTTTAGGAGTTACATCAACAGATACTGCCTTATCCTTTTGTGCTAGCGAGTCCAATGTACTAATTGCGTTCAAGGGAGTCACATTTAAAGGCAGGTTAATGTAATCATGGTCATCAAATACATAACTCCAGGTATTCGACCTTGTTCGATGGCTGTTTGGCCGTTCTAGCATAACTTTCTCCTCTGGTGCGGCTAGGGTTATTCTTTGCTGGATATTTTGTTTGGAAGCACAACCAACCAAAACAAATCCAAAAGTAATATTACCTATAAACCACTTACAGAACTTTCTAAGCCCTATGGGTAACAAAATGCGGGTCATTTTTAGCCAACGGTTCTAATTACTACTCTTTCACAAACACCATACAATGTTGCCAAGGAAGGTTGCCATCATTTCGCTTTAATGTAAACCCTCCAGCTTCCCACTCCTTTGTGGCTTGGGCCTCGGTCATTTTATGGAGCTCCTTTATGGGAACGCTCCTATCCTCTCCCCTATATTCGATCAGAAATACAGCTCCATCCGGTTTCAGCGCTTTTTTTATGGATGCAATCATTTCTTTCGGATAGGCAAATTCGTGATAGACATCCACCATCAGCACCTTATCGACCGCATTTTCCGGAAGGTTGACACTCCTTTCACTTCCCAGTACAATTTGAACATTCGGTACATTTTGGGACTCTTTTTTTGAGCCGATAGCCGCAAGCATTTCCTTTTGGATGTCCACGGCATACACGGTTCCTAGTTTTGCCTTAGGAGCCATTTTAAACACATGGTAGCCGGAACCCGCCCCGATATCGGCAATGACATCCGTGGGCTGAATATCCATGTTCTTGAGCAATTTGGAGGTGTTCTCCTCTTCCTCACGCTCCGGGCGTTCCAACCAGTTCATGCCTTGAAATCCCATGACGTGGGCGATTTCCCGACCCATATACCATTTCCCGATTCCATTTGGGTCGCCCTTCTTATAAACATACTCCCCAGTGGCATCCTGTGCCTGCCCCTTACACGAGCAAACCATAAGTAAACCGATGCATAGAAAGATTCTGGTTGCCATACTTCTTGCTTCCATCATTCCGATTTAATATCCAGCCGCTTGACCATCCTTGCGGGATTCCGACGCACCCGAGTATACTTTATTTTCCAAATCGACACCAATGGCCTGATAGCCTCCATACATGCCTACCCCAAAACCGATGCGATGGCCTTTCTTTCGTAATTCCCGTCTGGTTTCAGGTGCAAAACCGGACTCAAGATTCAAGGTCCCTCCGTTGGTCATTTCGGATCCTGTAGGCTGTGAACTTCCTGTGTGTCGCATTCTGGGTGCATCCCCAGCTTCCTGCAAATTCATACCAAAGTCAACAACGTTCACTACAATCTGTGCATGGCCCTGGGGCTGAACGGCCCCGCCCATGAGTCCGAAACTTACCCACGGTTTACCATCCTTGGTAATGAAAGCAGGGATTATGGTATGAAAGGGGCGTTTCCCCGGTTCCAGGGCATTGGCATGGTCTTTATCCTGTACATTGAACATTTGCCCCCTGTTCTGGAGGACAAATCCCAATTCGTCCGGCACCATCCCGGAAGCGAATTCGGAATAAATACTTTGTATCAAAGAGACCATGTTGCCGTCCTTATCGGCTACGGTCAAGTATGTTGTATTCCCCGTTTCGATTTCCATATCCCCAGCGGGATAGGTGTCGGCCGCTTTGTCCATGTTTATAAGCTTTCTTCGTTGCGCAGCGTATTCATCCGATAGCAATGTTTCCAAAGGAATTTTGTTGAATTCCGGGTCGGCATAGAACTTCGCCCTATCTTCATAGGCCAGTTTTTTTGCTTCCGTGAGCACATGCAGGTATTCGGTACTACCAAAACCCATTTCACCTATATCAAATCCTTCAAGAATGTTCAACATCTGCAGGGCTGCTGTACCTTGTCCGTTGGGCGGCAATTCCCAAACATCGTAACCCCGATAGTTCACGGACACAGGTTCCACCCAATTGGAAGTGTGGTTGGCCAGATCTTCATAACGTAAGAATCCGCCGTGCTTTTTCATATAACTGTCAATCGTTTTGGCAATGGAACCCTTGTAAAAGACATCCCGACCTTCATTGGCAATAAGCTGATAGGTATTGGCTAAATTGGTATTGACAAAAACTTCACCCTTCATGGGTGGACGGCCATTTGGCATATAGGTGTCGGCAAAACCGGGTTGGCCTTGAACCGATTCATAATTGGATACCATTTCATAGGCGATGACTTCCGATACCGGAAAACCATTGTTTCCATAGTCAATGGCGGGTTTCAGGATATCCTTCATGGGTATTTTCCCGAATTTTTCGTGCAATGTGAACCAACCATCCACGCAACCTGGTACCGACACAGGCAAAGGACCATAAAATGGTACATATTTCATACCCTTATCGATAAAGTAGTCAATGGAAAGGGATTTGGGTGCCCTGCCACTTCCATTGAAACCGTACAGTTTTTGTTCCTTGGCAGACCATACGATGGCGAAGATATCTCCGCCAATACCACAACTCGCCGGTTCTACCAATCCCAATACCGCGTTGGCAGCTATAGCCGCATCCATGGCACTACCTCCTTTTTTTAGGATGTCCAAGGCAGCTTGGGTGGCCAAGGGCTGACTGGTGGCGGCCATTCCGTTTTGGGCCAGAATTTCGGAGCGGGTCGTAAAGGTTTCACCGGTCAGTCGATCTTGAGCATTCAATAGGTTTCCTATCGTAAATAAGGCAATAAATAAGGGTGCAAATTTCATTTTCATATATTTTTAGTGACTTCAACGTTTGACCGGAAAGGCACGGCCCTCTTATACCCTTAAATATACGGATAGTCCATTCGAATTTCGTGACTTTTCTAAAAATTGATATACTAGAAAGCGCAAAACCCTTATGTTCCCTTTTTTTGAAGTGGTCGTGAATAGGGAACAATAGCCTTTAAGTTTATTCTTTGAATACTTTAAAAATGCTATCCTAAATTTTTAACGCAACTCCCGAATCTTAATATCACGGAACCACGATTCAAAATACCAGTTCTGGAGGGCGATTTTTCCTTGGGTGGCCCTTCCAAATGCGGGTCGGTCCCTAAAATTTGACTCCGCGACCGTTTTTGACCATTCTGGAGATGTTAAATCCGCTTCTGCCGTAAGAATTCCGTTGAGGTAGAATTGTATTTGACCATCTTGTTGCACGATTTTGGCTGTGTTCCATTGTCCTGTGGGATTGGCCTTTGCCTCGTTCATTTGTGGATAAAGGCCCCAAAGGCAACCGGGTCTTTTCATGGGAGTGTTTGTATCAGAGTGTTCAGGGTCCAATAGTTGATATTCTGGACCGGTCTCATAGGTCGCACGATACACTGGGGTTTCCTGAACATTGATGAAGACACCGCCGTTACCGCGAAGGCCCATTTGCCACTCGAATTGAAGTTCGAAGTTCTCGAATTCGGTATTTGTTACCAAATCCCCAAATACTCTGCTTTCATCTGTAGCGTTGCAATAAATGGCACCATCTTTCACTTCCCAAGCCGAAAAGCTTGTAGAATCGGGTTTATTAAACAAATGCCACCCGTCCAGGGTCTTACCATCAAATAGTAACCTCCACCCCTGTTCTTTTTCGATATCCAACAATTGATTGTGAACCTTGTTTTTAATGGCGAGTTCCTTGGAGCGTTCAATTTTGAATTTCGCCTTTTCTTCCTGCTGCTTACAGGAAAAAATCAATAGCAAAAAACATAGAAAACTAAAGGAAATGCGATTTAATGAAATGGTCATTTGATCATTTTGAATTACTTACTATCGTTCATAAACTTGATTTGGGTGCCATACCCAAAAGTTTTCTAAAGTAACCAAAATTTACTTAGGTGCTGATAGTAATGTCGTCTTCTGCTATGACAAGTATTCACGTCTACCACCAATTCCAAAAATAATCGTTGTTGGAAAATGTTTGGGTAGTTTCACCCGTAAAAATACTCTCGAACCTTGGCGCTGCCTTTTTAAATGCCTTATTACCTTTAATTATCTGTTCTAGATACGAGTTATAACCATTGAATGATTCATATCTACCTACGGATACCCTACCAATCTCAATCTGATTATTCTTGTAGACATCGTAAATTGGAAAATTCTGTAACAGTTCGGGTATATTGGGTAATGATATGGATGTGATTTTAGAGCTATCAAAAAACAAATTCCATTGATAGGGCGCCCCTATATCATAGCCACCTTCCATATAAACTTCACCTATCGAATGCCCTATTCCAGTGGTCGAAATTTGTACTTCGTTATTTGTCATTGAAAAATTAACGGTCCAATCTGGAATGCTAATATTATCCCGGGGAATACCTAAACCTTTTGCTTGATAATTGCCTGAATTAAAAGTATAGGCATGGGAATAAAACAGGGTGTTTAAAATATAATTGTATCCAAAACTGGCATTGGCTCCATATCCGTAACTCCAAATTTGATGGTAGATATCATTGACTTCACCTGTTTGATTAAAAAAACCATAAATACTTAAATTCTTTGTTTCGGTCATATATTCTGCAGGTGTCATAATTATTTGTTTATCAACTAAATTGTCCTGAACGAAATCTGAATAATTAATCTCGAAACCGGAAGCTATAGGCCTCTCAATCAATAAGTAACTGTAAAAATTGGTAATGGGATTAAATCCATACATATATGCAGGATCCTGAGTATCCATCATGTTTGAACTTGTAAAATTGGTAATAAGGGGATCGCCTGCTTCATTAGAGGAAAAATAATAATCTCTTCCAAAAAAGGAGAGCTGTAAATCCTGAGGTTTTCCATTAATGGGATAATACGTACCGCCATCCCCGGTGTAACGAGTGGAGGTCTCCAGGGTAAGTGTATTTAGGTTTTCTAGATTGACATTGGTTATACTGTACAAATAAGAAGCAACACCATTTGATCCCAAAGATGCAAAAGTTATGGTGAATTCTTGATCTATAGCAAAGTTCTCAACTGCATGTAATTTTACTTGTCTAGAATCATGGGTGAGTTGTTCAATATCAATCAAACTACCGTCCAAATTCGAAGCTATGACATAATGAGAAGCAGGGATATTATAGCTTAAATAATCATCCGGAATATTTAAAGTAAATATGAGCCGCTGTAATAATATACTCCAAATAGAAATGGTTTTATTACCTAAACTATCCGTGGCAATAAATTTAATTTCTCCTTCTCCTAATTCAAAAAGGTCAGGATTGAAATCAAAACTAATTTCTGTAGTTAGATCAAATTCATGAATCAACTCATCCCTAAAGTATAGTTGAAGTGTATCTACCTCTGAAAAGGAATCGGTTACAACTGGATTTAGGGTAATCTGTTCATCGATTATCATATCCGGTTCCAGCGCGTCCAATACTATCTCAGGTCCTGAGTTGTCGACAAGAAAAGTAACAGTGTAGGAGGCTGTATTACCTGCTAAGTCAGAAACCTGAATTTGCAATTCATTGGGTCCATCTTGAAGGTTTGATGTGTCTAGGTTAAAATTGTACTTATTTTCTTGAGCATACGGTATCGATTGTCCATTAACAAGAACAGAAACTGAGGAAATTTCGTCATTATCCGTAGCGGAAAACATAATTGCATTATCAATTCCCTGTAAAATTTCACCTTCTTCTAAGGTAACTTCCGTTATTAAGGGCATATCATTGTCTATTATTATTGTAAATTCTTCAAGGGTTTGATTATCAGCGATATCCGTCACTAGAATACTCAATTTATAATCCGCATTTTTTGAACTAATGACCTGTTTTTTTGAGGAGAAAGAAGTCAAGTCTAAAATCAATTCATAAGGTGCGATTAAATCCTCACCAACTTTTTGATCATCAATAAACGCTTCCACTCTTTTTATTCCACTTTCGTCCTTAGCATCAATACTTATATTTACGCTACTACCCACTTTTATTGGGCCCATGCTTAAATTGGAAATACCTGCTATAGAAACCTCTATTACCGGTGCTACGGTATCTGGAATTTTTTGTTGCTCTTCTTCGGTGGAACATGATTGCAATAAAACAACGAATAAAATGGAATAGCATAGTTTTCTAATCATAAAAGGTTGGTTTTATAATTTTGGCTATGTAAAAAACATGACCCAAATCTTTTTAATAAGAAGGTAACGAATATAGAAGCATTTTCTTACAAGACTTACTATTTATTCCACATTTTATTTGGAAATAACTTTAAAAAAAGCTGTTGTTCGAAGCCGAGACTTTTTATTTTTTTTTGAATAATTTATTAGCCCTCCCTATAAAGCAACAGTTTTGTATTTGTTATTCCTTAATATGCTATTCCAGCGATATAAGCTATGGCAAAAAATCGGTCCTCGGTCCTTGTCAAAGTTATTTCCCAATCCCATTTTACTAGAAGATTGGCTTTCTTTAAATATTACTGTGTTACTTCCCTTTTTGGACATGCTGCGCATTAAGTAACTTACACTTTTTTGGTATTTATTCTTTCACATACCAGTTTAAGAGAATTATGGTGAGCTAGAATCCATGTAACCCTATCAATATAGGTATTTGCTACAGATACTAGTATCTCAACGAATACCATATTTTCTTAACAAACATAATTAATGACCGACCTAAGAGCTTCAGAAATATGTTACACCTCCCAAAAAATTTACATACAAAAAAGCCCATTCCAAACTTTTGGAACGGGCATTTTGGATCGGACCTTAATTTTCCGAATTATTTTTTCATATTCACAAAACCAATAGGTTGCAATAAGGTTTCCATTTTAGCAATGTGCAGTCCTTCACCGGTACCTTTAGCCGCAATTCCTGGCGTACCTTTGGGCAGATCATAGGATTCCCCAACGCTGGCAGCCCCATACCCTAAATCCGACATAGAGCCTGCTGTGATTCTGCTTAACGGGTTTTCTCCTAAATTTAAGAATCCTGTCATCAACTCGTTGTTGAGTGCACCTTCGTCCCAATGTCCAAAACGCGTACCTGGACCAAAGTCGCCTTCGATGGGAAGCTCATCCGTACCACCTTCCGCATTCCAGAACACATTTGCTTTTCTACCTGCAAAATAGGGAGCATCGGGCGTACCAACACGTAATGTTCTATCAAAACCAAAAGGTGCTGTGTTCCATAAGGTACCTATTCCTAGAACATGGCCCATTTCGTGCACGATGACCTCTTCGAACAAATCCAATTGTTCGAGAAAATCCAAATCGGCCACGTCAAAAAACATCACTCCGGAAAGTGTGAGGAAATCGTCAGTTCTCACGAAGCTTGGCCCTGCCTGCCCTAAGATATTCCCTGGACCGTCAATGGGTGCCAACGCTACTTCAATAATGATGTCATCCACGGTTCCATCCTCGACAACAGGTGGCAACCCATCAAATGCGGAGGGTAATGTACCTGTGAACGAAGGAACATCCTTAATAATAATTCGTTCCCATCTGGCGGCTGCGGCTTCAAAAACTTCCACTTGTCTATCCGTAGGTGGCAATAAATACTTTAAGGTTATATTAAAACGCCCACGATCTACACCCGCTGCCGTAGTCGTTTTTAAAGAACCTTCACCCAAGTCATCGATGATAATGGGATCGAACGAACCGGATTTTAACTCAAGTTCAGTTTTCTGTACATCCCCTAGCTCAGCTTCAGGGGAGTCAAGGGAATCTTCAGAACATGAAGTAAATAAAAAAGCACCGCAAAGGGTACCTGCAATCATGAGCTTTGACCAGCCCAAATCTAAATTAAATCTGTTTTTTTTCATTTTTCAATTGTTCGTTTTAATTAGTTGTTAAAAATTATAACATTTAATAGGTTTGAACAAATAAATATCACGATTTTCGATATATGCACCTTGCGCATCAAATCAACCTTATTTCATTTGAACCAACCTTCTTTTGAATAAGTCAGGGGTTTCCAAAAAATAACTTTGAACTAGGGACCAAACCACAGGTATCCACCCAGTCACCTTATTTATTTCCTAATTACCAACAATACTTTTGCGATTCCTTTACCCTTTAGGAACTTTAGGGTGAGAATTAGTTGCATGCTGAAAATCATTTTTGAAAAGAAATACCGTAAACTGGGCAACCGAAGACGCTATTTGTTCTTTGGGTGTTTCCTTATGTTTTTAGGTCAACTAATGGCCCAAGTTACCTTTTCCGATACTTTCTCAACGGTTTCCTACGCTAGGAATGACGGAAATACCAATTGGGCAACCAATTGGATTGAATCCGGGGATACCAATAATGGCCCATCCGCACAATATATTAGTATTCAAAATCAGCAACTATATTTGTATCGTTTGTCAACAGAAGTTATTCGAAGAACCGCAAACCTTTCCAATGCCACTTCAGCTACTCTTAGCTTTGATTATAATACCAATAGCCTTGGTGGAAACCGACAACTTGGTGTATATATTTCCAGCACGGGCGGCGCTCCTTACACCCAAATTGGAACGCTTTCAGGTAATGGTTCTTTTACACAGGATATAACCGCTTACATATCGGCAAATACAGTAATACGTTTCGCAAAATCGAATACAAATTGGCAGTCAGATGATTATGCTTACTTAGACAATGTTCTGATTTCTGCAGTGGTACCCGTGGATACAGATGGTGATGGTATTGAGGATGTCGCCGATTTCGATAATGACAATGATGGAATTTTGGATTGGGATGAATGTACATTTAATTCTACATCCACACAGAATTTTAATTCTTCAGGTGGAACCGCTATAACGAATACGGCAACTACAGGACGGGGTAATATGTACATTGACTTTGTCTCAATTGATAATTCATTCAACCTAACCATCAACGGAACAGATATTGCTACGGAGTTTCAATTCCAACCCGGCGCACCTGGTAACTTTGCAAGGTTCAGTACGGGATTTACCTATGGACAGGGAGGCGTTCCTCAACTTTGGTCTATGACTGGAACATTGGCAAACCCCATGCTCAGAGTGTTCGTAGATGCCGATGGACACCTGAAACTGTATGGAGCGCAATCGCCGGGTGGCACTCTTTTGCCCTTAACATTGGATGTTCCACCCATAACAGTGCCATGGAATCCATCCGGAACCAATACGATTACCATAGGTCAGTTCGTGACGGGACCTACCAATATGAACGGTCAGATCAGATTTAGCGGCGAGTGCGACACGGATGGCGATGGAATTTTTAACCGATTTGACTTGGATAGCGATAACGATGGCATCTATGACGCAGTGGAAGCAGGCCATGGACAGACACATACAAACGGTGTGTTGAATGGGGCCGTTGGTTCGGACGGGGTTCCCAATTTGGTTCAGACCGACCCAAACAGCGGAAGTATCAACTATACCTATTCAGATAGCGATGGCGATGGCATTTTGGATATTGTAGATTTGGATTCCGATAACGATGGGTGTAACGATGTTTTGGAAGCCGGATTTACGGATACCAATTCGGACGGACTCCTGGGTCCAAATCCCATTTCCACGGATGCCAACGGTGTAGTCACCTCAGGATCGGACGGTTACACGGTGCCTGCCGATGCCGATGCGGACGCCGTGTTCGATTTTAGACAGGCCGGAGCACCGCCCATTATAACCACACAGCCCTCGGATGCCATAATTTGTCCCGGATGTAGCGGTAGTCTATCTGTTTCGGCAACGAATGCCGACACCTATCAATGGCAACGGTTTATAGGAGGTCTTTGGACGGATATAACGGACAATGCCATGTTCAGCGGTTCTAATTCTGCAACCCTCAACATCACCAATCCGACTCCTTCGCAAAATGGGGAGCAATACCGAGTTGTCTTGACCGATGTTGCCTATATCTGCGCACAGACCACCAGTGCCATAGCCAGCCTCCAGATACAGGTAAATACCATCATTACGAACAGACGTATAACCTATAGGGTACACAAGAATTAGTCGGGTTTCCCAAAGACATACGGAAACCAAAAAACAAGACTGCAAAATTTGTCAGTTCATTTTTTGGCCATTTGCATCCCCAAAAGTCAGTATCATAATTTACTTTTGCCAAAAAATATAGGATATGGCATCAGGTTTTTTTGCAGTATTGGATGATGTGGCAACACTTTTGGACGACGTAGCTACCATGAGCAAGGTGGCCACCAAAAAGACCGCCGGAATTTTGGGGGACGATTTGGCCGTAAACGCGGAAAAAGCATCCGGTTTTGTTTCCAAGCGCGAAATCCCAGTGCTTTGGGCCATTACAAAGGGTTCCTTGCTCAACAAAATTATCATTCTTCCCATTGCCTTTTTACTGAGTGCCTTCCTTCCTATCGCCGTAACCATCATCCTGATACTTGGTGGGCTTTATTTGGCCTATGAAGGTGCCGAAAAGATATACGAGTTCATTTTCCCCCATTACCACGAGGCCCCCACCATAAAGGAGGAAGCCCCCAGTAAAAAGGATATCCTTGAAATGGAAAAGGAAAAGATAAAGTCCGCCATACTAACGGATTTTATTTTATCCGTAGAAATCGTGATCATTGCCCTGGGTACGGTTATAAATGAACCACTCACTACACAGATTGGGGTGGTTACGGTAGTGGCGCTTTTGGCCACTGTAGGTGTTTACGGCATCGTTGCCCTGATCGTAAGGATGGACGAATTTGGATTGCGACTTATCAATTTGAACGAGCAGGACAATAGTTTTTCGGATAAAGTGGGTCGGTTTTTTGTAAATGCACTTCCAATCGTAATAAAGTCACTTGCCGTTATTGGAACCATAGCCTTACTTTTGGTATCCGGGGGAATCTTTGTACACAATGTACCATTTCTTCATCACATATTCCCCAGCATACCATCCATTTTGTTGGAGTTCGTCATAGGACTTGCAGTCGGTTTTGTAGTACTGCTGCTTGTTAAAGGAATAAAGAAAATCTTTAAAAAATAGGTTGCAACTTATCTATCGTTGATTTCCACCAACTTGTCCTCGTTCCATTCGCCGCTGGCCACTACATCACCTTCTGAATCGAAGAACTTACCGGAACCACTTCGTTTGTCCTCCTTCCACTGACCTGCGTATTTTTCTCCGTTCGGCCAAAAATAGGTGCCAAAACCGTTTCGAAGGTCATCTTTGAACTCCCCGGAGTAATATTCTCCATCTGGCCAATAAAAAGTTCCCTGTCCATGGCGTTGATTGTTCTTCCAATTTCCCTCATACCTGCTTCCGGTTGCCAATAATGCTATTCCATAGCCCTGTGCCTTTCCATCCTTCACCTGACCTATATAATGTAGCTGGTTTCCCTTTCTACTCTTAAAAGTGAGATATTCTCCAAAGGATTTTTGCTTTAGTTGCTTTTTGACTCGCTCCAATTGAAGCTTTGTCTTTTCTAGATTAAAACTCAGGGAGTCGAACTGCCGTACTGCAGCTTCTTCAGATAGGGACTTGATTTGTAGACTGTCGGCATTCAAGATGCTACTGTCCTTTGGATTATTGGGATTTCTATTTTGGTTCAGCAATTTTTCCGCGAGCGCGATGCGAAGCGGAATGCCCATTTTGATTTCCTTGCTCCTGTTGATGGTATCACTATATGATTTTATGGCCAATTCGTAATCGCCCTGCAACAATAGGGAATCCATTTGGGCCAAACGCTCAAAATCCTTCAAATTGTCCAGAATTACTTCCTTTTCTTCCTTAAGTTGGCTTATTTGATGCTGCTGCTGGACGAATCTATAAAGCAATAACATGACCCCTAAAATGGCAACAGCTAAAGCACTAAAATAAAACACTTTTCTTGACTTCATAATCGATTCGTTTGATATACCAATACGTACGGTCTAATCCGTCATATGGATTTCCGGAAGCTTGTTTTTTATACGTCTGAAATCTGGAGAAAAATACATATGGAAGCGTAGGGTCCACCCTTGTTTGTAATCCCCTGCAAAGACGCGGTCCTGTCCTTGGGAGTACATAAGCCCTGCCGCAAAGGTGAGCCGCGGGGTAGCGATGTAACCCAAGGTAGTGGTCAATCGCAGATCTTCCATAGGGCTGGCCACCACAGCCTTGCCACTCTGCATGATAAGTTCCGCTTCGGGGGAAATGTAATAGGTTTTCGGTTTTAATCGGGTATCGTTCAGGGGGATTTTGGCCCGGAACATATAACGCCACCGATTCCTGAAAATATATTCACTATTTTCCGCAAACCCCTGTGTCCACCGATGCTCGATACGAATCCGATGATACAACATGGCGGAATATAAGGGCATGGCGAACTGGTATTGATGCCAAATACGCCACTCGGGAACCACATTTCTGTCCGTGGATTCTTCATCGGTATTAAAATTGACGCGCACTACCCCACCCAAACTAAAGTTGGTTTTTTTATCGTAGATGTAGCCAATGGCGTGACGGTTATAAACTTGAGCGATCTGCCCAATAAATGGGGTGTTCTCCGTTTCCTCGAACCTGAAATGGGTCTGGGCATCCCAGAAAAAACGCTTGCCGATTCGTATGTTCCCGTAGGTATTGAACCACACCTTGGATACGGGCTCCTTATATTTTGAATTTTCCGGCAAAACTATGGGTTCGGATTCCTGTCCGTAGGCAACGAAAACAATCGCCAAAAGGCAAAGGATACACCCAAAAAAGTTCAATTTACCTTTTCTCATGCCTAGTCTTCTTTTGGGATTTGCTGTTGGAACAACTTCAAGATCTCTTCTGCCGTTCGTGCCCTTTTAAGTTTTCGTTCTAATTTTCGGGTTTCCTTGTTTCGTAAATCCACCATTCGGTTATTGGCATACACAATCTGTTCCCGTAATAAGGCAAACCTATCACATTCCCCTGTTTGTGAAATAGTTTGCACAAAATAGGGCACCAAAATATCCCTATACGCCTCCACGATACGCTTTTTGACCTCCTCATCCATGACGGTCGCCATAAAGGGATTCCAGATATCGTCCGTATAGAGCGCCTTAATTTCTTTGATTTTTTCCGGAAAATTGGAAAGAAGTTTGATCAGGGATCTGATATCCTCCAAACAGGATTGTAGGTCTTCCCCAAAACTCAATTTTTCGCCCGGGTTGGAAATATTTGCATAGGTTGCCAATTTTTGATTGGCCGTATCGCCCAAATTTTTCAAGGCATTGGCATAATTTTCCGGAAGCTGGGGCAATAGGGAATCGATTTGCTTTTCAATACCGTTGTTTACGGAAATTAGGTTGGTCTCCAGTTCTTTTAAGGATTGGATCTGAATATCGTCCGATAGCTTATTAGACAGTTGGTCCAGGATATATTCCATGCTCATTTGGGCATAGACACTTATTTGCTCCATGGCTTGAAGACCACTACCTTGAAAGTTGAAAGCATCGGCTTCAGGCAGTTGAAATGGCTCTTGCCCGACCTGTACCTCGATAGTCTTATCGGGAATTCCGACCGGAAAGATACGCCCTTCAACGGTGGATGGATTTACAAATTCAAAAATTTGATTTTGGTAAAGATCTACATAGGATTCCAAGGGACTCAGAAATTCCGATACCAATTTTTCGGTAACCGAATACCAATACTGAGCATCGGTATCCGTTCTTCGGATAATATTGAGGTGGCTATTGGAAAGGATAGTCTTGGACAGTTCCGATGCTTGGGTCAAATTATCGGAAATCCGTTCCAAGGTCTCCTTTTGAAGGCTGTCCAAAGCATACACGGGAACCTGTACCTTTATATTCGTATCAAAGGGAAGGGAGCCCAATTGTGTAAGTATCGTATTGATTTTTTGGTACACTTCTCGGTTCTTGGACAACAGTTGCAACGTGTTGCCCTGACCTATCTTATCCCGTAAGTTATATCGTAAAAGCAGCAGGAATCGGTCGTCCAAGGAAATCATCTCATACTGTGGTGCATACATATCGAAAACTGGGACCTCCTCACCTGTAGCATCAAAAACGATTTTTTGTAGGAGTCCTTCTTCAAAGTACCATGTTTCGTCCACTTCCAAGGCATTGCTTCCGTAACTGGTCCATGCATCGTGCGCCACGCCGTTCCTAAGAAATCTACCTACGAGGGCACTGCTATCACTTTCTATTTTGAAACTTTGCTGGGGAACGCCCTTTTCAAAATTGAATTCACTTTTGAACAGTATATTCGTTACTTCGGAGTTTTCAACCTCCTGTACCGTAATATGCCAATCGCCATCAGGCAGGCCTTCGGATAAAACACCGGTCGCCATTTCCTGGGTGCCGCTGACCAAGATTCGATATTCGAAATCTACGACTTCGCTCTTACTGTCAGACGTATATTTTCCAAATTGAAATTGCCACGGACCATTGGCCAAGGCGTCGATAAAATTGCCCTTGATGGTAAAGGAGGAGTCCTGTTCCTTCAACAAGGTCTCCAAATTGGACTTTTGAAACAAAAATGGGCCGTCTAGTACCGTATCGGTTGCCGAAGTATAGTACTGATAACGCGCATTGCCCGTATATTTTCCAATTTGGAACGGTCCTTCATATTCACCTTTTTCCTGAGCAATCAGTAAGGTCTGACAGAAAAGCAGAAAAAGGAGTGTGAATCCTTTGTATGTAAACCTATTCATGCGGCAAAAATAGTGTTTAAGAAGCATTTAGATAGCGTTAACACCTTGTTGATTACAAAATGAATCTTTTGGGTCAAAAAAGAACACTAAAAGATTAACCTAGACTTTCTATAACACGCAGGGAACGGTCTATTTCTTCCTTTGAATTATAGATATGAACGGAATGACGGATCATTTTATCGCCCACGGACCGAGGCTGCAATCGCTCCTTTTCCCACATGGCTGTTTGCAAATCGGGTCCCGAAATACCGGCAACACCATAGGTCGTAATCCCTGCGGCCATTTCCTCATTCGTGGAGGAGTAGATGGTAACATGCGAAATCCGTTTTAGACCATTGCGCAAATACATTCCCAATTCCTTGATCCTCCCCAGCCATTGTTCCGCCCCTATGGTATTAAAGAAATCCACCGCGGCATCGTAACCCGCCAAAAGTCCGGCATTCCCCGTGCCATTCTGCATGAGTCGGAATCCATGGTCTTCCTGATTGTCCCAATTGTAACTGGCGATCGTGGACCATATATTCGAAACAACATCCTTGTTAATGTACAAAAGGCCACTTCCGGCGGGCGCCAAAAGCCATTTGTGCAGGCTGGAATAATAGGCATCGCAGCCAATGTCCCGTACATCTACCGGAATCTGCCCAACACACTGGGCGCCGTCCAATACCGTAAAGATGCCGTTATTTTTAGCTTTTTGGCATATTTCCTTGACCGGCATCACCGTTCCATAACCTGACACGATATGGGGTATGGCAATCACCTTCGTTTTTTTGGTTACCTGCTTAAAAATAGCGTCAACAATTTCTTGCGGATCGTTGGCCGGTTCTGGTAAGATTGCTTGCTTGTACACACATCCCTTGCGTTTTGCCAATAATTGCCACGCCCCAAAGCCACCGCCGTGTTCCTGATTTGTGTTCAGCAATTCGTCACCTGGCTTCAGGTCCAGCCCCATTCCTACATAGTTCATCCCAAACGTCGCGTTTTGGATAAGGCTGATTTCCCTAAAATCACATTTGATAATATTCGCCAACTTGGTGCGAAGTTCTTCGTACGGGAAATAGCCGCTCAACAACTTGGGACCTGAATTATTTTTATAGTCGATGGTGGCCGCCTCCACATTGTAATGCAACATATGGTGCATCATTTTGTCCAACACATACCCCGGCGTTGGGCCCATAGTCCCATTGTTAAAATAGGTCTGTCCTTCTTTAAGGGGGAATTGCTTCCGAACGGAATTCCAATACGCATCGTCATAGGAATCCGTTTTTAAAGCCCCTAAGGACCACTCCTTTTTCGGATCGAAGGACAGCAATGGGGCCGAAAGCAAGGCCAAAGCCCCTTGTTTTAGAAATTTTCTTCGGTGCGACATGGCAAAGGTTGCTTACTTGAACATTCAAACAGTTTATAGATTCACTTTTTGTTTCACGGCTTGAAACTGTTGCTGCAACTCCTTGAATCTTTGTACTTCTTCATTGCCCGGTTTTTTATCGGACCCACCTAGGATGTTGGACAGATAGGAAATCTGGGCGACCATCATCTGTTGCGGATAGGCCCCGTCATCGTTTTTGATGGATTTTAATACATTTTCTAGGGCTTCTTTCTCCGCTTTGTCCTTGGTTTCCTTGATTTTCTTTTCCAAGGAATCCTGGAATTTTCGCGCTTCGGACAAAAGGTCGTTTACCTTGTTTTGTAGGACCAACTGCTCCTGTATCATTTCTTGGGAAACCCCTTCCCGCTCCAAACGGGGATCCATCAGTATATCGAAGGTTTGCTCGGTAGATTTTCCGTCCACCGTCAGTTTGGCGGTATAGGATCCCGGCAAAACCATGGGGCCATTTTTATAACTTCTGCTTTTGTTGGAATTCCAGGCCCCTTTTTGCCTTAGGTCCCAAGCAAAACGATTGATACCCTTCTTGGTTTCCAATTTGGTGTCCACATACTCAAAGACCATACTCAAGCCCATATCCTCCACCGATTCCTTGGTGGATTTTAACTGGGTGGAATCACTCACGATGGTCGCCACCGTATTTCGGTCCGAATCAAGTATTTCAATGCTTACCCCATTTTTATAATCTTGCGGTAGGTAATAATCGATACTTACGCTGGTGGATGGATAGTTGGGGAAATCACCGGAACCCCATGGCGATCTATAGCGATAGGTATCTTCCGGTTTGAAAAGTACCGGTTCCTCGCCTAAGGCTGTTATTTTGGAATCCCTGATGGCACTCACATCGTCCAAAATCCAAAAACCGCGTCCCATAGTGCTCAATATCAAATCACCGCGATGCAGGATAATATCGGTAATGGGGGTTATAGGTAAGTTTTGCTGAAAGGATTTCCAACTTTTTCCGTCATCGAATGAAATGAACATCCCATATTCCGTTCCCAAATACAATAATCCAGGGGTTTTAGGATCTTCCCTGAGTACCCTTGTGGTATGGTCCGATGGAATTCCATTGGCCTCGGTACTCAACACCGTCCAGTTCTTTCCGTAATCTTCCGTTTTGTATATATATGGTTTTTCATCGCCCAGTAAATGTCGGTCTACGGCAACATAGGCCTTGGCAGGGTCGAATTGGGAAGGTTCAACGGACTCTACCCTTCCACCGTTAGGGAGTTTCTTAGGGGTGACATCGCTCCATGTCTGTCCACCATCTTGGGTTACAGAAATAACGCCGTCATTGGAACCTGTCCAGATAAGCCCTTCCTTTATTTTTGACTCCCTGATGGAATAGAGCGTACTGTAATACTCCTCCCCGGTGATGTCCCTTGTGATGGGACTACCGGAAATTACCTGTTTATCGTCCTCATTGGCAGTTAGATCGGGAGAAATCGTTTCCCAAATTTGGCCATCATTTCTGGTTTTATGAAGGTATTGCGAGCCCATATAGACCACATTTGGATCATGTGGGGACACGTGGATGGGCGCCACCCTTTGAAACCTGTATTTTAGGTCCTTGGGATTGTGTCCATAGATATTTGAGGCTCCAATGGAGTATTCGCGGTCCGTACCCGTAAGCTTGTTAAATACGCTAAACCGACCTTTACAGTTGTTGTACACCACATTAGGATCGCCAGGTTTTGGGATGGCTGGACCGGTTTCACAGCCGCCCACATCCATCATGATCTGTGTACCCTGCGGACCACTGGCTGTCGGTGCCGAACTGGGAATAGCTATGGTGGTATTGTCCTGTTGCGCCCCATAGACCCAATAGGGATACTGGTCGTCCACGGCCACCTGATAGATTTCGGCCGTGGGCTGATTGAATTGTGTGGACCACGTCTTTCCCCCATTGTGGGAAACGTTCGCCCCACCATCATTACATTGGATCAACAGATCGGGATTGTTGGGGTTTAACCAAATATCATGGTTATCACCGTGAGGTACGCTCATACGTTTCCAGGTCTTTCCGCCATCAACCGATTTTAATAGCGGATTTGCATTGGAGTAAACGATATCCGGGTTAGTGGGGTCCAATTCAATGTTGGTATAGTAAAAAGGTCGGTTTACAAGTCCCTCATTGCTGGAGGTTTGGGTAAAGGTCTTTCCTTGATCTACCGATTTATAGACCCCTCCTTCCTTTCCCGGTGCTTCAATTACAGCGTACAGAATACTGGAGTCGGTAGGGGAAACGGCCAAGTCAATTTTTCCAATGAGGCCTTTTGGCAGTCCATCTTCCAATTTTACCCAGTCCTTGCCACCGTTGACCGATTTGTAGATACCTCCCTCTTTATTATCTCCACCGGAAATAATGGTCCACGGGGTTCTTTGTGCCTTCCAAGCCGCGGCGTACACCACATTCGGGTTACCGGGAAGCAGTTCCAAATCGGCAAAGCCCGTTTCATTGGAAACGAAAAGGACCTTTTCCCAGGTATTTCCACCATCCATAGTTTTGTAGATACCCCGTTCCTCGTTGGGTTTAAAAGCATTTCCTATGGCAGCTACCCAAACGATATTACTATTGGTCGGGTCAATTTCAACGGCACCGATCTGTCCGGCATTTACCAAGCCGATATGTGTCCAGGTTTTTCCAGCGTCAATGGATTTATAGACCCCTTTTCCGTTGATAATATTACTTCGAATACCATCCGAACCCGTACCCACATAGACGATATTCGGGTCGTTTTGGGCCACTTCAATAGCGCCAATGGAGGGTGTCTTAAAAAATCCATCAGAAACATTGTTCCAAGTGGTCCCGTAATCGTCGGTTTTCCACACACCCGCACCTGAAGCTCCCAAATAAAATGTACCCGGAAGCATGGGCGTACCCGTCACGGTTGTGACCCTTCCTCCCCTGTTGGGCCCGATCGTGCGGTATTGGAAAGCGTCAAAGTTTTGGGAAAAAACGGTAAGTCCTAAAAACAGGAAAACAGTGGATAGCAATAGCCTTTTCATGAAAAATGATATTTGAATGTTGGTTTTGCCTAAAGTTACGCAATACTCCAAGTTTACCAATTTCCAAAATGGAATTTTAGGATTATCGAAATTCTTTGGGGTAGGATATGTAAAGATTCCGATAATCCATCGGGATATGCTTCAAATTTCTATTTGTGCTGTTGTGCCAACCACTCCATAATGGTAACGGGCTTGCTGTCGATAAGGACCGGGTTGCCATCATAATCAAAATCGGCATCATTGGCATGGGAATAGATCCAAGACCAATGCCCTGGAAAATGATAAGCTTTCCCGCCATACATACCATTCAAATCGGTTACATGGTCATAGAGGGATAAATGCACGTTGGGTGCACCAGCGGCCACCAATCTTTCATAAAGGGGTACTACGGTTTTTTCGGGAACGGTTGTGGTATCGTCCTTGGAATGCACGAACCATATAGGAATATTTTTGATGCTGTTCAATTGTGCCTCCGAGATGAACTCATTGTGATAGGCCAGCGCACTAATGTAGCCCGCTGCAAAATAATCAGGGTGGTTCAATAAGAGTTTGAGACTCATGTAACCCCCATTGGAACAGCCACCTATATAGATTCTATCCGTATCGATTCCCGGGTTTTTACTTACATAATCCTTGATCAAGGCCATCAAGGTCTCATTGTAAATATCATTGGTATTGCCACGGGTATATTCCCCAGATTCACTCTGCATCCAAAAAGTGGGCGTCTGGGGCGCCAGTACATAGGCCCCTTTAAAAATTTCCTGAATCTCAGCGGAAGAATAATTGACAGCTTTGTTGGCAATAAGGGGAATACCTGGGTCGGTGCCACCTTCCCCACCCCCGTGCAACCAAATGATCAATGGAAGGCTTCCGCTGCCTTTGGGTTTAAAACTACCATAGGTAAGGTCAATATCCTTATGGCTAAAAGTTCCCGTTAAATCAAAAATATCAAGGTCGGGAATCATTCTTTTGCCCTCCTTGTCCCAAGTTGTTCCCGTAGGTACATGGGTAACGGTCAATTCATAATCAATCCATTGGTTGCTGGCCCTTCCATTGGGGCCACGGTAGTACTTGATTGGGGAACTTAATGGGTCGTTAGGTGCTACCATGAGAACCAATGTCGTAAATTCACCAGTCTCACTGCGGTCCCCATCTGCATTGGATGGATAGGCATATAACACATTCCTGGTTCCTTGGGCTTCCCCCTCCCGCATTTCTACATTTTCCTTGCTTCGTACAACCTTCACCTCATAATCTCCAAAAACAGCGGGTGTTTCAGATTCAACTTTGGGTACGATTATCTTGTTAACGGCCGGACCCCAATCATAGGCATCAATTAGTAAGGTGTACGTGCCCTGCCCATCACTTTGCGCGGTAAGGGTTACAAAGGGAAAAATCAAAAATGCGAGAAGAATTTGATGGATGCGTTTCATTTTCAGTCGGTTTAGACTTTGAAAATAAACGATTTCCTTGATTTCACAAAACCCTCCCCAGGAATACATTGCTACCTTTCAATAGCTTTCAAACGAAGGAAGGCTGCCTGCAGCATTTTTGTAATGGGCCCGACATTATTATTCTGATAATATACATGGTCATCCATTTGCCGTATGGAAGCTATCTGTGTGCTCGTACCTGTAAGGAAGGCCTCGTCCATCTCACGAATACTGTCGATGGCAACGGCCTCCTCACACAATTCCAACCCCAATTCTTGGCAAAGCTGAACCACTACCAAACGGGTGATTCCATTTAAAATAAATTCATTGGCCGGATGTGTATACACAACTCTATCTTTCACGAAAAAAACATTGCAATGCGAAGCTTCCGTAACCATGCCGCTTCGGTATAACACCGTTTCATAGCATTCGTGCTGCATGGCCTCTTCGTTGAGCATCACGTTACCCAATAGAGAGGTCATTTTAATATCGCATCTTGACCACCTGAAATCTTCCCGGGTAATCACATTTGCATGCAGGGTATTGATATCGGGCAACACCTTAGGAAGTGCATACATAAAAACCGTAGGCCTTATGTCTTTTGGAAAGGAATGCTGTCTGGGGGCAACACCCCGAGTTATTTGAATATACAGGAAACAGTCCTTTCCAATAAGGTTTGTAGCTGCCAGCAATTTGTTGACTTCCTCAGGTATTTGGCCGACATCATACCGAATATTGATTTTTGAAAGCCCCTCTGCAAGCCGAGCCAGATGTGCCTCCCCGTAAAAAAAAGCTCCATTGATCTGGGCCATGGCCTCATAGATGCCATCGCCAAAAATAAACCCTCTGTCAAAGACCGATATTTGGGCTTTTTCAGAAGGTATGATTTCTCCGTTCAGATATACTTTTTCAGGAAACTGGGCCATGATTAGTTGGAAGCTACTTGGGTATCGGAATACGTAACCCTGTAAATGGCGTCTCCATAATCATCGGATATCAACAAAGACCCGTCTTTCATCCACAGTAAATCAACGGGTCTGCCCGTTACTTTCTGGGTCTCGTCATTCAACCAACCATCGATGAAGGGCTCCGTACCCTTAACTTCACCATTTTCTATATCGGCCAGCATAATTCTATAACCTACCTTTTTACTTCTGTTCCAGGAACCATGCTCGGCGATAAACGCTTTTCCATTGTAAGATGCTGGAAACATAGTTCCTGATTTAAATTTCACCGCCAAGGGTGCCACATGTGCTCCCAAAGCTTTAGCAGGTGGCACAAAATCCGAACAAGGACGTTGATCACCAAATTCCGGGTCTTTTACTGTACCTCCGTGACAGAAAGGATAACCAAAATGCTGACCAGCCTCGGTAATATGGTTCAGTTCACAAGGAGGAACATCATCGCCCAACATATCCCTGCCATTGTCCGTAAACCACATCTCACCTTTATCATCCCAAGTAAAGCCTACGGAATTCCGTACGCCGTGGGCGTAAATTTCACGGTTACTTCCGTCAGGGTCCATTCTGGTGATGGTGGCAAAACGTTCGTCTACCACGGTCGAATCACAAATATTGCAGGGGGCACCCACAGGAACGTATAATTTATCATCGGGTCCAAAGGCAATATATTTCCAACCGTGATGGAATTCCGTTGGATAATCATCATAGACCAATTCCTTGTTCAATGTACCACCCAACTGGCTTTCAATATTGGGATATTTCCATAAACTACCTACCTGGGCAACATACAGGTCTCCGTTTCGCATGGCAATTCCGTTGGGAACCTCCATAGTATCGAGCACCATGACCGTTTCGGCTTTATAGTCCCCATCTTTGTCCTGTATAGCGTATACGGTGTTCTCGTTTCTGGTTCCGACAAACAGTGTCCCGTCAGGTCCCATGGCCATGGAACGTGCACCATCCACTCCCCTGGCATATACCTTTATCTCAAAACCATCGGGTAAATTCAAATCCAATAATGCCAAGTCCGTACTATCCATGGGTACTTCCTCCTTGACATCAGCGCTTTCTTCCTTCTTGTTTTCCTTACAGGAAAATATGCTGAATGCCAGTGCAGCGGCACAGAAAATTTTTAAAAGTGATATTTTGTTTTTCATTGTATATCAGTTTGCCGCTAAGATACTGAAGCATCCTTACATATTGAAAAATTTTCAATCATTCCCATTGCTAAGAAAAGGGATTATCCTCCCGAAAGGTTTAAAAATCAAAAGCTAAAAACCTGTTCGGTTTTTAGCTTTTAATTTTGGTTTTTTGAAAGTGCCAATCCTTCAAATTGCCCAATTCAAAAAAAATTATTTGTTCTCACCGGTTACTGTTTCCACATGCTATTATTAAAACGTGAATTCCTTTTTCGATGCGATTATTCTTCGTTCAATCAAAATCTTCTGTAATAATATTCTTTTTTGGAACATCCAATTCCAACAAGGCATTATACACACTATCCATCATTGGAGGTGGTCCGCAGAGGTAAAACTTTTTGTCAAGATTCTCGGTGTGGTTTTTAATAAATTCCTTGTCTATGTTACCATGGGGAAACTTGCTGCTATGTTCATCGGAAAGTATATTGATAAAATCTTTTCCCAGCCACCTTTCAAAATCGGATTGAAGAATAATATCACGCTCCCTTTGATTACCAAAGATCAATTTGTTGCCTTCTAAATTTCCTTTTCTGGCCAAATCCTTGATAATTGCGATAAATGGGGTAACTCCTGCCCCACCGGCCAAGAAAATTCCAGGTCCTTGATAGGAAATTGCCCCCCACGAATCACTTATCAACAGCGAATCTCCCTGTTCCAATGTCTGTAATTGATCGGTAACTCCATCGTGGTCCGGATACACTTTGATGGTAAACTGTAAGAAACCATCATCTGGCAAACTGGTAAAAGTAAAGGGTCGTTTTTCTTCTTTCCATTTGGGTTGGTCAATGGACATTTCGCAAGCCTGACCCGGTGTAAAATCATATCCCGAAGGTCTGTCCGTCTGTATTTGGAGTACGTTATGTCTTATAAATCCTATATCTTGAATATTTATTTTATGTGCCATCTTCTTTTGTCTTTTTCTATTTGCTCTATTTTTTTAGTTCTATAAATTAGACCCTCATCGAGGGATTTGTTATTGTAAATTAAAGATTTTCAACAATTTAAATAATTAATTATCAAGTACTTAAAAAATTTTAATCGTGTAAAAAATCATCTAGGAGACCGAATCCAACGCTTTTCCGATCAAGGTATCACCTTCCAAAATTTCAAACGTTTCGTTCGTACCGGCATCTTCATGTAAGGCATGAACTAAGGTTTGGGCCACATCGTCACGGGTAATGGAACCATGCTTTTCAAAATGCCTTTTTAAACTAATCTTTCCTGTTCCCGTATCATTCGTCAATGAACCGGGCCGAACAATCATATAATTTAAATCCGTAGATTTTAAGTATTCGTCCGCATTATGTTTTGCTTGTAAATACTCTTTAAGATCTTCTGTAGTTTCTGGATTATCAGCCCCCATAGAACTTAACATTACAAATCTTTTTACGTTAGCGTTTCTGGATGCATCGATTAATCTCTTGGCTCCTTCTTGGTCTACAGCTACAACTTTTTCACCTCCTGAGCCCGCGGCAAAAATGACTTTATCAATATTTGCAACGGTATGTGTGATATCTTCCTCCAGATCACCTAAAACCGTATCTATCCCGTCGTCTTCAAATTGCGCCAATTGTTCCTTCTTACGAACCATGGCAACAGGATTAAAATATTGAGACTTTTTTAGTAGTTGAACTACTTTTTTGCCAGTAGTACCATTGGCACCGGCAACTAATATATTTTCCATAGTGTGTGTCTTTTTCATTTATGGTAAGATAATCGGAAAGAAGTATGAACCTTACCCGAAATAGTGTAATTATTAGCTCAAATCCTGAATAAAAAAATAACTAGCCAGTGTTTGAAAACAGCATATTTATCTTGGATTTAAGTCAATCCCAGGATTATAAAACTATTACCTTATCGGAGCATTATTAATCTAAATTTTAGAATATGAGTAATCAAAAAGAAAAAACCTACAATTCAGATATTACAAAAGAGGATTTGAACGCTTTGGGCGAAAAAACAAAAAATTCGAGAACCGATCAAGGAGATGACCAACAATTACAGGAAAGGGAAAAAGACGTGGATTTTGCAGGTTCTGATTTGGATGTTCCGGGTCGGGATTTACCAAAAGACAGAACCAAGAAAACGGTTAAGGACGAAGAAAATCAATTGTACAGTCAGGGAGGTTCAGGAAATGAGGATTTGGAACGGAACAAGGACCATATCAGATAGGCTTTTGAATTAACGATATAAAAAAGCAGCCATCTAGGCTGCTTTTTCTTTGCAATGTGTTTTTTATTTCTATGCTAAACTGGCATTTAGTACGATTTCCGTATCCAATAATTTGGAAATGGGACACACATTTTTTGCCTTCGTAGCAATTTCTTTAAATTCCGAAGCTTCAATTTCCGGTACATCACCTTTAAGATCCAAGGTCACTTTTACAATCTCGCCATCTTTAAAGGATACCTTGGCGCTTACGTCTAGCGTATTGGGTGTATAATCAGCCTCACCAAGCAAAAAACTCAGTTGCATGGCAAAACAACCCGCGTGTGCCGCTCCAATGAGTTCTTCCGGATTGGTACCTTTTCCATCCTCAAATCTCGTATTGAAGGAGTATTGGGTATTTTCCAAAACGGTACTATCCGTAGTTAAGGTTCCGTGTCCTTCTTTTCCACTCCCTTTCCATTGTGCTTTCGCATTTCTTGTAAAATTCATTTTATCTTATTTTTATTATTAATGATTAATTCAGTCTTTACTGAACCGACTCTTCTTTCTTGTGGGTATCATAGTCTATATAACCCTCGGTACCTGGAGTGTAAAAAGTGTCTTCATCCCAGTCGGCCAGTTCCCAATCATTTTTAAAGCGTTCGACTAAATCGGGGTTGGACACATACAATTTCCCAAAAGAAACCAAGTCGGCATGCCCGTTTTCTATGACCTTATTACCAGAGTCCTGATCAAAACCTCCATTGATTATAAGGGTACCCTTATACATGGGTCTAAAATGTTCCGCTATGTTCTCAACCGCAAATGGGATTTTTGATACATCATTAAAAGGTTCCGAAAGATGTATATAAGCAAGGTCATATTCATGATCCAATTTTTTAATGATAAACTCAAAAGTTGGAATGGTTTCCTCATCCATAGTCATTCCAAACATTCCATTTAAAGAAGGATTGAAGCGTGCGCCAATTTTTGATTCTGGAATAACTTTTTTGACTTCATCCAAAACTTCAAAAAAGAATCGTGCCCTATTTTCAATACTACCACCATATTCGTCCGTTCTTGTGTTCGAGGTTGCATTAAAAAATTGATGAAAAAGATACCCGTTTGAAGAGTGGATCTCAACGCCATCAAATCCCGCCTTAACCGCATTTTGGGCTGCATTTTTAAAATCCTCGATTGTCCTGGCAATATCTTCTTTGGTCATTGCCTTTGGTATGACCGTATCCTTAAAACCTTCTGGGGTATAAGATTTTGCCTCTGGGTTGATGGCGGACGGAGCTAAAGGCAAATCCCCATCGTGAAAATCTGGATGGGACATTCTACCCACATGCCATAACTGAATGAAGATGGTACCGTTTTTTTCATGAACTGCCTCGGTTACCTGTTTCCAACCCTCTAACTGCTCTTCAGTGTGTATTCCAGGTGTATTTATGTAGCCAACCGCTTCTTCGGACACTTGTGACCCCTCAGTGATTATGAGTCCGGCCGAAGCTCTTTGCTGATAATAAATATCATGTAGGCCTTCTTCCGGTTTTTTGGCCTCGTTCGCGGCCCTACTTCGGGTCATGGGGGCCATGACCACCCTATTTCTTAACGTAAAATTTCCTTTGTTATATGGTTTTAACAATGCTTTTTCGCTCATAATCAGTTTTGAATAAATAATGGATTTCTTCAAATATCCTTCAAACAAAGGATAATCATTAACTCTAATACCTAAATTAGTATCGGAAATAATAACAAACTACAAAGGAGCACTATTTAAGACTTTTCAATCTTTGTTAGACCGATAGTCGAAAATGCATTTTATGAATCCAAACCGATGATTTACATGAATTTTAGCTTCTTTTTTGCGGTATGGAAAAAATAGACTCCTAAAATTTGAGTAAGTTGCACCGCCAATAGAAATATCCCCCGCATGAGCCAACGTGGGATTCATAAAAAACAACCTAAAAATTCGAGATAATTATCGGAAGGATTTCTCGATTACCAAATTAACAAATGAAGAATTACCTATGCACCATTGTGTGCCTATTTCTTTTCGTCCACTTAGTAACCGCACAAAAAAAGAACACCGACTATCGTTTACACATTAAAAAGACGAACCACCCCGTAAAAATCGATGGTATTGGTGATGACGTCGCGTGGCAGGATGCCGAAGTCGCCAAGGACTTTTTTAGGGTACTTCCTATGGATGACGGACTGGCCACCGAACAATCTGCCATAAAAATGACCTATGACGATAAAAACCTCTATCTGTTGGCCACCTTTTACAATGCCACCGAAGCCAATTACTTTGTAGAATCGCTCCGCCGGGATTTCTCCTTTGGTAGAAACGACAATTTTTTGCTGTTTTTGGACCCTTTCAATAATCAAACCACGGGCTTTTCCTTTGGTTCCAATGCTTTTGGCGCACAATGGGACGGTACTATGTTCGATGGTTCTCGAATCGACTTGAACTGGGACAGCAAGTGGATTTCTGAGGTGACCCGTGACGATGACAAATGGGTTTTTGAGATGGCCGTTCCCTTTAAGTCCATTCGCTATGAGGCCGGTGTAACGGAATGGGGCATTAATTTTAGTCGGCTAGACCTCAAATCCAGTGAAAAATCCAGCTGGACCCCCATTCCCAGACAGTTTCCAACGGCCGCACTGGCCTACACGGGAACCTTGGTCTGGGATGCACCCCCACCGGCCCCAGGCACCAACTTTTCAATTATCCCCTATTTATTGGGAGAGGTGAATCGGGATTTGGAAGCCAACGAGGGTACCAAAACTATAGGAAAAATTGGGGGTGATATAAAGTTCAGTCTCACTTCCTCCCTGAATCTGGACCTTACCGTAAATCCAGATTTTTCGCAAGTGGAGGTAGACCGACAAATTACCAATTTGGACAGATTTGAGCTTTTCTTCCCCGAAAGACGACAGTTTTTTCTGGAGAACGGGGATCTTTTTGCCAATTTTGGGTATGAGACCATACGGCCCTTCTTTTCGAGAAGAATCGGACTAGGGGTGCCCATTCAGGCCGGTGCCCGTGTTAGTGGAAACCTCAATGAAAAGTGGCGCATGGGCCTTATGGACATGCAAACAGCCGCTGTGGATGAAACCGGCTTGCCCAGTCAAAATTTTGGAGTGCTTTCCTTACAGCGTAAGGTCTTTGGTCGAAGCAACATCGGGCTTATGGTCGTGAACAAGCAGTCCATCAATTATCCCTCAGAAAACGATTCCATAAACGCCCAATATGCAAAATACAATCGGAATCTGGGCATGGAATACAATCTGGCTTCCTCCAACAACATTTGGAACGGCAAGGCCTTTATACTGAAGTCGCTTGCCCCGGATGAAAGTGGCCGCGGCATTGCCCAAGGGGCACATTTGGAATACAGTAGTAGAAAATGGAACTGGCGTTTACAGCAGGAATGGGTAAGTAACGATTATACGGCAGAGGTGGGTTTTGTACCCAGAAGAAACTATGTCAATTTCACGGGGAAATTGGGCCATCTGTTCTTCCCGAAAGCGGGTCCCATTGTGAGTCATGGACCGGAATTGAACGTCACGTGGTTTTTTAACGAAGCATTCCGTGAAACGGACCATCTGGCCTATATGCTCTATCGTTTTGATTTTAGGAACCGTAGCAATGCGTTTTTCTTTCTATCCGATGATTATGTGGAACTGTTGGCCCCCTTTGATCCCACCCGATTGGGCATTGCAGAATTGGCAACGGGCACGAAACATCAATGGAACGCCTTTGGTTGGGAATACCAATCCAAGCCCCAAAGCCTTTTCACCTATTCCTTAGGAGGCCGTGTGGGAGGCTATTACCAGGATGGAAAGCGCACAAGCCTGACGACGGAGCTGGGATACCGATTTCAGCCCTACGTAAGCTTAAGCGCG
This sequence comes from Maribacter sp. PR66, assembly GCF_028464205.1. Classification (NCBI taxonomy): domain Bacteria; kingdom Pseudomonadati; phylum Bacteroidota; class Flavobacteriia; order Flavobacteriales; family Flavobacteriaceae; genus Maribacter; species Maribacter sp. PR66. The sequence goes on from NZ_JAQPCH010000004.1 coordinate 291,903, forward strand.
AATTTAAACTACAACCACATCGATTTACCAGCACCGTGGAACACCAACGAATTTTGGTTGATCGGTGCGGAGGCGGATATTACCTTTACCAATAAAATATTTTTTGCCAATTTGGTCCAATACAACGAGCAAACAGGCAATATGAACCTAAATTCCAGGTTTCAGTGGCGTTATAGTCCAGCTTCAGATTTGTTCCTAGTGTATACCAACAACTATTTCGTAACACCTTTTGAAACCCGCAATTGGGGCTTGACATTGAAGTTTACCTATTGGCTGAACAATTGATCAGTTGCGCTTTTCCAGAACTTCCAATACCCCTTTAGCGGCCATTTCCCCAGAAAGCATGGCGGCGTTCAGAGATCCATTGAGCAAATAGTCACCGGCCAAAAACACGTTTTCCGTTAGTCGGGTTTCAGAAGGCATCAAGGTGTACCTAATGTCTTTCAATTGTGGCAGTGCCCTTTTTATCGGATAGTGCTTCAGGTATTGGTCGGTGGTAATTCCACAAAATTTCTTTAGATCCTCTTTCACTTTTTGGACGAGTTGATATTCGGATAAATCATGATTTTTCACAACGGTAACCGAAAGCAATTCCGATGCCCCTTTTTGAGCCGTTTCCAGGGAAGTATGGTAGAAAATATTATTGATCAATGCCTCTTCATCCGCGATCAGACCGATCAGGGGTTTATCTATAGCGCGCTCTTTGGATGTAAAATACAAGGTATCCGATTCATGCCAATCCAACTGCTGCTTACGTAAATTGGGAATCAAGGGGGAAGCGTCCGTAGCAATGATCGTGTAATCCGCAAAAACAGAGGTACCGTTCGAAAAGGTAATGGTGTCGTCCATACATTTTTCGACCGACGCGTTGAACAAGAATTTCGTCTGCCCCAACTGCTTTTGCAATTGATCAGGAATGGCAGCGATACCCCCTTTGGGCAATACGGCCAATCCCGATGCGAACATTTTATAAACGAACTGGAACATTCTAGAGGATGTGGACAAATGCGGCTCCAAAAAAATACCGGAAAAGAAGGGTTTGAAAAACTTGGTGATAATTCCTTCGGAAAAACCGTAGGCCTTTAAAAACTGGAGTGTTGAAGTTTCCGGTTCCCTAAAAAGTTCCTCCAGTGCTTTTGTTTTCAGTTCCCTATTTAAAATGAAGACCTTTATCTTATCGCCCAAGGTTCCCACATTGGAGGCCAATGTAGGAAACAAAAGGCCAAGCTCCCGAAGAGGATCTCCAATAACGGACGCCTTTCCTTTATGAAAGACATGGGCTCCTGGCAAGAATCTTTGGAGTTCCAATGCTTCGTAGTCCAGGTATTTCTGGGCCATGGGATAGGCATCCAACAAAACCTGAAAACCATGGTCCAATTGATATCCATCAACGATGTCCGTTTTTACACGTCCGCCAATACGCTCCGTGGATTCATAAATAGTGGGGGAATACCCTTCCTTTTCCAAGGTAATGGCAGCAATCAAACCACTGACCCCTGCGCCAATAATGGCGATTTTAGTCGATTTCTTTTCCATATGGTAAAAATAGGAAAAGTAATGGGCGATTTAGTAAGGAGATAATAAGATAAACCTAAATGCTACTCCTCCGGCGGATGCCCGTTAATATTCTCGTAGACCGAATCAAAATTTTCCCGCAGATATGCATTCAATTTCTTTTGATAGTCATCCTTCAACCAACTCAGGAAATTATGGGTACTTTTACTGATACACTTGGCGTAGACATGGATACGATTGTCAATATCCTCCTTCAACAATTTGGCTAAGGCCAGGGCATCATAGACATCCTCGCTGTTTTCTATACAGATATAGGCATGCTGCTCTATGGAACGCTCCAGAACCACCTTGGAGGACTCGCCAGCCAATGTAGCTTGTTCATAGGTTTCGCGGATATCGAAATAGGTTTCATTGGAGTTTTTGAACTCCTCCTTTATGTCCTCGGATAGGTCGTGCTTGAAACCGGCCTCGATATCCTCATCATCACGGATCCTGTCCATGTAATAATTGGGCGACTTGAAAATAGCCTCCCAATCCAAATCTGCGCCCCATGGTCCAAATCGGTATAAATTATTACCCAAATCGATGACCGTGAATTTAGATTTGTTGTTCAGTACACGGGAACCCCTTCCGATCATTTGGTAGTATAAGGTCAGGGATTTTGTAGCCCTGTTAAGGATGATACTCTCGATCGTAGGCTCATCAAACCCCGTGGTCAAGATACTTACCGAGGTCAATATGGCATTTGGGGTTTCCTTGAACCACTTTAAAATCTGCTTTCGCTGCTTTTTTGTAGCGGTATTGTCTAGGTGCATGATGGGCAATCCGGCATTTCTGAACGTATAGTAGACCTGAATGGAAGTTTCTATACCATTATTGAATATCAGCGTCTTTTTATCCTTGGAATGTTTGGTATAGGCTTCCAAAAGTTTGCTCAACATGGCCGGACTCGTATACAGGTCGGCAGAAGATTTTACGGTATAATCCCCGTTGGACCCCACCTCCAAGGAGGTAAGCCCCATGTCATAGTGATAGGTTTCGGCACGGGCCAAAAAATCGTTCTCTATTAGATTTTCTATGGACTCCCCGGGTATCAACTCATCGTAATTGCCGTTCATGGGAGTTTCCTTGTTGGAACTTAACGGCGTTGCCGTAACCCCCAAAATAAAGGAATTCTCAAAGAATTTGAACAGTTTGGTAAAAGAGTTGTAATGGGCCTCGTCGATGATGACCAGACCGACATCAGAAATATCCAATTTATCATCGTTCAAGCGGTTGTTCAAGGTCTCCACCATGGCCACATAACAGCTGTACTTTTCCTGATCGTCCAAATTTGCCTTGCTATTGACCACTTTATTCACCACGCCAAAACTAGTAAGCATGTCCGAGGTCTGGTTGCAAAGCTCCACCCTGTGGGTCATGACCAATACCTTTTTGGAATGGTTTTTTAAATACTGACGGACGATTTCCGAAAAGATGACCGTTTTACCACCACCTGTAGGCAATTGGTACAAAAGATGGTAATCCTCACGTTCGTTGTCAAACTTTTCAAAAATTTGTTGGATGGCTCCCTGCTGATAGCTATACAGCTCTTTATCCGTCTTTTTCTCCTGTAACTCGTATACGGTCTCTTACATGTACTCCTTTTCTTTTGAAGGTTGCAAAGGTACGGTCTTCTATGGCCGAATGCTAATCCATGCGATAAAAAGGGTATCTTTCCGACCAATTGATGCTAAACCAATTCCCGTTCAGATGGATGTCCATTCCCATTTTAAAATGTACAAACCCGTTGGTTTTTTGAGTCAGATGACATCGGGTGAAGCAAGACAAATACGGAACAAGAGGTTCCTGACCGAACTCTATGATTTTCCCGAAGGTACCATGCCCATTGGTCGTTTGGACGAAAAATCCGAAGGGCTGTTATTGCTTACTACCGATGGAAAATTAGCCGATACCATCAATAGCGGCGCAATCGAAAAAGAATACTGGGCACAATTGGACGGTAGCATAGATTCCCTTTCCATTAAAAAGCTTGAGGCTGGTGTCACTATCGGACTATTTGGGAAAAGCTATACCACCAAACCTTGTAGGGTGGAAAAATTAGAGGAAGCCCCTACCCTGCCCGATGCCGATCCAAAATTACGAATCAGACTTCACCGCCCTACATCATGGATTAAAATAATTCTGACCGAAGGAAAGTTTCGGCAAATTCGAAAAATGACGGCTGCAGTGGGTTATCCTACAGTGCGACTCATTCGTGTACGGGTAGGTTCCATTTTATTGGAAGGCATGCAAGAAGGTTCGGTGGAAACAATAGCTGATTTATCAGCCCAACTTCTTAGAGGTAAACCTTGAAAACAGGGTGATTCGTTTTTTCGTATTAATAAAATAGACCCCGGTAAGCAAAATCAGGGCCGCAATGACGGATTGTAAGGTAATCTCCTCCTTTAAAAAATACCAACCCAAAATCATGGCAATGATCGGATTAACATAGGTGGAAGTTGCTACTTTTTCTGGGGACACCACTTTGAGCAGATAGTTAAAAGCCGTAAAAGCTACAATACTGCCCAGCAAGATCAACAAAAGCATAGACCATTTTACGGGCACACTCCAATCAACAGGAGAAATCCACTCCTCCCCAATAAGTGCGCTGATCAAAAACAGTTGTATTCCCCCGGTTACCATTTGGTATCCGGTATTTACGAAGTAATTGGGCGGCAGATCCGCCTTTCCCACAAAAAGACTGCCGTAGGCCCAACTGATCATACAGAAAAATATAAGTATCATTCCTAGAAGCGCACCGTCCTGTGAAATGATTTGTTTTTGGCTCACCAAAAGATATATGCCTATCATGCCCAATCCTACCCCTATAAAGGACATGGGTTGAATTCTTTTATTCTGTAGTATTCGCATCAGCAATAATACCACGAGTGGTTGGGCGGATATCTCAAGGGCGGCAAAGCCACTATCCACGAATTTCAATGCCCACACGACTACACCGTTGCCAAAGGTCAAAAATAGAAAACCGGCTATGATGGAGTTACCCAACTGGCGCTTTGTAACTACCAAAGGAATTTTTAAAAATTTGGCAATTAAAAAAATAAGACTGCCCGCCGTAATGAAACGTATACCTGCCAACATGAATGCCGGCAGTTCCGTAACCGCAATTTTATTTAAAAGATACGTACTGCCCCAAATAACGTAAATGGCAAAAAAAGCAAGTAAAATAAGTCCCGTATTACGCTTAAGTAAGGTCATTGGGTTCTATAAATATTCAAGGTAATTAGATTTTCTTGACCCTAACAGCGTTCATACCCTTCATTCCCTTTTCAAGTTCAAAGGAAACCTTGTCGTTTTCAAATATTTCATCAATGAGGCCACTTACATGCACAAAGTACTTCTCATTATTTTCGGAATCAATAATAAATCCAAAACCTTTTGAAGAGTCAAAGAAAGAAACCTTACCATTTCTGACTGGATCAAATTCCTCGGTATCGCTTTCTTCCTTTTTTGGTATTCCCAGCACAATATCTTCTGCATCTATCTCTACCTTCATTGTTGGATCTGGCGGCGTATCCACCAAATTTCCGTTGAAATCAACATAAGCAATGGGTATTCCGGAAGACCCGCTTTCTTTTGAAGCTTGTTTGCGCGCCTCTTTCTTTTTCTGCTTCTCTTCTCTCTTTTTTAATCTCTTTTTTACTTTTTCTGTTTTATTGAAGGTTTGCTGTGATTTTGCCATTCGCGATTTTTAAGTTGCTATTTAATTTTTAATAAAGAAAGAACAGAAGTTTGAGTAGCCTTTTACAAAATTTCATCTCTAGGGTTGAGAGAAAGATTCCAATTATTGGTCGGAGCAAGATTCCTAACTTTTCTTTAAACTACCCCAAAGATAGCATATGTTTTATAATAATTTCGGTATTAAGTTTTAGTTCTTAAAGGTCCAATTACAACCCTGAATTTAGTTTAGCATATTTTTAACATTTATTTTATTTGATTGATTTTCAATATTTTAATTAAAATATTTATATTAAATAGTACCTTTTATTACATAGTACTGTAACAAATATAATCCATCTTCGTCTCCTAGATATAACAGCAATTATCAATTAGTAGTTAGAAAATAAATTAATCAACCCGATACATATTGGGATAAAAAACGAAGAACATGAGAACCTTTATCAGACAATCACCCACGGAAGCCAGAAGACATTCCTTCTTTAGCAATTTTAGAAACAGTAAACGCGTGCAATGGGCCGAGGTTAGAAACCATACCCATTAATCCGGAATTCATCAATCAATCAATAAATCATCAATCAGATCCCGATTCATTTCGGGACATAAAAAAACGAACAACATGAGAACTTTTATCAGACAATCACCTACGGAAGCTAGAAGACATTCCTTCTTTAGCAATTTTAGAAACAGTAAACGCGTGCAATGGGCCGAGGTTAGAAACCATACCCATTAATCCGGAATTCATCAATCAATCAAT